>DATJFE010000045.1:0-59286 GCA_035495955.1 Vicinamibacterales bacterium | reverse complement strand
TCTGCCTTCTCCTTGCCAGTTTTCGGTGGCGGGGCTGTATTGAGCAGTCGTTCGAGAGCATCAAAGAACGGGCCGGGGACGACGATCATTTTCGGATTGTTCGCCATGATGATCACTCGCTAAAGAGGCTGTCCATCTGTGGCTTTGGAGGATAGAACAGGCCGACGATGATCCACGCGTCGGGATGCTGATGCACCGTCCCGACGTAGAAATGTGTGTCGTATTTCCCGATCATCTCCTGCTCGTACCGCTGCCGGAATTTTTCCTGCCATTGCTCGCTGTACATGTCGCGCCACGAACGCCACGATTGGCCCATTTCCCAATCCGTACAAATGAGGGTATGTCCGACGCACTCATCGTGATTACACATAAACTCGTACTTGAATTTGAACGGAACTTTTTCGAGTTCTTCAGATGGCGCATCCCTGAACAGGTGTTGCTGTCGCAGAATCTGCAATTGCTCATCCGTCCAGGTTGCCGCGTCCTGTTCAATAAGCAGGCGGGTGATTCGACGCGGCTTGAAGATACCGAGTGTGGGTGAACCGCGCTCGCGTCGTTGTTTCTGGAGGCAGCACAGGCAATGGCCCTTGAGCGGATCAACGATCCGCCGACGCTCCAGCCATCGGTTGTCTGTGGGTAGCGTCTCGGAGACGACGCGGATCGGGTCCGGATATATGAGCTTAAAACTTTCAGGCCGGGCGTCGCTCGCTTTTTCGACGCGCGCGTCTACCCATTGGTACTTGCGGAATCGTTGTTCTTTGTCCAGAAATCGATAGGGCACAGGAAACAGCCGCAGCCATTCGCCTGCGGCGGTGATCGCTGCCGTGCAAGAGACTTCGATGCCCTTTTTGGCGGGTGTCGGATAGGTACGCACAACGATAAGAGCGCGTTTGGTTTCCTGCATCCGCTTACGTCACAGATCGAAACCTCGCAAGCCTTGTTCTTCCAGTGCCACGCATAGACGGTGTCGATGGCATTCCGTCGGATCCAATTCCGCGCACATCATCGCCACCGGATGTTCGACCGCATTTAGAAAACGGTGCAGGTTTTGGCCTGCGTATGGTCGCGCGACATGCTCGTCGTACCATGTCCAGATCACATCGCGTGTTCCTGCCTCGATCGCCTTCGCCCGAATGTCTCTCGGGACGCCCAATTCCGGAGCGTGGAGGTACGTGATCCCGGCCGCCTCCAGCGCGACCCGAAGATTGCCTTTGCTCAACTCCGGCCGATACATGCTGACCGCGTTCTGGCGAATATCGACCAGCGTTCGCACACCTGCCGAGAGCAACGCCGTGAGCAGATCCGCGAATTTCCGTCCGGTATAGCCGAGCGTGAAAAAATCTGCCGCCCCCATCGACCGCGCCTCATTCCACGCGCTCTTATTTTCGGTTTGCTGCTTTGGCGCGGCGCTTGGGAGTGCCAAGCGGTTTGGTTGCGGCATTCTTTAGCGTCCACTGAATGATGCCGTGAACGTCGCGGGTACGTTCAAGGCTGATGTCCGTTTCGAGCCGTCGCACCCACTGATTGTTCGGGAATGCCTGCGGCAGCTTGGCGGTCGTCCGGATCTCGGTCCACGTGAGCGATCCGGCCGCCACGAGAGTGTCTCGGATCTTGTCGCGGAATTCTTCATACGACAGCATCGGGCCAGACTTCCGAGGCCGGTTCCAATACGGTGTCTTGCACTTCGGACAGACCCGAGGTTCGGCATCGAAGTCTCGTGGCACCCATTCGTGTGAACAGCGTTCACATCGAAATCCCATGATCGTGATCGGGACGCGCGCCATGCTTTACCTCCCAAGGTGATACTTGACTAGGTATACCCTAGTTAGTATATTCCTCGCAAGGTAAGAACCCGATGGTTTTCACGCCAGTGGATTCACGCGCGTAGCCGTCCGCCACCATCACTCCGAGTCCGTAAACGGAAGGGGCGGCTGTATAGGCCGCCCCTTCTCGATGGGGGGCGCGTGGTGCCTCTGGCGGTTTCTGGAGCCGGTCCCGAGAGGGGTTCGACGCCCCTGCCCTCCACCGTTCGATTGTCGCCCGTCGCGGTCCTCGGTGCCATGCGCGGCCCTTGAACCGCTCCCGATCAATTCTGGCTCGCTCGACCTGGCTGCTTGTACGTCAGGCGCTTCCCTTCCGCGCCCCATACGAGCAGTTCGGCGCGGTCGGCATCCGACACTTTGCGCGCATCGTAGCGGAACGAGAACTCATCGCAGTACTTCGACAGGTGGCCCTTGCCAACATGGTGATACACGCCGGTGATCCCGCGCTTCAGGAGCGAGAAGAACCCTTCGACGGTGTTGCTGTGGACGTTGCCACGCACGTACTCGCGGTTGTAGTGCGTCGTGTGCTGATGCTCGCGTCCCTGCACGGCCTTGCGATACGCGGGCAGTTCGTCGGTCATCATGATCGCGTCCGGTGCGACATGTTCGCTGATGGCCGCGCCGAGCGTTTCCGCCGTGATGCGTTCCATCGGAAAGGCCCGGACGCGCCCGCCCCGCTCGACCAGTCCCACAACGGCGGTCTTCGCATTCCGCCAGTCCACAGCCTTGGCGCCGCGAGCGAACCGGACCTTCCCGCCGACGAACGTCTCGTCCATCTCCACGATGCCCGAGAGCTTCGCGCCAAAGGGCTCGACGCTCATCGCGTAGCGCAGCCGGTGGCCCATGAACCATGCCGCCTTGTACGTCAAGCCGAGCATCCGGTGCAGTTGATGCGCCGACATGCCCTTTTTGGACGCGGTAATCAGGTAGATCGCTTGCAGCCACTTCGTCATCGGAATGTGGCTGTCCTCGAACACGGTCCCGGTCGTGACGGTGAACTGGCGTTTGCACGCACGGCAGCGGAGCAGGCCCTTCCGTCCGGGGGTCTTGCTCGCCTTGCGCGGCTGCATCCGGTACACCGTCGACGTCTGCTTGCACTGGGGGCACGTCGGGCCATTCGGCCAGCGCATGGCCTCTAACAGCAGGCGGGCCTTGTCCTCGTCAGCGAAGTAGGGGCCGAGTTGCGACCAATTGCGCGGCGTCTCCATAGGTTTCACTCTATAGAGCTATACGGGTTTTGTCAAGGTATAGTTCCAAACGGCCGACGTTAGGAACTTACCTTTGGTGGTACTATCCGATTGGACAACGCGCCGGGAAGCGAGAAGGATGGCGGGCATGAACAGCTTCCCTGAGTTCTTGCCGGCGATTGTCGTGATGGCGTTTCAGTACGTGCTGATGTTTGGGGTCGTCTACGCGGCCGCCCGGCTAGCCGTCAGGCACGAACGTCACCGCGCGAATTGACTGTTTTCTCGGGACCGACGCTTATATGGGTTTTGTGAAAGACACAATTACCCTTATAGATGTCATCGTCCTTCTTGCCTGACGGCGTGCCGGGTCGGCAGTCTGGAGGTCAGCGGGAGGAACGCCGGGGCGCTTTGAGCGACGGCGGCCTGGGCTTTCTTGCCAGGAGCCGTTCGATGGCTGCAGTGAGCGCCTGCAGCGCCGCCGTGACTCCCTCGGCATCGTCCGCCGGCGGCCACACGATCGGCGTGCCCGACGGCGTGATCGTCTCGAACAGCGCGCCGACCGGAACGCCGAGGGCGCGGGCAAGCCGAACGAGAACATCCGCACCCGGGTCGGTCTTTCCGAGCTCAATCCGGCCGATGTGCTTGTAATTCAGGCTGGCCAGCTCGGCGAGCTTCTCCTGCGTCATCTGCCGATCGAGGCGGAGACGGCGGAGCTGTGCTCCAAGCGGCCGGAGAACGGCCGGACGCGGCGGCGGCCTATCGGCAACTGACTTCCGGCGAGACACAGACTGTTCTGTATCGCACAGCCGTAATTAGTAGAACCACCTATCGAGGTCATCTACTCATGATGGTAACATCTATCGAGCCTACCGGCGCCATCCGGCCCCGGACCGACGCCGAGTTGATCGGTGACATCTGTGCCGAACGGACGGGCGCGCTCGAAAAGCTCTTCCATCGCTACGTCCGTCTCGTGACGGGCATCGCGCATCGCATCCTGAACGACCGCGCCGAAGCGGAGGACGTCACGCAGGAAGTGTTCCTCGAGATTTATCGGAAGGCGCATCTCTACACTCCCTCGAGAGGATCGTTCAGGGTCTGGCTGCTGCAGTACGTCTATCATCGGACGCTTCGCCGCAAGGCGGTCCTTCAGCGCCGCGCCGCCTATCGCGGAGAGCCGATCGAGACCGTCGACGAACGCACACCCGCCCGCCGTCAACGGCTGACGCAGGATGAGTGCCGGTGGATCCTCCATACGGCGCTGGCCCAGTTGCCCGAGCGGCAGCGCACGACCCTCGAGCTGACCTGCTTCGAGGATCTGCCGCTGCGCGACGTCGCCGCCCGCCTCGGTGTGTCAGTCGGGTGCACGCGGCACGACTACTACCGTGGGCTTGCGCGCCTGAAGCAGTGGGCGCGCCTCACCGATCGTCTGACTGCCTCCGAATGCCGTGCCGCTTCGCGAGCCGGTACAACTGATGACGCGACAGGCCCAGATCGGCCGCCGTACGTCCATATCTGAATCCGTTCAGCTCCAGCGTCTCCAGTATCCTGGCGGCCGCCGGCGGAGCGGCACCGGGCGCCGGACACCCTGATCCCATGCCGGCGGACTCGCGGGGGAGATGGCGTGCCTGCAGCAGCGATTCGCCACCCGCAGCCACGAGCATCCGTTCGAGCACGTTCTCGAGCTCACGGACATTGCCAGGCCACGGACTGGCGGCCAGCCACTCGAGAACATGCTCGTCGATCGCCGGCGGCGCACGGCGACGACGCTCCGCGAGGCGCTGGAGGATAGCAGCCGCCAACGCCCTGACGTCGTCCGGTCCGCGACGCCGCAACGGCGGTACGGCGATCACGTACACCTTCAGGCGGTAATACAGGTCTTCCCGGAATCTGCCTCGCGCGACCGCCGCCGCAAGGTCAATGTTCGTCGCGGCGACGATGCGCACGTCGAACGACGTGTCCTGCCGCGCGCCCAGGCGCTGGATCGTGCGGGACTGGATCGCGCGTAGCAGCTTCATCTGCAGATCCAGCGGCAGCTCGCCGATCTCGTCCAGGAGCACGGTGCCGCCGTCCGCTCGCTCGAATGGGCCGGCGCGCTCGTCGATTGCGCCGGTGAACGCGCCGCGCACGTGGCCGAACAGAGTGTCTTCCGCGAGCGTCGCCGAGAGCCCCGCGCAGTCGACGACGACGAACGGGGCAGCGGCGCGGGGCGACGCACGATGAATGGCGTGCGCGATACGCTCCTTGCCCGTGCCGGACTCTCCGACCACGAGCGCGGTGACGTCGGGATCGCGCGCGACAGCGAGCATCTCGCGCTTGAGCGTGCGAATGGCCGAGGAGGTGCCATCGATCTCGGGAAAGCTGTCGATCTCCGCTGTGCGGCGGACGGACACAGCTTCTTCGTCGTGGACGAGCTTTGCGCGGAAAGAACGCGTCCACACCATGCCGCTCTGAACGGACGGCGGCTCCGAAACGCACACAGCGGGCGAAGAATGTCCGCTGCTAGCGATCCCGGTACACCGAGATCCAGGTCAGGCCGAACGCGAGTCCCGCATAGAAATAGGCCGTGTCGGAGACGCACTGAACCTGAAGAGCCGCACGTTCGATCCGGTCACGCGTCTCGAGATCGAGGCGGGCGCCCCGCAGCGCCGTTCCCCAGGCGGCGCGGGCCCGCGTTCGCCCGAGATGGCGGTTGGCGATGACCTCAATCGCGGTGAACAGCTCTTGCTCGCCCCGCGACGTCGGGTCGAAGATGCCCCTCGATGGCACCTTCCTCACCGCGAGCGCCGTCAGGTCCCTCAGCGCGTGCGCATGCCCCTTCGGGCACTCGCGCTCGGCCGCGCGAAACACCTGACGCAGATGGACCGGCAGATCGGCGGACATGACGGAAGATGGCAAATGGCGAGGCATGGCAGCTCCTTCGAGGATCACCGCCCGGTCAGATCCGAGGCAGAATCACACTCAGACCGCCGCCAGTACGTCGATGGCGACGATTCTTTCCGCCGCTTGCCGTGTGCCAGCAGGCGCGGCCGCCAGGTGAGGATGTTGGGCGGCTCGCAGCGAAGAAAGAGCAAGCGAACACGCTCAGGCTAGCTCCCTCCACTCCCAAACACAAGCGAGAAGGTCGTGCCAACTTTTCCAGGCGCGCGGCGTGCGCGCGAACAGCGCGCGCCTGCGGGCGCGCATGGGATCCCGCGTACATCTCCGGCAAAGTCGCGACTCCCGAACCGGTACGAGCGTTGCCTCGCACGTCCTCGGGATATCGCTCATGGACCACGAACGGTTCCGTCCTTCACTCACCGCAAGGGCCTCCATCTCCGGCGACGGTCTGATACTGCTCGACGTCGACGAAGGGCTGGTTCTCACTTCCAATGCCGTCGGCGCGCGAATCTGGCAGCTCATCGAACAGGACCGCACCACCGCCGAGATCGTCCGTCAGATCGTCGACGACTACGACGTCCCGATCGAGCGCGCGCAGGGCGACGTCGCGATGTTCGTTGCGGCGCTGATCTCGCGCGGCCTCGTCGCCGGGGATCCACGAGCATGAGTCTCCGCGCCCTTCGCCGGTTCTCCCGCCTCGGCGTGCTGACAATGCAGGCCTGGATCGGGCTGGCCGCGTTCGACATCGCGCGCCCGGCTGGATTTGCGCGCCTCTGCGCCGCGGTCCATCGCTGCCGGCGCTCGAGCCAACGCAGCCTGGTCGACCCGACGGAGGTCGTGTGGAGCGTCGACGAAGCGTGCGTCTGGTATGTGAAGCGCGCGCTTTGTCTGCAGCGGTCGGTCGTGTCCACCTGGCTCCTGCGGCGCAACGGGTTCGCGGCTGAAATGGTGATCGGGTACCGACCGCTGCCGTTCGAATCGCACGCGTGGGTCGAGATCGAGGGGCGGGTCGTGAACGACCTGCCGCAGTACCAGCGCGCGTTCACCGTCCTGAATCGCCTGTAATCCCTCCCATGTCGACGCAATCCGGAATCTTCAGATTCGACGGGCGCGCGATCCTGACGCAAGGAGTCGACGGCGTATGGCTGCGTGAACGGCGCGCGTCCGGTGTCAGCCGCCTGCCGTCGGGATCGATCGCGACAGGCGACGCCCGCATCGACAATCGCGACGACCTGCGGCTTCGTCTGGATCTCTCACGTTCCTGCACCGAGCACGATGCGGGCCTGGCGCTCGCAGCGTTCGAGCGATGCGGCATCGAAGGCCTGCGGGCGATCGTCGGCGACTGGAGCTTCGTGATCTGGGACGACGCGCGGCGTACCGTCCATCTCGCGCGCGATTACATGGGCGCGCGGCCGCTGTACTACTGCGTGGATTCCCGCTATGCCGCATGGTCGAGCGACCTGGCTGAGCTCGTGACGCGCGCGGGGCGCCGGGACGACCTCAGCGATCGATTCGCGGCCCGCTTCATGAGCCTGTCGATGCTGCCGGACGCGACGCCCTACGAAGGCGTGTACGCCGTCCCGCCGGGCGTGTGCGTTTCGATCTCCTCGACCGGCCGCGTCACGCGGACCCGTTTCTGGATGCTCGAGATCGGCGACATCAGATACCCGGACCCGCGCACGTACGAGGAACAACTGCGCGCGCTGTGGCGCGATGCGGTTCTCGCGCGATTGGGAACCGACGAGATCGTCTGGGCCGAGCTGAGCGGTGGGCTCGACTCCTCAGCGGTCGTCTGCATGGCCGACGCGC
The DNA here is from genome assembly GCA_035495955.1 of Vicinamibacterales bacterium. Taxonomy (GTDB): domain Bacteria; phylum Acidobacteriota; class Vicinamibacteria; order Vicinamibacterales; family 2-12-FULL-66-21; genus JAICSD01. Next base: position 51,590 of record DATJFE010000045.1, on the reverse strand, counting down.
TCATCCAGCAGCGTGCGGCGGCGGCGCGATCGATTCGCCTCGTCTCTCATGCCACGCTGCAATCGCCCGAGGGCGACGAACGGCGGTTCATCGCCGAAGTCGAGCGCTGGGTCGGCGTTCGCAGCGAGATCGTCGGCGTCGAAGAGAACCAGGAGCAGATCGATCTGGAGCGCGCCTGGGTGACGCCCTACGCGCTGCACGGCGTGGGGCTCGAGACCGTGCGCCGGGTTCGCGCCGGCGGCGGGCGAGTGGTCCTCTCGGGCCGGATGGGCGATGCAATCATGGGATGCCAGCCCGACAACAGCGCCGCGGTGTTCGACGATCTCGCGCGCCGGGCCCTGCTGACGGCGATACGAAACCTGCGGGGGTGGAGTCGCGCGACTCGCAAGCCGCTCGTTGAAGTCGCCTGGAAGCTGCTGGCGGCCGACGCCTCGATCCCGCTCGACACAGGCGCCGATCTGCTCACGCCGCGGCTGCAGGCGATGCTCCGCGATACTCCTCGAATCGAAGTGCCGCCGGACGTCCGGCGGTCGAAGCGGATGCTCGCGCGAATGGTGCTCGGCTACTCGGCCGCCGCGCGGCTCGACGTCCCGCACCGCTCGCCAGACGTGGTGTATGCGTATCCCTTCACGCATCGCCCGCTGGTCGATTTCATGCTCGCCATTCCCGGTGAACAGCTCAGCGCGCCGGGCGTCACGCGATCGCTGATGCGGCGCGCCTTTGCGAACCTCGTCCCGGCACGGATCCTCCGGCGCGTGTCGAAGGGCTATTACCCGCCCGCGGCCTTCCGCGCGGCACGCCGTGTCGTCGGGTCAATGCTGCCGGTAGCCGAGCTCGAGGTCGTGCAGCGCGGCTGGATCGATCCCGACCGGCTGCGATCGGCCATTCGTGCGCTCACCGACGGCGGCGGCGAAACCGGCGGCGACATCCACTGCGTGCTGCGCCTCGAGCGCTGGCTTCAGGCGCGTCGCGCGGCCCCCGCAATCCCACAACGAAAGGAGGTGAACACCAATGAAGTACTCCACGCCTGAGCTCGTCGTGCTCGGTTCCGCGGCGGCCCTCGTCCTCGGCGACGTCGAAGGACGTCTCGACAACGTGTCGACGTTCATGACCCGGCCTCCCGCCGGCGTCGCGCTCGGTCTCGACGAGTAGCCCTCGTGCTCGGCATCCCAAGACGGAAGGAGGTGACAACCATGCGATACGAAACACCAGCGCTCGTCGTCCTCGGTACGGCATCCGTTCTCGTGCAGGGCGGCATCGAAGGCAAGCTCGATAACGGCAGCTCGGATACGTCGAAGCCGGCCGTCGGAATCGTGCTCGGTCTCGACGACTGACGCGTCTCACGCGCCCGGGGTCAGGCGGTTTCGACGGCCTGACCCCAGGCCTCGGTCACCATGCGACAGGTCCTGCATCTCCTGATCCTCGATCGCGACCGCCGCGCGGCGCTGGCCGCACGGTATGACTCGAGATGGCTCCTGCCGGTGATTGCCTGCCGCGAGACGACGCGCGCAGCTCTCCTCGTCGCGCGCTGGTGCGCTCAACGCGGCATCGGGAGCGACGTCGCGGGGCAGTGGCTCGGACGTGCAGGACGGGACGCGACCGACTGGCTCGTAGCCATCCCCGCACGATCGAGCAACCGGAATCCTGACTCGACATTCGAGTGGATTTCCCTCGATGCCCTGTCATCGGGCGCGTCCGTTCTCGACTATCAGACGTGGGCCCTCGCCAGATCCGTCAGGGGCCGCGCGCTCCCGTTCGTCGACGGTCCTTTCGGAAATGTCGACTGGCCCGAACCTGTTCGAGCCTGGATTGGCGAATCGGTCGGATCGCCGCCGTGCGCATGGACGCCTTATCGCGTCAGCGCGCACGAGATCGTCCTCGGCGTGGAGACCGCGAGCGGCCGCGTGTATTGCAAAGGACTGACTGCCGATCGCGCGTGCGAGGCAGCCCTGACTCAGACGCTTGCCGCACTGGCACCGGACTCTTTCGCTCGCACGCTGGCTCTCGATCGGCGCAACGACGGGTCAACGTGGTGGTTGACAGCGGAGTGCGCCGGTCGGCCGGAGAGAACGCACCTTGCCGGCCCGGCTCTCGCGCGAATTCAGCGGATGACGGCGATGGCGGCAGACAGGCTCGCCCTCCAACGGCTGGATGTCGAGATGGCCGCCGCGTGGGCGGTGGCTCTCCTGCAGGATTCCGCGATGGGCGCCGCGATCCGGCGGGCGTGTGAGACCACGGTCCGCGCCGGTCGTCCGCACGCATGGATCCCGATGGATCTCGATCCCGCCAACGTGCTGGTGGATGACGATGGAGCCGTGCGGTTCATCGACGTGGACGATTCGTTCTTCGGTCCCGCGCCGCTGGCAATGGCGATCCTCGCCCGGCGGAGCGGCGGCGGCGGGCTGTATCGCGCGTACGAGCAATCGTGGTCGCCATCTCTGCGGGCCGTCGACTGGCCGGCCTTCGAGATCGCGGCGACGGTTGTGCAGTTCTGGCTTGGCTGGAAACGCCTCGAGCGGAATATCGCGCGAGGCGAGGTCTTCGTCGACCGCGATCTGGTGTCTGCGAGGATGCGCGCCCGCCTCGTCAGAGCTATCGGTATATCGCCGTTCCAACCGCGACCGGACGATCGCGAAGCTTGAATCGCGGCAAAGCGGCCCATGGGTGCTCGTCTTCCGCGCGCTCGAGAGCGGCATCCTGGAGTTCGAAAAACAGAATCGGCGTCTTGCCCGCCCTCGCGGGAGGAGGACGGAGATCTCCGATGATCTCCTGCCAGCGGGCTCCCGGCGCGAGCGTCGTCATCGACGCGCGGCGGGTCGGCGTTCCGGCAGTAATGATCTGGTCCAGCACGAAGCCGCCGGCGGCGGCGGGGAAGGGAGCCGCGTTGACGGTCGCCACCCACCGGCCGGCGTTCGGCTTCCGGACGACCAGCGTGTGCGCGCCGGCAGCGGGGAAGCCGATGTTGTAGGAGAAGCATTCGCCGGTCGTGCAGTCGTACAGATACAACTCGGTGTTCGTCCCCTCCCGTTCGGAGCGCAGATGCAGAGAGAGCGTCGTGGCGTTTGCCGGCACCGCCATCTCGATCACGTTGGGAAGTCCCGTCGGAAGAAAGCTTCCGCGATGCGACGTCAGATAACCCGGCGTCGCTTCGATCACCGGCTCGGCGATCGTGCCGCCCGTATTGGTGATATCGACGACGATACTCTCGCTCGTTGTCGTCGACGTACGGATCGAGCTTTCGAGCAGCCTCATCGTGAGCGTGTACTCCGCGTCTCCCTCGTCGCCAGGTACAGGATTCCCGGGGATGTTGAACCATGTCGAATCTGTATCCACCCTGAACGTCCACGTTCCGGGCTCCGGATTCGGAAGCGCGATCTGGTACCGGCCTTTGCCCATGAACTCCAGGTTGTTCGGGTGCACGTGCATGTAGTAGCCGGTAAAGAGACCGTGGGACGCCACGATGGTCGGCCGAATGACGCCCTTCGTCACCTCGAGATCGAACGCGATTGCTCCGACGCCGGCGGGCACGTCCACGTAGTGCACGCCCTGCCGCATCAGAGGAATCCGGCCCGTCGCGCGGAGGGATCTGGTCGAGGCGTCGAACGATTCAGCGGCGACAATCGTGGCCTGAGTACGGTACATCACGGCGTTCGCCGTCGCGTCGCGGAGATTGAGAATGCCGCTGTGAGCTCCTGGAGACGCGACGTCGATCTGCACTCGCACGGGAACGGCCTGTCCGAGCGGGAGCGTGACGGACGACGGCGTTCCGAAAGTGCCATCGTTGGCCGTCCAGTCCAGGCGATAGGTCACCGGCCGCGCGGGCCCCGATTCGCGGCGGAGAACGATCTCGCGCGTGCCGCTCATGCCGCTGTGCCAGCCTTCGAACTCGAGGATGCCCTGTCCGGACGGGCCGCCCGCCGCATACTGCGCGAGGGGATGGACGATGGCCGCTGAGGCGACGATGCGCGGCGGATCGACGGAGTGGGTGAGCTCCAGCCACGCGGCATTGATGTCGAGCGCGCCGTTGCCCTGCTGGTGCGCTTGAAAGCCGGGCACCGGCTGCGCCGATACCCTCATCGCGCGGCGGAGGCCATCGGCCGTGTACGAGATTCTCGACTGTCTCGCGGCGCTGATGAGCAGCGCCGCGACGCCGGCTGCGTACGGACTGGTCGCTGATGTGCAGCAACTGACCTGGTAGCCTGGAGGGATCCTCCGGGTCGGCGCGTTTCGCGGCGCCGCGTCGATCTCGGCATTCCACGGCAGATCCGCCGCGAGGCGTTCCACCGGCGCGAGGAAGTCCGGCTTGATCGCGCCGTCGAGCGAGGGGCCGGCCGCGGACATCGGATGCACGATCAACCGGTCGAGCGGTCTCCCGCCGTACAGCGCAGCCCATGTCGCCGGACTCAGGATTCCGCCGACCGAAAGCGTGTCGCCCCCCGCGTGAACGCTCCCCAGCATCAAACTGGTATTCGCTGCTCCTGTGACGATCGGCTTGTGGTAGATGTCGACGATGCGGCTGAACAGCGCCCCGGCGAAATCGGCCGCGGTGTCGGGCACCGACATCAGCGCGGTCGACGTGCTGATGACATCCACGTCCGGGCGCTGGGCGGCTTCGATAAAGCCCTCGAAGGCTCTTGCGAGCGACGTCTCCGACGAGCTGATGCGGACGAGCAGCACGCGCGCGTTCGGCGCGACGCCGGAAGCCAGGCCGTCGTCCGTCCGGCTGCCGGCGGCGACGCTCAGCGTCATGGTCTGATGGCTGCCTTTGCCGACATATATGTGGACGACGTGCGGCTGCCGTCCGTGCGCCATCACGAAGCTCACATCCGCTTTGCGCGGATGTGAGAGCCTCAGAGCGCGCGGTTCGAATCGTTCGTTGACATCGGCCAGCGGCGTCTCGTCCTGGAACGACGCGTCGCCATTCGCGTCGATCCACACGTCGCGCGTGGACTGATCTTCAATCACCGCGAAGCGGTGGACGACGTTGGCGCCGGCGGGCAGCTCGAGGACGCCGAGACGGTACGATCCCGGCCGGGGAAGGACGTAAGTGCGGTTGCCGACGCGCGCCCAGCTTTTCGGGGCATCGACGATCGCGTCCAGCGACACTCGCGTCTCGTCCGGATCCGCCGCGTCCAGGACGTTGAGGATTCCCGCGAGCTTCGGCACGCCCCGTCCGTCCAGCGTCCTGGCCGAGCGCAGCGTGGCATCCGTGAAGGCCGGGAGCGCATTTTCGAGGAGCGCGATCGTCACGCCGCGTCCGTCGAACGTCGGATGGTCCCGAAGCCACTGCGCGACGCCTGCGTCGTCGGCTGTGAACCCAGGGCCCCGCGCTTCTTCCGGCGACAGGGGGGGCAGATCGAGATGCATGGAAGCCGCCTCTGCGGCGGCGATCGGCGTGACCTCGTAGCTGCGATACATGTCCGCGCTGCTCATGGGAGGCGTGTCCCGGTACCAGGCGCCTTTCGACAGCGACGAGATCTGATACGCGTCGATGGCGGGCGACGCAGTCAGCTCCAGCAGCCGATCGGTCGGCACCTCGATGCGCAAATAGCCGATGGCGTCTTCCTCCCCCGAGACATGGCCGCCCAGTCGCGCGACGAGCGCGCGAACGACTGCGGCCGGGCCCAACTTCGGACCGCTTGATTCGGTCGGGCCAACGAGCAGCAGGACCTCGAGCGAACGAAGACCGCTGATGACCGCTCGATTCAACAGCAGCCGATTGTGAAAAGACATCCGGCGGGCGCCCGGGGACGTCTGGCTGCCGACTATCTGGACGAGGGCAATGACGGCGCACACGAGGCGCGCGATCGCCCGCCGCGCGGCGCGCATCCTAGAACGCCGCGCGAAGGACGAGCTGTGCGGACCGTGGGAGCTGGCGATCGATCGTGTGGCCGAAGAGGGGATTGAACGTTTCGTTCGCCAGGAAATCGAACCCGAGATCGGCGCCGTGGTTCGTCACGTTGAAGACGTCGACGCTGGCGTCGAGCTTGACGCGGCGAAGCGCGAAGCGGCGGCCGGCGCGCAGGTTCAGCGCGTGCAGGTTTGGCGTCCGGAGCTGGCCCTCGCCGCGGGTCGGATACGCGAAGCGGAGAGTCGTCGCGAGTGGATTGCTCACGACGCGGCCGTTGGACAGCGTGACGGTGGGCGGTCCGAATGCCGGATCGGCGGCGGCGACGCGCGTGATGATCGGTCCCGACCACGTGCCGGACTGGAACGTGTAGTTCGCCGAGAGCATGAGTCCCCACGGAGCGGTGACGGCGGCGGCCGCGCGCGCGACATGGTCCTGCCACTGCGCGCTCGCCGTGACGTTCTGCGTCATCTGGAACCCGCTCAGGCTGTTCGAATCGAAGGTCGCCGTCGCGGTCCCCGTCGAGCTCCCGATGCCGGTGTGATTGTCGAAGGCGTCCGGCTGGATGAAGGCGGCCGGATCGTTTGGCTGCCAGGTGCCGTCGATGTGGCGCCACTGCCGGACGTAGCTCGCCAGCGTCTGCACCCGCGCGGTGCGCTTGGTCAGCGACAGTTCCAGCGAACTGTAGACAGGCGTGTTCCATGTGTTGTTCGTCGCGCTGTAGACCTCGTTCAGCGCCTCGTTGAGATAGCCGGCGAAGACCCGGCCGACGTACTTGCCGTTGATCTCGACCAGCGTGGGTCTGTCCACAAATCTGCGGTGCGCCAGGTCGACGTTGACCGCGACTCCGCCGGAGAGCTGCCGGCTGTATCCGCCGCCCCACTCCTGCACGTACGGCTGGTGCAGATCGGGATCGATCGTGCGGTTGACGATCCCCCCGCTGGTCGGCGGCGTGACGAACACCGTCTCGAACGTGCCGTCGAGGTCGAGATCGTACAAGTCGCGCTGGCCGACGCTCGGGGTGCCCGTCGTCGTCACGATGCCCGGTTGATCGTGAACCCGGGTCCAGTGTCCGCGGACGACGTTCCGGGTATCGGCGGTGATCAGGTAGTTGACGCCGACGCGCGGCCCGACGTCCACGCTCCGCTGCGTCGTGATGCCGAAGACCGTATCCTCGACGACGATGCGATCGAGGCGTACGCCGCCGTTGAGCGTCAGCCGACCCGAGGGTCGCCAGGCGTCCTGCACGTACGCGGCGAGGTCGCGGGCGTTCTGATTGAACGTCGTGAGTTCGGGCCCGTTCATCACGATTCGGTGGAAAGCAATGGCGCCGCTCGTGTACACGCCCGACTGCCGCAGGACCTGTTCCTCCAGCGTGAATCCGCCGTTCGTGTACTCGAGATGATTGCCCTGGACCCGGCGCTGCGCGAAAACGCCGGCCTGCAGCTCGTGGACCGCGGACCCCCGCGAAACATAGAGCGTGGTATCGAACGAGGCCGTCAGCTTCTCGTTCGGCTGCGTGAGGCGGGACAGGATCGGATTGCCGAGACCGGCGAGCTGACCGTTCCCGGATAGACGGCCGCCGGAGGCGATCGTACCGTCGTAGATGCGAAGGCTCGGGCCGTCGACGCCGCTCGAGCGGCCTTCGCGACGCTTGTCGTTGTAGTTGACGGCGACTCTCGTCGTAAGGCGGTTGGACCAGACCGACGAGACATGGAACGACGCGGCGGCGCCGCCGGTCGCCTGGCCGGACGGGTATTGATTGGTCGCGCCGATGCTGAGGATGGGATTCGCATCTTGCTGGTAGAACCCGGCGAACTGGTGCGGGCCCGCCTGCGCGGTCAGCTTGCCGAGCCAGAAGCCGGCCTCGTTCCGGTTGTCGATTGGCTGGAATCCGGCGATCAGCGCTCTCAGGATCGCGAGCTGCGCGGCGGTGCGGCTGACGCCGGTGGTCGCGTCGACATGCCGATACGATCCGAATCCCCACATGCGGTTCTTGACCACCGGGCCGCCGAGCGAGAGATCGATCTGTGTCTGATCCACCGAGGTGCTGGTCCCGCCAGGCTGGTTCGAGTCGTTCCACCGGCGCGGCTGCACGAAGAGCGTCGCAGCCCCTTTCGGACGGTTCGTGCCGCTCGCCGTGGCGATGTTGATGACGCCCCCGCTTCCCAGCGCCGTCGAGGCGCTGATCCCGTCGATCTGGATCTGGATGTCGTCGATCGCGTCGGTGTTCAACTGCAGGTACCCGACCCCGGGCTTGGCCGCGCCGGTGACGTCCGCGCCATCCACCTGCACGAGCGTCATCGCGGGATCGGCCCCCCGGACGTAGAACAGCTTCGATCCCGAGTAGTCGGCCGTCACCACGCCGGGTGTGACCGCCAGCGCGCCGTACCATTCGCGCCGCTCGGTCAGCGGGACGCTCCGCAGCAGCTCGCCGCTGACGTTCACCGCCTGCGATCCGTGGCGCGTCTCGAGCAGCGGCGTCTCCATCCGCACGTCGATCGTCTCGCCGATCGCGCCAATCTTCATCGTGACGTCGATCGTCGTCGCCAGACCCGCGCGCACGACCACCGACGGCCGCCTCACCGTCGCAAACCCGGTGAGCTCCGCGGTGATCTCGTATTCGCCCGGCGGCAGATCGTCCAGATGATATTGCCCGTTGCTCGCGGTGGTCGTGCGATGGACGCCGGGAGCAGTCTCGCTGCGCGCCGAGACGGTGACGTCCGGTACGGCCGCTCCCTGTTCGTCTTTCGCAACGCCGCTCACCCGTCCTCCGGCCGGCGCCTGCGCCCGAAGGGGACATGCGATCAGAACAGTCAGCACCAGGACGCTCGCGACTCCGCGCATAGGCAGACACTCCTCCGGACAACGACGGCGATTGGGTGTGGACTGAACGGAACAGCCGCCGTGGCCCGTGAGAGCCACGGCGGTCGATCGCGACGATCAGATGGGTTCGGGGATGCGGACGTGCGCGGACCGGGCCTCTTCCGTGCGCTCGACGTCTTCGGGCGCCGGCTCGACCGCACGGCAGTACTCGTACGCGAGCGGCGTGCTTTCCGCCCGCACCGTGCAGTCCTCGCGCACCGCCTGAAACGCGCGATTCAGCGCGGCCGCGCCGACCAGACGCTCGCGGCTGCCGTAGAAGTCCGCGAGCGCGCCGACGTACCGTCCGTTGTCGCGCATCCGCTGGCCGTGATCGGCCCACCGCCTCGGACCGTCAGGATGTCCCAGAATGCGCTCGAAGTTCGGGCGCACCCGCTCCTTCAACGCGTCCAGCGCCGTCTCGTCGATCGGCAGCCGGCACGCGGCACGCAGTTCCCCGAAGCATTCCCGTAGCGCAGTGTCCGGCAATCTCCGCATCGTCATGTTCACCTCCGAAGCGTTGTGTGTCGATCTTCAGAGGGTGAATGCACAGCCGGGGGCGAGGGTGTACCGCGCGCGAATCTCTTCAGCGCCGCCCGAGCGGATGCGCGCGAAAAAACGCCCACATCAGACGCGTCGCGTCGACGCTGCGGCTCGTCGGCCCGAGCAGCCACTCCGGGCCGGATCGTTTTGAGCGGGATCGGCGATCGTGCGAATGACGAAGCCCAGAATGTCGCGGCGGACGATGGGATCGAGGCCGGACGAGGGCTCATCGAGCACGAGCAGTTCGGGCTCAGAGACGAAGTCGCCAGCGGCGCGGCTGTCACAAATGAGCGCGGTCCAACGTGATATTGGCGATGATGCGTCGAGACGTTTCGGCGAACGGCGACACGGACGTGGCCGTGGTGGGCGGAGGGCTGGCCGGTCTTGCGGCCGCCCTCTACCTTGCCCGCGCGGGTTTACGGGTGGCAGTGCACGAGAAGAGCCGGCATCTTGGGGGCAGGAGCCGCAGCCGCACGATCGACGGATTCTGCTTCAACCTGGGGCCGCACGCATTGTATTGCGCCGGTCGAGGCGCGGCAGTCCTCCAGGAACTCGGCGTTCGCGTCGACGGGAATCGCCCGGGCGGCGGCGCTTATGCAGTTCGATCGGGGCAGTTCCATACATTGCCGATCGGGTTCGTGTCGCTCGCGTCGACGGGTTTGCTCCGCCCGCTCGAGAAGCTCGAGACGGCGCGCCGCCTCAACGCGCTGCGCTCGATCGATACGAGCGTGCTACAGAATGTGCCGTTGAGCGCATGGCTACGGCAGACAGTCGTGAATGACGTCGTCCGCGAGCTGCTCGAAGCGATTGTACGGCTGACGACGTACACCGACGCGCCGGAGACGATCAGCGCGGGCGCCGCGCTGGAACAGGCGAAGCGCGCCTTTCAAGGAGTGCTGTACGTAGACGGCGGGTGGCAGACAATCGTCGATCAGCTGCGAGCGTCAGCCGAACGGTCCGGAGTCGAGATCCTTGTCGGCTGCGAGGCTGTTTCCGTGATTGCCGATCGGCGAGTAGAAGGGATCCAAATGGCGGACGGCCGGATTCGAAGGGCGCCGATAGTGGTGCTCGCGTGCAGTCCTCGGGAGGCACAGACGCTCGCCGGCGCCGCCGGTCAGCGAGGTGTACTGGCGGCGGCCGCCGGCGCCGCTCCGGTGCAAATCTCGTCTCTCGACGTGGCGCTCGACATGCTGCCGCGCCCCGATGCCCTGATTGCCCTCGGGATCGATCGGCCGCTGTACGCATCGGTGCACTCCGCGATCGCTCGGCTGGCGCCCGGCGGCGGCGCCTTGATTCATGTCACCCGCTACGGCGTCATCGACGCCGACAACCCCGTCAAAGAGGAGCTCGAGGATCTGCTGGACGGACTGCAGCCAGGCTGGCGGCGTCGTGTGGTGTACGAACGATTCCTGCCGAACATGACGGTATCGCACGCTGTTGTCACCGCCGCGCAGGGAGGTGTTCGGGGTCGGCCCGATCCTGAAGTGCCGGATATTGGCGGCCTGTACGTGGTGGGCGATTGGGTCGGACCCGAGGGCATGCTGGCGGATGCGGCGCTGTCGAGTGCCCGCCAGGCCGCCGCCGCGATTTTATCGTCGCGCGGCACCCCATGAATTCCGATCCGGCGGCGAGCGACACGGCGCGTCTGTTCGAAGAACACCGCAGGTTTCTGTGGCGGCTCAGCTATCGGCTGACGGGAAATGCCGCGGACGCCGACGACATCATCCAGGAGACGTTCGTGCGTGCGATGGTGAAGCCGCCCGCCGACCGTGAGCGGGATTGGCGCCCCTGGCTCGTGCGGGTCGCCCTCAACCTCGGACGCGACGTCCTCCGCCGGCGCCGCCGCCTTGGTTATACGGGGCCCTGGCTCCCGTCTCCAATCGCGGAGGAACCGCCGGCACATGAGCCGTCGGACCCGGGCCGGGGCCCCGAGGCGCGATACGAGCTGCTCGAGAGCGCATCGGTCGCGTTTCTGCTGACGCTTGAAGCCCTGACGCCGATGCAACGAGCCGTCCTGCTGCTGCGGGACGTGTTCGACTATTCGGTGCGGGAAACGGCCGGGGCTTGTGCGATCTCCGAAGCCAACGTTCGGACGACGCATCGTCGTGCCCGCGCCGCCATGGAGCGCTACGAGTCCAATCGCTATCGGCCCACGTCGGAGGCCATCGCCCGAGGCCTTGCGACTCTCCAAGCGTTCATCGCGAACGTTGCCGCCGGTGACTCGGCGGCGGTGGAATCGCTCTTGAGTGAAAACGTGCGCTTCCTCAGCGACGGCGCGGGAGAGTTCAAGGCTGCGATCGAACCTGTGGTCGGACGGAAGCACGTGGCCGCGCTCTTTGCCGGTCTCGCCAGGCTTTCGGCGCCCGTCGTGGCCTCCCAGCTTCGAGTGCTCAACGGCCTGGCAGCACTCGTCGTGGAGCGTCTCCCGATGCCGGGTTTCGCCAGCCGGTTCACTCTTCAAGTGGAGATCGACGGCGAGGGTCGTCTGAGCCAGGTCTACATCGTGCTGGCTTCCCGCAAGCTTACCGCCGTCACGGCCTTGCAGAACGCGGACCCGGGGTCTCGCTAGATCGAAAGAATTCGGTTCCCGTCGCCCTACGTTGGTATGGGCGCGGCGTTATTCGCGGCAATCGTGATGGCGACTCAGGTGGCGACCGGCGCCTCCCATCATTCCCACATCCGGACACAGGACGAACGGTCCCAAGACCTGATCGCGATGGCCGTGGATCGGTCGACGGCGTTCCGTCAACTGCTCGATCGCCTGGATCGCTCCTCGATCGTCGTGTACGTCGAGTTCGGCGCGTGCCCGGGCCGCGCAGACGCGTGCCTGCATTTTGTGGCGGCCGCCCCGCCGTATATGTATCTGCGCGCGACGATCGCCCGTTTTGTTGCGTGGGACGCGGTTCTCGCGGGCTTGATCGCGCACGAGCTCGGACACGCCTGCGAGCTCGCCGATGCGGGCGTCATGACGCTCGAGGAATTCAAGGGGTTCTACGCGGGCCACGGGCGCCTCGGCAGCGCCGGATACGAGACCGACGCCGCCATCGCCGCCGGAGTCGTCGTCGAAAGAGAGACATCGAGCCGAAAACGCCGCACCGCTAGAGGCTCTTGACTTCGACGACCGTGTCGGGGCGCGGTGGGCGGCGCGCACGCGCGCGTTCGAGAGGAGCCCCACGCGCGAAGTCCCCCGGATGGGGCTCGAGCCTCTCCCAGAAATACCAGCCGGGCCCCGCGGTATGGCGCGAGCGAGCGCGGCGAGTGAGCCACGCGAACGGCGCGCGCCGGCGAAGCGGCGCGCGAGAGAGCGTGTAGGGGAGTCCGAGGGGCAAAGCCCCTCGGATGAGACCAAGACTAGTCCAGCCGCACCAGCCCCCGCCGCGTCGCCACCTTGACCGCTTCGGTGCGGCTCGTGGCGCCCAGCTTCTCGAACAGGTGCGCGAGGTGCGTCTTCACGGTGCGTTCGCTGATGTCGAGCGCGGACGCAATCTCCTTGTTGGCCTTGCCGTCGGCGACGAGCTTCAGCGCCGCCATCTCGCGTGGCGTGAGCTGCACGCGCGTCACGCCTTCGGCCAGCTTGGCCGCGGCGGCCGGCGCGAGATACGTCTTCCCGGCGAGCACGTCGCGAATGCACCCGATCAGATCGTCGGCAGAGATGTCCTTCAGCACGTACGCCTTCGCGCCCGCCTTGAGCGCCCGGGAAATCTCGTCGTCGGTGTCGTACGTCGTGAGCACGATCACGCGCGCGCGCGGATCGCGCTCGCGGATCCGCCGGACGACTTCGACGCCTTCCATCACGGGCATCCGCAGATCCAGCAGCGTCACGTCCGGCTGATGACGCTCGTACGCCTCGATCGCCTCGACGCCGTTTTCCGCCTCGGCGACGACGCGCAGGTCGGGCTCCTGGTTGATGATGTTGGCGACGCCCGTTCGCAGCAGCGCGTGATCGTCCACGAGCAGCACGCGCGCCGGCGCCGTGACGACGGCGGCGTCAGACGGCAACGTGCACCTGCGTGGGGAGCGACGTCGGCTCCCAGGCGAGCACGACCTCGGTGCCCTTGCGCGGGCCGGTGACGATCGTCAGCGACGCGCCGATCCGCTCGGCGCGCTCCTGCATGCTCGTCATCCCGAAGCCGGAGGTCGGCCGATCGCTCACCATGCCGCGGCCGTCGTCGGCCACCGACAGCCGCAGGCCGACGGCCTGGACGGCGGACGCGCGGACGGTGATGCGACGCGCCCGCGAATGGCGCACGGCGTTGGTCAGCGCTTCCTGCGCGATCCCGATGATCTCGCGCTCGACGGCGTCGCCCAGGCGGGGCAGCTCGTCGATGACGAGATCGATGGGCGTGCCGGCGGTCCGCTGGCCCATCTCGGTCAGCCGCTTCAGCGCCGCGGCGATGTCTTCGCCGTGTCCGACGTTCGGACGAAGCGCGCCGACCGAACGCCGCGCCTCGGTCAGGTGCGTGCGCGCCAGATCGACGGCCGTCTCGATGCTCGCCGCCGCGCCCGCCGGCAGCGCGCCGCCCGCTTCGCGCTGCGCGGCCTGGAGCTGCATCAGGATCGCCGCGAATCCCTGCGCGAGATTGTCGTGAATGTCGCGCGCGAGGCGGTTGCGCTCCTCGAGAATCGCCTTCCGGCGTTCCTCGCGGCGATGGAGATCGATCAGGCGGCTGTGATGCAGCGCGAGCGCCGCCTGCCGCGCGACGGCTTCGGTCAGCGCGACGCGCCACCACTGGGTCTCCGGCTCGGGGGCGCCTGGGCTCGAGACCGTCATCCATCCCAGATTGCGCGTGCCGAGGACGAGCGGCGTCGCGACGATCGTGGCCGATCCCATGCGCTGGGCGAACGTGCGCCACGCCTCGGGCAGGCGATCGTCGTCGCTTCGGTACTCGAACGTTTCACTCCACCCGGCCCGGTGCTCGAACAGAAACCTGGCGAAGCCCTCGCAGGCCGGCCGTTTCGCCGGATCGGCGCTGCTGTCCCAGTCATCCTTCCGCGGGGTATAGAGGCGATCCTTGACGTAGACCATCCACAGCTCGCAGCGCTCGCCGCTCTCGTCGATGAGCCACATGCCGCACGAATGGCTCTCGCTCTCCTCGACCATCGTTTTCGCCAGCGCGCCGAAGAAGCCCTCGATGTCCGGCTCGCGCACGAGGAGGTCGAGCGCGAGCTGTACGACTTCGGCCTGCATGCCCGCGCGGCACTCCGCGCGGCGCCGCTCGCCTGACTCCCGAATCAGCCCGGAGCGCAGCACCTGCGGATCGTTCGAATCGACTTCCTCGGGTTGTTGGCGCATGCCCTGCCCACCGCTGCATCTGGCGTCGTTCACGATCCCTCCCTTTCCAGATTATCCGGCAGTTTGCGCCCGGATCGATCGATTTTGCGCGTGTCCTCATGGCCGATTCCGCCATCGTCCGAAAGGACGAGATCCGCGTCGTCCGCGCGGCTCGGCGCGGTCTCGCACGCAAGCCTGACCCCGCGATCGGCCACCTGCCTGATTGTTTGACGCCGTGCCCACGCGAGACAGTAGCGGGGAAGTGAGAAACAGGAGGTCAGTCATGAAGCGTGTGATGGCGGCGGTGTTTGCGGTGATTGGGCTGGCGGGAGCCGGCCAGGCGTCCGCGCAGGAATCGCGATCGTCGGCCGGTCCGGTGGTCGTCACGATCATTCCCGGCGGCGCGACGTTCTTCACGGAAGGGAAGAACACGAAGGGACCGAGCTTCGGCAACTACGGGCTCGGCGCCGGCGTGACGGTGAACTTCAATCGATTCGTGGGCGTCGAGGGGGAAGTCAGCGGCGCGCTGGGCGTCAGGCAGGACCTGAATTTCGCGAGCGGGACGACGAACCTGAAGTCGCCCGACCTGCTCAACTACAGCGGCAACCTCGTCGTGTCGGCGCCGAACCACACGTCGGTCGTTCCGTACGTGACCGGCGGCATCGGCGGGCTGACGCTGTTCGACAAGGCGAGCCTCGGGATCGGCACGACCGAGACGTTCCTGACCGGCAACGTCGGCGGCGGCGTCCAGTGGTTCAACGGGCGGTGGGGCCTGCGCGGCGACTACCGGTTCATCGCGGTGCGATCGAAGGATGACGCGCCGAGCTTTTTCGGCGGCGAGACCCGCTACGGGCATCGCATTTACGGAGGCGTGCTGATTAACGTCGGGCGCTGATGGAAGTTGAAAGACGGAAGACGGAAGACGAGAAGAGGCCACAACATGCTGAAGCGATTACTGGTGACGCTGGCCGCGACGATCCTGATCGTCGCGGCCCTGGGGTTCGTGAAGGTCAGGCAGATTCAAACCGCCATCGCGCAGGGGGCCGCGTTCAGGCTGCCGCCAGATGCGGTGACCACGATTGTGGCGAGCCAGGAGGACTGGCCGTCCACTTTGACGGCGATCGGCACGGTCGCCCCGGTCCACGGCGTGACGGTGAGCGCGGATCTTCCCGGCGTGGTCGACCGGATTTCGTTCGAGTCGGGGCAGTCGGTCCGCGAGGGGGCGGTGCTGGCCGTCCTCGACACGCGGCAGGAGCGCGCGCAGCTCGCCGCCGTCGACGCGCAGCGCGAGCTGGCGCGGATCAACTTCGAGCGCATGCAGGGACTGCTCAGGGATCGCGTGATCTCCACCGCGGAGTTCGATCGCGCGACGGCGGATCACCGGCAGGCCGAGGCGCGGACGGGTGAAATCGCCGCGACGCTGGCGCGCAAGACGATTCGGGCGCCGTTCTCGGGCGTGCTCGGGATCCGGCACGTCAACCTGGGTCAGTACCTGTCCGCCGGCGATCCCCTCGTGACGCTCGAGTCGCTGAATCCGATCTACGTCAACTTCGGCGTGCCGCAGCAGTCGGCCGGCCAGATGCGGCCGGGCCGCAGCGTGCGCGTGGCAGTCGATGGGCAGGCCGGCATCGAGGCCGCGGGGCGCATCACGGCGATCGACTCGATCGTCGACGAGAAGACGCGCAACGTGCAGGTCCAGGCGACGTTCGCCAATGCCGGCGGCACGCTGCGGCCCGGCATGTTCGTGCAGGCCGAAGTCGTCCTCGGCGCGAACCGATCGGTCGTGTCGCTGCCGGCCTCGGCGATCAGCTACGCGCCGTACGGCGACTCGATCTTCGTCGTCACCGACATCAAGGGAGAGAACGGCCAGACCTACAAGGGCGTCCGCCAGCAGTTCGTCACGCTGGGCGGCACGCGCGGCGATCAGGTCGCGGTCGTGTCCGGCGTGAAGCCCGGCGACGAAGTGGTGACGTCGGGGGTGTTCAAGCTGCGCAACGGCGCGCCGGTGGTCGTGAACAACAAGGTGAAGCCCGCCAACAATCCCAAACCGAAGCCGGAGAACAGCTGATGAAGTTCACGGATCTATTCGTCAAGCGTCCCGTCCTCGCGGTCGTCGTCAATCTCGTGATTCTGATCGCCGGCGTGCAGGCGATCAGGGCGCTGAGCGTGCGGCAGTACCCGCGCAGCGACATCGCGGTCGTCAACGTGTCGACCGTCTACGTCGGCGCGAACGCCGATCTCGTCCGGGGATTCATCACGACGCCGCTCGAGCGCGTCATCGCCAGCGCCGATGGCATCGACTACCTGGAGTCGTCGAGCGCGCAGAGCCTCAGCAAGATCACGGTGCACCTGCGGCTGAACTACGACACGAACGCGGCGCTCACGCAGATTCAGGCGAAAGTCGCGCAGGTGCGCAACGATCTGCCGCCCGAAGCGGAGGCGCCGATCATCGAGCTCGAGACGGCGGACAACCAGTTCGCCTCGATCTATCTGGGCTTCTCCTCGGCCGATCTGGATCCGAACCAGATCACCGACTATCTCACGCGCGTCGTCCAGCCGAAGCTGAGCGCCATCGCCGGCGTCCAGCGCGCCGACATCCTCGGCGCGCGCACC
This sequence comes from Vicinamibacterales bacterium, assembly GCA_035495955.1. Classification (GTDB taxonomy): domain Bacteria; phylum Acidobacteriota; class Vicinamibacteria; order Vicinamibacterales; family 2-12-FULL-66-21; genus JAICSD01. The sequence goes on along the minus strand of DATJFE010000045.1, from coordinate 34,452 downwards.
TTCGCGATGCGCATCTGGCTGAAGCCCGATCAGATGGCCGCCCACGGCATCGCTCCATCGACAGTCCGGGATGCGCTCGCCCGCAACAACTATCTGTCCGCGCTCGGCCAGACAAAGGGGTCGATGGTCTCGGTCAACCTCGTGGCCAACACCGATCTTCGGACGCCCGACGAGTTCCGGCAGCTCGTCATCAAAGAGCAGGACGGCGTCGTCGTCCGGCTCGGCGACGTCGCCGACGTGGTGCTCGGCGCGGAGAACTACGAGCAGGACATCCGCTTCAACGGCGAGGCGGCGACGTTCATGGGCGTGTGGGTGCTGCCGACGGCGAACTCCCTCGAGGTCATCGCCAAGGTGCGCGAGGCGATTCCGCAGATCCGCGCGCAGCTCCCGGCGGGGATGAAGGTCGGCGTGCCCTACGACGCGACGGAGTACATCCATGACGCGTTGAGCGAAGTGCTGCGGACGCTCACGGAGACGCTCCTCATCGTCATCGTCGTGATCTTTCTGTTCCTGGGGTCGTTCCGATCCGTGCTCATTCCGATCGTCGCGATTCCGATCTCGCTCATCGGGGCGGTGTTCCTGATGATGATCGCCGGATTCACGATCAACCTGCTCACGCTGCTCGCCATCGTGCTCTCGGTCGGTCTCGTGGTGGATGACGCGATCGTGATGGTCGAGAACGTCGAGCGCCATCTGCACGAGGGCCAGCGGCCCGTGCAGGCGGCCATCGAGGCCGCGCGGGAGCTCGTCGGGCCCATCATCGCGATGACGATCACGCTCGCCGCGGTCTACGCGCCCATCGGCATCCAGGGCGGATTGACCGGCGCGCTGTTCCGCGAGTTCGCGTTCACGCTCGCCGGCGCCGTTATCGTGTCGGGCGTCGTCGCGCTCACGCTCTCGCCCATGATGGGCGCCAAGCTGCTGCGCGCGCAGGACACGACGCGGGGGTTCGGCGGCTGGATCGCCCGGCGGTTCGACGCCGTGCGGCGCGGCTACACCCGCGCCCTGACGGCAACGCTTCGATACCGGCCGGTCGTGCTGATGGTCTGGGTGATCGTCGCGCTGCTCATCGTGCCCTTTTACATGTTCTCGCAGCGCGAGCTCGCGCCCGCCGAGGATCAGGGGTTCTTCTTCGGATTCGTCCAGGGGTCGCCGAACGCGACGCTCGAGCAGACGAGACTGTTCACCGATCAGATCTACAACGTCTACAAGTCGGTGCCCGAGGCGGCCAGCATCTTCCAGATCACGCTGCCCAACGGCGGATTCGGCGGCATGGTGACCAAGCCGTGGAGCCAGCGGACGAAGACGACCAAGCAGCTCATGATGGAATCGATGGGACCCCTCTCGCAGATCGCGGGCGTGCGCGTGATTCCGCAGGCGCCTCCGCCGCTGCCGGGCGGCGGCAACTTCCCCGTGGATCTCGTGATTGCGTCGGCGGCCGAGCCGAAACAGCTCAGCGAGCTGGCCGAGAAGCTGGTGGCCAAGGCGCGCGCCAGCGGCATGTTCATCTTCGCCGACGCCGATCTGAAGTTCGATCAGCCGCAGGCCGAAGTCGTCTTCGATCGCGACAAGCTGCGGTCGCAGGGCGTCGATCTCACGCAGGCGGGCCGGGATCTCTCTGCGCTCGTCGGCGCGAACTACGTAAACCGGTTCAGCATCCAGGGGCGCAGCTACAAGGTGATCCCGCAGGTGGTGCGCTCCGAGCGGCTGTCGCCCGATCAGCTCGAGCACATGTATGTCACGGGCTCCGACGGCCGGCTCGTGCCGCTGTCGACGTTCGCCACCGTGAGAACGACGACCGAGCCGCGCGACCTGAAGAAGTTCCAGCAGCTCAACGCCGTCAGGATCCAGGGCGTCATCCCGCCGCCCGTCCCCCTCGATCAGGCGCTGCGGTTTCTCGAAAACGAAGCGAAGTCGATCCTGCCGCAGGGCTTCACGATCGATTACGCCGGCGAATCGCGCCAGCTCCGTACGGAGGGGGGCAGCTTCCTGACGACGTTCCTGCTGTCCGCGGTCCTCATCTATCTGGTGCTCGCGGCGCAGTTCGAGAGCTTCCGGGATCCATTCATCATCCTGGCCGGCTCGGTGCCGCTGGCCGTCTCGGGAGCGCTGCTGTTCTCGTTCCTCGGCTTCACGACGCTGAACATCTACAGCCAGGTCGGGCTCATCACGCTCGTCGGCCTCGTCTCGAAGAACGGCATCCTGATCGTGCAGTTCGCGAACCACCTGCGCGAAACCGGCGTTGCCAAGCTCGAGGCCGTCATCCAGGCCGCGGCGACGCGGCTGCGGCCGATCCTGATGACGACCGCCGCCACGGTGGTCGGCCACTTCCCGCTGGTGCTCGCGACCGGCCCGGGCGCCGGCGCGCGCAACAGCATCGGCATCATGCTCGTGAGCGGCATGATCATCGGTACAACCTTCACCCTCTTCGTCGTGCCGTCGATCTACATGCTCGTCGCGCGCTCGCGCGTGGCGGCCGTCAATCCGGCGCGCGTACGCGACAGAGGAGCATCCGAGCTCGCGGAGGCCGTATGACTCGTCAATTCATCGATCGCGCGGCGTTGCTGTTCCTCGCCGCGCACCTCGCCTCGACGCCTGCCGCCGCGCAGACGGCGCAGGCCGAAACCGTTCATCTCACGCTCGCCGACGCCGTGCAGCGCGCGATCGAGCACAATCCCGATCTCGCGATCGTCCGCCTCGACACGGAGGCGGACGCCGCGCGGGTCGGCGAGAGCCGCGGCGCGTACTCGCCAATCTTCTCGACGACCGTGGGCCGGTCGCGCAACGTGACGCCGCCAGCCAACGCGCTGCTGGGCGACGCCGGCATCGACGTGAAGGACTGGTTTTCGTCGACCGGCGTCAGGCAGCGGGTGCCGTGGGGCGGCGGGACGTGGAGCGTCGCGTGGGACACAGGGAGGACGACGACCAACAACCCGTTCACGAGCTTCGATCCGACCCTGCAGTCGGGGATCCAGTTCGCCTTCTCGCAGCCGCTGCTGCGGGATCGCCGGATCGACGCGGCGCGGGCGCAGTACGTCATCGCGAAGCGCAACCGCGACAGCTCCGATCTTCGATTCCGCGAATCGGTCGTTCAGACCGTCGCAACCGTCAAGCAGGCCTACTGGACCTTCCAGGCGACGATCGCGAACGTCGGCGTGCAGCAGCGTTCCCTCGAGCTGGCGCAGGAGCTCGCGCGGCAGAACAGGATCCGCGTCGACGCGGGCCAGATTCCGCCGCTCGATCTCGTGCAGGCCGAAGCGGAGGTCGCGCAGCGCCGCGAGAACCTGATTCAGGCGCGAACGACGGCCGAGGACGCGGAGGATCGCGTGCGGCGGCTCATCATGGATCCGTCCGACGACGCGTTCTGGAAGGTGCGCCTCGATCCGATCGACGCGCCGCCTCCCCTGGAGTCGACGCCGGACGTCGACGCGGCCGTCGCGCAGGCCGTCGGTGGCCGATCCGACCTGGCCAGGGCCGGCCGCGATCTGGAGAACGCGGCGACGACCGTCGATCTGCTCAAGAGCCAGAGGCTCCCCGACGTGCGGCTGGAGACCTCGTACCGCGGCAGCGGCCTGGGCGGCACGCAATTGCTGCGGACCGGCGAGTTTCCGGGAATTGTGACCGGCTCGCGCGGGCGAAGCTTCGGCGACGCGCTCGGGCAGGCCTTCAGCCTGGACTACCCCGCGTGGAGCGTCGGCCTCACCGTCAGCTATCCGCTCGGTCGCAGCTACGAGGACGCCAGCCTCGCGCGCGCAGAAGTCGAGCGCAGCCAGGCCGCGCAGCGGATCGCGAGCCTTCGGCTGGAGACCGCCGAGACGGTGCGCCGGGCGGCGCGTCAGGTGCGGGGCACCGCCGAACGCGTCGATGCCGCGCGCGCGGCCGCGACGCTCGCCGAGCAGCGCTACTCCGACGAGCAGCGCCGCTATGAGGTGGGCCTCTCGACGACGTTTCTCGTGACGCAGGCGCAGCGCGATCTATTGCAGGCGCAGGTGAACCTGCTGCAGACCACGCTCGATCATCGGTCGGCGGTGGTCACCTTCGAGGCCGTCCAGCAGGCGCCGCCTCCGGGCGCCGCCGGAACCGTGGCCGTACGCGGCGCCGACATCGTCCTGCTGCCCACGACGACGCCGCGCGGCCTGTTCCGCGCGGGCGCGGGACAATAAAGGTTGCGCCATGTCTCACGCGATCCACGACGCCGTCGTCCGCGAGGTCTCCGCATGGCCGGGGGTGGCGATCGGCCGGCACCGGTTCGGCGGCACCGAATTCCGGTTCGGCCGGCGGGAGCTGGGCCATCTGCACGGGAACCGGCAGGCCGACCTGCCGTTCCCGCTGCTCGTGCGCAACGATCTCGTGGCGGCCGGCCGCGCCGAGCCGCACCACATCTATCCCGACTCCGGATGGGTCACATATTTCATCCGTGATGAAAGGGACGTCGAGCCTGTCGTCGCCCTCTTCCGGCTGAACTACGATCGCCCGTGGTCCGTGTCGCGTTTCGCGCCTGTCTTTCCGCCGGCGCCGTAGTTCCGCGCGCTCATTGCGCGTTCGCGCGGACGATACGCGGCTCGAACACGAAGAGATTCGGATCGCTCGTGTCGATCGTCGCGCTGACCCGGTGGGTGTTGCGGGCCCCGAATGTCTCGACGCGCGTGAAGTTCGCGAGCACCCCGCCACCTGGCCCGCGAAGCCGATGGTTTCATCGCGAAGAGCGTCGACGTAGTTGGGAAATGCGCAAGCCCGACAAGAATCCCAGCGTGGCTTGCGTGTCCTGGATCGATCGTCCAGCCACCGCGCGAAGCGCGGCGCGACCGGTCGGATCCGTCGAATTACGCTCTGTGCCTCTCAGTGTGCTCTGTGCCTCTGCGGTGTACCCTCAATGCTTCGCGAACATCGCCTGGACGTCCGTTCTGAGCGCCGCCTGGCTCTCGCGGCGGCTGTAGAACATGTGGCCGCCGGGATACTCCCGCACCGAGACGCGGGAGGCGTCGCCCATGATCGGCATCTGGTCCACGGTGAGCACCGAGCCCATGAATGGGCACGACAGATCGTTCCAGCCGTGGACGATCAGCACGCGCAGCTTGGGATCCGCCGCCACCGCCTCGCGCAGATCTGGCACCGCGCCCCGCCGGAGCGCGGCGCTGTCCTGGTCCCACTGATTGTTGACGTCGTAGCTGAGCGCGTTGTACCGCGCGTTGACGTTCCAGCCGACGGTCCGCGTCACGAAATCCACCATCGCCGTCGTCGTCGGCGCGATGATGCTCTCGAGCAGCGGATCGTTGCTGCGCTGGGACGGCGCGAACGGAAACGGATCGAACGACGACACGTTCGAGTCGTAGACGCTGCCGATCTTGCCCTGTTCCCGGAACACCTCGCGGAGGTACGCGCCGATCTCGATCCGGCCGCCGGCGCGGCGCACGAACGCCTTGTCGAGGCCGGTCAGCTCGGCGACGCGATCGACGATGCGCGCCGTTGCTTGCGGGTCGGAGCGTCCCTTCAGCAGATCCATCGCGTACTCGCCGCGCGCGTACGCGATGATCGGCGCCATCGCCTCCGCCGACAGCTTGTGCTGCCGTTCGAGATTCGCCGCCGCGATTGACGGCAGCGTCACGATCCAGGCCATCGGCGACAGATCGGCGCTCTCGTCGATCGACGGATTCAGGTACGGCGAGACGGCGACCACGCCGTTCATGGCGACGCCGAGCTGCGTCTGCAGATAGTGGGTGAGGCGGGGCACGCGATAGCCGCCATAGCTCTCGCCGACGAGATACTTCCGCGATTGCAGCCGCTTGTTCTTCATCAGCCAGTCGTAGATGATGCGCGACAGGTAGTGGATGTCGTTCTCGGTGTTGTAGAAATCGCGCTTCGTCTGCTCGGCGTTCTCGAGCGATCGGCTGAAGCCGGTGCCAATCGGATCGATGAAGACAAGATCGGTGAAGTCGAGCCACGTGCCGGGATTGTCGGACAACGTCGCCGGATCGGACGGGCTGTTGCCCTCGTCGCCGAACGCCACGCGTTTGGGTCCGATCGCGCCGAGGTTCAGGTATACCGACGCCGCGCCGGGACCGCCGTTGAGCGCGAAGGTCACCGGCCGATCCGCGCCGTCCATGGTGTAGGCCGTGAAGACGACCTCGCCGGTCTTCTTGCCGTCCGTCCCGTGGATCGGCAGCGTGCCGACCGTCGCCGTGTAGTTGAGCGCCCGGCCGGCGAGCTGCGTGGTCTGGGCGACGTGTGCGTCGGCGGGAAGCGGCGGAAGCGCTTCCGGCGCCGGCGCGGCGGGCGCGGGCGGGGCGGCCGCGGGCTGCTGTCCGATGGCGCTTGCGGAGAACAGCGTCAGGATGAGGACGGAGACGCGAACACAGGATCGCATGGCTGCTGTCATCGGCCGAGGATATCGAAAATCGGCGTGCGCGTCAGCGTGACGCCTTTTGCGACAGAATGGTCGATGGAGGGCAGCAGGCATGGCGCAGCGGATCGGATGGGTGTTCCTCGGTGTCGTACTCGCGTTCGTCCTGCTGATCGTCGGCGGCTACGCCTTCGTCGCGGCGGGCGGCGTTCCGATGGCCGCCTCGTCTTCGCCGCTGCCGCTCGAGAAAACGGTGGCGCGGCTCGCGCTGCATGCGAGCTACAAACACTCCGTCGATCAGAAGAATCCGCTGCCGCTGAACGACGCGAATCTGGTGGCCGGCGCGGCCGTCTACAACGGCACGTGTGCGCTGTGCCACGGCGCGCTCGACCAGCGGCGTCCGGATATCGCGGCCGGGATGTTTCCCGAGGCGCCTCCGTTGCTCGCGCCGGACGGAATGGTCACCGACGATCCCGAAGGCGTCACCTATTGGAAGGTGACCAACGGGATTCGCCTGTCCGGCATGCCGGGATTCGCCAGGACGCTGTCCGACACGAAGCGCTGGCAGGTGACAATGCTGCTGGCCCACGCCGACAAGCTCACGCCGGCTGCGCGGAAGGAGCTGCTGGGGCCGCAATAGCTCGTGACGGCAACGACGCTCGCGCGGCGATCGCGTCCGAGACGCGGGCCGCATCCCGTCCGACGCCGTGGATCATGTCTGACGAGAACGCGTACTGGAAGTGGAGTCCGACGAAATACAGTCCCGGTTCGGCGGCGACGATCCCCGCCTCGTGGCGCGGCTGGCCGGTCGAGTCGAAGACCGGCAGATCGATCCACGAGAAGCCGTGGTCGAATCCCGTGCACCACACGACGTTCGCCACATCCAGAACGCGGCCGTCCTCCAGGATCGGCAGACCGTTTCGTACGCCCACGACGCGAGGAACGCGGACGACCCCCGCAGCCGCCAGGTTCTTCGACTTGGTTCGAATCAGCGGCGCCGCCCGGCGCAGGACCTTGGGACGGATCTTCCGCCCGATTGGCGTTCCGATCGACAGCACGCGGTGGAACAGCACGCGGAGCACCAGACGATAGAGCCCGAGGCGCGCCGCGCGGCCGTCGATGCGGAACGGCACCTGGCCGGTGGAGGGTCCCGCGAGCCAGGTCCGGTGGCCGCTCCGGGCGGCTTCGATCGCGATCTCGGCGCCGGAGTTGCCGGCGCCCGCGATCAGGACGTCTCCCGTCTGCCACTGCGCAGGGTTGCGGTATTCGAGGGAATGGAATTGAACCGTGGTCGAATCCAGCTCGCTTGCGAAGGGGGGCACGCGGCGCTCCTGATACTGGGCCATCGCGACGACCACGTTGTCCGCTTCGAACCGCGTCGTTCCCGCGACGACCAGAAATCTGTCGCCGAGTCTCGAGAGGCGGACCACGCGCATGCCGGATCGGACGGGCAGTGCGAAGCGCCTGGCGTAGGCTTCGAGGTAATCCGCCATCTCATTCTTCGTCGGAAACGAAAAAGGCGCGGCGGGAAACGGCAGCCCGTCCAGTCCGGCGTACCGGGCGGGAGTGAACAGGCGCAGCGAATCCCATCGCCGGCGCCACACGTCGCCCACGCGTTCGTTCGCGTCCAGAATGACGAAGCGGACGCCCCGTCTGGCCAGGTGGTAGCCCGTGGAGAGTCCCGCCTGCCCGGCCCCGATGACCACCGTGTTCACCCGCTCTGTCGTGTGCGTATCGGCCATATTTCCTCCCTGCACTACGCTACGACGAGCGCGGGGCGTCGCGCATCGGCCGGAATACCCAGGGCCGAACTCGACGATCGATGGGTAGTTCTACCCATGTGACACCGGTCGCTCGGGAGAGGGTTCCGCAGGGAACTCCAAAACCGCCACGTACAGCGCAGAGGCACAGAGGTCACAAAAGACGCGCAGAGCGTACTTCGACCGACACGCGCGGCCCAGCCTGACGCCGGCAGTGATTTTCTTACAGGAGAGCACGAGTCGACGAGACTGCAGGAAACCATTCGCAGGAGGCCAAGAGAGCAGGAGTCTATTGGAACACGACGACCACACACGTTCTCCTGAGCTCCTGTTCTCCTGCATACGATCTCTTCTAAATGTCCTTCCTCACCGCTACTGCTCCTCCCCTTCAACACAACAACGAGGCGAGCGAGGCTCAACGGGATCGATCAAGAGCACGCGTCGACGAGACTGCGGGAAACCATTCGCAGGAGAACAAGAGAGCAGGAGTCTATTGGAACACGACGACCACACACGTTCTCCTGAGCTCCTGTTCTCCTGCATACGATCTCTTCTTAAATGTCCTTCCTCACCTGCTAGTGCTCCTCCCCCTTCAACACAACAACGGGGGCGAGCGAGGCTCAACGGCATCGATCAAGAGCACGGTCGACGCGACCGGGAAACCATTCGCAGGAGAACAAGAGAGCAGGAGTCTATTGGAACACGACGACCACACACGTTCTCCTGAGCTCCTGTTCTCCTGCATACGATCTCTTCTTAAATGTCCTTCCTCACCTCCTCCTGTTCTCCAACTTCAACGCTGGACGCCGGCTGCCCGCTGAAAGCTGATGTCGCGACGTTTCCAGTCGCGTCCGTGGCGTCCGCGTCGTCTGCGGCATGAGTTGTGTTCTCTGGTGATCTCTTTGAACTACAGCAGCTTGTGCTGGTACGCGTACGCGGTCGCGGCCGATCGCGACGGCAGGTCCAGCTTCGTGAAGATGTTGCTCACGTGGCGGGCGACGGTCTTCTCGCTGATCCCCAACCGTCCGGCGATGGCGCGGTTGGTCGCCCCGGTCGCGATCAGCCGCAGCACTTCTATTTCGCGGCCGGTGAGTCCTGTCGACGGGGGAGGCGACGCCTGCTCGCTCAGGGCCGCCACCCGCGCAGCCGCGGGCGCCGCACCCAGCTTCTCGAAAACTTCCTGCGCGGCGTCGAGCTCCAGTTGCGCTCCCTCGAGGTCCCCCAGCCGGCGATACGCGAGCCCGATCAGCACGCGAGCCTGCGCGAGCTCGTATGGCGCGTCGAGCTCCTGCCACGCGGTCGCTGCGGCATGCAACGACTCCAGCGCGGGAAGCGGGTTTCCTTCCGCCAGCAGGACGGCGCCGCGCGCCTGCGACGAGACGGCGCGCGGAAAGGGCATGTCCAGACGCGCGGCCAGTTGCGCGAGCTCGTCGGACGCGAGACGAGCTCCGGCGGCATCCTTCTTCGCCAGCACGATCTCCACCGCGGCCGACAGCAGGAGCACGCGGGATCGCCGGTCGCGCGTTTCCTGCAGAGCGAGACGGATGGCCGCGTCGGCCGCGTCGGTCTGACCCTGACCGAGTCGAAGGAGGGCGAGGCCCGGCTGCGGCCTGCGCCCGGTCTGGCTCGCGAGGCGGTACGCCTCTTCGGCGCTCGTGAATTCGCCGCGGAGCCGGTGCAGCTCCGCGATCTGGTAGTACGCCGCGGCGGTCTCGGGCTGCGACGAGGCGTCGTGCTGCCGCTCGCAGGCCCGCCGCGCTTCGCTGAACGCGTCGGTCCAGGCGCCGTGCAGTTGCATCAGCTCGGATCGGCGTACCAGGCAGTGGCCGCGAAAGGGAACGATCTCCGGGTGTGCGTCGCACCAGCGCTGTAGCGCGAGCGTCCACTCCTGGGCGCGCCGCAGGTCGAACCGATCGTGGCACGCGGAAATCACGCTGCAGTAGACGGTGCCCGCGATCATGGGCGCGACCTCGCCGCCGGCGACCGCGACCATCACCTCGTCGAGCAGCGCCAGGCCGTCCGGCGTCTGGTTCATCGCGAGCAGCGTGCGGCCCTGGCCGTGACGCGCGAGCGCTATGAGGTCGGGGCTTCCGACGCGCGCGCCGATCTCCGCCGCCTTCGTGAACGCCGCATACGCCGAGGCGATCTCGCCCTCGCCGGCGCGTTGGCGCGCGGACGCGCAGAGCAGCCATCCATGTTCCGCGCACGTCTCGGTGACGTCGTCCATGAGCCGCTGCGCCCGCGCGATCCATCCCGCTGCCTGCGCGCGCTGATCGGGTCTGTCGAGGAGTGCGAACGTCAGCCAGAAGGCGCTCCCGGCGGCGCGGATCGCCTCGCCCCGCTCCAGGAACGCGGCATGGGCGCGCGCGCGCGCGTCGACGCTCGCCGCGTACTCGCCGACGAGGTACGCGGCGCTGGCAAGCCGATCCAGATCGTCCGCTCCGAGCGGTGCCCGCGCGTCGGCGGCGGCGAGCAGCCGGAACGCGTCGGACCATGCCCCTGTGGCGAAAGCCGTCCGCCCGTCCTCGAGTGTTCGCGAATCCTTCCAGGTAGCCACCGCTGGCATTTTGCCTTAAGATAGGCGCCGGCTTGAAGGACGCCGCCGGGTCCGCGGGAAGAGTTCAACTCACCTTCATCGATGTTCCCGTCCATGCACGTCCTTCGTGCAGCCTGTTTGCGGACCCCAGGCGATGCATGGAGGCGTCGTGAGCAAGAAACTCCCCGCTCGGCCCAACCTCGATCACCTTCGCCGCCAGGCCAAGACCCTTCTGGCGCAGCTAAATGAGGGCGCGAAACCGGCCGCACGAGCGTTCATCGATCACCTGCCCGAGGCTCGGCGCATGACGGGCGCCAAGGTGCGCGCGGCCGGATTCCGTCTCGCCGACGCCCAGTCCGTCGTCGCGCGCCAAACGGGCTTCGCGAGCTGGCCGGCGCTGTCGCGTCACGTGCAGGAGCTGCGCGCGCTCGAAGGCGAATGGCGCTTCGCGGCGCTCGAAGTGGACGGCACGGCGATGCCGGCCGCCGCGCTCTCGCAGTCGCGGCTGCTCATCGACGGCGATCGATTTCGCACCGAATCGCCGGAAGCCACTTACGAAGGCGTGTTCACGATCGACGTCGAAGCCAGGCCCGCGCACATCGACATCGAGTTCGTCGAGGGACCGGAAGCGGGAAACCGGTCGTACGGGCTGTACGAGCTGGATGGCGATCGATTGACGATGTGTCTCGGCCTGACGGGCGCCTCTCGCCCGACCGCGTTTGCGACGCAGCCCGGCAGCGGGCATGCACTCGAGAAGCTGCGCCGCGCCTCAGCCGCGCGACCCTCGAGCGTGACGGGCGGGACGCGGCAGCCCGCGCCTGCCGCCCCGGCCGCACCGCCCGTCGAGCGCGAGGATCCCGCAGCGTTCGACGGGCCGATGACACCGCTGCTGCGGCGGCTCGAAGGGGAGTGGATCCCGGTGGAACTCGTCCTCGACGGCAAGCCGATGCCGGACCAGTGGCTCGCCTTCGGCTCGCGCGTGACGGCCGGCAACGAAGTGAAGGTCGTGTTCGGCGGTCAGGTGATGCTGCACGCGAAGATGCGGATCGACGACAGCACGACGCCGATCGCCGTCGACTACCTGAACCTCGCCGGCGCGCAGCGCGGCGCCGTGAGCCGCGGGATCATGGAGTGGGTTGGCGATGAAGCGCGGTTCCTGATGGCGGCTCCGGGACGGCCGCGGCCCGTGAACTTCAGCGCGACGCCGGCCGCGGGAACGCTGAGCCGCTGGCGGCAAAAATAGCCGCTTTCTTTCAGGACGCGTCGCCCGCGCGCGAACGCAGGAACTCGCGCTCGGCCTCGTTGCCGCTCAGGGCGATCGCGGTCTCGTACGCCTCAGAGGCCTCGGTTTTCCGGCCGAGGCGTCGGAGGAAGTCGGCGCGGATCGCGTGGAACAAGTGATAGCGCGCGAGGTCGAGGCCTTCGATCGCGGTGAGCGCTGCATGCGGTCCGTCGACTTCCGCGAGGGCGACGGCGCGGTTCAGTGCGACGATCGGCGTCGGATTGACGGAGAGGAGCTGGTCGTAGAGCCGCAGAATCTGCCGCCAGTCGGTGTCGCCGGCACTCGGCGCATCGGCGTGCACCGCGTTGATCGCCGCCTGAATCTGATACGGCCCGGGGCGATTCAGGACGAGACACCGCCGGACCATCGTCTGACCTTCACGAATGAGCCGTCGATTCCAGCGGCCGCGATCCTGCGCCACGAGGAGCACGAGCTCGCCCCCGGAAGAGACGCGAGCGGCGCGCCGCGATTCGATCAGCAGCATCAGCGCCAGCAGTCCCAGCACTTCCGGTTCGCCGGGCAAGAGCGCGTCGAGAAGACGCCCGAGCCGAATCGCTTCTTCGCAGAGATTCTCTCGTACGAGCCGTTGCCCGGCAGTCGCCGCATACCCTTCATTGAAGATCAGGTAGACGACCGCCAGCACCGCGTGAAGCCGCTCGGGCAGGTCCGCGGCGGCCGGAACGCGATAGGGAATCCGCGCGTCGCGGATCTTCGACTTGGCGCGGACGAGGCGCTGCGCCATCGTCGCCTCAGGTACCAGGAATGCGCGCGCGATCTCCGCTGTCGTCAATCCTCCCAGGAGCCGCAGCGTCAGCGCCACCTGCACGGCTGGCGCCAGCGCGGGGTGGCAGCACGTGAAGATCAGACGAAGGCGATCGTCACTCACCGGAGCCTCTTCGATGGGCTCATCGACGGCGTGCAGCAGGGCCGCCTGTGCGTGCCGGTCTTCGCGGGACGCCTCGCGACGGAGCCGATCGATGGCGCGATTGCGCGCGGTCGTGATGATCCATCCCGCGACGGCCGGCGGCACGCCGGCAACCGGCCAGCGCTGGAGCGCGATCGCGAAGGCGTCCTGCACCGCGTCCTCGGCAATATCGATATCGCCGAAGACGCGCGTGAGAACCGCCACCGCGCGGCCGTACTCGTTCCGGAACGCACGTTCGATCTCCGGAGCGCCGCAGTCCATCGCCTAACAGTGTGTGCCGTCGTGTTGGAATGGGCGAACCTCGATTGGCAGCGACGTGCGTCCGTCCAGCGAGACCGCACGCGCGAGCTTCCGGCCCCACTCGAGCGCCGCGTCGAGATCGGGCGCGGTGATGACGCTGAATCCTCCGATGTGTTCCTTGCCTTCGGTGAACGGCCCGTCCGTCGTCAGCACCTTGCCGTCCTGGAGCCGGACGACCGTCGCGGTGGACGGCGGGTGCAGCCCCCCGGCGAAAACCCAGGCGCCGGCGGCTTTCATTTCATCGCGCACGGCGTTGACGTCGCGCATGACCCTCTGAAGCGCGTCGGCGGGGGGAGGCGGTCCATCGGGCTGATAAATGCTGAGCAAGTACTGATTCATCGCTGCGTGTCCTTTGTTGTGCCGCCGGCTCCATGCCGGCGTCTCACCCTCTAAACGAACGGGATCGGCCCGGATCGACAGCCGGATGAGCGCTCAGAACCGAAATAATGCTGTGCAGGATACGTCAGCCGGGGACGGCTTGGCGGGGCGGTTGGGCGGTCAGGACGCTTCGGCTTTGCGCTTCTGGGACTGCCCTGCGGCATGGCCGGCGACGACGGCGAGGTCGCGCGCGAAGGGCGTCTGCGGCTGCGCCGTCACGATCGCCATGATCGCGTCGTCGAGCAGCAACGCCGCGGCGTCGGTCTCTTCGAGCTCGATGCGGTTCGTATACATGCTCCGGGCGTACTCGAGGTTGCTCTTGAGCCGCTCCTGGAGGTCCGACCCGCTCTTGCCCGCGCCGGCGTCGGCGACGTGCATCGCTTCGATCTCGTGCAGCAGCGACGCCGCATAGGACCGCAGCTCGGCGAGCGTCTTGAGCTCGGCCTTCATGCGCGACAGCAGCGAGATCGAGTACTGGAGCATCGCGTCGGCGAAGTGGACGCGCAGTTTGGCGGCATCGGCGTTGCGCTCGTCGCCATGGCCGCCCGAATCGTCGGCATAGACGATCGCGAGCGTCTCGTCGCCGACCACGACCGGCAGCGCGATCGCGCAGGCCGGATTGCCGGAGAAGGGCAGCTTCCGGCTGTCGGACAGCTCATCGAGCGAGAGCCGCTCGACGACGCCGGAGGACGCGGCACGCGTGAGCAGCGAGTCGATTCCGAGCGGCATCATCACCTTGGCGATGTCGGTCTTCAGATCGAATCCGATCTGGTGCTCGCCCTGGAGGTGATTGCTCTTCACGCGGAACAGCGCGACGCGCGAGAACTCGGTGGCGAGCTGCTCCATCATCGTCGTCAGGACGTCGCTGATGTTGGCCGACGCCGCGAGCGCCTGGAACGCGCTGAGCAGCTCGTCGAACATCGAGAGCGACATGCGTGCGGCGCCGGCGTGCGGCGCCGCCGTCTGCTGCTTGTTCTGCAGATCGCGGATCGTGCGCTCGCTGTCCTGCTGCATCCGCTCGAGCTGTTTGACGCGCGCGGCGCTCTTGTTCAGCAGATCGGTGACGGCGCCGAGCTTCGCTTCGGCGGCCTGCGCCTGGCTGCTGGCGACGCCTGCCGCGTCCTCGATCGCGGTCTTGTCCTGCGCCAGCGCCTCGAGCTTTTTCGCCGCGGCCGCCAGATCGCCGCGCGCCTTCTCGAGCGCGTCGCGGGTCTTCTTCAGATCGCCTTCGGCCGTCGTCCGCGACAGCTTTTCGGCATCGCGGGCGGTCGCCAGATCCTTGCGGTCCGCCTCGAGCTTCTTGGCGCTCTCGCGCGCCTGCGCCAGCTCCTGGGTGACGGCGTCCACGCGCTTGGTCGCGGCCGCGAGGTCGCTCTTGAGTGCGTCGGCCTTCGCCTGTATTTCCTGCAGCGACGCGGCGGCGGTCTTCTTCTCGCTGGTGAGCGTCTGAATCTCGCCGCGCAGGCCGTCCTGCGTCTTGCGGGCTTCGTCGGCGACCCGCTTGACGGCGAGATCGGTCGCCTCGGTGGCCGCCTTGGTCAGGCGCTCCGCGAGGTCGGCGATGTCGCGCTCGGCATCGGCGGACGGCTTGGCGGCGGATTCGAGCGCCTTCGCCGCGGCGTCGACCGCGGCCCGCAGCGCGGCGAGCTGCTTCTGGCACACCTCTCCGGGCCCGGCTTGTACCCGCCGAAGGGAGGCCGACGTCTCTTTCGCCGCGTATTCGCGGAAGTCCATCACAGTCCGTCGCAGAAGGGGCGGTTACTTTGCAACGCATGGACCGGCCGGCCACGGCACGGTTTTGCCCGGATTTGCATGGAGTGCGCGTTTTCGCCGCTTACCAATCCGGTGGCCCGAACACGGTTGTGTAACCGGCGGTCACCGCTGAATGGTCAGAGGATCGTGGGTCGCGTGTCCACGTATCTGGTAGCGCAGGAACTCGTGGACGGCGTTTCTGGCCCGCCGATCGGACGTCGTCACGATCACCTGGCCGCCGCGCGGGAGATCCTTGTATTCGTAATGCAATGACGATTTCCGCGCCTGCATCGTCCTGACGCCGGGCGGGACTTCGCCGTGCGTGGCCAGCGGCTTCCCGAAGTCGCCGGCGGCGAATTGCGCGGCGATCAGCTTCAGATGTTCGCGAACGGCATCGCGGCTGGCGGCGTCGGACGGATCGTTCGCTTCGACGTCGATGCTGCCGCCGTCGGGCCGGAGCCGGAAGTGGTGCGTCGTCTTGTGCTGATCGAAGCCCATCGCGGCGGCGCCGCGGTGCGCCATATCCTGGGAGGGGAGCGTCGAGAGGATCGCGAGCGCGAGGATGGTGAGCATGCCCGCATGCTAAACCCTGGAGTCGACTCCAGAGTCAAGCGTGCGCGGCGGACATGTTCTCGAGCAGCCGCGCGGGACGATCGACTGGCGTCGCCGCGAGTTGGCGATCCCAGCGACGCAGCGTCCGGCGCATGTCGGCGCGTCTCCGCCGGAGCGCGAGGATCTGGTCGTCGACGTCCGCGAGCGCGCGTCGCGCGGCGTCGCGGACCTCCTGACACGGCCGTCCCCCGGCGTCGCGCACGCGGAGGAATCCGGCGATCTCCCGCAGCGAGAAGCCAAACTGCTGCGCGTTTCGAATCAGTCCGAGTCGATTCAGCGCCGCCGTGTCGTATTCGCGATATCCGGCAGGAGTCCGGGCCGGCTTGGGCAGCACTCCGATGCGCTCGTAGTAGCGGATGGCGTCGACGCTCACGGCGGCGCGGGCGGCGAGCGCGCCGATACGGAGACGGTCGTTCATGTCGGGATAATACGCTGTTCTAGCGGTTCCCGGGTTCCAGGTGTTCCGGAGTTCCGGTTGAAGCATTACCATTATTGCGAGCTTCCGATGTGACGGGGCACGTTGGCAGCGATCCCAGGAGGACGATGAGCCGCCCATTGTCCAGTTCCGAAGATGCTGCAGATTGATGCCATGTTGAATGGTCGACGTTAACCTTTACCTGACGGTGATTTTCGCATCGCCATGGAACGAGCCCACTCACGAAGCGATCATGACCCAAGCTAACACGCTGTTTGGATGAGCGACCAGGGAACTCCACGGATCCTGTTCTATCCATTTGGGCCTTAAGAGCTTGCTGAAAAACGCGTAGACTTACGGCTCATGTCGAAAGCGCGGATGCTCCGGGCCGTCAAAGAACTCGATGTCGAGACAGTCCGCGCCCTTCTCGCCGCCGATCCCGGACTGCTGCGCGTGACTGACCGTCGTGGGTTTAACCTGCTGCACCTCGCCTGCTGCGTTCCCTGTACCGACCTTGGGATTGCCGAATCGCAGGCCGCGAAGATGGTCACTTTGCTGCTCGACGACGGACTTGACGTTGAGTCGAAGCTGCCCCCCGAGCAAGATCGCTGCACCGCGCTCTTCTTCGCCGTCGCTCGCGGACGAAACGCGACCCTCATCAAGCTGCTGCTGAAGCGCGGCGCGAAGGTGCAGAACGCGCCCGGCGGCGGATTATTCGCTGCCGCGTGGTACGACGACGTCAATCATCTCGATCTACTCATCAAAGCCGACGCGAAGGTCGACGTCGTCGTCGGCATGACGCCGTTGCTCGCCGCATGGACGTGGAAGAAATTCCAGGCCGCGAGGTTTCTAGCCAAGAGAGGCGCTAACGTAAACACCGTGGATCCAAAGTCGGGTCGGACCGCACTGCATTATGGGGTTGAGAAGGAATTCGATCCGGCGCAGGTAGCATGGCTCGTCGATCACGGCGCGTCCCCGGACATCAAGGACAAGCACGGCGTGTCCGCCCGCAACGCGCATCGCGGAAGCGCGACAAACGTTGGCTCGACGCGCTTGATAAAGGTTCGCCTCAATGCACTCTTCCGCCGGACTTCTCATGCCCGCCCGATGGCGAGCGGCGCCTGCCTGAGCCTGATCCCCAGCAGTCGGCGTTGTACGGCGAACGAGATCGACAGCTCACGCGCGCCGTCCTAACATGCGACGCATGCGAGGAACGATCGCGATCCCGATGCCTTGTTCAGCTATGTCTCGCCCGAAAGCCGCGTGCCGAAGTGCGTCCGCTTGCAGGCCGATTTGAGAAACGCCCCTCACATTCTGTGCGTGTCAGAGTGAGGCAGGTCACGTCCGTCATTGACAGGTTCCCGGCACTCCACAGTCAGGCGGCCTCATTTTATTCAACGAAATCTGTTGGCGAAGAAGTTGCTACTACACACACCTCGCTACCTGAGAGTATTCGAGGAGCCGGCATGAAGCGACTGATCCCGACGGGGGCACTCGTATTATTTCTAGTGGCTTGCGGCGGAAGCAACACTACACCCGCGCAACCGACTTCACCCTCCCAGCCACAGCCCCAGCCCCAGCCCAATCGGGCGCCCACTGTGAGCGCGACCGCTTCCCCAGCCTTCGGGATCCACGGCCTGACGACGTTCACGATCACCGCGATCGCCGCTGACCCAGATGCGGACGCGCTGACGTATGACTGGACCCTAGGCGATGGCTCCTTCTCGAGCAACGCCAGTTTCACGCGCGTCTTCACACTGGGCGGCACCTTCACCCCGACGGTCATAGTCTCGGATGGCCGGGGAGGAAGCGCTTCGGCTTCGACATCTACGATTACCGTCGGGAGCATGACGGGCGCGTGGCGCGGCGTCTCGGGGCCCGCCGCGTTGGGGACGTACAGCTTTACGCTCGCGCAGGATAACAGCGGCCGCGTGACCGGAAGCTATTTCGACAGCACATTCGGCCCGGGCCAGCTCGATCCCGCCTCGACGACGAACCGAGTTGACGCGCAGGGCGCTATCGAGATGAGGGTAAAGCAGGGGCCCTTCACGGACTGGACCTTCCGCGGACAGATGGATCAAACGGGCCGTCGAATCACAGGCGGCGTTTTTGGTTCGGGGTTCTCCGGCCAGCCGTTCACGCTGACGAAGGACTGACGCGCGACAGGATTCTTCACTGCGGCACCATGCAACAGGACCCGGGTCGGTGCCTGCCCGGTTGCGATTCAGCTGAAGCACTCCCCTGTGATCGCCTTTCAGAGTAGAGTGTCTCCGCCCTGAAGGAGCTGCTCTGATGAACCGTACTCTTGCGTGCTCACTAGCCGCGGTGGTGGCCGCGAGCGCGATCGCCGCCGCGACGACTGCCGGCGCCAGACCTTCGCTCAGAAAGGCATCGATGACGCCTCCAGAACCCGAGCACGCGCGCCTTACGACGATGTGCGGCACCTGGGACGTCGAGATGACCCTCTGGCCCAGGCCCGGCGGACCGGGTCTCACGACGAAGGCCACCTCCACGATCCGGCCGCTGCTCGATGGCCTTTTCGTCGAAGAGAAGATCGAAGGCGCGCTGAACGGGGCGCCGTTCACGACCCTCGCGTGGACCGGGTTCAACACCGCGACGCGCCAGTACGAGGCCACGCGGATCTCGAGCACGAATCCCGGCCGCATCGCCGAGGCAGGCGCCTACGACGAGAAGGCCAATCAGTTCGAGCTGAAGGCGGACTACGCGCTCGGCGGCGACACGTGGCACCAACGCACGGTCATCCAGCCCTCGTCCGCTGACGCCATGATCGCCACGAGCTACCTGAGCTTCGGCCAGGTGCCCGAGTGGAAGGCCGTCGAAATCAAATACACTCGGAAAGCGAACTAGTAATAGCAGGAGGTCAGGAGACGCTTCTCTATTCGAGAAAAAAGAATACTCCTGATCTCCTGTTCTCCTGCAAAGCGTCGGGCTCTCGCGAACTGTTGTACGTCAAGCGCCCGTCATCCACAGCCAGGTCGATCCGAACGCGAGGGGCCGACCCGGAAGACTAGCGCACGTAGATCGACGCGCCGGACGTGAACGGCGCGTCGGCGAGCGGTCCGCGCGCGGCCTCAACCTAGATCCGATCGTCCGCCAGCATCTGCACGATCAGCAGGCCGGCCTGACTCCCTGGCGGCTGTCCTGGCGCGCCCGACATCAGTCGGCGATAGGCGATCTTGCCCCTCGCGCTCGTCACATTGCGCGGGTCGGGTGTGTCCTGCGGCACGGCAAAGGCGCCGGTCAGCGCAAGCGTGCCGCCGATCGCGATGCGGATCGCCGACGGTCGTGGTTGTCGTGCACGAACGCCAGCTGCTGCGGCCCCGCCGCCGCACGCGGCGGCCGCAATGGTCGCGCACACGACAATCGAGCGCGCCGGCATCACGCCGACATCCTACGTCCGTACGGGCCCCCGGGCGTGCCTGACATCTAATCTAATATAGAAATATATAGATACTCGTGTTATTCTCACGAGGCGATGAACCGCCCCGCGCTGCAGGAGTTCAAGGCCGGCTTCTTCAGGGCACTCGCGCATCCCGTCCGCATCCGCATCCTCGAGACGCTCAGCACCGGCGAGCGCAGCGTGCAGGAGCTCCAGCAGGCGCTCGATCTCGATCAGCCGGTCGTGTCGCAGCAGCTGTCCGTCCTCAGAGCACGCAACATCGTCGAGCCGCGGAAGGTCGGGACGACGGTCAGATATACCCTCAGCGATCCGCTGATTACAAAGCTCCTCGCGATCGCGCGGGAGATCTTCAACAACCGGCTCGTCGGCACGCAGTCCATGCTCAAGGAACTGCAGCGCGAGACACGCAAGTAGCCGTGCCGATCGCGCTCTCGCTCCGCCTCCTGACGGCCGCGTTGACGCTGGTCTTGTGGCGCCGCGCGGCGGCGGCCCGCCTCGTGGCCTTCTCGGGATCCGTCCTCGCGTCAATCGCGATCGCGTCAGCCGCCATCGCCGCGCTGCGCACGGGGTCGAGCGAGCAGGGCGTGCTCTTTGTCCATCGGGCGTCGGGCATCTCGCTCGGCTACACCATCGACGCGCTCTCGGCGTGGTTCCTGCTCGTACTTTCGCTGGTGGCCGTGCCGATCGCGATCTTCAGCCTCGGCTATCTCGCAACTCCTCACTGGAGCCGGCGTTCGCCGTTCATCGGCGCGATGTTCAATCTGCTCATGGGCGCGCTCGAGCTCGTGTTCGCGGCGGGCGATGCGATCACGTTCCTGTTCGCCTGGGAGCTGATGTCGCTGACGTCGGCGGCGCTCGTGGCGACCGAGCACGAGTCGCGCGCCAGCCGACGCGCGTCGTTCCTGTACCTGGCCATGTCGCACATCGGCACCGGCTGCCTGTTCGCCGGGTTCCTGATCCTCGGATCGATCGGCGGATCGCTCTCGTTCTCGACGCTCCTCTCCGGGCATTTGGCGTCGGGCGCGCAGCGGCATGTCCTCTTCGCGCTGTTCTTCACCGGATTCGGCGTGAAGGCGGGCATCATTCCGCTCCACGTGTGGCTGCCGGAGGCGCATCCCGCGGCGCCGACCAACGTGTCGGCGCTGATGTCGGCCGTCCTGATCAAGAGCGGCATCTACGGAATCGTTCGCGTCTGCGCGTTCGGCCTCGGTACGCCGCCGCTCGCGTGGGGCGTGATCGTCGTCTGTCTCGGCGCCATCTCCGCGGTACTGGGCGTGCTCTATGCCCTGGTGCAGCACGATCTCAAGCGGCTGCTCGCGTACCACAGCATCGAGAACATCGGGATCATTCTCCTCGGTCTCGGCGCCGGCATGATGGCGCTCACCTACGGACGCGCCGACGTGGCGTCGATCGGGATCGCCGCCGCGCTCTACCACGTGCTCAATCACGCGGTCTTCAAGGGTCTGCTGTTCCTTGGCGCCGGCGGCGTGGTCACGAGCACCGGCACGCGCCAGATCGAGGAACTCGGCGGACTCGGCCGGCGCATGCCCTGGACGGCGCTGTGCTTTCTTCTCGGCGCGATGGCGATCTCGGGACTGCCGCCGCTGAACGGCTTCGCCAGCGAGTGGCTGACCTTTCAGGGGTTCCTGTTCGGCTTCCGCAGCGCCGCCGATCCGCTCGTCCACTTCCTGTTCCCGATCGGCGCGGCGATGCTCGCGCTGACGACGGCGCTCGCCGCCGCGTGCTTCGTGAAGGCGTTCGGCATCACGTTTCTGGCGCTGCCCAGGAGCGAAGAGGCCGCCGCGGCGCGGGAGTCGCCGGCGGCCATGCTCATCCCGCAGGTCTTCCTCGCGGCCCTGTGCGTCGCGCTCGGCCTGTTTCCCGGCGCCGTCGTCCGCGTGCTCGGAAGCGTGATGGGCTCGCTGCCCGGGCTCCAGCCGCCCGCAGACTTCACGCGCGGCGCGTTGACGATCGCGTCCGGCACGCCGGGATTCGATCGCGTCACGCCGCTCGCCCTGGCGGCCGCGCTCTCTGGCGCGCTCGCCTTCGCGTTCCTTCTCACCTGGCGCCGGCGTCCCGCCGTGAGGCGTGTCCCGACGTGGGGATGTGGCGGCGAGCTCACCGCTCGCACGGAATACACGGCGACCGCATTCTCGAAGCCGATCATGATGATCTTCAGGGGCGTCTACCGGCCGACGCGGCGGGTCGACAGGCTCGCCGACGTCTCCCCGTACTTTCCGAGCGAAGTCCGGTATCGGTCGGAGATCGAACCGACGTTCGAGCGCTACATCTACGGACCGCTCCTGCGCGCCGTGCTGCGCGTGGCGGATGGGATGAAGGTCCTGCAGGCGGGCAGCCTTCACGCCTACCTCGCGTACGTCATCGCGCTCGTCGTGACGCTCGTGCTTTTCATCTGGTGGACCGCGTGATCGGCGCCTGGCTGCAGACGATCGCGATCGTGGCCCTGGCGCCTGCCCTGAAGACCGGCATACAGAAGCTGAAGGCGCGGCTTCAGAATCGGCAGGGGCCGCCCTGGCGGCAGGGCTACTCCGATCTCGCCAAGCTGTTTCGAAAGGATCCGCTCCGGTCCGAGACGGCGTCGTGGATCTACGCCGCCGGCCCGCGCACGTACTTCGCCGCGGCGATCGCGGCGTCGACGATGGTGCCGGTGACGATGGCGTGGGCGCCGCTCGAGAGCGCCGGCGGCATCCTCTTGATCGTCGGCACGCTCGCCCTCGGGCGTTTCGCGCTGGCGACCGCGGCGCTCGATACGGGCAGCCCGTTCGGCGGCATGGGCGCGAGCCGCGACATGACGATCGCCGCACTCGCGGAACCGGCGCTGCTGCTCGGACTCTTCTCGTCCGCGCTGGCGGCGGGCTCGCTGAACGTCGGCGTCCTCGTCAGGGGTGTGCTCGAACGCGGCCCTTCGCTTCATCCGAGCGATCTGCTCGCCTTCGCCGGCCTCTTCATCATCGTCATCGCGGAGACCGGGCGTATACCGGTCGACAACCCGGCGACGCACCTCGAGCTCACGATGATTCACGAGGCGATGGTGCTCGAGTACGCCGGTCCGGATCTCGCGCTCGTGGAATGGGCGTCGGCCATCAAGGAGCTCCTGTATCTGACGCTGCTGATCGACCTGTTCGTGCCGTTCGGGATCGCGTCCGCCGCCACACCGGCCGCCGTGCTCGCTGGCATCGCGGCATGGCCCGTGAAGGTGTCGATCCTCGCGGCCGCCATCACGATCGTCGAGAGCGCGAACGCGAAGCTGCGCTTGTTCCGCGTGCCGGAACTGGTCTCGGTGTCGCTCGGCCTCGCGTTCCTCGCGCTGGCCATCAGGTTCCTGTGAGGCGCGCATGACGGGCGACATCCTGATCCTCTGCGCGGCGGGCATGCTGGTGACGGCGTATCTGCTGGTCGGGCAGAAGGCGCTCTTCACCGCCATTCGCCTCTTCGGCGTGCAATCGCTGTTTCTCGGCCTCGTCGCGGCCACGATTGCCGTCGCGAGCGGACGGCACGCGCTTCTCGTCACGGCCGCGCTGACGGTCGCGCTGAAGACCGTTCTCATTCCGTGGTTTCTGATGCGGACCATCGACCGCATCGGCATCCACCGCGAGATCGAGCCCGTCCTCAACGTCCCCGTGTCCCTGCTCGTCTGCGTGGGGCTCACGGTCGTCGGGTATCGCGTCAGCACGGGATTCCCGGAAGGCGCCAGCGGTGTCAGCCACCACCTGATCGGCGTCGCGCTGTCCATGCTCTTCATCGGCCTGTTCGTGATGGTCACGCGCAAGAAGGCGATCACGCAGATCCTCGCGCTCCTCACCGTCGAGAACGCCGTCTTCCTGGTCGCCGTGGGCGTGACCTCCGGGATGCCGCTCGTCGTGGAGCTCGGCATCTCGTTCGACGTGATCCTCGCGGTGCTCATCCTTGGCGTTCTCGTCCACCGCATCGTCGATCGCTTCGAGTCGATGGATGTCAGCCGGCTGTCGAAGTTGAAGGGCTAGTGGTGAACCTTCTCATCGCCACGCTGCTCCTGCCTCTCCTGACGGCCGCCGCCGGCGTGGTCGATCTACCGCGGAAGGTGAAGGACGCGCTCATGCTCGGCGGCCTCGCGGCCACCTTCGCCCTCTGCCTGGCGGTGGCGCGCCGGTTCCTCTCCGGCGCGATGCCAGGCGCGCTCGGCGAGGCGCTGCGCGTGGACGGGCTGTCGGCCCTGGTGCTCGTGCTCAGCGGATTCGTCGGCCTGCTCGCGGCCACCTACGGCGCGGGTTATCTGCACCGCAACGAGGCGCGCGGCCTTGTGACGCCCCGGATGCGCCGCGAGTTCTACGGTCTGCTGCCCGGTTATGTGTTCGCGATGCTCCTCGTCGCGATGTCGAACAATCTGGGCGTGATGTGGATTGCGGTGGAGCTCACGACGCTCGTCTCGGTGTTCTTCGTGACGTTTCACGATCGCGACACGTCGCTCGAGGCGGCGTGGAAGTTCCTGGTGCTCGGAAGCCTCGGCCTCGGGTTCGCGCTGCTCGGAACCGTCCTGCTGTTCGCGGCGGGGCAGGGACATCTCGGCGAAGGCATGCCGGCGCTCAATTGGACACGGTTCATGCAGGCCGCGCCCGCGCTCCATCCGTTCACGCTGCGCCTGGGCGTCGTCTTTGCGCTCATCGGCTATGGCACGAAAGCAGGCCTCGCCCCGATGCACACGTGGAAGCCGGACGCGTACCGCGAAGCGCCGTCGCCGGCGGTCGTTCTGATGGCGGTGGGGATGCTGAACGGAGCGCTGTACTGCATCCTCCGGATCCATCTGATTTCACGGGCGGCGCTCGGTCCCGGCTTCTCGAGCGGCCTTCTGCTGCTGCTCGGCCTGCTGTCGGTGCTGATCGCCGTGCCGTTCATCGTGATTCAGTGGAATCTCAAGCGGCTGCTCGCGTACTCGAGCATCGAGCACGTGGGCATCATGGCGGTGGGCGTGGGCCTGGGCGCCGAAGCCGCCGTGTTCGGCGCGCTTCTGCACATGACCTATCACTCGATCGCGAAGCCGCTCGGACTGCTGTCGGCAGGCACGCTCGCCCAGCTCCACAGCTCCTCCGACTTCAGCCGGATCGGCAGCGGATCGTTCACGCGCGCGCCGATCGCGAGCGCGTTGTTCGTCCTCGCGGCGTTGATGCTGACGGGGTGCCCGCCCTTCGGCTTGTTCTTCAGCGAAATGATGATCCTCCGCGCGGGGCTGATCGGTCCGCACGTGACGGCGACGGCGATCTTTCTTGCGGCGCTCGTCGTGCTGTTCTGCGGCTTCGCGCTGCAGGTCGGCCGGATCGTGCTCGGGCCGCCGCGCGATCGCGCGGAGCGCCGCGTGCCGTTTCCCGAGCGCCTCGATCTCGGCACCGCCACGACGATCGGCGCCGCGGTGCTCGCCGTGGTGTCCGGGCTCTATCTGCCCGCGCCGCTGCTGTCGCTCATTCGCGCCGCGACCGGCGTCGTCTGGGGAGCGCCGTGACGCCGATCGAGACCGTGGCGTCGGCGCTTGGCGTCAACAGCTGGGCGATCCGCGAGCGGGCCGGCGAGCTCCTGCTCGAAACCCAACCCGCCGCGCTTTCCGGTCTCGCCGACAGGACCGCGGCGCTCGGCGGCCGGCTGATGTCGCTCTTCGCGACCGACGAGCGGTCCGACGCCGGCCGGTTCGTCGTGCACCACGTCTGGTCGCTGCCGGCGCAGCACCTGTTCCTGCGCATCGCCGCCCCGATCGATCCGGAGGCGGCCGCCTTTCCGTCGATCGCCGCGGCGCATCCGTCGGCGAACTGGTTCGAGCGGGAGGTCATGGACTTCTTCGGGCTCGTCCCGCTCGCCCACCCGAACCCGGCGCGGGTCGCGCATCACGACGACTGGCCCGACGGCGCGTGGCCGCTGCGAAAGGATTTTCGCGGCGACGCGCCGGTCCCGCGCGTCGGCGGCGAGTTCCATCCGTTCCGGCCGGTGACCGGCGAGGGCGTGTTTCAAGTGCCGGTCGGACCGGTGCATGCCGGCGTCATCGAGCCCGGACATTTTCGCTTCGGTGTGGCGGGCGAGCCGGTCCTGTACCTGCAGGTCAGGCTGTTCTACGTCCACAAGGGCACGGAAAAGCGCTTCGAGCGCCAGTCGTGGCGCCGCGGACTCTTTCTCGCGGAATCGGTTTCCGGCGACACCTCCGTCGGCCACGCGCTGGCGTTCGCGCACGCGATCGAGCGGATCGCCGGAACCGCGGTGCCGCCGCGCGCCAGCGCGGTGCGCGTGGCGCTTCTGGAGCTCGAACGCCTGTACAACCACACGGCGGACATCGGCGCGCTCGCGACCGACGTCGCATTCACCGTGCCGGCCAGCCGCGCGCAGGCTCTTCGCGAAGGGCTCGTCAGACTGCAGGATCACGTGTTCGGCACGCGTCTGCTGCGCGGGACCGTCGCCGTCGGCGGCGTGAAGAGCGATCTGCCCCCGGCCGCGCGCGATCGGCTCCGCGACCATCTGCGCGTCTTCGAAAAGGCGTTCGACGAGCTGATCACGCTGCTGATCGATGCCGGGACGTTCACCGATCGCGTGGACGGCACGGGCGTCCTGGGCACGCAGGCCGCGCGCGATTTGGGCGTCGTCGGGATCGCCGCGCGCGCGTCCGGCATCGATGCGGATTTCAGGCGCGATCATCCGTCCGACGCGTACGACGTTGTCAGATTCAACGTCCCGGTCGAGCCCGGCGGCGACGTCCGCGCGAGGCTGATGATCCGCGCGCGAGAAGTCGAGCAGTCGCTGCGCATTCTCGATCAGGCGATCGACCTCGTCGCGGCGACGCCGGAAGCCCTGACGACGCCGGTTCCCGACGTGCTGCCGCCGCGGGCGTCGGCGCTCGGCTGGACCGAAGGGTGGCGGGGGCCGATCACGCACTGGATCGCGACCGACGCGCAGGGGCGGATCGATCGCGTCAAGATCACCGATCCGAGCTTCCTGAACTGGCCGGCGCTGGTGGACGCGGTGCCCGGCAACATCATTCCGGACTTCCCCGTGATCAACAAGAGCTTCAATCTCTCGTATTCAGGAAACGACCGCTGATGTTCGGCATCCTCGCGCGCAGCCTGAAGACCGGCGTGCTGACGGAAAGCGATCCCTTCGGCACGCGCGCGGCATTCGGGTTTCCGGTCATCGACTTCAGCGCCTGCACCGCCTGCGGCGAATGTGCGAAGGTCTGTCCGACGGGCGCCATCCTGGCCACGGACGCTGCCGGGGTGAAGACGCTGACGGTCTCGTACGCCGCCTGTATCCAGTGCCGCGAGTGCGTGGTCCGCTGCCCCGAAGGCGCGATCGCCGTGTCGAGCGAGATCGAAATCGCGGCGTACACGCGCGGGCAGCTCGCGCGCACCGTTTCGTTCGACGTCGATCCGGCCACCGGACGGTCAACGCTGCGCGGCCTCGAACCCGAGATCGGACCGGGCCTTGCGCAGTCCGCCGCGCGCCTGCGGGAGCGCATTCATGGGCGGCTGGGACGATCGCTGCACGTCAGACAGGTGGACGCCGGGAGCTGCAACGGCTGCGAGCTCGAGATCGCCGCCACGACGAATCCCATCTACGATCTGGAGCGCTACGGCATTCACCTCGTCGCGAGCCCCCGGCATGCCGACCTTCTCCTCGTCACGGGCCCGGTCACGCGCAACATGGAGATCGCGCTGCGGCGGACCTACGACGCCGCGCCGGATCCGCGTGTGGTCGTGGCCGTCGGCGCCTGCGGCTGCAGCGGCGGACTGTTTGGCGAAGGCACCTACGCCTCCGTCGGCGGCGTCGATCGCGTCGTCCCCGTCGACGTCTACATCCCGGGCTGCCCGCCGAGGCCGCAGGCCATTCTCAATGGACTGCTGATCGCCATGGATCGCCGGGAGGCGCGCGTTCCGGCCCCGAACCGGTAGAATGCGCCGATGGTGCCCCGACGCGCGGTGGCCTCGATGGCGGCGTTCTTTCTTCTGAGTTACTCGACGCTCGCGCGACAGCAGCCGAACACCAACCTGGGCAAGGACGCGAACGGCAATTCGCTCCGCCTTGCCGTGAAGACCGGACACATCTCGAACTACGACGAATCGAAGGTCAAGCCGTACACGCTGCCCGATCCGCTCGTGCTGGTGGGCGGCAAGCGCGTGCGCGACGCGCAGACGTGGACGAAGGCGCGCCGGCCCGAGATCGTCCGGCTGTACGAGACCGGGATCTTCGGCCGCATTCCGCCGAAGACGCCGAAGGTCACATGGCAGACCGTCCCCATCCGAGGCTTCGTCCCCGAAACGACGACGGACATGGCGCTCGCGGTCGGAAAGATCGGCGATGGCCAGGATGCGCCGAAGATGAACGTGATGCTGTACACGCCGGCGCAGGCGCGCGGACCCGTCCCGGTGATCCTGCTGCTCAATTTCGGCGGCGGCGGCGCGGCCGTCGCAGAGCCGCCGGTGGCGGCGGACATCATCGCGCACGGCTGGGGCTACGTCACCGTCGGCTATCAGGACATCCAGCCGGACAAGATCAACACGTTCGATCGCGGCGTGATCGGCGCGATGGGCCGCGCTCCCGCGGCGGACGAGTGGGGCGCGATTGGCGCGTGGGCGTGGGGCGTCAGCCGCATCATCGACTACCTCCAGACGGATCGCCGCGTCGACGCGAAGCGCATCGCTCTCCACGGCCACTCGCGCCTGGGCAAGACCGCCCTCTGGGCGTCGGCGCTCGACGATCGGATCGCGGCCGTGTATGCGAGCTGTCCGGGCGAGATGGGCGCGGCGCTGTCACGCCGGGACTTCGGCGAGACGGTCGACGACATGGCGCAGAACTTTCCGTACTGGTTCGCGGGCAGCTTTCAGAAATGGGTCGGGCGGTGGAACGACATGCCGGTCGATGCGCACATGCTGATTGCGCTGAGCGCGCCGCGTCCTGTCTTCATCACCGGCGGCACGCAGGATCAGTGGGCGGATCCCGCCGGGGAGTTCCTCGCGGAAGTTGCCGCCGGTCCCGTGTATCGCCTGCTGGGAAAGCGCGATCTGGGCGCCGATCGCCTGCCGCCGCTCGATACGCCGCTCCTCGGCGGCGATCTCGCCTGGTACTACCACACGGGTCCTCATGCGGCGACGGAGGCGGACTGGCGCGTGTTCCTTCGCTTCCTCGAGAAGTACTTCGCGGGATGAGCGAGGCAAAAAAAAAGGACAGGCGGCGATCGCCTGTCCTCGTTGTCGTACCGAACCGACTTACTTCTTCGGCGCCTTCGGAGCCTTGGTCGCAGCCTTCTTGGCCGGCGCCGCGCTGATCGCGGTCGCGGTCATCGTGCTGCCGTCCTTCGTGTAGTGCACCGAGACCTTCGAGCCGGTGTCGATCGTTCCGGTCTTGGTCGTCGACGCGTTCACGACGAACGTTTCCTCCACGGCCTTCTTGCCACCCTTGGTGATCACGAGCTGTGAGTCGCTGATCGACTTCACGGTGCCGCTGGTCGTATGGCTGGCCACGGCGGCCGCCTTCTTCGCCGGCTTTTCCGCTTTCGCGGCCGGCTGGGCCGCGGTGGTCTTCTTGGAAGCCGCCGCCGCCTGGCCCGCGAACGACACTGCCGGAATCGCCAGCATCGCCGCGAGAGCTACTGCCTTCGTAATATTGCGCATGTTCAATACGCCTCCTGTGCAACCGATCATGGCCGACTGACATAAATCAGACATGAAGCTGCCATTAAATTTTCTTAATGTTGACGACGAAGGCCGATCCACGGCCGGGCTGGCTCTCGACTCCAATGCTGCCGTTGTGCCGCTCGGCAATCCATTTGACGAGGCTCAAGCCCAGCCCGACGCCCTGCGCTGAGGACGAACGCGCGGGATCGGCCCGATAAAAGCGCTCCATGACATGAGGCACGACATCGGCTGGCATGCCGATCCCGGTGTCGCGGACTTCCAGCCGGGCCATGCCGTCTTCGCTCGACAGCCGGACGAGCACGCGACCGCCCGGCTGCGTGAACTTGAAGGCGTTATCGAGCAGGTTGAGCAGCAGCCGCTCGAGCCACTCCGGGTCGCCCTCCACCACCGGCTGGTCGTCCATCTGGCAGGTGAGCGTCAGCCCTTTCGCCTGCGCGACCGCTTCCACCTGTTCGACAACAGAGGTGACGAGAGGAGCGAGAGTCACGGGCTGACGTACGAGCGGAATCTGCCCGGACTCGGCGCGGGCGAGCGTCAGCAACTGATCGATGAGCCGCTTCAGCTTGTCGAGCTCCTCGAGCTGGCTGACCGCGGTGCCTCGGTAGGGATCCTGGGCGGACGCCTTCATGGCGGCGAGCTCGATCTCGCCGCGGAGCGCGGCGATCGGCGTTCGCAGCTCGTGCGCCAGCGCCGTGCTGAACTGCCGCATCTCGCCCATCACGTTCTCCACGCGCGCGAGCGTTTCGTTGAACGCCTGGGCGACGGCGTCCAGCTCGTCGTGCGCGCCGCGGACCGGCAGGCGCTGCCGCGGATTCGTGACGTCGATCGTGCGCGCCGCCGCCGCGAGCCGCGTCAGCGGAGCCAGCGCCACGCCGGCGAGGGATCGGCCCGTGACCATCGCGACGAAAAGGCCCGCCGGCACGCCCCATAACAGGAGGGTGAGAAAGCGTCCGAGCGTGTTGTCGATCCCGATGAGCGACGTCCCCACCTGCAGCAGGTACGACTCGGAACCTTCGGTGATGACGCTGTTCGACAGCCGGATGCGTCCGTAGTCGGTGTCGATGTCGTGCAGCCGCGGCTGATCGTGAAACGACTTCACTTCGGCAGGCGTGAACGTCAATCCGAGCGGCGCGAGCGCATCCGACTGGACGAGCAGGGCTCCCGTGTGGGCGTCGTACACCTGGTAGAAGCGCGTCGCGCGCTGGACGAACGCCGCCTCCTCCGGATCCGTGTCGTCGTAGATGAGCACCGGCACGCCGTTGTCGATCCGCAGGTATCCGTGCAGGCCGTTCGTCAGTTCGATCAGGTTCGCCGTCGCATCGGAATCGAGCTGCTCGGCGAGCGCGCGGTACGACGCGGCCGCGATGGCCGTCAGCAGCACGCCGAACACGAGCGTGTAGAACACCGTCAGGCGCGTGCGCAGCGCGAGCGTCGGCTTCTTCACGCGCTCACGCGGGCGGCGCGTCGGTCAGGATGTAGCCGACGCCGCGGATCGTGTGGATCAGCGGGCGATCGAATCCGCGATCGATCTTGTTCCGCAGGGAATTGATGTGCACTTCGACGACGTTGCTGACGCTGTCGAAGTGGATGTTCCAGACATGCTCGATGATCAGCGACTTGGTGACGGGCCGATCGCTGTTCCGCACGAGGAACTCGAGCAGCGCGTACTCCTTCGGCTTGAGATCGATCGGGCGTCCCGCGCGCCGCACCGTCCGGCGAAGCGTGTCGATCTCGAGGTCGGCGACGCGCAGCACGTTCTCGCGCGCGGCGCCGCGCCGCATGACGGCGCGCAGCCGCGCCGAAAGCTCGGCCAGCGCGAACGGCTTCACCATGTAGTCGTCGGCGCCGCCGTCCAGGCCCGCAACGCGTTCCTGGACGGTATCCTTGGCCGTGAGGATGAGGATTGGCAGAGCCGGCTTGCGCGCGCGGATGTCCCGCAGCACCTGGAAGCCGGACCGGCCCGGCAGCATGAGATCGAGGACTACGGCGTCGTAGTCGCAGGCGTTCGCCTGCTCGCCGACCGAGTTGCCTTCATAGAGCACGTCGACGGCGTAGCCCTCTTCGGCGAGCCCGCTCTGAATGAAATTGGCGACCTTCCGGTCGTCCTCGACCACCAGAATGCGCATCGGTCTCCGTCATTCTGGATCGAATGCGACCGGAGGCGCCTCCGCCGGTCGCTACTTAATCACGGGCGCGCACGTGCCGGCCACGGGCTTGATCGACTCGATTGTGATTTCGCGCGTGTTGGCGGGTGTCAGCTCGCGACCGCCCGCGCCGACCGAGCTCGCCTCGTCGGTGAGCTTCTCCTTGTCCTTGAACGTGCCGGTGACTTCGACGCGCTGGCCGACGTAGCTCTTCAGCTCCTTCTCCTTGTCGCCCGTCACGCGATACACCGTGCCGAAATTACCTGGTGATCCTGACGTGCCGACCGGTTCAGCTGGCGCCGGCTCGGTGGTCGTCGCCGGTCCGGGGTTCAAGCTCGCGAACGTCAGCACGAACTCGTCGCCCATTCCCACGCTCCCCGCGATCGGATTGCGTTTGAGGACCGCCGATTCCTGCTGGACGCAGCCCGCGACGGTGATCGGCGCCGCGGCCGCGTTCTTCTGATCGCCGGTGGTCGTGGGCGGCTGCTGCGGCGTCTGCGCAGCCGCGGTCATGCCGCAAATCACGACGGCCGCCGCCAGCGAAGACGACATTCGCTTCATACTCATGAGTCACCTCTCAATACAGAGTGGACGCGTATCACACGAGCGTGCAAAGCAGGGACCGGACTGCGCTTTGCACCCTTTCCGACATCGAGAGCGGGGTTCCCATGTGGCGCGACTACTCGTCCTCGCTGTTCAGCGATCGTCGCGAAGCCGGCCGGGTGCTCGCGTCGAAGCTCCGTCACTACGGTGGCCGCCCCGACGTCGTGGTGCTAGCGCTGCCGCGGGGCGGCGTGCCGGTCGCGTTCGAGATCGCCGAGACGCTGGATGCGCCGCTCGATCTGTTTCTGGTGCGGAAGCTGGGGATGCCCGGACATCCCGAATTCGCGATCGGCGCGCTGGCCTCAGGCGGCATACGCGTGCTCAACGACGAGGCGGTCAACTGGTATCAGGTCTCCGACAGCGCCATCGAGCGCGTCGCACGCGAGGAACAGGCGGAGCTCGAACGTCGCGAGCGCGACTACCGGCAGGGCCGGCCGCTCCCGGATCTCTCCAAGCGCGTCGTCATCCTCGTCGACGACGGGCTCGCCACGGGATCCACAATGCGAGCGGCCGTTCAGGCGGTCCGGCAGCTCGGTCCCGCGCGGATCGTCGTCGCGGTTCCCGTCGGGGCGCCGTCGACGTGCGAGGACTTTCGCGCCATCGCGGACGAAATCGTCTGCGCGCGGACGCCGGAGCCGTTTTCCGCCGTCGGACAGTGGTACCGCAACTTTTCACAGACCACCGACGAAGAGGTTCGCGCGCTGCTGGCGGAGCATGCCGCGCATTCAGTAGACCGGGCGCGCGGCCGTGAGTCCGCGCTGTGACACGGAGGAGTTTCATGCAATCACGATTCACACGAACGCTCGTCGTCATCGCCGCCGGCATGCTCGCGTGCGGCGGGTGCAAGCGAGGCAAGGCGCCGGCGCCGGAAACGCAGTCGGCGGTCGTCATTCCCTCGGAGTCGCAGCCGATTACCGTCAGCGGCTGTCTTCGTGGCGGCGAGCTGGCGGACGCGAGCTGGGTTTTGATCGCGAAACCGTCCGCCGCCGACGGCGCGACCATGCCGCCCGTCACGTATCAGCTCATTGGAGGCGATACGTCGGCGCTGCGCGGCAACGTGGGACGCCAGGTGGAGATATCCGGGACGATCCAGGCGGAGCAGCAGGTGTCCAGCAGCGGCGAAGCCGTGGAGAAACGAGCCAAAGGCACGACGGGAACGCCGACGGTCGAGACGAAGACGGACGTCGATATCAAACGCCTGGCCGTGTCGACCGTCACGCCCAAAGGGACGGGATGCCAGTAGCGAGGAGATGCCATGCCCAAGCGGACAGGAATCAGCAACAGGGAATCGGAGGCCGACGAAGCGCGCGAGCGGCGTGAACATCCGCCGGTCGATACGAGCTCGCCGCCTCCACAGGACGCCGCGGGTCGTGTCGGCGAACAGCCGCTCGATGATCTGAGGAATCGTCATACGTCGCACAAAGCCGGCAGCCGCTCCATCGCACAGAAGGAGTCGGGATCGCGCTACCCGGATCGGTCGACGCCCGCGTCGAGAAAAGTCGCGGGCGCGTTCGGCCGGGAGCCCGAGGGCGAATAATCCATGCGAAGCACCACGGCGGAAGAAGCCGTCGTCATTCGCGTGCCGAACGGCGCCGGCGCCCTCGAAGCGGATCTGCGGATCCCCGAGCGCGCGAAGGGGCTCGTCGTCTTCGCGCATGGAAGCGGTAGCAGCCGGTACAGCCGGCGCAATCGGGCGGTCTCGGAATTTCTCGATGCGCGCGGCTTTGCCACGCTCCTGCTCGATCTCCTCACCCATGCCGAGGAAGTCGTCGATGGGCAGACGAGGCAGCATCGCTTCGATATCGATCTGCTGGGCCGACGGGTCGTGCTGGCGACCGACTGGACGGAGGAGCGGGACGATCTGCGATCGCTGCCTCTCGGCTATTTCGGCGCGAGCACGGGAGCCGCGGCGGCGATGATCGGAGCGGCGGCGCGCCCCGCCATCGTGCGGGCCGTCGTGTCGCGCGGCGGCCGGCCTGATCTGGCCGCATCCGCGCTGCCCAACGTCGCGGCGCCGACGCTGCTCATCGTCGGCGGCCTCGACGAACCGGTCATCGACATGAATCGGGAGGCGATGCGCCGGATGAAAGCGAAGGCCGCGCTTGAAATCGTGCCCGGCGCGACGCACCTCTTCGAGGAGCCCGGCACGCTGGAGGAGGCCGCGAGCTTCGCCCGCGACTGGTTCCTGCGTCACCTCGCGGGCGGCTGAATCAGGCGGGCTCCGCCGTCTTCGCCCAGCAGCGCAGCACCTCCGCGACGCTCCACGCCTGCGCGATGCAGCCACGGGGCGTGAAGGGCGGCTCCGCATCGAAGATCTCCCCG
>DATJFE010000044.1:0-18385 GCA_035495955.1 Vicinamibacterales bacterium | reverse complement strand
CAACTTTCTCGATGTCGGCGGCGGCGCCAACGCCGAGCAGATCAGGAACGCGTTCCGAATCCTCACGGCCGATAAGGCCGTGCGCGCCGTGCTGATCAACATCTTCGGCGGCATCCTGCGCTGCGACATTCTCGCGGAAGGCGTGATCGCGGCGGTCCGGGAGCTGGGCGTGTCTGTCCCGATCGTCATTCGGATGGAAGGGACCAACGTCGAGAAGGGCAAGCAGATGCTGCAGGAGAGCGGGCTGAACTTCGAGACGGCGGACGACATGAGCGAAGCCGCGTCCAGAGTGGTGTCGGCGGCGAGAGGTGTTTCCGCCTGAAGGCGGACAGCGATATGGCGGTTCTCATCGACAAGAACACGCGCCTGATGGTCCAGGGGATCACGGGCCGCGAAGGAACGTTCCACGCGAAGGCGGCGGCCGCCTACGGCACGACCGTCGTGGGCGGCGTGACGCCAGGAAAGGGCGGGACGACGCACGAAGGATGGCCGGTCTTCAACACCGTCGCCGAGTGCATGGCGGCGACGGGGGCCAACGCGTCCGTGATCTTCGTGCCGCCGGCCGGCGGCGCCGACGCGATCCTCGAAGCGGCCGACGCGGGCCTGCCGCTCGCCGTCTGCATTACCGAGGGCATCCCGACGCTCGACATGCTGCGCGCGTTCGCGGCGATTCGTGGCGGAAAGACGCGGGTGATCGGCCCGAACTGTCCCGGGCTGATTACGGCCGGACAGGCCAAAGCCGGTATCATTCCAGGACACATCTGTAAGGAAGGCCGCGTCGGGATCGTGTCGAAGAGCGGCACGCTGACCTACGAGGCCATCCACCAGCTCACGAAGCTCGGGCTGGGGCAGACGACCTGCATCGGGATCGGCGGCGATCCCCTGATCGGAACGAGTTTCATCGACGCGCTGTCGCTGTTTGCCGCGGATCCGCAGACCGAAGCCGTCGTGATGATCGGCGAGATCGGCGGCAACGCCGAGCAGGACGCGGCGGTCTGGATTCAGCGGCATTTCCGCAAACCCGTGGTGGGCTTCATCGCGGGACAGACGGCGCCGCCCGGCCGGCGCATGGGACATGCCGGCGCGATCATCGCGGGCGGCAAGGGTACGGCGGCCGAAAAGATGGAGGCGCTGGCCTCGGCCGGCGTGCGCGTGGTGAAGAGCCCGGCCGACATCGGGTCAGCCGTTGAAAGACTCCTAAAGCCTAACTCCTAAAGCCCAAAGCCAGAGCCCAAAGCCCAAAGCCTATGCAACGCGTAGTCAACGACTTCAGCATCCAGGTCGCGACCGTCAACGGGTCTGGCAGCCAGACCGCGAACCTGGTCCTTCTTCGATCCATCTTCCAGATGGGCGTCCCCGTTTCGGGCAAGAACATGTTCCCGTCGAACATCGCCGGCCTGCCGACGTGGTACACGGTCCGCGCGAACCGTGACGGCTACATCGCGCGGAAGAAGGAAGTCGATTTTCTGGTCGCCATGAACCCGGAGACGGCCCGCGAAGATGTGCTCTCGCTCGAGCCCGGCCGTGCCGTGCTCTACGACGAGCCGCTCAAGCTTCAGGACCTCCGTTCGGATCTCACGTTCTATCCGGTTCCGTTCGACAAGATCGTCGCCTCGGTCTGCACCGACGCCAAGCTGCGGCGTCTCGTGAAGAACATGATTTACGACGGCGTGCTGTCGGCCCTTCTCGACATCGACATGGGCGAGATGGAAAAGGCGCTCCGAAAGCAGTTCGGCAAGAAGGTCAAGGCCGCCGATCTGAACATGGGCGCGCTCAAGGCCGGCGCCGAGTACGCGCAGCAGCACCTGCCGAAGCGCGATCCGTTCGCGGTCGAGTGGATGGACAAGACGCGTGGAATGATCCTCATTGAAGGCAACACGGCCGCCGCCCTTGGCGCCATGTTCGGCGGCGTCACCGTCGTCGCCTGGTACCCCATCACGCCGTCCTCGTCGCTGCCGGAGTCGCTGATCGGCTACATGAAGAAGTATCGGATCGACAAGACGACGGGCAAGGCGACGTACGCGATCGTCCAGGCGGAAGACGAGATTGCGTCGATTGGGATGGTGCTCGGCGCCGGCTGGGCCGGAGCGCGCGCGATGAGCTCGACGTCCGGGCCGGGAATCTCGCTGATGAGCGAGTTCGCCGGGCTCGCCTACTACGCGGAAGTGCCTGGCGTGATCTTCGACATCCAGCGCGTCGGGCCGTCGACCGGCCTCCCGACCCGGACGGCGCAGGGGGACATCGCGACGACCGCGCTCCTCTCGCACGGCGACACGAAACAGATCCTGGTCATCCCGAGCTCGGTCGAAGAGTGCTACCAGATGGCGATGGACGCCTTCGATCTGGCCGAGCGCCTGCAGCAGATCGTCTTCGTGATGAGCGATCTCGACCTCGGCATGAACATGTGGATGTCGCAGCCGTTCACGTATCCGGAGAAGCCGTTCGATCGCGGGAAAGTTCTGGACGCCGAGACCGTGAAGCGCCTGGGCGGCGAATGGGGCCGGTACAAGGACGTCGACGGCGACGGCATCACGTATCGCACGCTCCCCGGCACCGGCATGCCGTCCTACTTCACGCGCGGCTCGGGCCACAACGAGCGCGGCCAGTACAGCGAGCGGCCGGACGACTATCAGCGGAACGTCGACCGGCTCGTGCGGAAGCAGGAGACCGCGAAGAAGCTGGTTCCGCAGCCGATCGTCGACGACGCGGAGGCGGAAATCGGCATCATTGCGTACGGTTCGAGCCACTGGGCGATCATCGAGAGCCGCCGGCAGCTCGAAAACGAAGCCGGCATCCGGACCGCGTACCTGCGAATCCGCGCGTACCCCTTCGCGGACGAAGTGGCGGCCTTCATGCGCCGCTATCCGCGCGTCTACGTCGTCGAGCAGAACCGCGACGCGCAGATGAAGATGCTGTTGAGGAACGATCTGCCCGTCGACGCCACCAGCCACGCGCGCAGCGTCCTGCACTACAACGGCCTGCCGATCGACGCGCGGTCGGTGACCGACGAAATCCTGATCCAGGAAGGCCGCAAGCCACGGCCCGCCGCCGACGCCGTCGCCGCGGGCGTGCCGGTCATGAGGGAAGATTAGCCACGGACTACTCGGACGGCACGGGCCACGGACCACACGGACAACACTGAGAGGCTGTGTTTAGATGGACCCCAAGAAGAACCGCCTCGGATTGGAAATTCAGCCGTATCGCGGCGGCAAGACGACGCTGTGCGCCGGCTGCGGGCACAACGCGATCTCGGAGCGCGTCATCGACGCCTGTTTCGAGATGGGCATCAATCCCCGGCAGGTGCTGAAGCTGTCGGGGATCGGCTGCTCGAGCAAGACGCCGGCGTATTTTCTGGGCGACGCGCACGGCTTCAACTCCGTCCATGGCCGTATGCCGTCGGTCGGCACGGGCGCGCTGCTCGCGAACGGGAAGATGCTGGCCATCGGCGTCAGCGGCGACGGCGACACCGGCGCCATCGGCATCGGCCAGTTCGTCCATCTGATGCGCCGCAACCTGCCGCTCGTCTACATCATCGAGGACAACGGCTGCTACGGGCTGACGAAGGGGCAGTTCTCCCCGACGGCGGACGTCGGATCCACGCTCAAGAACGGCGTCGTCAACGACCTGCCGCCCATCGACACGTGCGCGCTGGCGATCGAGCTCGGCGCGTCGTTTGTCGCGCGATCCTTCTCAGGCGACAAGAAGCAGCTCCTCTCGATCCTCAAGGCGTCGCTGAGCCACCGCGGCACGGCCATGATCGACGTCATCTCGCCGTGCGTGACGTTCAACGATCACGAAGGCTCGACGAAGAGCTACGCGTACGCGAAGGAGCACGACGAGGCCGCCGACGAAGTGAACTTCGT
Organism: Vicinamibacterales bacterium; assembly: GCA_035495955.1. Classification (GTDB taxonomy): domain Bacteria; phylum Acidobacteriota; class Vicinamibacteria; order Vicinamibacterales; family 2-12-FULL-66-21; genus JAICSD01. The sequence goes on along the minus strand of DATJFE010000044.1, from coordinate 14,522 downwards.
GCCGTTCTTCGAAGACATCACGGTCGACTACGATCCGGGCACGACCACCGCCGTCACGATGCACGACGGGTCGAAGCTGTATCTGAAGAAGGTCGCGGAGGACTACAATCCGACCGACAAGCTGTCGGCCATACGGCTGCTCCACGAGACGGCGGCGCGCGGCGAGTTCGCGACGGGCGTCCTCTACATCGAGCCCGACAAGGACGACTTCCTCACGCAGCTCAACATCGTCGACGAGCCGCTCGCGTTTCTGCCGATCGAGAGGATCCGTCCAGGCCGCGAGGTGCTCGAGGCTGTCATGGAAGAACATCGGTAAACAGAGTCACCGGCGGTCACGCACGTACCCACGCAGAGAACGCGGAGGCATTTAGGTACTGGTTCTCTGCGACCTCTGCGTGAGTACGTGCGTGACAGGAGCCAGTATGAAGTACAGCGTTCTGCTAGCGGCGATGTCGGTCGGCTTGTGCGCGTCGCCCGCGCTGGCCCAGAAGCGGCCGCTTGCGGTCGAGGATGTCTACAGCATGAAGGACGTCCGCGATCCACAGCGATCGCCCGATGGCAAGTGGGTCGCCTACGTCGTCTCGCGCGCGATCAAGGACACCGACAAGAACGACTCGGACATCTGGATGGCGAGCTGGGACGGTGCTCAGGAGATCCAGATCACCTCGTCGCCGGACAGCGAGTCGCAGCCGCGGTGGAGTCCCGACAACAAATACCTGTCGTTCGTCTCCTCGCGCCAGGGCGCGAAAGGCGGCCAACTGTGGCTGCTGAACCGCGCCGGCGGCGAAGCGATCAAGGTCAGCGACGTGAAAGGCGGCGTGTCGGAGTACGCGTGGGCCCCCGACGCCAGACGGCTTGTCTTCGTCGTGAGCGAGCCGGATCCGCGGGATCCGAAAGACGACGACAAGGACGCGCCGGCGCCCGACAAGAAGAAGACCGCCCCGCCCATCGTCATCGATCGCTACCACTTCAAGGAGGACGTGAGCGGCTACCTGCGCAACGAGCGCACGCACCTGTATCTGTTCGACACCGGCACGAGGAAGGCCGAAGTCCTGACGCCCGGCGCCCTCTACGACGAGTCGTCGCCCGTCTGGTCGCCCGACGGCACCCAGATTGCCTTCGTCAGCAAGCGCGGACCGGGTGATCTGGATCGGAGCGACAACACGGATATCTGGATCATCGACGCGAAGGCCGGCGCGCAGCCGCGGCAACTGACGACGTCGCCGGCGGCTGACAACGGACCGCTGTCGTGGAGTCCGGACGGGAAACAGATTGCCTACGTGACCGGCGAAGACATCAAATACTCGGCGTACAACCAGAACAAGCTCGCCGTCATCGCGGTCTCGGGCGGTCAGCCGCGCGTGGTCGCGGACGCGCTCGACCGTCCCGTTCGCGCGCCGCAGTGGAACAGGGACGGCTCGTCGCTCACGTTCACCGTCGTCGACGACCGGTCGCAGTATCCGGCCCGGATAGCCGTCGCTGGTTCGGCGAAGGCGGGGAGCGAAGCCGGCAAGGTGGACCGCCTCGTCACCGGCAAGAGCGTGATTGGCAATCTGTCGCCGGGGCCGGGCGACGGCGCCTTTGCCGTGCTCGCCTCCACCGACACGGAGCCTCCCGAAGTCGCGGCGCTGGAGGCCGGCAAGCTGCGGCGCCTGTCGCACCAGAACGACGAATGGCTGTCGAACGTGCTGCTCGGGACGACCGAAGAGTTTACGTCCGTCAGCAAGGACGGCACGCAAGTGCACGGGCTGATCGTCAAGCCCGCGACCTACAAGCCGGGGCAGAAGTATCCGACGCTGCTTCGCATCCACGGCGGGCCGAACGGCCAGGACGAGCACTCGTTCAGCTTCGAGCGCGAACTGTTCGCCGCCAACGGCTACGTCGTCGTCGCCGTGAACTATCGCGGCAGCAACGGGCGCGGGAGCTCCTATCAGAAGGCGATCTTCGCCGACTGGGGCGACAAGGAGGTCGTCGATCTGCTCGGCGCGATGGATTACGTGCAGAAGATCGGCCTCGCGGATCCGGATCGGCTGGGGATCGGCGGCTGGAGCTATGGCGGGATCCTGACCGATTACACCATCGCGACCGATGGCCGCTTCAAGGCGGCGACGAGCGGCGCCGGCAGCGCGCTTCAGTTGACCATGTACGGCGTCGACGAATACATCACGCAGTACGAGAACGAGATCGGCCCGCCGTGGAAGGCGCAGGATCTGTGGATCAAGATCTCATATCCGTTCTTCCACGCCGACCGCATCCACACGCCGACGCTGTTCCTCGGGGGCGACAGGGATTTCAACGTTCCGCTCGTCGGTGGCGAACAGATGTATCAGGCGCTCAAGAGCCTTGGCGTCGACACGCAGCTCGTCATCTATCCGGGACAGTTCCACGGCATCACGACGCCGACGTACAAGATCGATCGGCTGCAGCGCTATCTTGACTGGTATGCGAAGTACCTGAAGCCGGGCGTCAAGACGACGACGGCGGCTCGATAACTCAACCCTGCGTGTCGTCGAGGTTGGCGCCCAGCCGGTCCTCGTCGACTTTGTCGCAGTCGTCGGGGAGACCCTGCGAATCGAGCGCGGGGGCGTTTGCGTTGCCGAACTGCGGATCGTCGGTCGGCCGATCGCCTTCGACGGCGCCTTCGTGCCGATCGGGTCCCTGGCGTTGTTGTCCCTTCATGTTTTCTCCGCGGCTTCCGCCTTCAGGCGGAAGGACCATATAATCCGAAGGTTATGCAACGGACTCTTGCCATCATCAAGCCGGACGCGGTCGCCTCGCGCAACGCGGGCCGGATTCTTCAGCGCATCGAGGAAAGCGGATTCACTATTCGTGCCATGCGGCTGGTCAATTTGACGAAGAAAGAGGCCGAAGGCTTCTACGCCGTCCACCGCGAGCGTCCGTTTTTCAGCAGCCTGACGACTTTCATGTCGTCAGGGCCTGCAATCGTGCTGGCGCTCGAGGCTCCCGACGCGATCAGGCAGTGGCGGACGCTGATGGGCGCCACCGACCCCGCCAAGGCGGACCCGAACACGCTCCGCAAGGACTTCGGCACGTCGATCGAGAACAACGCCACCCATGGCTCCGACGCTCCCGATACGGCCGCGTACGAGCTTGGGTACTTCTTCCCGGGCGTGGAGCTGTCGCGGTGAAGCAGGCGGCATGGCCGGCATAAAGTCCGACGCGTGGATCCGCCGCATGGCGCTCGAGCATCGCATGATCGAGCCGTTCGAGGACCGCCAGGTGCGTGCCGGCGTCGTCTCGTACGGGCTGTCGTCCTACGGGTACGACATCCGCGTCGCCGACGAGTTCAAGGTATTCACCAACATCAACAGCACGGTGATCGATCCGAAGAACTTCGATCCGCGCTCGTTCGTCGACGTGAAGGCCGACGTCTGCATCGTCCCGCCCAACTCGTTCGCGCTGGCGCGGACGGTGGAGTACTTCCGCATCCCGCGCGACATCCTGACGGTCTGCCTCGGAAAGTCCACCTACGCGCGCTGCGGCATCATCGTGAACGTGACGCCGTTCGAGCCCGAATGGGAAGGGACCGTCACGCTGGAGATCTCGAACACGACGCCGCTGCCCGCCAAGATTTACGCGAACGAGGGCCTTGCGCAGGTGCTCTTCTTCCAGGGAGACGAGCCGTGCGAGGTGTCCTACGCGGACAAGAAGGGCAAATACCTGAAGCAGACCGGCGTCACGCTCCCGAAGATCTGATCGCGCTCACGATCATCGTCACGGGTGTCGAGCGGCTGGCGGATCCGGCGCCGTTCCTGGCGGACGTGCGGCGCGAGGCGGAAGCCTTCTGCCCGGGCGCCGAGATCGTCCCGCTGGCGTCCGGCCCCGAGGGGATCGGCGCGGCGCTCCGCAAGGCCTTCCGCGCCTCGCGCGCCGAGTTCATCATCACGGTCGATCCCGACGTCTCCGGCCCGATGGCCTTCCTGCGCGATCTCTGGGCCCATCGGCTCGACGGCGAGATCGTGATCGCGTCGCGATACGTGCCGGGCAGCCGAGCGGAGATGACGCGGCTGCGCGCGGCGGGAAGCCGTCTGCTGAACGCGGCGTTCCGGCGGGCGCTGAGTTTCGGCGTGCGCGATGTGTCGAGCGCGCTCCGGCTGTATCACGCCCGCGCGATCAACGGGCTGACGCTCCAAGCCAACGGCTACGACATCCTGCAGGAAGCGCTCGTGCGCGCGTACGCGGCCGGCTGGCGCATCTGCGAGATCCCGATGCGCTATGCTCCGAACCCCGACGTGCGGACGAAGGCGCACCGCAGCCTGACGACGGCGTATGTCAGGACGGCATGGGCGCTCTGGAAGCTGCGGAATTCGATTGCGGCCGCCGACTACGATTTCCGCGCGCACGACAGCGTCATTCCCCTGCAGCGATACTGGCAGCGCAGCCGGTATCGGTACGTGACCGAGCTGACAGCCGGCGAGGGGGCCGTGCTCGACGTCGGCTGCGGATCGAGCCACATCATCGGCGCGCTCCCGCGCGGCAGCGTCGCGCTCGACATCCTTGCGAACAAGCTGCGATTCTCGCGGCGGTTTCGGGTCCCGCTCGTCCGCGGCACCGGAGCGGCTCTGCCGTTTCGCGACGGCGCGTTTCCGTGCGTCCTCTGCTCGCAGGTCATCGAGCACGTGCCGAAGGAGCCGTCGGTGATCGACGAGCTGTGCCGCGTGCTGAAGCCGGGCGGCCGGCTGGTACTGGGCACGCCCGATTACGACCGGCTCGAATGGGTGTACATCGAGAAGCTCTACGGACGGTTCGCGCCCGGCGGCTACGCGGACGAGCACATTTCGCATTACACGCGGCGGTCTCTGCTGGCGGACTTCGCCCGGCGGGGCTATACGCACGAAGCGACGCGGTATGTCCTGCGCGGCGAGCTGATTCTCGCGTTTCGCAAGCCTTCGGCCCGGCAATGACGGCGCCTGCATCCGCGCGATCGGATTTCGTTCTGAGCATCGTGGCGGGGCTGTGCAGCCTGGCGCTGTTTCTGCCCCTCGCGTGGCCGCTCCTCACCGGGCGCGTGTTCGTCTTCGACGACCTGCAGAACTTTCACCTTCCGCTGCGATATCTCTATGCCAATGCGCTCCGCGCAGGGCACGTGCTCCTGTGGACGCCCACGCTGTTCGGCGGCCTCTACCTGCACGGCGAGGGACAGGTGGGGATGCTCCATCCGCTGCACCTGCTGCTGTACGGGCTGCTGCCCCTGGGGATTGCGTTCAATCTCGAATTCATCGCGAACTATGTGGCTGCTTTCGTCGGCATGTTCTGCCTGCTCCGGCGTCTTCGGCTCGCGATCGATTCGTCGCTCTTCGGCGCGATGCTGTTCGCGTTCAGCGGATTCCAGTTGCTGCACCACCATCATCTCAACATGGTCGCGGTGACCGCGCACCTGCCATGGCTGCTCGTCTGCCTCGATCTCGCGATCGCCAGCGGAGATCCACGCCACGCCGCCGCCGGTTATTGGGGGACGGCGATCGTGCTCGGCTCGGAGCTGCTTCTGGGCTTTCCGCAGGCGGTGTGGTGGAACCTCCTCGCCGCCTCGGGCTTTGCCGTTCTCCGCGCGTACGAAACGTCACGGTGGAAGCGCCTGGCCCCGTGCGCGCTCGCCATGTTCGTCGGGACGATGCTGGGCGCGATTCAGCTCGCGCCCACGCTCGATGCCGCGGCGCATTCCGTGCGATCCCAATTGAAGACGTCATTCGCCCTGTCGTATTCACTCTCGCCCTGGAACGCCATCCAGCTCTGGTCGCCGTACTTCTTCGTCAAACGGGCATACAGCCCGACGGAGTACCTGCAGGTCCACGAGCTCGGTATCTACACCGGCGCGATCGCCGCTGTGGCGCCGATATGGCTCGTGATCCGCCATCGCGCGCTGGGCCGCCGCGCCACGCTCGCCGCGGGCTCGGCCGTCTTTGCGCTGCTGGCGTTCATTCTCGCGCTCGGGTCCTACGGGGGGCTCGATATTCTGCTCGCACATGTTCCCGGCCTTGGCGCATTGCGCGCGCCCGCCCGCTACATCGTGCTCGCGCAGTTCGCGCTGGGCATCCTGGCCGCCATCGCCTTCGACGATCTGGTACACGGCTGGCGGCGCGTGGATGTGCTCACGCGCCGCCAGGCGCTCTTGCTATGCGCGATCGCGGCGGCGAGCGTGCTGACGACCGTGCTTTGGAACACCCACATCCTTCCCGTGCCGGCCGGAGTGCCGGTTGCCTCGGCCGCGAAGGCTGTCTCCGGCACAGCGTTTGTCGTCGCCGTGACGGTCGCGTTCCTGCTCGCCGCCCGGCACGTGCAATGGGCCGCGGCGGCCCTGATCGTCATTACCGCCGCGGATCTTGGATTCTGGGGCCTCAGATATGTGTACCGGAACCCGCCGCAGCCGATCCGCGCGGTCGCCGTCGCCATGCCGCCGGCGTCGCGAGCCGGCCTTCGCGTCGTCAGCGCGGATCGATGGGCCAATCGGCTCATCCTGAGCGGATACGAAATCGTGCCCGGCTACATGGGCCTGTATCCGGCGACCGAGCATCCTCCGGCGGGCCGCTGGTTTCAGGCGATGGCCGGCGCTCGCTGGAACGTGGCCGCGGACGGCTCCTTCACGCCGATTCCGGACGCGCAGCCTCGCGCGCATCTCCTCGCGGCCGCAGTCGTGGAACGCGCGGACTATCCGGTTGGCGTGGCGTCGGCCGCGGAGCAGGCGGACCACGCGGAATCGGCGGCGCGCGTTGCGATCGACGAGCCCGGACACATCGTCGTCGACGTGCGCACGTCGGCGCCGCGAATTCTGGCGCTCACCGAACGGTTCGATGGAGGCTGGCGCGTTTTCGCAGACGGCGCGCCGGCGCAGGCGGTACCGATTGGCGGAGATTTCCTCGGGGCCGCCGTCGATGCCGGCACGCATCGCGTGGAGTTCCGTTTTTCGCCTCGCAGTTTTGCGATCGGTTCGCTTTTGTCCGCGGTCGGCGCGATCGCGCTCGTCGTGGCAGCCGTCGTCATCCTCCGTCAGCGAGCGCCGGCAGCGCAACCTCCGCCGGCATCGCGATAGCGGCGTCGACGACCGCGCCGGTGGCGTCGGGATTGATCTCGACGGTGAACGCGCCGCGCGCACGCGCCTCTGCGACGAGTCCGGCCGCGGGATAGACGACGCTGGACGTGCCGATAGAAAGGAACACGTCGCAGGAGGTCGCGGCCTGCGCCGCGCGGGCGGCCGCCAGCGGGATCCCTTCGCCGAACCAGACGACGCCGGGGCGCGCAAGCCCGCCGCACGAGGAGCAGCGCGGCGGCAGAGGAGCCAGCGGCGCGCGAAGATCCTCCCAGTCGGGCGCGCCGCAGCCGTCGGCGCATTGCAGCGTCCAGATCGATCCGTGGTATCGGACCACGTTCCGCGTTCCCGCGCGCTCGTGAAGGCCGTCGACGTTCTGGGTAATCAGCGTGAATCCCGGACGGGCGCTCCAGCGCGCGATCACTTCGTGAGCGGCATTGATCGCGCAGCCCGCGATCAGCTGCCGGCGCCAGTCGTACCATTCCCAGACGAGCGACGGGTCGCGGCGGAAGGCGTCGGGCGTCGCGAGCTGTTCCGGCCGAAAGGTCCGCCACAGCCCGGCGGCTCCGCGGAAGGTCGGCACGCCGCTGGCGGCTGAGACCCCGGCCCGGTCATGGCCGTCACCCGCCTCGCCACGGCCAGCCGGCGCCGGACGTCCGCCAGGAGGCTCTCCATCAGCAAAATGTAACGCGGGACCGGCCGGACAGGTCTAACGGTCGAACGGAGGACTCATGAAGATGGTCGCATGGAGATCGGCGCTGGCCGGTGTCGCCCTCGTCTGTCTGGCGGCGACCGCCGCATCGGCGGAAGCGGCGCCCCAGGGCCGCCGGCACCAGGCGCGTGCGCGCCTCGCGCAGCGGATCGAGAAGCAGTTCACGCGCCTGGATCAGAATAAGGACGGCGCGATCGCGAAGAGCGAGTGGACGCGGAATCCGCGCGTGTTCGACCGGCTCGATCGCAACAAGGACGGCATGCTGAGCAAGGACGAGTTTCAACGGCTCGGCCGCCGCCACGCCGCCCGGCGCGCCGCCGCCGCGCGTCGGCGATAATGGCGGAGTGAATCTCGCGCCGATCGCCCGCGTGCCCGTCGCCGCTGGACCCGCCTACAGCGAGCGGATTCAGCGGCTCCCCTCGAAGTTCAGCGCGACGCTGAAGGCCGAACCGGACAACCGCTTCAGCCTGACCGCCGTCGCCGTCCTTGCCGGCGGCGATAAGATCGGATATCTCCCCCCAGAGCTGTCGCGTCATTATTTCGAGTCGCTCCAGAACCTTCCCGGCGGCCTGGAATGCCCGGGACGCCGTGCGCCGCTTTCGGCCCACGAAGACACCGGCACGGACATCCTGCTCGACCTGACGGGCGTGCCGTGCGCGCCCTAGCCCGCGCCCTCGCCGCCGGACTCGCCCTCGTCTCGTTCGCGGCGCAGGCGCCGCCTCCGGCAATTCCGGATGGGGCCGAACGCGCGTACGCGACGCTGAAGAATCGGGTGGACGGCGCCGTGGCGATGGACATCGAGCAGTTCATGGCGCGGTACTGGCGCGTCGCCGGGAATCCGGGCTTCAACGCCTCGGTGGATCGCATCCGCGACGGGCTGGAGTCGGCAGGACTGAAGCCGCGCATCGAGGAATTCGCGGCCCGCGGCCGCGGGTGGGACTATCGGATCGGAACGGTTGCGTTCGCGGACACGGGCGACGTTCTCATCTCACACGAGCGCGACCCCATCGCGCTGTGCATCAACTCGTTTTCGACTCCGGCTGGGGGAATCACGGCGCGGCTGGTCGACGTCGCGGGCGGGACGCCGTCCGACTTCGAGGGAAAGGACGTAAAGGGCGCGGTCGTGCTCGGATCCGCCGCAGTCGGACAGTTGTGGCAGCAGGCGGTGAAGGCCCGCGGGGCGATTGGCGTCATCTCGACGTCGATCGCGACGTACATTCGTCCGAACGATCCCGCGCAGTTCGCGTTTCCGGATCAATGGGACGTCTTCCAGTGGGGGAGCGTGCCGTATGACGAGGGCCCGAAGGCGTTCGCGTTCAAGACAAGCCTGCGCGCCGCCACGAAGATGCGCGATCGGTTGAAGAACGGCGACGTCAACCTGAAGATCCAGGTGCAGTCGACTTTCTACGACGGTCCGAACCGCATGGTCGTCGCGGAGATTCCGGGCGCGGTCAAGCCTGACGAGCGCATCGTCATGGTCGCGCACATCCAGGAGCCGGGCGCGAACGACGATGGGAGCGGGTGCGGGACGCTGTATGCGCTCGCAGTGGCGCTGCACAAGGCGATCGCGGCGGGGGCGCTCGCGGCGCCGGGGCGCACGCTGACCTTCATCTGGGGGGACGAGAACCGCGGCAGCCGCGCGTGGTTGACGTCGCATCCCGATCAGGCGAAGGGCGTTCAGTACATGCTCTCGCTCGACATGACCGGCGAGGACACGTCGAAGACCGGCGGCACGTTCCTGATCGAGAAACAGGCCGACCCTTCGGCGGTATGGCCGCGGCCGTCGGATCCGCACACGGCGTGGGGCGCCAGCGAGGTAAAGCTGGGAGAGCTGAAGGGCAGTCCCCTGAACGACGTGCACCTGGCGATCTGCCTCCGCCGCGCGCGCGACACCGGCTGGGCGGTCAGGACGAACCCGTACGAAGGGGGCAGCGATCACACCGAGTTCAAGAGCGCGGGAATTCCGTCGCTGCTGAACTGGCATTTCACCGATCGCTACTACCACACGAATCTGGATCTGCCGGACAAGACGAGCCCGGCGGAAATGGTGAACGTCGGCGTCTCCGTGGCGACGACCGCATGGTTCCTCGCGTCGGCCGACGCGCGCGACGCCGAGGCGGTGCGCGGGCTGATCGCGCACGCCCGGGAGGCGCGGCTGGCGCTGGAACAGCGACAGGGCGCGAGCCAGGAGATTCTTGCGGCCTGGGCCAAGTGGTACGGCGAGGCGCTCGACGGCGTGAAGACCCTCGCGGTTAAGTAAGCTCGACCGGCCTCGATTATATAATTGCCAGCTATACTTGATTTCGGTATAGTTAGCGCATGGACGAGACCCCGGAATCCTTGCTGCCCCTGCAGCCCGCCGTCTTCCATATCCTGATCGCCCTCGCGGATCGCGATCGCCACGGCTATTCGATCATGCAGGACGTGTCGGAGCGGACCGATGGCAAGGTGCAACTGAGCGCGGGGACGCTCTATAGCTCTATTCGCCGGATGCTGGAGCAGGGCCTGATCATCGAGCTCGCCAAGAGCCCGGATCCTTCGAGCACCGACGAGCGCCGCCGCTATTACCGCGTGACGAAATTCGGCAAACGGGTCGCGGCGGCGGAAGTCGATCGATTGAAAGCGCTCGTGCGCCAGGCGCGCGTCACTGGGCTGGTGCCCGGCTCATGAAGGGTGCCCAGGCGCTCTATCGCGCGCTGCTTCGCTGCTATCCGGCGTCGTTCCGGCAGGAGTACGGACAACAGATGCTCCTGACATTCGCCGAACAGCTCGGCGACGTTCGGCAGCGGGGAGGGCGCGCCGGGCATCTGGCGCTGTGGGCGCAGGTCGTATCCGACGTGTTGACGATCGCGCCGGGCGAGCATTGGCACGTAATCCGGCAGGACCTGCGCTACGCGTTCAGGTCGATGGCCGCCAGCCCCGGCTTTACGGCGCTCGCCGTGCTGTCGCTCGCGCTCGGCATCGGCGCCAATACGGCAATCTTCAGTCTTTGGAACGGCGTGCTCCGCGCGCCGCTCCCAGGAGTCCGCGCGCCCGGCGAGCTGGTGATGCTCACCGATCCCGACCGGTCCGGCAGTTGGACCGGCGGCTGGCGGACGGCCACCGACGGTCCGCGATCCTGGCTCACGTACGAAGAGTTCGAGCAGATCCGCGATCGCGCCGGAAGTTTCTCGGGCGTGATGGCGTCAACGAGCAGTCTCCTGACGTGGCAGGCGCGAATCGACGGAGGGCCGCCCGAGGACGTCAACGGCCGCCTGGTGTCAGGAGGATTCTTCCACGTTCTCGGCGTGCGCCCGGCGATCGGGCGGCTGTTCGAGCCGGCCGACGACCGCGGCGAGACGACGGGCGTGGTGGTCAGCCATCACTTCTGGCAGCGGCGCTTTGCAGGCAGCCCGGATGTACTCGGCAGGACCATTGTCGTGCGGGGGGTGCCTGTCACGGTCGCCGGCGTTGCGGCCGCGGAGTTCATCGGGGAGACGAGCGGGCAGCTCCCTGACGTCTGGCTGCCGCTGCGCCTGCAGCCCAGAGTCATCCCGGACCGCGACCGGCTGCACGATACGCCGCCGGACAAATCGATGTGGCTGAACGTCTTCGGACGATTGAAGCCCGGCGCGACGATCGTCCGGGCGGAGGCGGAAGCGAACGGCATCTTTCAGGCGGGACTCGTCACCTTTTACGGCGCCGGCGCGTCGGAGGACCGCCGCCGCGGGCTCCTCGATCAGCGAATTCGCGTGCAACCGGGAGGCCGGGGCGCGTCGCCGGCGCGGGCCGACTTCGGGCAGTCGCTCACGGCCTTGCTGACGGCCGTGGGCGTCCTGCTCCTGATTGCCTGCGCAAATCTGGCGAACCTGCTGCTCGCCCGCGGCACGGCGCGCACGCACGAGATTGCCCTGCGAGTCTCGCTCGGCGCCAGCCGCAGCCGCATCATTCGACAACTGCTTACCGAGAGCCTCGCGCTCGCCGCCCTTGGAGGCGTCGCCGCCGTCATCGTCGCGTACGGGCTGCACGGGGCGCTCGTCGCCATGATGGCGGAGGCCGACACACGCTTCCATCTGGCGTTCGCCCTGAATGCCAGGATCGTGCTGTTTACCGCCGGCGCGACCATCGCCGCCGCGCTGCTGTTCGGCGCGTTTCCGGCGTGGCACCTCACGCGAGACGACATGGGAGCGCGGCTGAAGGAACAGAGCCGCGGCGCCCTCGGACGGTCGCGCGGGATGCGCTCGGGCCGTTGGCTCGTGAGCGTGCAACTGGCGCTGTCGCTCCCGCTGCTGGTCGGCGCGGGCCTGCTCGCGCGGACGGTCTACAACCTGCAGCGCGCGGATCTGGGCTTTCCCGCCCAGCGTCTCCTGCTGGTGCGCGTCGATCTCCGTGAGGCCGCGCCGACCCTCGCGCGCCGCGACGAGATGCTGCGCCAGCTCGTGGGGGCGCTGCGGCGCGAGCCGCGCGTCGATGCCGTCAGCTTCTCGCAGCTCGGCGTGTTCACCGGCGGCGCGTCCTCCCGATCGATCGAGGTGGAAGGATATCGGGTCAGGAGCGAGCGCGATCGCGCGTCCGCGGTCGACGTCGTGGGCCCGGGCTATTTTTCGACGCTGAGCGTGCCTCTGCGGCTCGGGCGGGAGATCCTCGAGAGCGATCGCGCGTCGACGCCCAGGGTCTGCGTGATCAACGATGCGTTCGCGGCGCGGTATTTCGAAGGCAGGAATCCCATTGGCCTGCGCGTGTCGACGACGGAGGAACCCCGCCTGACCTATCTGGTGGTCGGCGTCGCCCCGAACGTGCGCACGCAGGATCTGCGCGAGACGGTCGAGCCGCGCTTCTTCGTGTCGGCCGCGCAGCCGCCCGTGAACGCGAACAGCCCGACGTTCCTGATCCGCACGGCAGCGGGCGGCGCTTCCATGGACCGTGCGCGCGCTGCGATCGGGCGCGTGGATCCGGCGCTGCCCATCCTGAGCGCGACGACGATTGAAGAGCAGATCGCCCCGTTGACGGCCCAGGACCGCGCGACGGCGCGGCTGGCGGTGGTCTTCGGGAGCGTCGCGCTGGCGCTCGCGGCGATCGGCCTCTACGGCGTACTGTCGTACGGCGTCGCGCGCCGCACTCCGGAGATCGCCGTCCGGATGGCGCTCGGCGCGCAGCGCCGGCGCGTCATCGGCATGATCCTGCGCGAGACGAGCGGCGTGGTGGCCATGGGCCTCATCCTCGGCGGCGCGCTGGCGTACGGCGCCTCGCGGCTGATCGGGAGCCGTTTGTACGGCGTCGAGCCGCAGGATCCGTTGACGGTCACGGCGGCGACCGCGTTGCTGCTCTCGGTCGCGCTGAGCGCCGCCTATCTGCCCGCCCGCCGCGCGTCTCGGCTCGATCCGATGGTCGCGCTTCGGCAGTGAGCCGCGCGGATTGTCCTCTTCGCCTTACCGGGCAGGAGGCTCCATGCCGCTCGTGCCGCTTCGTGCCGTCGCGTACCTTGTCGTCTGCGCCGTTCCGGCGCTCGCGCAGCCCACGCTCATCCGAGATGAACCGCCGCACCTCGAGCTGTCGGTCGGCGTGGCCGGCATGATCTCGCCCGGGCCGGGCACCGACATCGAGCGCGAGATGCGGAGGCTTCATCTGGATTTCGGGGACGGGCAGCGCGCCATGCCGCTGACCGAGCTGCCGACGCTGGTGCCGGGCGGGTCCGTGCAGGCGCACATCGGCGTCCTGCGCCACGTCACCATCGGCGGCTACCTCGGCATCGTCGCAAATCAGACCTCGGGGATGACGGAGCAGCGCGGCCTGGTCCTCGCCCATTCGACGATCACGACGGGGGCGTTCCTCGTGTCGTTCCGTCCGAATCCGTGGCTGAAGATTGGCGCGGGTCCCGCGCTGCACGACCGCCGGTTTTCGTTCGACGACGGCCGGGGCAAGGCGCTGGACGGGACGGAAGATGCCAGGCTTGGCTGGATCGCGAGCGGCGAGGCCAAGTTCGCGCGGCATGCGTGGACGGCGGATCATCCGCCCGCGTTCGGCTACGCGCAGGTGCAGTACCGGTCGATCGCGCCGCTGCGCACGCAGACGGCGACGGTCCCGGTGCTCCCGTCGCGGGGCGCGGCGATCGACTGGCCGTCGAGCTTGCTGCACTTCAGCCATTGGATTCTGGGGTTCGGCCTGGGGGTGGAATTCTGATACAATGAGAGTTTCCTGACGCGGGGTGGAGCAGTCCGGTAGCTCGTTGGGCTCATAACCCAAAGGTCGCGGGTTCAAATCCCGCCCCCGCAACCATCGATACTTGCAGTGAGAGGGCCTCGGTTTCCGGGTCCCTCTTGCTTTGTACGGTTGCGCCGAGCATCGCGGCGAGATTCCCCTTCAGTTCGATTCTGAGCGTCCCCTCGGCTGGCGTCATGACGATGGCGTCGATGAGCCCTCGGAGCGCCTCGGAGGCCTCCGTGCGCGTCTCCGGATGTTCCAAGGCCTGAGCCAGCGTCGTAACCTTCCGCCGGTACAACTCGGCCATCTCGGGATGGAGCAGCGGCGGCGGCTCCTCGGCATTCTCTAGCTGTGCCTGCAGCTCTTTCCTGCGGGCGTCGAGCGACTTGATTTCGGCCTTCCCCTCGTCCACCGCGATCTCGTCGTCCAGCATCAGATTCAGGAGTTTCTTGATCCGCGCGCCGATCCGCTCGACTTCGCGCTTCGCTGACGAAAGACTGACGCGGCGTTCCATCCGGAGTCGGTTCATCTCCCGAGTAAACTCGTTGCAGAACTCTGCGAACAGCTCCTGGTTCACGAGCTTCT
>DATJFE010000043.1:0-23564 GCA_035495955.1 Vicinamibacterales bacterium | reverse complement strand
GGCAAGTTCGGCCCCAACATCGGCATCGATCGCATCGAACCCGTGATTCGTCTCAACAACATCTGTAACGATCTGGGATTCGACACGGCCTCGACCGGATCGACGATCGCGTGGGCGATGGAGCTGTATCAGCGCGGCATCATCGATCAACGCGCGACCGGCGGGCTCGACCTGACGTGGGGGAACGCCGAAGCCGTCGAGGAACTGCTGTTTCTCGCGTCGCGCCGCGAGGGTTTCGGCAACGTCATCGCCGACAGTACCCGCGCGGTGGAGTATGGGCACTACCCGGCCGACGCGCTCAAGTACAGGATGGCGGTCAAGGGCCTGATGCAGAGCGATCCCCACGACGCGCGGATTCTGAAAGCATTCGCGCTCGGGCTCGCGGTGGCGACGCGCGGCATGGATCACCTGCGCAACCGCGTGACGCTCGAAATCAACGCCCGCATCAACGACGATCCGGCGTTCAAGGAGCAGCTCTACGGCGGTCCGGTCAGCGCGGCACCGACTGCCTACGAGTCGAAGGAACGGGCCGTTCGCGTGTGCGAGAACACTTACGCGGTCGGCGACAGTGTCGGCATGTGCCGTTTCACGACGAAGCTGTTCAACAGCCCGTCGCTCCCCGGCCTCGAGGAGTTCGCGAACCAGATCGGCAACGTCACCGGACTCGAATTCTCGGCCGATGATCTCGATGCGGTCGGCCACAACGTGATGGGCGTCGAGCGCCTGATCAACGCGCGGCTCGGCGTCCGCCGCGAGCACGATACGCTGCCCGATCGCTGGTTCGACGAGCCGATCGCCGTCGGGCAATACGCTGGGGAAAAGATCGACCGCCGCGAGTTCGACGCCATGCTGACGCGCTTCTACGACGTGTCGGGCCTCGACGAGCAGGGACACCCGCGCGGGCAATGGCGCGCCGAACTGGAGGGGGTGCTGGGGGGGCGTTAGGTGCGGGGGGTGCGGGGGGTGCGAGGGGTGCGGGGGGTGCGCCGGGTGCGAGGGGTGCTTGGGGTGCTGGGAGGGTCTGGATTGTTGCGCAGCCATGCCGTGAGTCTGCGATTCGCTTTCATCGCCCTGCGCGCGAGGCGGCGCATCTCGACTTGCTGTTCGTCGGTGAAATAGTGCTGTTCGTGACCGTCGTCGATTTGATCGAGTGCTTCTCCCAATGATGCATACGCGCCATCCAGATACCTCGCAAAGACGCCATGCGTGAAGCTGTAGAATCCTTCAGACGTCTGATAGCAACTGGATCGTGTCGCCGCGCGCATCTGCTCGCGAAATCTGAAGTCCTGATTCGCAGGTCCGTGGCGAATGCACTCGAGGGAGAGCGACCGCAACCGCGCACACAGCTGCCAGCAAATCAAATCCCGATGACTGCGGACCATGGCAGGCCGTCTCGCAGGAGGCGTGCCAGAGAATCGTCGACGAAACGCGTCGAGATTCTCTCCGAGCGGTCGTTTTCATCGCAGAAACTCCACCCTGTGCCCCCCTCGCACCTTGCGCACCCTGCGCACCCCACGCACCTTGCGCACCCCACGCACCTTGCGCACCCCACGCACCTTGCGCACCCCACGCACCCCCAGCACCCCCAATCATGATCACCGTCCGCCTGCCGGCGACGCTGCAGGTCGGTCCGGCCGACACCCTGACCTTCGACGCGCCGATCGGCACCGTGGCGGAGCTCATCGACCATCTGGACGCCCGCATCCCCGGCTTCCGCGAGCAACTGGACGACTCCGTGTTCAACTTCGCGGTCAACGACGAGATGCTCCTCTTCGGCGCCCGCGATCGGCGGCTGGCCGACGGTGATAGAGTAGAGATCATCCCCACAATCTCCGGCGGCTGAAAGCCCCCTTCGGCCCCTGCATTGCCGGCTCCCATCGGCCGATAACGTTACCGGAGAAGAGCGACGTGTCCACGGCAAGCGCGCTGCGGGAACAGATTGCCTCATTGGTACGCAAGTACCACGAGGAACAGTTCTCACCCAGGACCTTCAATCCGGAGACCGACCTCACACACTACGCGGGACGTGTGTTCGACGCGGAAGAACTGTGCAATCTGGTCGACGCCAGCCTGGATTTCTTCCTGACGGCGAACCGCTACGCCGAGCGGTTTGAGGCCGATTTCGCGGACTACCTTGGCGTATCCGACGCGCTGCTGGTGAATTCAGGCTCGTCGGCCAACCTCGTCGCGCTCTCCTCGCTCACCTCTCCGCAGCTCGGCGAGCGGCGACTGCAACCGGGCGACGAAGTCGTGACCGTCGCGGCGGGGTTTCCGACGACGCTCGCGCCGATCTTGCAGAACAACCTGCTCCCGGTCTTCGTGGACGTCAACCTTGCGGATTACACGGCCAACCCGGATCAACTGCGCGAGGCGATCGGGCCCAAGACGCGCGCGATCATGATGGCGCACACGCTCGGCGTTCCGTTCGATCTCGATGTCGTGATGGATCTGGCCGAGCGGCACGATCTCTGGGTGATCGAGGACAACTGCGACGCGCTCGGATCGCGCTACCGCGGCCGTCCGACCGGCACCTTCGGACACCTGGCGAGCATGTCGTTCTACCCCGCGCACCACATCACGATGGGCGAGGGAGGCTGCGTCGTCACGAACGACGATCGGCTCGGACGCATCGCGCGGTCGTTTCGCGACTGGGGGCGCGACTGCTACTGCGCGGGCGGCGAGAGCAACACGTGCGGCACGAGGTTCAGCCAGCAGTTCGGCACGCTGCCCGCCGGCTTCGATCACAAGTACGTGTACAGCCACGTCGGCTACAACCTGAAGGTGACCGACATGCAGGCGGCGATCGGCTGCGCGCAGCTCGCGAAGCTCGACGGATTCATTGCCGCGCGGCGCGCGAACTTCGATCGGCTGTCGGCGGCGCTCGCGCCGTACGCGGATCGGCTGCTGCTGCCGAAGGCGACGGCGCATTCGGAGCCCTCCTGGTTCGGATTCGCGATCACCGTGCGCGAGGGCGCCGGGTTCGGCCGCGCCGATCTCGTGAGATTCCTCGAGGCGAACCGTATCGAGACGCGGAGCCTGTTTGCCGGCAACCTGCTCCGTCATCCGGCATTCCAGGGCATCCGCCATCGCGTCGTCCGCGATCTCCGGAACACGGACGTGGTGATGAACGACACGTTCTTCGTCGGCGTGTACCCGGGACTGGACGCTGCGCGGCTCGACCACATGATCGCGACGTTTGCGAAGTTCATGAACCGGGCATGGCGGTAGCGCAGAAACTCGACTGTGTCGTGGAGCGTGTCGTGGCGCACGGCGAGCGCGTCTACACGCTCTCGCTCCGCCCGAAGCGCCGCGTGCCGCGGTTTCGCGCGGGGCAGTTTCTGCACCTCGCGCTCGATCCGTACGACCCGAGCGGGTTCTGGCCCGAGTCGCGCGTGTTTTCGATTGCGAGTCCGCCAGCCGAGCGCGATCGGGTGCGAATCACGTACGCGGTCCACGGCCGCTTCACAAAGCGAATGGAGAACGATCTGGTCGAAGGACGTCAGGTCTGGATCAAGATGCCGTACGGCGATTTCGTGATCGACGATCGGTCCGACGTGATGTTGTTCGCGGGCGGGACCGGGATCAGCGCGTTCACCGCGTTTCTGGAGGACCTCTCGGCCGGCGCGGCGCAGACCGTCACGCTGGCGTACGGCGCGCGCTCGAAGCCCCTTCTGATCTACCGCGACGTCGTCGAGCGCTGCGCGCGCCGGTTACCGTCGTTTCAGGTGGCGTACTTCGTCGAGCGGGAGGGCGAAGGCGCGCCGGCGGCGGTCTTCACGGGGAGAGTGTCGGTGGACGCAGTCTGGCCGCGTCTGCAGCGGCCGTTCGACACGTCGTACTACATTTCGGGTCCGCCCGCGATGCTGAAATCGATCGGCGACAGCCTGCGCGCCCGCAGCATTTCTCCGGAGGCGATTCACATTGACGCCTGGGAATAGCCAACCGCCTGCGGCCGCTTCGTTCTGGCGCGACCGGCCGGTGTTCGTCACCGGCGCGACCGGTCTGGTCGGCGCGTCGCTGGTGCGGCAGCTCGTGGAAGCCGGCGCCGACGTCGTGGCGCTCGTGCGCGACTGGGTGCCCCGCTCGGAGGTCGTCTCGTCGGGGCTGATCGAGAAGGTGCGCGTGGTTCGCGGCGACGTCCGCAGCCAGGCGACCCTCGAGCGGGCGCTCGGCGAGTACGAAATCGCGACGGTCTTTCATCTGGCCGCCCAGACCACCGTAGGGGTGGCGAACCGGAATCCGGTGTCGACGCTGGACACGAATATTCGCGGGACCTGGGCGCTCCTCGAAGCGAGCCGCCGAACTCCGACGGTTCAACAGATCGTCACGGCATCGTCCGATAAGGCATACGGCGATCAGGAGATTCTCCCCTATAAGGAGGACGCGCCGGTGCTGGGCCGGCATCCGTACGACGTGAGCAAGTCGTGCGCGGATCTGCTCGCCCAGATGTACGCGAAGAGCTACGGGCTGCCGGTGTGCGTCACGCGCTGCGGGAATTTCTTCGGCGGCGGCGACCTGAACTGGAATCGGATCGTGCCGGGCACGATCCGGTCGGTGCTGCGCGGCGAGCGTCCGGTGATTCGATCCGACGGGCGCTTCACCCGCGATTACCTCTACGTCGAGGACGGGGCGCGCGCGTACGTGCTGCTGGCGGAGCGGCTCGGGGCGACGCCTGCGCTCGCGGGCGGCGTCTTCAATTTTTCGTACGAGCATCGGATGACGGTGCTGGAGCTGGTGGACAGGATTCTCGCGTTGATGGGCTCGTCGCTGCGGCCCGACGTGCGCAACGAAGCGTCGAACGAAATCCGCGACCAGTATCTCGACGCCACGAAGGCGAAGAAGACGCTCGGCTGGGCGCCGGCGTTCAGCTTGGACGCCGGGCTGCGCGCGACGATCGACTGGTACACGAGGTATTTCGGTGGCTGACGAGCGGATTCCCGTCGTCATTCTCTGCGGCGGCGTGGGCACGCGCCTCGCCGAGCAGACCGAGGTGCGCCCGAAGCCGCTCGTCGAGATCGGCGGCCGGCCGATCCTCTGGCACATCATGAAGCACTACTCGTGGTACGGCTTCAACGAGTTCGTGCTGGCCCTCGGGCACAAGGGCGATCAGATCAAGCGGTACTTCCTCGACTATCACGCCGTCGGGCAGGACATGACGATTTCGCTGAAGGAAGGGCGCGTCCTGCCGCTCAACAACAACGTCGAGCCCTGGAAGGTGCACCTCGTGGATACCGGCGAGGGAACGCTGACCGGCGGCCGGCTGCGCCTGCTGCAGCCGCTCATCGGCGGGAGCACGTTCATGCTGACGTACGGAGACGGCGTGGGCAACGTCCGGCTCGACGACCTGCTGGCGTTCCATCGCTCTCGAGGCGGTCTCGCGACGCTCACCGCGGTGCGGCCGCCGGCGCGGTTCGGCGCGCTCGAATTCGACGGGGATCGCATCCGCCACTTCAAGGAGAAATCGACGCTGCACGAGGGATGGATCAACGGCGGCTTCTTCGTCGTCGATCCCGCCGCGCTGCAGTACATCAAGTCCGACGTGATGTGGGAGCACGCGCCGATGGAGTCGCTGGCCGGCGACGGGCAGCTGTTCGCCTACCGCCACGAAGACTTCTGGCAGTGCATGGACACGCTGCGCGACCTGCGCTATCTCGAATCGCTGTGGGACGCGGGCCGCGCGCCGTGGAAGACGTGGTAGGCGTCTCCATGCGGAATCCTCTGGCGCACGACCTGGATCACGTCCTGGCGCAGATGGGGCGCCTCTGGGAGGATCTGCGCGGGGCCCGGCTCTTCATCACCGGAGGCACGGGGTTTTTCGGCTGCTGGCTGCTCGAAACGCTGCTGTGGGCCAACGACCGCCTGCGCCTCGGCGCGTCTCTCGTCGTGCTGACGAGAAACCGTGGTGCGTTCGCGGCGAAAGCGCCCCATCTGGCGAGCGACGCCGCCGTCGCGTTCCACACCGGCGACGTTCGCACGTTCGAATTCCCCGTCGGCGAGTTCTCGCACGTCGTTCACGCCGGCATGGACGCCACGACGCAGCTCGATCGCCGCGACCCGCGGCTCATGCTGGAGACCATGCTCGGAGGCACGCGGCATACGCTGGAATTCGCGCGCGCGTGCGGCGCGAGCCGGTTCCTGCTGGCCAGCTCGGGATCCGTATACGGGCGGCAGCGGGCCGATCTCGCGCACGTGCCGGAGGATTATGCCGGCGCGCCGGACGCCTGCGATGTACGCATGGTCCATGGCGAGGGCAAGCGCGCGTCCGAAATGCTCTGCGCCGTCTACGCGGATTCGCGGCTGACGCCGACCGTCGCGCGCTGCTTCGCGTTTCACGGGCCGTACCTGCCGATCGACATCCATTTCGCGATCGGAAACTTCATTCGCGACGCGATGCAGGGCGGTCCGATTCGGGTCGCCGGTGACGGCACGCCGTACCGATCCTATTTGTACGGCGCCGACCTTGCGGCCTGGCTGTGGACGATTCTGCTCCGCGGCGAATCGATGCGGCCGTACAACGTCGGCTCGGACGCGGCGCTCACGATAGAACAACTGGCGCGTCTGGTCGGAGCCGCGTTCGATCCCGTCGTGCCGGTGACGGTCGCGCGGGCGCCGGTGCCGGGCGCACCGCCGGAACGGTACGTGCCGGCGATCACGCGGGCGACGAATGAACTGGGACTGCGTGTGACCGTCCCGCTGGAGGACGGCATACGCCGGACTGTCGAGTGGCATACTCAAAGGACCGAGACATGATCAAGGAAAGCGGCTCGAATGCATCGGGAAAGGGTGTGCGTATCGCGGGCCGGCAGGTCGGCGACGGCCAGCCCTGCTACGTCATCGCGGAAATCGGCATCAACCACAACGGCGACATCGATCTCGCCAAGCGCCTGATCAGCGTCGCGGTCGCGGCCGGCTGCGACGCGGTGAAATTCCAGAAGCGCACCGTCGACGTCGTGTATTCGGCGGAGGAGCTCGCCAAGCCGCGCGAAAGTCCTTTCGGCGCGACCAACGGCGACCTCAAGCGCGGGCTCGAGCTCGATTACTACGATTACCAGGAGATCGACGCCTACTGCCGGGCGAGCAAGATCGCGTGGTTCGCCTCGTGCTGGGACGAACAGTCCGTCGATTTCATCAATCGCTTCTCGCCCCCGTGCTACAAGATCGCCTCGGCGTCGCTGACCGACGACAATCTGCTGCGGCACACGCGCGCGACCGGCAAGCCGATCATTCTCTCGACGGGGATGAGCACGCTCGATCAGATCGATCGGGCGGTGAACGTGCTGGGCACCGACGATCTGATTCTGCTCCACGCCTGCAGCACCTATCCGGCCTATTACGAGGAGCTGAACCTCCGGGCGATCCCGCTGATGAAGGATCGCTACGGCGTGCCGGTCGGCTACTCCGGGCACGAAACGGGCATCGCCTCCACGGTTGCGGCCGCCGTCCTCGGGGCGTGCTGCGTCGAGCGCCACATCACCCTCGATCGCTCGATGTGGGGCTCCGATCACGCCGCCTCGCTCGAGCCGAACGGCATCTCCCGCGTCGTCCGCGACATCCGCCTGGTGGAGCAGTCGATGGGCGACGGCGTCAAGCGCGTCTACGAGCGCGAGCATCCGATCATCAAGAAGCTTCGCCGCGTCGACGTCGCCGGGAAATGACGCACCTCAAGGCGCTGGTCTTCGACGTGGATGGCGTGCTCACCGACGGCGGCGTCTGGTGGGGGCCTGACGGCGCCGAGTGGAAGCGATTCTGCTTCGCCGACATCATGGGCGTGTCGCTCGCGATGAAGGCCGGATTGCGGGTCGGCCTGATCTCCGGCGAAGACAGTCCGCTGGTGGATCGCTTCGCCGTCAAGATGGGCATTACCGACGTCGAGAAGAACTGCAAGAACAAGGCGCGCGCGCTCCGGTCGTTCGCCGAGCGGCGAGGCCTCGCGCTCTCCGACATCGGCTTCATGGGAGACGACGTGAACGACCTCGAGGCGATGTCCATCGCGGGCGTCGCCGCCGCGCCGGCGAACGCCGTCGCGGCGGTCCTGCAGAAGGCCGCCTTCGTCGCCGGCAGGCAGGGGGGCTACGGCGCGGTCCGCGAGCTCGTGGACGCCGTTCTTTCGGGCAGACATGGCCAAGCTCTCTGACTACGTCGTCCGCTTCATCGCGGACCAGGGCGTGAAGCACGTGTTTCTGGTCACCGGCGGCGGAGCCATGCACCTCAACGAATCGCTCGGCCGATTCCCGGCGATCGAGGCCGTCTGCAACTCGCACGAACAGGCGAGCGCGATGGCCGCCGAAGTCTACGGCAAGGCCACGAACAACCTGGGCGCCGCGATCGTCACGACGGGCCCCGGCGGCACCAACGCCGTCACCGGCGTGGCCGGCGCATGGCTCGATTCCACGCCGTGCCTGTTCGTGTCGGGCCAGGTGAAGCGGCCCGATCGGATGTTCGACGCGCAAGGAAATCCCCTCGGCATGCGCCAGCTCGGCGTCCAGGAAGTCGACATCGTGTCGATCGTGAGGCCGATCACGAAGTACGCCGTGACCGTGATGGATCCGTCGACGATCCGATATCACCTGGAAAAGGCCGTCTGGCTGGCGCGCTCCGGGCGCCCCGGACCGGTCTGGATCGACATACCGCTCGACGTGCAGGCCTATCCGATCGATCCGGAGACCCTCGCCGGCTTCGACCCCGCAGAGCTGACGGATCGTCCAGCGCCTTCGCAGCTCGCTCGTCAGGTCGACGCCATCGTCGAGGCGCTGAACAGGTCGAAGCGTCCCCTGCTGTTCGCCGGCAACGGGATCCGCCTGGCGCGGGCCGAGCGCGAATTCGGAGAGCTGATCAGGCTGCTGAAGATACCCGTGGTCGCGACGTGGTGCGCGGCCGATCTGATCTCGAGCGAGGATCCGCTCTATGTCGGCCGCCCGGGCGCCGTCGCCTCTCGCGGCGCGAATTTCGCGCTGCAGAACTGCGATTTCCTGCTCGCGATCGGCGTCCGGCTCGACTTTGCCATCACCGGTTATGCGCCGCAGAATCTGGCCCGCGAAGCGCAGAAAGTCATGGTCGACATCGACGAGGCCGAGCTCGCGAAGCTCGCCCCGCACATCGAAACGCCGGTGCAGGCCGACGCGAGAGCGTTCATCACGCAGATGCTCGCACGCCGGGATCGCATCGCCCAATCCGACAGAAGCGCGTGGAATTCGCGCTGCGCCGACTGGAAGACGCGCTATCCCGTCGTCACTGCGGAGCATCGAGATCCGGCAACGCAAGTCAGCATCTACCACCTCGCGGAAATCATCGGCTCCGAGACGACGCCGGACGATGTGATGGTGTCGGGAAGCTCGGGGAGCGGAATCGAGATCTTTCTTCTCGCGTGCCCGACGCGGACGGGCCAGCGGATCTATCACACGGCGGGACTGGGATCGATGGGATACGCGATTCCGTCCAGCATCGCCGCCTGTCTCGCGGCGGGCCGCCGCCGCACGGTCTGCGTCGACGGCGACGGCGGCTTCCAGTTCAACATCCAGGAGCTCGAGACCATCGCCCGTCTGCAGCTTCCGATCAAGTTTTTCGTCCTGAACAACGACGGCTACGCCTCCATTCGGGCGTCTCAGACGAACTACTTCGGCCGCGCGACAATCGGCTGCGACGCCGCCACCGGGCTCACCGTTCCGGAGCTCTCGAAGATTGCGGCCGCCTACGGCCTGCCGGGCGCTCTCATCGCGGACCAGTCGAATCTGCGCCGCGACGTCCGGCGCGTGCTCGAGACGGCCGGGCCCGTCGTCTGCGACGTGCGCGTCATCCCTGATGAGGTCCGCGCGCCGCGGCTGTCGTCCGTCCAGCGCGCCGA
Source organism: Vicinamibacterales bacterium (assembly GCA_035495955.1). Taxonomy (GTDB): domain Bacteria; phylum Acidobacteriota; class Vicinamibacteria; order Vicinamibacterales; family 2-12-FULL-66-21; genus JAICSD01. The sequence goes on along the minus strand of DATJFE010000043.1, from coordinate 13,723 downwards.
CGGGTCGTTCGTCTCGAAGCCGCTCGAGGATCTGTGGCCGTTCCTGGAACGCGAGGAGTTCCTCTCGAACATGATCGTGCGGCCGGTGCCTGAATGATCGAGATCGATTCGCTCCTCGCCGAGCCGCTTTCGTCCGTCGAGCAGCGTGAGCAGGAGACGTTCGACCGGCTGATCGCCGACGCGGGCGGAGCGGTCGTCCTGTTCGGCGCGGGCGGCCTGGGTAAGAACACGCTCGCATGCCTGCGAAGCGTCGGAATCGAGCCGCTGGCCGTGACCGATAACAATCGCGCGCTGTGGGGCACGCAGTTCGAGGGGGTCGACGTCGTTTCGCCGGAGACTGCCGCCGCGCGTTTCGGCGATCGGGCGCTGTTCATCGTCGCGATCTGGAACCCGTTCCACTGGTATCGGGAGACGCGCGACAGGCTCTCCGCGCTTGGCTGCCGGCGGATTACCGCGCCGTCGCCGGTGTACTGGCGCTTTCCCGACAGGTTTCTCCCGTTCTACACGCAGGACTTCCCCCACAAGGTCTACGAACAGGCGGACGAGGTTCGCCGGGCGGCCGGGATCTGGGGCGACGACCGATCCAGGCAGGAATACCTGCAGCAGGTCCTGTGGCGGGCAAAAGGCGAGTGGACGTTTACGCGCCCCTCAAAGGCGGACGCCGAGTCGTACTTTCTTCCGGACGTGTTCGGCTTGATAGACGACGAGGTGTTCGTCGACTGTGGCGCGTTCGACGGCGACACCCTGCGGCCGTTTCTGTGCCGCCGGCAGGATCGCTTCCGGCGCTACATCGCCATCGAGCCTGGGAGGCGCGCGTTCGAGAAGCTTCAGGAGTACGTCGACGGGCTTCCCGAGCCGCTTCGCGAAAAAATTCAGACGCTCCGATGCGTGGTCGGCGCCGAGCGCGCGATCGTGCCGTTCGAAGACACCGGCGACATGGGATCGAAGCCGTCGAGCCGCGGATCCTCCACGATCGAGTGCGTGCCGATCTCCGAGCTGACCGGCGCGTCGGCGCCAATCACGTTCGTCAAGATGGACATCGAAGGGACCGAGCTCGAGGCGCTGCGCGGAGCGCGCCCGGCGATCGAGTCTCGCAGGCCCGTTCTCGCGGTCTGCGTCTACCACCTCCAGCACGATCTCTGGCGGCTCCCCCTGTTCATGAAGGAGATGGTGCCGGAGTACCGCATGTTCCTGAGGTGCCACGAAGGCGACGGCTGGCAGACGGTGGCGTATGCCGTGCCGCCGGAGCGGTGCGAAGCGGGGAAGGCGCGATGAAGACGGTCAGCGTTCTGACGCCCTGCTTCAACGAGGAAGACAACGTCGAAGAGGTCTACCGGCGCGTGCGCGGCGAATTCCTGAAGCTCCGCAAGTACCGCTACGAGCACATCTTCATCGACAACAATTCGACCGACGGCACGGTCGCGGCACTCAAACGAATCGCCGCCCGGGACCACAACGTGCGGATCATCGCCAACGCCAGGAATTTCGGCCATATTCGATCGCCCATGCACGCGCTGCTGCAGACGCAGGGGGATGCTGTCGTCGGCATCGTCGCCGACTTGCAGGATCCGCCGTCGCTGCTTCCCGAGATGCTGGCGAAGTGGGAAGAAGGCTATGCGATGGTGCTGTGCGTGAAGCGCAGCAGCGAGGAGAGCGGCCTGATGTTCTGGCTGCGGAAGAAGTACTACAGTTGGATCGAGCGGCTGTCCTCCATCGAGACCTTCCAGAATTTCACGGGATTCGGTCTGTACGATCGCCAGGTCGTCGACGCCGTTCGCGCGTTCGACGACCCGTATCCCTATTTCCGGGGGATGATCGCGGAGATCGGCCTTCCCCATTGCGAGATTCAATACGATCAGCCGGCGCGGAAGCGCGGCGTGAGCAAGCACAACTTCTACGCGCTGTACGACCTCGCGATGCTTGGCGTCACGAACCTTTCCAAGGTGCCGCTGCGGTTCGTCACGCTGCTCGGGTTCTTCTGCTCGGGCCTGTCGCTGTTCGTCGGCCTGGTTTACCTCGTGTACAAGCTGCTCTTCTGGTCGAACTTCACGGTCGGGATCGCTCCTCTGGTGATCGGCTTGTTCTTTCTCGGATCGGTGCAGCTGCTTTCGATGGGCATCCTGGGGGAGTACATCGGCTCGATCCAGACCTACGTTCGGAAGCGGCCGTACGTGATCGAGCGCGAACGGATCAATTTCGAGTATCCGCCTGGCGAACCGATGGAGGAGCATTTGAATGGGACGACGTGACGCTCGCGCGGAAGATCCGCTCGAAGAGGTCCTCGCGGAGCTGGGCTCCGAGGCCAGCGTCCGGCAGCGCGAGAGCGCCGCCTTCGGCCGTCTTGCCGGCGCCGCGACCAGGGCCGTCGTCCATGGCTGCGGGCCGCTCGGCCGAATCATCCTTGCCGGCGCCAAACGGGCAGGCCTCGACGTCGTCGCATGTGCCGACAACAACACGGCCCTGTGGGGGCAGACGCTCGACGGCATTCCCGTCATGTCGCCCGCCGACGCCGTCGCGCGCTACAAAGACGACGCGTTCTTCGTTGTCGGCGTTTACAACAGCTCGGCTCCGCGCAAGCAGTTGCGCGAGCTTGGCTGCGAGCGCGTCGTGCCCTATGCCGCCTTTTTCTGGCAGTTCGCGCCAAGCATGAGTAACGCACCCGGGCTCGAGCTGCCGCACCGGATTCTCGCGAGCGTAGATGCGATGCGGACGGGCTACCGGTGCCTGGACGATGAAAAATCGAGGCGCGAATTCGCGGCGCAGATCGCATGGCGGTGTTCCCTCGACTACGATCGGCTGCCCGCGGCGGATCCCGCGTCCGACATCTATTACCCGCCCGATCTGTTCCGCCTGAACGCCGAGGAGGTGCTCGTGGATTGCGGCGCATTCGACGGCGACAGCATCCGTTTCTTTCTCGACAAGACGTCGGGAGCCTTTCGCCACATCTATGCGTGCGAGCCCGACGCCTCGAACCGCCGCGCGCTGGACGGCTATCTTTCATCGCTTCCGGGGGCCGATCGCGCCCGCGTCTCGATCCTGCCGTATGCCATCGGCGATCGCGACGGTCTGGTGTACTTCGACTCGTCTGGAACTGCCGGCTCTCACATGACGACGGAGCGGAGCACGGAGTCGATCGACTGCCGTCGCCTGGATACGCTGTTGAAGGACGCAAACCCGACGTTCATCAAGATGGACATCGAGGGGGCTGAGCCGGATGCGATCGGGGGCGCCACGGCGACGATTCGCCGCGCGAAGCCTCTCCTCGCGGTCTGCGCGTACCACAAGTGCGAGCACCTCTGGACGCTGCCGGCGCTTCTGAAGGCGGCGCTTCCCGAGTATCGAGTATCGCTGCGGCGATACGCCGAGGAGTGCTGGGAGATGGTCTATTACGCCGTGCCGCCGGAGCGCGTCGTGCGCGGCCGATAACGGACGTCGTGGATTCCGAACTCGCACCCCGTCTGGCGGCGATCGAATCCAGTCTCGGCGATCCCCGCGAGGGACTGCCGGAAGGCGTATTTCTGTTCGTCAGCCGGATCACTCCACTCATCAACGTCGACCTGCTGATTCAGGACGATCGATCGCGGACGCTGCTCACCTGGCGCGACGACGAGTTTCATGGGTCCGGGTGGCACGTGCCGGGCGGAATCATCAGATACAAGGAGTCGTGGGCCGATCGCCTCCGCGCGTGCGCGCGCGAGGAGCTCGCCGCCGAGGTCGCGTGCGACGCGACGCCGCTCCTCGTGGCGGAGAGCATTCGGCCGCAGGCCACGCGCGGCCATTTCGTCTCGCTCCTGTTCCGCTGCCGGCTGCTGACGCCGCCGGATCCTGCGCGAGAAGCCGGCGCGGATCGTCCCGTGCCTGGTCAATGGCGCTGGCACAACGGCCGTCCACCCGATCTGCTCGAGGCGCAGCGCCACTACGCGCGATTCTTCTGATGATGCCGACGCAGAGAGGGAGGGCGCTCTCCTTCGCGGCCGCGGCCCTTCTCGCGGCAGTCCTGCTGTACTACTCGCTTCGCGGTATCGAATGGCGCCAGGTCGCGCGGATTGCTTCAGGCGCCTCGCCATCCCTGCTCGCCCTCGCGGTCGGCATCGCGACGGCCACGCTGTTCCTTCGCGCCTGCCGGTGGCGGATCCTGCTCAATGCGGAGGGGAGGATCACGGTCGGGACGGCCTTCTGGGCCACCGCGGCAGGTTACTTCGGCAACAACTTTCTCCCGGCGCGCGCCGGCGAGCTCGTGCGAACCTTCATGATCGCGTCGAGCAGCGGGCTCGAGAAGACATACGTGCTTGCGACCGCGCTCTCCGAGCGCGTGGCCGACGTCGTGGCGCTCGTAAGCATCGGTGCCGCGGTCCTCCTGATGCTGCAGTCGCCGCCAGGATGGCTGGCCGTGGCGGCGAAGCCGTTCGCCGTCGCCGGGCTCGTCGGGGCGCTGGCCATCGCGATCCTGCCGGCGCTCGGATCGACGGCGCGCACGCTGATCGAACGGGCCCCGCTGCCGGCGGCCGTCCGTCCGAGGCTGCTGTCGGCGATCGAGCACGGCCTGCGCGGCGTGGCCGCCTTTCATGACCTTGGACGTCTGACCGGCTTTGTCGCGCTCACTGCGCTTATCTGGTTTCTCGACGCCGCCGGCACCGTCATCGGCGGCGCGGCGCTGGGACTTCGCATCTCGATGCCGGTCGCGTTCCTGCTGCTCGCGGGTCTCGGCTTGGGCAGCGCCATGCCGTCCACCCCGGGTTACGTCGGAATCTACCAGTTCGTTGCGGTGACGGTGCTCACGCCCTTCGGCCTCAGCCGGAGCGACGCCATCGCCTACATCCTGGTGGCGCAGGCGCTCATGTACCTGGTGATCGGATTCTGGGGTTCGCTCGGGCTCTGGCGCTATCGGCGCGCGCGCCGGTCCGCATAAATCGCGGCGGCCATCCAGATCAGCAGTGCCGAGAGCGCGGCCGTCGTGATTAGCAGGCCGCGCGCCAGGCCGGGCGGTTCGTACGTGAAGCGCACATCGTGGCGCCCTTTCGGCAGCCGAATGCCGCGCACCGAAAGATTCGCCCGGTAGAGCGGCGTGGCCCGGCCGTCCACCTCCGCCGTCCAGCCCGGATAATACGTATCGGCGAGGAGAAGGAAGCCGTCCTGTGGAGCGTCGGCGTCGACGACGAGCTGTCGCTGATCCTCATACGTCACCGCGGCTCGTGCCGCCGGCGCCGCCTCCGCCGGCACTCCGCCCGGGCCGCTGACGAGCGGACCAATCGAATCCGTCACGTCGTGCAGCAGGATCTCGCGATCCGGATCGAAGCGGGCGTCGAGCAGACGCGCGGCGGCCTCGCGATCGTCTTTCACCTCGCGGGCGGCGCGGACGAAACGCGCGCGCGCCGCGCCGTCCACGCGATAGATGTAGGCGTCGCCGGTATGGCTGACGAAGGTCAGCGGCGCCCCTTTCTGCGGGTACGCGCTCAGGAGGTGCGTCACGCCGAACGCCTTCAGGACGTTGGCCAGCGCCGGGTGCACCAGCAGCGTGCGGTGCGCGAAATCGTGCGCCGACAGTCGCGAGACGATCAGGCCGTCGCGATTGTGGTCTCCCCAGACGTCCACGTACCAGCGCGCCGCGATGCCCGCGTAGCAGTCGCCCGACGGGATGGACCAGAATCCGCCGCCGGTGTTCGGCGGCAGCGTGTCGCGAAGCGCGAAAAACGGCGCCACGTTCGACCAGCCGTGGGCCATGAGGAACGTCGCGCGGTGCAGATCGCGATGGCCCGGTGTAAAGGTTCGCGGCTGCGCGGCGTCGGCGCGCAGGACGGCGACGCTCGGCGGCGCCGCGAGCCATTCCTCGCCTCCGACTATCGGATTCTGCCGCGCCTGGTGGACGATCAGATCCACCGACGTGATGGCGCAGAGCCCCATCGCGACCAGCACCGGCACGCGCGAGGGCGGCTGCCATTGCCGCGCGATCTCGGCCCGAAGGCGCGTCAACCCCAGCGCCGCGAGCACCGCGAGCCCCATCTCCACGACGATCAGAAATCTCGTCGGAAAGCGGAACAGGCTCATGCCCGGGATCAGGAGGTACGCGACGCGAAAGACGGGCGTCGCCTGTCCGAGCACGAACAGGTATGCGACGACGGTCGTTGCGATCGTGAACAGCGCCGCGGGCCGCTTCCATTCGCGGATGCCCCCGTAGATCGCGAGCAGGAACGTCGCCAGGCCGACGTAGCCGTAGTCCTCCCAGAAAAACGGCGGCCCCACGTAGGTGTTGTTCGAGATGTCGCCGTAGATGTACGGCCTGAGGAACGTGAGGAAATTCGGCGGCCAGTACGCGAGCCGCGTGGACCAGATCCAGCCGAGCGCCTCGGCGCGATCGGAAACGCGGCCGAGCGCGGAGAGCGGCAGCAGCACGATCGCGCCGGCCGCGCCGCCGAGCAGCGTCGCCGCGCCGATGCCCGTCAGCGCCGTCAACCGCGCGCGGGAGAATCCGGCGCGCCGATCGCCGATCGCGCGGAACAGCACGAACGCTCCGTACACCAGCGCGCAGATGTAGGCGGACTGGGGGAAGCCCGCGAGCACCTGCACCGCGAACGTCAGTCCGAACGCGGCGATGTAGATATCGCGTCGTCCGCCGCCGCGTCGCGGCTGCGCCGAGTCTGAGGCGGGCGGCGCGATCTCGAGCGCGCGATCGAGGAGTTCCAGTCCGACCGGCAGCCACACGACTGTGGCAATGATGCTGAGATGCTTCAACTGGCACGCGATGTAGCCCGAGCCCGCGAACGCAAACCCCGCCAGGACGGCGCCCGTGAGATCGGCCCCGAAACGGCGCGCGAGGCCGTACGCGCCATGCGCGGCAATCAGCAGCAGCACGATGACGTACAGGTCGAGCGCTGCCGCTGGCGGAAACAGCGCGAACGCAGCCAGTCCGATCGGGTCGGCCGGGAGGCCGACCAGCGGAATGCCCGAGCAGAGTTGCGTCGTCCACACCGGCACCTGGCCGTGCCGCACGAGCTGCCCGATCATCGCGCGGCCCGGCAGCTCGCCGTTGAAGATGTCGGACGCGAAGTAGTCGTCCGTCACATAAATGACACGAAGCGTCACGAGGCGCGCATACGGGAGCAGCGCGCCGATCGTGAGCAGGACGCGCGCCGCGATGCCGGCGCGGCCGCCGTTGCGCACGGAGGTCAGCATGAAAACATGAGACTAAACCGATTCGGGCGCAGCTCCGTCTAATCCTCTGAGAAAGGACGGAACCACATGTTTCGCAACATCGACTGGGACATTTCGAGCAACGCCGAACGGCTGGTGGCGTTTCTGCTCGCGATCACTATTCTCGCGACCCTGGTGTAGTCCTGCGGGTATGACAGACCCGGCCTACCTGGTGGTTTCCCCCACGGCCGCGACATAACTCTTCCGGGCCTGCGCGCTCATCCCACTCTTCTTCACGCGCACGTCGAGCTTGTGGACCTTCCCGTCCAGAACCTCGGGCGAGAAGCCGAGCACGTACTGGCTGTGGAGCTCCTGCGCGACGCGCGTGAACGTCTCGCCGAGATCGGCGGTGCGCTTGAGCAGGAAGAAGCCGCCGCCCGTGTCCTCCGCGAGGTGCTTCAGGCCGCGATCGGGCTGGCTGGTCACGCGCTTCTGGCCGTCGAAGTAATTGTTCACGAGGCCGATGGCGTAGACCATCACATCCTTCGCACGCGCGCGATCCATCACCTTGCCCAGATTCACCTTGCTCGCCGTATCGTCGCCGTCGGTGAAGACGAGCACCACTTTCCGCCCGTCCATCGGCTCGAGCCGATCGACGCTCTCGTCGACGGCGTCCCACAGGCGCGTCGGGTACCCGAAATCCAGCTCGTTCTTCAACTGGTAGACGAGCCGATCGCGGTCGTCGATGAAGGTGCCCGGATGGAACCGGATCTTGTCGTTGAATTCGCCCACCTGCGCCTTGTCGTCCGGAAGCAGACGAATGAGGAACTGCTCCGCGCCGTCCTTCACCAGATCGAGCGCCGTCGTCATGCTGCCGCTCGTATCGATCATCACGGCGACCGTGATCGGCGTCGGCTTGTTTTCGAAGACGTTGATGGTCTGGGGCTTGCCGTTGTCGAGGACCTCGAAGTCTTCGAGCGTGAGATCCGGCACGAGCCGCTTGCTGCTGTCGGTGACGGTGACGTAGACCGGCACCGACTCGGTCCTCACTTTGAACTTCTGCTGCGCGGCGACCGGCACGGTCAGCGCGAGCGCGGCGAATACGGGAACGATCCGGCGCATGGGTTTCCTGATTCTGGAGCAGGGTGGCAGGTTCCACTATACCCCGACTAGAATCGCGAAGGGCCCATGCGCGCGCTATACGTCATCCTGCCGATCCTCGGCATCCTCGCGATTGCCTATCGGTACTACAGCGCGTTCATCGCCGCGCGGGTGATGGTGCTCGACGACAGCCGCCCCACGCCCGCGCACGTCCGCCCCGACGGCCACAACTATCACGTCACCACACGGTGGGTGCTCTTCGGCCATCATTTCGCCGCAATCGCCGGCGCCGGCCCGCTGATCGGACCGGTTCTCGCCGCGCAGTATGGCTACGCGCCGGGCCTCATCTGGCTCGTCGGTGGCGTCTGCCTTGCCGGCGCCGTGCACGATTCGATCGTGCTATGGGCCTCGACGCGCCGCGGCGGCAGCTCGCTCGCCGAGATCGCGCGTACCGAGATCGGGCCCGTGGCGGGGACGACGGCGGCGATCGCGATCCTGTTCATCATCGTGATCGCCGTGGCCGGTCTCGGGCTCGCGGTGGTCAACGCGCTGGAGCACAGCGCCTGGGGGACGTTCACGATCGGCATGTCGATCCCGCTGGCGGTGTTCGTCGGCCTCCACATGACCAGGTGGCGTCCGGGACGGACCGCTGAAGCGACGATCATCGGCGTCGCGGGACTGCTCCTGGCCGTCGTGCTGGGCAAGCCGCTCGCGGCGTCGCCGCTGGGTCCGTATTTCATCTTCACGCGGGCGCAGCTCGTGCTGCTGATGGCCGCCTACGGCTTCGTGGCGTCGGTGCTGCCGGTCTGGTTGCTCCTCGCGCCGCGCGACTATCTCAGCTCCTTCATGAAGATCGGCACGATCGCGCTGCTGGTCGTCGGCGTCGTCATCGTCAATCCGCGCTTCCGTCTTCCGGCGTTCTCGCAGTTTGTCGGAGGCGGCGGACCGATCGTCCCGGGGCCGGTGTTTCCCTTCGCCTTCATCACGATCGCGTGCGGCGCCATCTCGGGCTTCCACGCGCTCATCGCGTCGGGCACCACCCCGAAGATGATCGACAGAGAGTCGGACATCCGCGTGATCGGGTACGGAGCGATGCTCACCGAAGGGCTCGTCGGGATCATGTCGATCGTCGCGGCGGCGGCAATGTATCCGGGCGATTACTTCGCGATCAACACGCCGCCGGCGGCGTTCGCGAAGCTCGGGATGAGCGTGGCCAACCTTCCGGCGCTCGAAGCCGCCGTCCGCGAGTCGGTCACGGGCCGTACCGGCGGCGCGGTCTCGCTGGCGATCGGGATGGCGCAGATCTTCAGCGGCCTGCCCGGGATGCGCCACCTGCTCGACTACTGGTACCACTTCGCGATCATGTTCGAGGCGCTGTTCATCCTCACCACGATCGATGCCGGCACGCGCGTCGGACGCTTCCTCGTCGGCGAATTCATCGGCCGCGCCTTCCCTCCCTTCGCGCGGCACGACTGGCTGCCTGGGGCGCTCATCTCGACGCTGCTCGTGGTCGGCGGCTGGGCCTATTTCATCTGGGCCGGGAGCGTCTCGACGATCTGGCCGATGTTCGGCATCGCCAACCAGCTCCTCGCATCGGTCGCGCTCGCGGTCGGCACGACGGTGATCATCAACGCCGGCCGCGCGCGCTATGCGTGGGTGACGCTGCTGCCGCTCTCGTTCGTCTCGGTCACGACGCTCACCGCCGGCGTGCTGAGCGTGCGCGACAATTTCTATCCCATGGCGATCGGCGCCGACCCCGCGCTCCACGTCCAGGGGTATCTGAACTCGGTGCTGACGATCGTCATGATGATCTGCGTCCTGGTGATCCTGACGAGCGCCGTGCTGCGGTGGATGGCGGTACTGTCGGGCCGCATCAGACCCGCGGAGACCACGGCGTAACGCGCGTCGGCGAGCGGACGATGCGTACGACGTCCCTCGGCGCGCTGGCTGGCCTGCATCGAAGGGATTGTTTCGCGAAACCTCCACCAACCCGCGACATCCTCAGTCTGCCCGCGATGCCGGCAGGCTGTATGCACCAGGCTTCGCCGTGCATCAGAAAAGATGGGAACTCGAACACCGCACGAGACGATTTGCCGCGGATGTAAATGGGCTGTGCGAAAGACTTCCGTCGGATCCGACCGCACAGAAGCTCTCCCGGCGTCTGATGAAAGCGTCAACCGCGGTTGACAGCGGATACCGCAGCGTTTCAGTCGCCCGGGGGCTCAGTATCGCGGAACGTGAAACGAGCCCGAATGACCCTTCAGGAGCTCGTGCAGTTGAATCACGTCTCGATCGACGTGGCTCGGAACGTCGTTCTCGAGGCCCGCGCATTGGAAGCGATCTTTCGAGCATCACGCAACACGGCTCGGCGCCGACGTCGGGCTGGTTCATCGGCGCGCTGACCGCAGCGCCTGTTCGATTGCGGGTGCGATCGCGTCGGCCATCTTCCGATATCCGGCCGCGTCGGGGTGCAGGCCGTCGGGGGAGCTGACCAGGAGGTCGGGATCCGACGGCGAGGCGACGGCGGCCCGGGTGTCGACGAAGAGGACGCCCGGATCGGCGCGCGACTGCGTGCGGATCCAATCGTTGATTTCGTGCATCCGCGCGTTCTGCTCCGCCGTGGCGGTGTTGTACGGAATGATCGTGCCCGCCACGACCCGTATCCTGGCCTCGTGCGCGCGCCGGTACATCGCCGCCAGCTCGTCTTTCACGTGTGCCGCGGGCCGGCCCTGATAGACGTCGTTGACGCCGGCGATGATGACGACGACGGCCGGCGTCTTCTTCACGACGTCCTCCTCGAACCGTGCGTGGATCTGATCGCTCCGTTCGCCGTTCACACCCTGATTGACGACCTCCCAGTTCGCGTGCGCCCGCATCAGCCAGTAGGCGTACTGACTGGTCGCGTCGCCTGCCCCCTCCGGCGGCGACTCGCGCGGCGATTTGTATGCCGGCGTCCCCGCCGTCGTCGAATCGCCCATCGCGACGATACGCACGCGAGCCTCGAGTCCAATCGTCATCGCCAGGAACGCCAGCCCAACCCAATTCCCCAATTCCCCGATTCCCAAGTTCCCCAATTCGTTCACTCGTTGGTCAGCAGCCGCAGGATCAGATCGAACTGCGACGCCCGGCCGGGATCCGCGTGCATGCCGGCGCGCGCGCGATCGGCGGCGTTGCGGCCGTATCGATCGCGGGCGGAGGGGTCGGCCTTCGCGGCGAGCAGCCGGCGCACGCCCTCGACGTCGCCCGCGGCGGCGGCGCGCATGAGGGGCGTGACGCCGCCCGCGTCGGCGATCTCCGGATCTTCATCGAGGGACGACGACTTCGACGCCGGCATCACGGCTGTCGACGGACCGCGCTCCGCCTGGAGTCGCTTCGACGTCTTCTCGGCCTCGCGCATCACGCGCAGGATGTTGAGGCCGAGAATCTTCCGCACGTCCGCTTCGGAGTAGCCGCGCCTGAAGAGCTCCGCCGTGAGCCGCGGGTATTTCGACACATCGTCCAGATCCGCGACCGTCTGCGTAATCCCGTCGAAGTCGCTGCCGATGCCGATGTGATCGATGCCGGCGACCTTACGGATGTGATCGACGTGGTCCGCGACCTCCGCGATGGTTGCGGCCGGCGCCGGGTGGGTCGCCGTCCAGGCGTCGACCCCCGCCTTCACCGCGGCGGCATCTTCGGGATGCGCGGCCTTCAGGCGATCCTGTTCCGCCGTCTGCAGCTTGTTCCACGCATTGACCTTCGGGGACACGAACCCGGGGACGAACGTCACCATGATGACGCCGCCGTTTTTCGGGAGCAGCTCCAGAACGTTGTCGGGGACGTTGCGCGGATGATCGTTCAGCGCGCGCGCGTCTGAGTGGGAGAAAATCACGGGCGCCTGCGAGACGCGGATCGCCGCGGCCATCGTGTCGGGCGAAACGTGGCTGAGATCCACGAGCATCCCGAGCCAGTTCATTTCCTTCACGACTTCTTCGCCGAACGGCGACAGCCCGTTCGACTTCGGCGTGTCGGTCGCCGAATCTGCCCACGGCGTGTTGCTCGTGTGCGTCAGCGTCATGTACCGCGCGCCGAGCTTGAAGAACATGCGCAGATCGGCGAGGGAGTTGTCAATCGAGTGGCCGCCCTCCATGCCGATCATCGAGGCGATCTTTCCCGCGCGGTGGATGCGCTCCACATCGTCCGCGGTCAGCGCCAGCTCGAACGTCTCCGGGTACTTGCGTACCATCCGGTGGACGATGTCGATTTGCTCGAGCGTGGCGGTGACGGCGGCCTGCCCCTGGAGCTCCACGGGCACGTAGACGGACCAGAACTGTCCGCCGACGCCGCCGGCCCTGAGGCGCGGAATGTCGGTCATGATCGCGGGCTGCGGCGTGCGGATGTCGAGCGCCTCGAGACGGCGGGCGGGATCGTGTTCGCGCAGCGCCCAGGGGAAATCGTTGTGGCCGTCGATCAGGATCGCCTGCTGGTGCAGGGCGCGGGCGCGCGCGAGGAGATCGGCAGCGGGCTGCTGCCCTGAGCCAGTCATCATCGAAAGCACCGCCAGGATGGGGAGGAAGGAAATTCGAAGCATGGTCGCTATTATGGGTCACGCGGAACCCCGACTTGACCGGTCGGACTTTGAGATCCTACACTCCGATAGAGGGACTCGACCGGTCGTTTACGACTACTCATGATCCAAGCGTTCGTCATTACGCTGCGTGAAGGCCTGGAAGCCTTCCTGATCGTCGCCATCAGCCTCGCCTATCTGAGGAAGACGAAGCGGCGCGAGCTCGTGCCGGCCGTGCAGTGGGGCATCGCCGCGTCGATCGCGATGAGCGTCGGCGCGGGGCTCTTGCTCGCCAAGGCGCGCAATCAGTCGCTGTGGGAAGGCGTGCTTGGGATCCTCGCGGCATTTCTCGTGGCGTCGCTGACGGTCCACATGTGGCGCGCCGGTCGGCACATGAAGAAGGATATCGAAGGGCGCCTGGCGGCCTCGTCGGTCCGGACAGGGGCGGCGGCGTTCTGGGGTGTCTTCGGTTTCACGGTGCTGATGATCACGCGGGAGGGCATGGAAACTGCGATGCTGATGAATGCGCTGCTGTTTCAGGTGAAGGCGGTCAACATCGTCGCTGGCGCGGCCGGCGGCACGCTCGTCGCGGCGTGCATCGCGTTTCTGTGGTCGCGATTCGGTCATCGCGTCAATCTCGCGCGTTTCTTCCAGGTGACGGCGATTTTTCTCCTCGTCTTCGTCGTGCAGTTGCTGATTTATGGCTTCCACGAGCTCGCGGAAGCCAACGTCCTGCCCAACAGCGCGGCGCTCCATGGGGCGACGGAGCCGTACGGGCCTGACGGCATCTACGGTCACTACCTGACGTACATGCTCGTGGCGCTGCCCCTGGGATGGCTGGTGATCTCGAGTCTGTTCGGCCGCAGTCAGGGCCATCGCTCGCAGGCCGCATGACTGTCGTCGCAGGAGGACACCGGGGTCGGATCTTGATTTTCGACGGTTGCCAAC
>DATJFE010000042.1:0-99929 GCA_035495955.1 Vicinamibacterales bacterium | reverse complement strand
GGACGTATCGAGGCGGTCGGCAAGGATGCGAAGGACATGCTCGGCAGGACGCCGGGCAACATCGTCGCGATCAAGCCGATGAAGGACGGCGTCATCGCTGACTTCGAAGTCACCGAGAAGATGCTGACCTACTTCATCAAGAAGGCGCACAACCGCAACGTGTGGGTGCGCCCCCGCATCGTGATCGGCGTGCCTTCGGAGATCACCCAGGTCGAGAAGCGCGCGGTGAAGGACAGCGCGTACCGGGCGAAGGCGAGCGAGGTGCACCTGGTCGAGGAGGCGATGGCGGCGGCGAACGGCGCCGGGATGCCGATCACCGAGCCGTCGGGCAACATGATCGTGGACATCGGCGGCGGCACCACCGACATCGCGGTCATCTCGCTCGCCGGCATTGTCTACAGCAAGGCCGTCCGCGTCGCGGGGAACGAGATGGACGACGCGATCATCCAGTACATCAAGAAGACCTACAACCTGCTCATCGGCGAGCGGACGGCCGAAGCGATCAAGATGGAGATCGGCTCCGCGTATCCGCTCGAAGAGCGCATGACGATGGAGATCAAGGGGCGGCACCTCATCGAAGGCGTGCCCAAGACCATTACGATCACCGACGAGGAGATCCGCGAGGCGCTGGCGGAAACCGTGAACGTGATCGTGGACGCCGTGCGGGTGGCCCTCGAGCGTACGCCGCCGGAACTGTCGGCCGATATCGTGGATCGCGGGATCGTGCTGACCGGCGGCGGGTCGATGCTGAAGAACCTCGACAAGCGCCTGCGCGAGGAGACGGGCCTGCCGCTCGCGATGGCGGAGGACCCGCTCTCGTCGGTCGTGCTCGGGGCGGGGCGGATGCTGTCGGATTTCAATTTGCTGCGGAAGATCTCGATTGACTAGCCCTTGTTAGACATCCGTAAACGCACCGGATGGCTGTTCTTCGGCCTGATGATCGCGCAGATTCTCCTCGTCTCCGCGCAGGTCCAGACCAGGACGGGGACGCGCGTGCTGCAGGCCATGGCATTCGAGGTGTTCTCGCGAATCCAGCACGGGACGGCGACAATGGTCAACGGGACCCGCGGGTTCTGGGGCAATTACGTGGCGCTGCGCGGCGCGCGCGTCGAGAACGAGGAACTGAAGCGTCGGGTCGCGGCCGTGGAAGTCCAGCTCCAGCAGGAGCACGCCATGGCGTCACGGTCGGAGCGGTTGCAGCAGCTGCTCGATCTCAAGACGAAGGCGGAGTTCCCGACCCTCGCCGCCGAGGTGATTGCCGGGAACCCCGATCCGGTGATGCGCACGGTGACCATCGATCGCGGCAGCGCCGACGGCGTCATTGCCGACATGGCGGTGATCGCGCCGTCGGGGATCGTCGGTCGGGTGATCGGTCCGGTCGGCCGCCGGGCCGCGCGCGTGCAGCTGCTCATCGATCGCAACGCGGCGGCCGGCGCGGTGACGGAGCGGACACGGGCCGGCGGGATGATCGTCGGCACCGACACCGACACCGATCCGGCGCTGCGCCTGGAGCTGGTGTCCAATCTCAGCGACGTGAAGGCGGGCGATACGGTCGTCGCCTCGGGTGTCGACGGGATTTTTCCGAAGGGGTATCTGATCGGCCGCATCGAGAACGCCAACCACGCCAGCGGAAGCCTCTATCAGACGATCACGGTGAGGCCCGCGGTTGATTTCTCGAGCCTCGAGGAAGTGCTCGTCGTGCTGGTTCCGCCGCGCGCGGCGACGCGCGACGAGGACCCGAAGTGAAGACGGTGGTCGTCACGCTCGCGCTGGCCGGGGCGCTGGTCGCCCAGTCGGCGCTGGCGGGGCTGTTTGTGGGACGGACGGTGTCGGTCAACCTGGTGCTGGTCGCGGTCGTGTACGTGGCGCTGCTCTTCGGCGCGGTGCCGGGGCTGCTGGCGGGCACGATCGGCGGCCTCGCCCAGGATGCGCTCGGCGGGGGCATCATCGGGATCGGCGGGCTCGCCAAGACCATGATCGGATTCCTGGTCGGCGTGCTGGCGGCGCAGTTCAATCTGTCGACGTCGGTGCCGCGGCTGGTCATGTTCGTGGCGGCCACGTTCGTGCACGAAGTGGTGTTCGGGGGACTGCAGGCGATCACCGGCGGCCGGCATTTCGCCCTGAAGTTCTCGGTCGTGCTGCTGCAGGCCTTGATCAACGGGCTCATCGGCTGGCTGGCATTCGTGCTGGTCGAGAATGCCCCGCAGGCCGTGGCCAACCGCCGCATGCGGCGCGCCACCTTGTCAAAGCGGCGATTCTAGGTCCGACGCGTTCGGGAGGTTCACGAGGTCTATGTCTACTGTCTTGATGCCGGACGACCGCCGCGGCCTGACCATCAGGCTGTCGGTGCTGCAGTATCTCGTGGCCGGAATCTTCGCGATGCTGGCGGTCGGCTTCTGGATCTTCCAGATCGCGCAGCACGAGAAGTTCCGCGAGATGGCAGAAAACAACCAGACGCGCCGGCTGCCCCTGCCGGCGCCGCGCGGCGTGCTGCTCGACAGAAACGGCAAGATCCTCGTCGAGAACCAGGACACGATCAACATTGCGATCGTGCGCGAGCAGACGAAAGACCTCGGTGACGTGCTGCGCACCCTCGCCATGGCGACCGGCGTACCGGAAGCGCAGCTGCGCGACACGCTCAGTCGACGCCGGCGCGAGCCGTCGTACCGCCCGATCGTCCTCATCGAGAACGCCAGCCAGGAACAGTACATCGCCGTCCGGGCGCGCAGCCTCGAGCTGCCCGGCATCATCGCCGAGCCGGTGCCGGCGCGCCGCTATCCGGGGAGCGACATGGCGGCGCACCTGTTCGGCTACGTCGGCGAAGTCACGCCGACGCAGTTGCAGCGCCCCGAATACGACGGGGTCGAGCCCGGGTCGGTCGTCGGCCAGGCCGGCGTCGAGCTCGCCTACAACAAGATGCTGATGGGCACCGACGGCAGCAAGACCGTCGTCGTCAACAGCGTCGGGCGCGAGATCAAGGAGCTCGAGAGGCAGTTGCCGGCGACGGGGCGCCCGCTGCAGCTGACGCTCGACGAGGACCTGCAGAAGGCGACCGAGGACGGATTTACCGCGGCAGGCTTCAACGGCGCCGCGGTCGTGGTCGATCCGCGCAACGGCGAGGTGCTCGCGTTCACGAGCCGCCCTGCCTACGATCCCAACGAATTCGCCGCAGGGATCAAGCCGGCGGCCTGGAACGCCCTTACCTCCGACAACCTCAAACCGCTGCAGAACCGCGCTCTGCAGAGCCGGTATCCGCCGGGATCGACCTTCAAGCCGGCGGTCGGCCTCGCCGGTCTCGAAGAAGGCGTCATCAGCCCGAACTTCACCGTGCACTGCGTCGGCGGCGCGACGTTCTACGGCCGCCATTTCGCCTGCTGGAAGAAGGGCGGGCACGGCACGGTGAATCTGAAGACGGCCATCGAGCAGTCGTGCGACGTCTTTTTCTATACCGTCGGCAACATGCTGGGCATCGACAAGATCAACAAGTGGGCCACGCTGCTCGGTCTCGGCGTGAAGTCGAACATCGATCTGCCCAACGAGCTGGTCGGCCTGGTGCCGTCGTCGCAGTGGAAGCAGGAGACGCGCCACGAGAAGTGGTACGCCGGTGAAACGATTTCCGTCGCCATCGGCCAGGGGCAGGTGAACGTGACGCCGGTCTCGATGGCGGTCTACGCGGCCACGCTCGCCAACGGCGGCACCCGCATCACGCCGCACATCATCAAGGCCGCGGACAATGGGAACGGCCTGAAGGCGCTGCCCGAGCCGCCGCCGCAGTCGAAGATCGACGTGTCGGCGGAGAAGCTCGAGGCGATCCGCCAGGGCATGTGGGGCGTCGTCAACGGCGGCGGCACCGGCGGGCGCGCCCGGATCGAAGGGCATGACGTCTGCGGCAAGACAGGGACGGCGCAGGTCATCTCGAACCAGAACCGTCTTCGCGCGCAGCAGTTGAACAAGAACGCTGACTTCCGCGACAACGGCTGGTTCATCTTCTTCGCGCCGCGCGACAACCCCACGGTTGCCGGCGTCGTGTTCCTGGAGCACGGGCTCCACGGCCCGAACGCCGCGTCGGTGGCGCATCACATTCTGGCGACGTACTTCGCCAAGCAGGACGGCAAACCGCTGCCGCCGCCGCCCACGCACGAGGACCTGCACCTCGATTACAAGGATCCCTACGCCCGCGGCGGCGCGCCGGCCGGCGGAGGAGGCCACTAGCCCGATGTTCGAGCGTCGCCTCTATTTCCACGTCGACTGGCTCCTGCTCGGGGCCGTCCTCCTGCTGTCGGCCATCGGCGTGGCGATGATCTACAGCACGACCTACGTGACGACGCAGACCGGCGGCCACCCGGGCACGCAGCCGCTGACCCAGATCTACGCGCTCGGCATCGGTCTGATCGCGCTGCTGGTGTGCCTTGCGGTCGACTACCGCATGCTCGCCGAGCACTCGCTCTTCCTCTACGGCGCGCTGCTCGTGCTGCTCGTCTTCGTGCTGCTGAAGGGACAGACGCAGATGGGCGGTCAGCGCTGGATTCCAATCGGTCCGTTCCATCTGCAGCCCTCCGAATTCGGGCGCATCGCCGTCGCGCTGATCCTCGCAATGTACTTCGGCGAAAACCGCCGCGGCGCGAAGAACACCGGCGATCTCATCATCGGCGGCGTCCTCACCATCATCCCGCTGCTGCTCATCGCCAAGCAGCCCGATCTCGGCACGGCCGTCACGCTGCTGCCGGTGTTCGTCGGCGTGGCGTTTCTCGCGGGCCTGCGGCTGCGGCTGCTCGGCGTGCTGGCACTCGCGGGCATCCTGATCGCGCCGATCGCCTGGAAGTTCGCGCTCAAGGATTACCAGCGGCAGCGCATCGAGACGTTCGTGAATCCGGAGCAGGATCCGCGCGGCGCCGGCTACCAGACGATCCAGGCGCGCATCACCGTCGGTTCCGGCGGGCTGACCGGCAAAGGCTTCCGCCACGGCACGCAGGGCCAGTACAAGTTCCTGCCCGTGGCGCACAACGACTTCATCTTTTCGGTTCTCGCGGAGGAGCAGGGCTTCATCGGCGTGCTCGGCGCGCTGGGGCTCTACCTCTTCGTCATTCTTCGATCTTTCGAGGCGGCCCGCCTGGCCAAGGACCGCCTCGGCTCGTATCTGGTGGGAGGCATCATTACCGGGTTTGCGTTCCAGGTGATTTACAACGTGACGATGTCGGCCGGCCTGGCGCCGGTGAAGGGGATCACGCTGCCGCTCATGAGCTACGGCGGCTCGTCCCTCATCGCATCGCTCGCAGGTTTCGGCCTCATCCTGAACGTCAGGATGCGGCGTTTCACGAATTAAGCCGCGGAATACGCGGAGGACGCGGAAATGATCACAGCCACATTGATCTGCCTGCTGCTGATGATGACCACGTTCCGCGTGGTCCGCGTAATCCGCGGCAGGAGTCAGTGCCATGAACAAGGAGATGATCATCTCCTCGGGAGCGCACGACACGCGCGTGGCTATCCTCGAGGACGACCAGGTCGTCGAGATCTTCATCGAGCGCGAGAATCAGCGCGGCGTCGTCGGCAACATCTACAAGGGACGCGTGTCCAAGGTTCTTCCGGGCATGCAGTCGTCGTTTGTCGACATCGGCCTCGAGCGCGACGCCTTCCTGTACGTCTCTGAAGTCATCAACACCGTCGAGGAGTTCGAGCGGCTCGCCGGGGACGAGGACGATGACGATCAGGACGGAAGACGGAAGACGGAAGACGGCAAGGGCGCGGAGGCGACGGAGGGCGCCGAGCCTCACGACACCGCGGCGGAACAGGCGGTTCCCGTCAAGGTTCCGGAGCGCCGCAGCCGCGATCGGGACCGGGATCGCGACCAGCCCCAGGCCAAAATAGAAGATCTACTCAAGGAAGGCCAGGAGATCCTGGTCCAGGTCGTCAAGGAGCCGCTCGGGACCAAGGGCGCGCGGCTGACGTCGCACGTCACGATGCCGGGGCGCTTCCTCGTGTTCATGCCGACAGTGGATCACGTCGGGGTCTCGCGCAAGATCGAATCGCGCGAGGAACGCGCGCGCCTGCGGGGGATCGTCAGGCAGTTCCGCGAGGCGCACGGGTTCACGGGCGGCGTGATCATCCGCACCGCCGCGAGCGGCCGATCCGAGGCCGACATCGTCAGCGACCTCTCGTACTTCCACCAGATCTGGACCGAGGTGCGGCACAAGATGGAGAACCGCCGTCCGCCGGCGGTGCTCTTCCAGGAGCAGAGCCTCGTCACGAAGCTGCTCCGCGACATGCTCACCGACGACTACACGGCCATCCGCCTCGACGACGAGGCGGAGCACCGGCGCGTCGTGGCGCTCGTCGAGCGGATCATGCCCGGCCTGCTGCCGCGCGTGAAGCTCTACACGAAGGAGTATCCGATCTTCGAGGAGTACGGCGTCCAGGCGGAGATCGACAAGGCGCTGCGGCCGAAGGTGTGGCTCAAGTCCGGCGGGTATCTCGTCATCAACCAGACCGAGGCCCTCGTCGCAATCGACGTCAACACCGGGCGCTATGTGGGAAAGAAATCGAGCGGGCGGCTGGAAGACACGATCGTCAAGACGAACCTCGAAGCGGTGAAGGAAATCGTGCGGCAGCTCCGGCTGCGCGACCTCGGCGGGATCATCGTCCTCGATCTGATCGACATGGAGGAGAAGAAGAACCGCCAGCGGGTCTTCCAGGAGGTCGAGAAGGAGCTGAGGAAGGATCGCTCGCCGTCGAAGGCGCTGCAGGTGTCGGATTTCGGGCTGGTCATCGTCACGCGCAAGCGCGTCAAGCAGAGTCTCGAGCGCCAACTCACCGAGCCCTGCCCGTATTGTTCCGGCTCCGGCTCAATCAAGTCGAGCGCGACGATCTGCTTCGAGATCCTGACGGAGATGAAGAAGATCAGCCCCGATCTCGACGGACACGGCGTGCTGCTGCGCGTGAACCCGGACATCGCGCGCGCGCTGAAGGAAGAGGAGAGCGCGGTGCTGCGGGAGCTGCAGCACCTGCTCGGCCGCCCTGTGACGATCCGGCCGGACGCGCACCTGCATCACGAGCAGTTCGACGTGATGGCGCTTTGATGCAAGACGAAAAGACGGAAGACGGAAGGCGGAAGACGGGAAGTACTTCCGTCTCCATCCTTCTGTCTTCCGGCTTCCGTCTTCCGTCTTTTACCCGTTCACCAAGTGGATCAGATAGTAGTTTCCACCCTTGTTGAACCAGACGCGCACGTAGTCGCCGCCCTTTAGCGTCTCGACTTTGTGCCCGTTCGCGGGGGGCGGGGTGTCTTTCTGGACGAGCTTGGTCTCGGTGTTCGGCACGATGGAGACGACTTCGCGGCCGACGACTTTTCCAGCCTTCACGAATTCGACCCAGCGCTCGAGCACTTCGCTGCTGCCCTTGGCGTCCGGTTTTGCTTCGTCGGCCGTCAAACGTACCTGGTAGGTGCCGGCTGGCAGATCCTTGCCGTCGGCCTTGACCGCTTTCGGGAGGTGGACCATACCGAGGGCGAGCGCCTGGTCCTGCGCGTTGGGATTATCCGTGGTGTTCGGCTGTGGCTTGGGAGCGACATGGCCCGCCGCCGAGTTTTCGCCCGACGCGGCGGCACGTTTCGCTCTGGGCTTCGCCGGCATCTTTTCGGCCGGTGCGGCGGGCTTCTGCGCGGTCGCTCCGGCCGGCGCCGGCGGTGGCGGCGCGGTCTTCGGCGGGGGCTGCTGCGCGTAGGCCGTCCCTGCGGCCAGGGCCACGGCGACGGTGCCTGCGATTACGAACTTCTTCATCTCTGCCTCCAAGCGTCAACTCAGCGGGCTGGATCGGCCCGGGCTGTAGCCGATTATATCGGGACGTCTGGCCCAAGGCGGCAGGAAGCAAAGCAGGTGCCAGCTGAGCCGGTTCCGGGGCACTCGGAACGATTGGAACGCCGGAACCTTCGGAACCGGCCCCGCGCGTCAGCGTTTGGCGATGACGATCGATCCGCTGAACGTCGTGATGTCGAGGACGGCGCTGCCGTCGCCGTAGGTGCCCTTCAGGATCGTGCGCCGCGGGCGGCGGCCGTTGGAGTCGGTGCCGCGCGCCGCAATCGTGAGATCGGAGCGGATGTCGCCGGAGAACGAGTTCGCGTCGATCTCGAAGCCGGTATTGCCGGAGAGAGTCAGGCGGACTTCGCCCGAGAAGGATTTGAGCTCGTAGCGTCCGCGGCGCGCGAGTGCGCCGGAAAAGTACACCTCGCCGCTGGTCGTGTGCGCGCTGACTTCGTCGGATTGGACGTCCTCGAGCTTGATGCTGCCGCTGACGGAGCCGCCGGCGATCCGCCCGGCGCGGATCCGGCGTAGGATCACGTCGCCGCTGACGCTCGAGGCCTCGAGCGCGCCCTCGACCTGGGCGTCGCTGATCTCGATGGTTCCCGAGATCGACTTCGCGGATCCCACGCGCCCCGCGCCGCTGATGCGCACGTCGCCGCTCACGGTGCCCGCGGTGATGTCTCCCTTGATGTCGGTCACCTTGATGTTCCCCGAGATCGATTCGATCGAGACGCGCGTGCCGGCGGGCGCGGTCACCGTGTAGGCGACGCTCACATTCACGTTCCGGCGGTTGTTCCGCCGCCACTCGTCGCCATTCGGATAATGCGTCTTCACGTCGGCGCGGCCGCTCCGTTCGCTGACCTCCACCTGGACGAGCTGCAGCATCTCCCTGGCGTCCGCCACGTCGCGGCCGCGGGCCGTCTTTACGATCTCGACCGTCGCGTCGGATCCGCCGCCGCGCGTCACGGTGATGTCGCCGGCGATGTTGCCCAGGTCGATCGAGCCGCTGCCGCCGAGCCGCAGCGTCTTCGTCGTCCGCTCCGTCTGTTCTTCCCGGCTGTCGTCACGGCTGCGGCGCTGGTAGGCCTCGGCGATCGCCCGTGCCTTCGTCGCGATGCGATCGGGATACACCTGCGCCTCGGCCGGGGGTGCCGCCACCGCGAGCGTCATGGCGCCGAGAAGAATGGCTGAAACCTTGCTCATATATCCGTTGTCTCTTCTGTCTTCCGTCTTCCGTCTTCCGTCTTCTACGACTTGTTCACCAACTGAGCGGCCGCGGCGTTGTTGCCTTTGCGCATCTCGTTGATCAGCGAGATCGTGTCCTGCAGCAGCGACACCTTCTGACGCAGCGCGTCGAACAGCGTCTCGCGCGCCGCGACGCTCGCGGGCTCGGCCTTCACGGCCGCGCGGTTCTCGGCAATCGCCTGATCGATGATCCCGAGGTTCTTGTCGATCGTCGACGAGGTCGCCGGATCCAGCGCCTGCTGGTTCGCTTTGGCGACCTTCTCGAGATCCGCGATCGCTTTTTCGAACTGCTGCTGCGCCGCGTCGACCGCCTGTACTGCTTCGACGGGATTGCCGGTGGCCGCGTTGCCGGCCGCCGACGAGACCGCCGCCGGCGCCGCCGGCGCGGCCGGATGCCGAGTGAGCATCAGCAGCGCCGCGCCCGCCGCAATCACCAGCGTGGCCGCGATCGCGAGCCACGCCGCGTACGTCCGCCGCGGGACCCCAACCGGCGCAAGATCGCGGACGCGTCCCGCCTGCCGCAGTTGCCCGGCAATCTGCAGCCACGCGCCGTCGGGGGGCTGCAGTTCCGGCAGCGCCCCCGCCGCGTCGCGCACGCGCATGAGATCGTCGAGCAGCGCCCGGCAGTCCTCGCACTGATCGACGTGCATCTCGAGCTCCGCACGGCGGATCGATCCGATGGTGCCGTCGGCGGCCTCCTGGATCGAGTTCAGAAATCGTTCACACGCCATAGCCGCTTACTGTTTACCGTTATCGGTGGTCGGTTATCGGTTAACCTTCCGTTCACTCAACAGCGCCCTGAGCCGGAGGCGCGCCTTGTGCACCTGCGACTTCGACGTGCCTTCCGCGATGCCGAGCACCTCGGACACCTCGCGGTGCTCCAGGCCTTCGACGTCGTGCAGCAGGAACGCGGCGCGGCAGCCGTCAGGCAATTCGTCGAGCGCGCGCTCGAGATCGATCCGATCGATCGCGCGGTCCGCGAGCCGGTGGCCGGCCGCGTCCGCGAGCATCGACGCATCGTCGAGCCCGTCGGTCACCTGGCCGGCGCGTCCCGCGCGGCTGCGCACGTGATCGAGGATCTGGTTCATCGCCAGCCGGTACAGCCACGTGCCCAGCGCCGAGTCGCCGCGAAAGCCGTCGAGCTTCCGGTGCGCCGACAGGAAGATGTCCTGCAGGAGATCTTCGGCATCGGCGTGATTCCCCAGCATCCGGACCGCCAGGCTGTACAGACGGCCCGCATGCGCGCGGTACAGCTCCTCGAACGCGCCGAGCTCGCCCCGGCGGCACCGCTCGACGAGCGCGGCCTCGGCCTCGCGTCCGCCCGAATCGGACGCTGGCCTCGCTCCTGTCATCTTAGACGTCGCCATGGCCGCGCCGCGTTGCCCTGAATCACGCGATTACTTACGGAAAACAAAGCGTTTTCGATCGAAATCCCTGACGCGGGCGCCCGAAACCGCAAGTCCCTCGGCCCTCAGCAGGGCCTTCTTGAGCTCTTCGCTGCCGCCGTAGCCGCCGAGACGGCCCCCCGCGGCGATGACCCGGTGACACGGGACGCCGGGCATCCGGCATCCCTTCATGATATTGCCCACGGCGCGCGCCGCCCGCGCGGCGCCGGCCGCGGCGGCCACGTCGCCGTAGGTCGCGACCCGGCCCGGAGGAATGCGCCGGACGGCGGCGAGCACTCGCGAACGAAAGCGTGCATCTCCCACGACAACGCCATCAGCGCCGCAGCGCGCTTTTGAGGACGCGCCCGTCCCCCGACAACAGATGGACCTTCGCCAGCGCGGCAAGCGTTGGCGCGACGTCGGCCGGCGTCGCGGGCTCGTCGCGGACGCCGCTGCGGACTCCCGCGCCGTAGATGATCATCGGGACGTCCTGATCGTAGGCGTACAGCGTCCCGTGGGTTGTAGTCGTCGCGCCGAAGATCCAGTTTTCTTTGGGGATGAGGATGAGATCGCCGCTGCGGCCGGGGAAATAACCGAGCGCGGCCGCGCGAATTTCCCGGTCGTTCGAGCGGCGCGCGGCGCTGGAGTTGATCTCGTCGGCGTGCAGCACCCGCGCGACGCCCGGCATTGCGTCGAGCGTGCCGGTGACCGCCTTCAGCGTTGGCGCATCGTGCCGGAGACGCTCGTAGACGCCAGGCTTGAGATAGATGTCGGTGCCCAGGTTCGCGACGACAAAGGATCCGTCTCCACCGTACGCCGCCTTCAGGCGGTCGTCGATGGCCGCTGTGACGGTCGCGGACAGAATCCGGCCGGCGTGTTCCGCCTGCGCCGGTACGTCGGCGACGCCGTGATCGGCGCTGAGCGCGAGCACGTAATTGCCCGCGCCGACTCTCTCGTCGAGA
Organism: Vicinamibacterales bacterium; assembly: GCA_035495955.1. Classification (GTDB taxonomy): domain Bacteria; phylum Acidobacteriota; class Vicinamibacteria; order Vicinamibacterales; family 2-12-FULL-66-21; genus JAICSD01. The sequence goes on along the minus strand of DATJFE010000042.1, from coordinate 88,541 downwards.
TGCGTCAGCAGCCGGCCGATCGTTGCGTCGAGCCGCACCAGCATGTCCTGCACTTCGTGGCTGCGCGGACCGAACGCGTGTCCGACGAGGTCGACGGACGAGAAGCTGACGCCGAGGAAATCCAGATGGCCTTCCGCGCCGAGATGGAGCGCGTCGATGGCGTGCTCGGCGAGCGCTTCCAGATACTCGTCCGCGTACGGCGACTGTTCCCAGTGTGCGAGAAAGCGGGTGTCTCCGGCGGCGCCGAGCCGATGCGGAAACGGCGCCGACCAGCCGCCGCCCGGCGTCTCGCCCGGCGGATCGTCGCTGTACTGATAACGCGCCTCGGCGAGCGTGCGCTCCCAGACCTTTCCGGCGTCGCGTTCGATGGGATTCGCGCGGGCGAAAGCCTCGGCCCAGGCGGGCACCGCGGCCGCATACGCAGTCGAGGTCTGCAGCTGCCCGCGATCGCCGAGCCAGAGCACGGCGTCGCCGCCGTGCCCGGCGAGCCCGATCGACGCTCTCGCCTTGATGGATATCGTCACGACGCGCGCCTTCATATCGCGGCGCATGACTTCGGCCAGCGTCGGGACGAGGAGTCGGGCCGCGCTGTCGCCGGGACCGCCGGCCGTTCCCGCCGCAGAGACGTCGGACGCCGTGCCGTCGTTCGTGCACGCTACGGTCCGGCCGCTGTCGCGATCGTACCAGGCGTTCTGAATCATGCCGTGCTGGTAGGGAAGCACTCCCGTCCCGAGCGTCGAATGGCCGACGCACGTGAGGGTGTTCAGATATGGGTAGGCGCCTCTCCGATACCACGCGCCGTCCGTGATGAGACGACGAAGGCCCTTGTCGAGAAGACTCGCGTAGCGGATCGGATAATCGCCGCGCATCTGATCGACGACGAGAAGGACGACAAGCTTCGGTCGCCCGGCCTCCGGCGCCGAAGCGGACGCCCAAACCGGCAGGCGGACGGGCTGCCACGCGACGAACAGCAACGCCAGAATCACGTGCCGCATTCGCCTCGAGCCTCGAACCTCCGCCATCGGACGTCGTTTATCGCCTGAGCACCGGCAGATAGCACAGCGCGGCAAGATAGACATCATAGACCGCGCACCCAATCGAGTACCAGCGCGGCGCCAGCGCGTCGGGCAGCAGACCCGGCCGGTGCGCGACGTCGACCACGGCGTGCGCCGCGAACGCGAGCGCGACGATCGTCAGCGCCTGCCGCGGATCCCGCACCATCGTCACCGCCGCCGCGAGCAGGAAGCAGACGGCGAGCGAAATGTCGAGTCCGACGCCGGGGGAGCTCTCGCGGACGACGGCAAAGCCGATGTAGGCGCCGGCGGTGAGCGTGAGCAGGAGCGCGCCCATCTGCGCCAGCCGCAGCTCGCCGATGAGGCGCTCGGGAGAGCTCGTGGGGATGGCGGCGGTGCGCGCGGCCTGCCAGGTGAAACCGATGGCCAGCGCACCAAAGGCGATGACGACGGTGCGAAGCGCTTCAGTCACCAGCCGGCGCTCAGCGCTGCTCCAGGAACGTCAACGGATCGAGATCGTAGTCGGCGGGATCCACAGGCGCGGTCACGTTCTCGAGCGCGTCGGTATCCGTCCGATCGCGCTGCGGCTCCCACAGGTTCCGCTCGAAGGGCAGCTCCAAGCGGCCGCCGTCGGGCGCAAAGAGCACGCGCACGCGCGGACGATGGGGATCCGGCGCATGAACCCGGAGCACGACGGCCACTTCGCCCGTGCTGAGCTTCACGAGGTTGCCTGGCGGGTAAATGCCGAGCAATTGCACGAATCGCCGCACCAGATTGGAATCGAGCTGCGAGCCTTCGTTGCGCTTGAGCACCGCCAGGATCCGATCGGTGGGATACGCCTGCTGGTAGGTGCGCTGCGAGCGCATCGCATCGTAGACGTCCGCGATGGCGCACAGCATGGACCCCACGTTCAGCGACTCGCGGACGACGGTGTGCGGATAGCCGCTGCCGTCCAGGCGGAGATGGTGCTCGAACGCGACGACCGGCGCGAGCATCGGCATCTCTGGCGTGCGCCGCAGGATCTCGGCGCCGTCGACGACGTGCCGCCGCATCACGACGAACTCGTCATCGGTCAGCTTCTCGGGCTTGTTGAGAATCTCCTTCGGCGTACGCACCTTGCCGATGTCGTGCATCAGCGCCGACATCCCGAACTCGCGCAGCAGCCGCCCGTCGATCCCGAGCGCGCGCGCCTGCGCCATCGTGAGGATCGACACGTTCACCATGTGCGTGAACGTGTAGTTGTCGTAGCTGCGCATGGCCGTCAGGGCCATCAGCGCCGAGCGGTTCTGCGTGACGGCCTCGGCGAGGCCGTCGACCGTCTGCAGCGCCGCGGGCGCGTCCGGCATGCCCTCGCTCTGCGCGCTCTCCCAGGCGACTTCCGCCGACGTGACGGCGCTGGAGTACATCTGTTTGATCGCGGCGATGTCGCTCGCGATGCCGTCGCTCTTCTTCGTGTCGTCGCTCTTCAGGCGGCCCACCCGGACGTGGGCGGTCGAGAGATCCCTCTCCGGACCCGCCGTGCCGCCGCCGGATCGGCCGCCGAGCCGGGAGAGGCTCTGCATCAGGGCGATCAGCTCGTCCTGCGTCACGCCGCGATCGAACGCAATGCGCTCGACCTTGTTCTCTTTCAATTTCCGGATCAGCTCCGTCATCGTCCCGCTGATCTTGTGCATCGGCGTATCGGCGACGACGAGCTCGCCGCCGACGATCCCGACGGCGATCGAGGGCTGCTGCTGATGGAGCGTCGCGAGGCCCGCGACGAGCGCGGCCATGTTGCGCGCGACCAGCGGGTGATCCGGCGCGTAGAGTTGCGCGGCGCGGACGCCCGCCGCGATCCGGCGGAGCAGATCCTCGTAGAGCGCGACGCGGGAGGTGGGTTCGCCGCTCATGCCGTCATCCCAGCCGCTTCAATTCCGCCCGCGCGATGCGCCGCGCGCCGTGCGGGCCGTGTCTGGAGACGTCACGCAGCGCGTTGACAGCGGCCGCCGTGCCGATCTTGCGCAGCGCCGCGGCCGCAGCGCCGCGCGTTCGACGCGTGCGCAGCGGCGACATCCAGTCGCCCGCCTCGAGCGCCGACTTGAGCGCCTCGACGGCGTCGGGGCCGCCGAACGAGCCGAGCGCCTCCACCGCTCGGACGTAGATGACGGGAAAGCCTTTGGGATCGAGGTGCTTCACCAGATAGCAGAAGAGCGGCGCCGCGCGCTCGTCGCGCATCGCGCCCAGCTCGGTCATGAGAGCCTGCCTCGGCCGGCCGCTGGTGGCCGTCAGCGCCTGGACGAGGATCTGCGACGCGGCGTCGGTCCCGTTCAGAACCAGCGCCTGGATTGCCTCGCGCTGCACCAGCGGCTCGGTGTCGGCGAGCAGCGGAATCAGCTCGCGGAGGCCTTCCGCGCCGCCGAATTCCCGCAGCAGGAAGGCTGCCGTACGCCGCACTTCCCAGTTCGCGGCGTTCATCAACTGCTGAACCGATTCGCGGCCGGCCGCGCCGAACTCGACCAGAATGTCGCGCAGCCGGCGTCGCGCGCGCGCGTCCTGTTCGGCCGACAGCGTTTCGGCGAGCGGCGCGATCACCGACGGCCCAATCGCGTGCGAGAGCCGCTTGAACCGCTCGTAAATCACATCGTCCGCGGTTCGGAGCTGCTTCGCGGCGTATCGGACGGTCGGACCGCGTCCGAGGCGCGCCAGGATGTCGTGGGCGGCCCTCTCGCGCGCCGGCAGCCGCGCGCCTTCGGTGACGACGGATTCGGCGAGCGCCAGCGCCTGATCGAAATAGCCCACCCGCACCAGATCCTCGGCATGACCAATGACGGTGTCCGCGATATCGCGCCAGCGCGGCGTGTCCTCTTCGATCCGGACCAGATCCAGCAGCAACTGGTTGTCGAGATGCCGCAGCGCGGCGTCGGCGACGGTCGAGAGCCACGCGGCGAGCCGCTCCGGCGGATCGTCGCTCGCGGCCTCGACGTCGACGGCGCGATCGCGGGCGCCGCTCAGTTCGCGCGCGTACGTGTCGGACACGAACTTCTCGTCCGAGTACGACGTCAGCATGGACTCGACGCGGCCCCACAAGTCCGCGAAGGCGTCTTCCTGGGCGCCGAGCTCCGAGGCCGCGACGTCGGGCTGGGCCAGGGCGAGAAGCTGACGCTGGCGGTCCGCGTCGGGGACGAGCGCCTGAAACGCCTGCGCGAGACGGTCCGTCGCGCCGCGCTCGCTGATCACGGAGCCGGACACGAACTGCGCAACGGCGGTGTCGCTCATGCGCTGCACCATCGCGGTCACGACGTTGACGCTGCCCGCCATCGCTTCCGGCTGCGTGCGGCGCAGCAGCAGCTCCAGCATGCCTTCCGCGGAGAGCCGTCCGGCCGCCGTGCCCATGTTGCGCAGCGTTTGATCGAGCTGCGCGGGATTGGTGCGGCTCACGTATTCGGCAAGGCCCCGCAGGAGGTTTACGAAAGCGCTGACGCGGGCCGAGCCCGGGCCGCCTTCGGTGTGCGCCTCGAGCTTCTGCATCAACAGCGTCAGCCGCGCCGGATCGCCGACGATCTCGAGCAGCAGCCGCATGCCCGATTCGTCGAGCTCGAGCTGCGGCGCCAGCGCAGCGGCGATCAGGCGATCCATCGCCTCTTCGCCCTGTTTCTCCCGAAGCACCTCGGCGTAGTCGATCTCGACGATCTCGAGGCTCGGGCCTCCCGCCGTCGCCCACAGCGCCGCGATGCCGCCGTCGGCCCGTACTTCTTCGGGCGGCCGCGCGAGCAGCACCAGCAGGGTCCGCCACGATTCGGCGTCCGCGCCCGCGTTCAGCGTCAGGCGGCCGACGAGCTGCCGCCGCAGCAGGTCCGACAGCTCGCCGATCGCCGCGTCCGGTTTCGCGGGAGCCGCATCGCCCACGCAGATGATATGAGGCCGCACTTCGAGCGCGAACGGTCCCGACGTCGTCAGGATCGTCGTGATCTCCGTCAGCCGGCCGAGAGTGGATCCGATCGCGGGATGGGCGGCGGGGTAGAGCGACACGGCGCGCGCGGCGGCCTTGCAGGCGCGCGCGAAGTCCGCGAGGCGCGATGCCGTTTCCGAGTCGAGCGTCGTGCGTACGTCTGGCATTACGTGACGATGCTGGTTTCCCTTACATGTACGTCAGCGGATCGATCCCGACCGCCTCGGGATCGACCGCTTCGACCACCGCCCACGTGTAATCGCCGCGGCCGTCCGGTTCCCACGTGTTCACGAGCAGCCCTTCTTCGGGCTCGGCGCCTTCTTGGTCGCGGATGACCTTCACCTGCGGCCTGAACGGATCGGTTGGATGTTCGTGCGTGACGACTCCGATGGCGTCCGTGTTGAGGCGCACGAGCGTTCCGATCGGGAAGAGGCCGACCAGATTGATGAAGCGCCGCAGGAGCTTCTGGTTGAATGCCGGGTCGTCCTTCCTGGCCATGATCGACTTGATGCGATCGCTCGGCAGCCCTTCACGATACACGCGGGTGCTGCGCAGGGCATCGTACACATCCGCGATGCTCACGATCTGCGTACAAAGGTTCAGGTTGCGGTGTCCGATGTTCGCGGGGTATCCGGAGAGATCCTGACGCAGGTGGTGCTCGAAGGCCACCACCGGCGCGAGCGCGGGCATCTCCGGCGTTCGCCGCAGGATGTGCGCGCCATCGACCACGTGCCGCTGCATGATCTCGAACTCTTCATTCGTCAGCTTATCCGGCTTGTTCAGCACTTCCTGCGGCGTGTTGACCTTGCCGATGTCGTGCATCAGCGCCGCGAACCCGAACTCGCGGAGCAGCGGTCCTTCGAGATTGAGGGACCGCGCCTGCGCCATCGCCAGGACCGAGACGTTCACCATGTGCGTGAACGTGTAATTGTCGTACCGCTTCAGCGCCGTCAGCGCCAGCAGCGACGTCCGATCGCCGCCGACCAGCTTCGCCAGGCTGTCGATGATCTTCCGCGCGGCGGTCGGGTCCGGCTTGTCGCCGGCCTTGGCCGCCTGCCAGAGCTGCTCGGCCGTCTCAACCGCGGAGCCGTAGATCTTGCGCGCGGCGACGATGCCGGTCGCCTCGTTCTCCTCGTTTTCGACCGTCAGGCGGCCGAGGACGATCCGGTTGACGCCTTTCTGCTGCAGGCGGGTGATGAGCGGCAGCGCGGCGCGCCGGTCCGGCAGCTCGAAGATGAACGTCCGCAGCTCTTCGCGCGTGACGCCGCGCTGGATGGTGATCTTCTCGATCTCGCGCTCGCGCATATCGCGCGCGAAGCCGACCAGGGCCGCGGCCGATTTCGGCAGTCGTTCGGCGTTGACGACGACTTCGTCGCCGATGAAGCCGATGACGATGGCGTCTGTCTTCTGCGTCAGCGAGGAGCAGAGCGCGTGCAGCGCGTCGATGCCGCGCTGCACGAGCGGATGTGACGGCGAATAGAGCGCGGCGCCGCGGATCGCCGCGGCCAGCCGGCGGACCAGATCGTCGTACGCGAGCGCGTTCGCCTCGGCCATCATCTATCCGCGCGCACCCGCGAGCGTTCGGAGCATCCGATCGCCGGTTTTCGCGGCGTCGTCGATCGCCCGCTCGGCGGCGGGCGTCTTGATCGCCCGCAGCGCGCCGAGCGACTTTTCGCGCACGGCTTTCATCTTCCGGCGACCGAAGAACTTCTTCTTCCGCATGAGCGCGCTCAGCGCGGGGACCGCCTGGTCGTCGCCCACGCTCGACAGCGCCTCGAGCGTCTCGAGCACGATCGAATGGTCGGCGCCGAACGGGTTGCTCTCCTCCAGAATCCGCACCAGCACCGGCACGACGCGCGCGTCGCGCTGCGCCACCAGCGCGTCCACGACGGCGCGGCGCTGATCGCCGGTTGCCGCGCGGAGCGCGGTGTGCACGGCGCGCGCGGCTGCCGGATCCTTGATGATCGAGAGCGCGCGAACGGCCGCGGCCGTCACGCGCGCGTCGCTGCCGCGCAGCAGCGGCTGCAGTAGCGGAACGGCCTCAGCCGCGCCGATCTCCCCGAGAAGCTCGGCCGCGTTGCGCTGCGCGGCCCACTGTTTCGACCCGATGAGCGGAGCGAGGCGATTGACGGCGCGGGATCCGTACTTGCGGATGATGGCGCCGGCGCGGGCGCGCGCGGGCGTGGTCGCCTCCTCCTCGAGATGCCGTCTCAGGGCGTCGGTGGCAGCGGGTCCGATGCGGGCGCAGATGTCCGCGAAGATCCCCGCTTCCTGCTCCGACATCTCGCCCAGGATCTCGGCGGCTTCGTGAAACGCGATCGTGGTGACCAAGCCGTCGAGCGCGAGGCGGCTGCCCGGACTGGCGACGGCCTTCGCGTCCGCCGCCTGTTCCTGGAGCGCCGCAGCGACCGCCAACGCTGATTCGTAGTCGCCGGCGAGCAGGAGATCTTCGGCAAGCGCGGCGACGTCGCGCGCGAGCTCCGGCGCCCGCGCGGGATCGCGTTCGAGCTTCAGGAGATCGATCAGCAGCGCGACCGACAGCCGGCGCACGTTGTCCTGCCCCAGCGTGTCGACCAGCTCGGCGAGATCCGCGGGAACGTCGGAGGCCATCTGCTCGGCGCGCGTCCCGATCGCGTCGAGGCCCGTCCTGTACGACTGCGACACGAACGGCCGTTCGTTGTAGGTGAGCAGCAGCTCTTCCATCGACGACCACAGCGTCTGAAAGGCGCTCTGGCGTCCGAAATCGGTCTCGCCGAGCATCTGCCGCGTGAGCGACAGCACGCGCGTCTTGCGATCGTCGTCTGTCGCGATCGTGTTGAAAACGGTCGCCAGCCGGGCCGAAGCCTGTCCCTCGATGGCCAGCGTCGTCGCCAGGAGCTGCGCGACGCGCGTGTCGTCGAACGCGTCGATGATGCCCGCGACCACGACGCCTGCGCCGGCCTCGCCGATCGCGCCGGCCACGTTTTCGCCGATGCCGCTCGAGAGCATCTGCATCACGACTTGCGGATCCAGGTTGGCCGTGGCCGCGGCCAGGTTCTGCATCACCTCCTGGCGCCGTTCCGGGGAGAGGACCTCAACGATCCCGATCAGGTGATGGTACGCGGCGACCACCGCGGCCGCCTGGGACGTCAGCATCGGCGATCCGTCCGGGGTGTGATGCGGCGCGATCACGTCGCCGGCGAGCTCGCCGATCGCCGTGACGTCGCGGGAGATCTCGAGCAGCCGGGCCTGCGCCGCTTCGTCGGTGGGCCGCCGGCGGTCGAGCACGCCCCTGACGATGGATCGCCACAGGTCGTCTTTGCGGCGGACGGGATCGACCGTCTCCCGATCTTCGAGGACGTGTGTGAAATCGATCTGCTCGACGCCGATCGCCGCGTCGCCGTCGGCGCTCCAGACCCTGGCGGGACCGCCGCGCTGACGGATGACGCGCGAGTCCTCGGAGAGCACGGCGAGGAGCCGCTGGAGCGCGCCGATCGGGACGTCGCCGACGAACGTGAGCTGGAGAATGTCGCGATCGTGCAGCCAGCGCGCGGCTTCGGCGATCGTGCCGGCGTCGCGGCCCCCGACGGCCATGCCCTCCACGAGCAGCGTATCGGGCGTCACGCCGAAGGCGAACACGTGTCCCCGGCTGGATTCGGCGATGGCGAGTCGGAGGCGATCGAGCGAGCCCGCCACGGCCGGATGATCCGGCGGGTAGAGGGCCCAGCTTCGAGCGGCGGCGACCAGGCAGCGCGCGAGGGCCGACACGCTCCGGGAGACTTCCGGTGACAGGGTTGGGGCGTCGGGCATGACGAGGGAAAGGGGCGCGGTGAATTATACTCTTCGGCGCCTGCATGCGCGCCGTCGATCTCATACGCACAAAACGGGATGGCGGCCAGCTCGACCGCTCTGCCCTCGAATGGTTCGTGGCCGGCGTCACCGACGGTTCCCTTCCCGACTACCAGGCGTCGGCGCTGCTGATGGCGATCGTCCTCCGGGGCATGACCGACGAGGAGACCGCCGCCCTGACCGACGCGATGGTCCGATCCGGCGTGCGGGTCGCGTACGCCGGCCTCCCGTACACCGCCGTCGACAAACACAGCACCGGCGGCGTCGGCGACAAGACGTCGATCGTGCTGGCGCCGCTCGCCGCCGCGTGCGGCGCGCCCGTGCCGATGATGTCGGGGCGCGGGCTGGGCCACACCGGCGGAACGCTCGACAAGCTCGAATCGATACCCGGCTTTCGCACCGCGCTCTCGCTCGACGATCTTCGGCGCAGCGTCGGCGCGATCGGCTGCGCGCTGATCGGGCAGACGTCCGAGGTGGCGCCGGCGGATCGCAAGCTGTACGCGCTGCGCGACGTCACCGGGACCGTCGAAAGCATTCCGCTCATCACGGCGTCCATCATGAGCAAGAAGATCGCCGAGGGGATCGGGGGCCTCGTGCTCGACGTGAAGTGCGGCGACGGCGCGTTCATGAAGACCGAAGCGGACGCGCGACGGCTGGCGCACTCGCTGGTCGCCACCGGCGAGCTCGCGGGCGTGCGGACCGAGGCGCTCCTGACGAACATGGATGCCCCGTTGGGACGCGCCGTAGGGAACGCGCTCGAGATCGTCGAGTCGATCGAGACGCTGAAGGGGCGCGGGCCGGCGGATCTCGAATCGCTGTCGATCGAATTCGCCGCCCGCATGCTCGTGCTGAGCGGCGGGGAGCGCGATCTCGCCCGCGCGACCGATCGCGTCCGCGCGGCGCTGTCGTCGGGCGCCGGTGTCGAGAAACTGCGTGAGATCATCGAGAACCAGGGGGGCGATCCGCGGGTGATCGACGACTACTCACGGTTGCCCGCGGCGCCCGACCGCGATCGCGTCGCGGCCATCCGCGACGGCGTCGTCGTCGCGATGCGCGCGGAAATGGTGGGCCGGGCCGCCGTCGGGCTCGGCGCCGGCCGGGATCGGCTCGACGCCGCGATCGATCCCGCGGTTGGATTCACGATCCTCGCGCCCGTGGGGACTCGCGTCGCGAAAGGGGACCCCATCGTCGAGATCCATCACCGAAACGGACATGGCCTCGCGGATGCGCGCACGCTGCTGGAATCGGCGATCCAGATCGGCGACGCGCCCGCGCCCGCCCGCCCGCTCGTGCTCGATCGGATACAAGGCCGAGGTTCCGAATAATGTCTGCAACCGAACATGGCGTGCGAGGCGAGATTGCGTATCAGCCGCCCGCCCGGCAGCCCTACGACAGCCGCGACCTGGCAATCGTTGGCGGTGCGATCGTCGCCGGAGCCGCGTGTGCGCTCGCGGCGAATTTCGCGCACCTGCCGCGCCTGCAGCCGCTCACCGGGCTGATCCTCATCATGACGATCGCCTATTGCTTCTCCACGAATCGCCGCGCCATCGACCGCCGGACCGTCGCGTGGGGGCTGTCGCTCCAGGTGCTGTTCGCGCTGCTGGTGCTGAAGACGGCGGCGGGGCAGCAGGTCTTCAAGGCGCTCGCCTCGGTGATCAATCATCTGCTGGACTTTGCGTCCGTCGGATCGAGCTTCGTGTTCGGGCCGCTCGGGTCGAAGGTGGTCTGGCCGAAGATCATGACGACTGTTCTCGGTCCTGAGGGAGCGCAGTACGGCGTCATCTTCGCGTTCCAGGTGCTGCCGACCATCATCTTCATCGCCGCGCTCTTCGCGATCCTTTACTACTTCGGCATCATGCAGCTCGTCGTCCGCGCTTTCGCCGTGATGATGCGGCGCGTGATGCGCGCGAGCGGCGCGGAGTCGCTGAACGTCGCGGCGAGCATCTTCATGGGGCAGACCGAGGCGCCGCTGACGATTCGTCCGTTCATCCCGCGCATGACCGAGTCGGAGCTCATGACGATCATGACGGCGGGGATGGCGCACATCTCCGGCGGGATCATGGCGGCCTACATCCTGTTCGGCATCAAGGCGGAGCATCTGCTGACGGCCGTCATCATGACCGCGCCCGGCACGCTCATGATGGCGAAGATGTTCGTGCCGGAAACGCAGGTCCCCGAGACGATGGGCATCGTGAAGCTGGAGATCGAGCGGACCGACGTCAACGTCATCGACGCGGCGGGGCGCGGCACTGGCGAGGGGCTGGCGCTCGCGCTGAACGTCGGGGCGATGCTGATCTCGTTTTTGGCGCTGATCGCGCTCGTCAACGCCGTCCTCGGACTCGCGCATCTCAGCCTCGAGCAGATTTTCGGCTGGGTGTTCGCGCCGATCGCCTGGGCCATGGGCGTCCCCTGGCGCGACGCGGCGACCGTCGGCAACCTGCTCGGCACGCGGATGGCGCTCAACGAGTTCGTCGCCTATGCGAAGCTCGGCTCGCTGGCCAGTTCGCTCGATCCGAAGTCGTTCACCATCGCCACGTTCGCGCTGTGCGGGTTCGCCAACTTCAGCTCGATCGGCATCCAGATCGGCGGCATCGGCGCGCTCGCCCCCAGCCGCCGCCACGATCTGGCGCGGCTCGGTCTGCGCGCGATGTTCGCCGGGACGCTCGCGAATTTCATCACGGCCACGATCGCGGGGTTCCTGCTGTGAATTCCGGACGCGCTGAATTAGGGACGTCGTGGGGTCTGACCCTGACCTATCTCTTTGCTGCGACGGCAGTTACGGCGTGCACAGGGTGGCAGAATCTGCGTACGCCGCGACGCCGGGGAACAGCGCGATGAGCTACGCGGAGAAGGTCGAGCACGCCGCCGCGGAAGTCAGGAAGCGCGCCGGTGCCGCGATCCCCGACGTGGCGGTCGTGCTCGGGTCGGGGCTCGGCGACTTCGCGGGTACGCTGACCGCCGCCGTGTCGATTCCCTACGGCGACCTGCCCGACTGGCCGGCGTCGAAGGTCGTCGGCCACGAAGGACGTCTCGTCGTCGGAGCGCTCGCCGGGCGCCGCGTCGCCGCGCTTGCCGGCCGCGCGCACTTCTACGAGGGGCACGATCTCCGCACGGTAACGTTCGCCGCTCGCGTCATCGGCGCGCTCGGCGTCAAGGCGCTGATCCTGACGAACGCCGCCGGCGGCATCAACGTCGCGCTGACGCCCGGCACCCTGATGGTGATGGACGATCACATCAATCTGCTCGGGAGCAATCCTCTCGTGGGTCCGAACGACGACCGCCTCGGCGCGCGATTTCCCGACATGAGCGAGGTCTACTCGAAGCGCCTGCGCCGCCTCGCCGACGAGGTCGCCGGCGCACAGGGGCTGCGCATCGGCCATGGCGTCTACGCCGCGGTCCATGGGCCGAGCTACGAGACGCCCGCCGAGATCCGCTTTCTACGCACGATTGGCGCCGACGCGGTGGGGATGTCCACCGTCCCCGAAGCAATCGTCGCCCGGCACATGGGCGTCGAGGTGCTCGGCATCTCCTGCATTACGAACGCCGCGGCGGGCGTGCTGCCGCAGCCGCTGAATCACGACGAGGTGATGGAGGTCGCGCGGCAGGTGCGCGGCGCCTTCGCCGCACTCCTCGAGGGCATCATTGGCCGCCTCTGACGACAAGAAGTGGATCGGCAACCGCCGGTCGAAGCGCGATCGGCGTGCGGGCTCCGAGCGGCGGAGCGGCGCCGACCGCCGGGTCGCCGATCGTGGACGATCCGAGGGAGATCGCCGCCAGTCCGCGGAGCGACGCCGCGGAGATCGTCGCTCGGGAGAGGATCGCCGCAACGAGGCGGCATGGCAGCCCGTCGCGCTCGAGAACGCAGCCGCCGGTGTTTTCGACGACGCCGCGCTCGTGGCCGCCGCCGTGGACGCGCGCAGCCGCGCCCGCGCGCGATTCTCCGGGTTCAAGGTGGGCGCGGCGCTGGAGACGTCGACCGGCGAGGTCGTCACCGGCTGCAACGTGGAAAACGCCACCTACGGTCTGACGATGTGCGCCGAACGCGTGGCGCTCTACAAGGCGCTGTCCGAGGGCCGCGACGTCTTCACTCGCATCGCCGTCGTCGCCGACACCGACGATCCCACGCCGCCGTGCGGCTCGTGCCGCCAGCTCCTCTGGGAGTACTGCGGCGACATCGAGATCGTGCTCGCCAATCTGTCCGACGTGACGCGGCGACTGCGCCTGTCGCAGTTGCTGCCTCTGCCGTTCGACGCCAGGCTCCTGGACAAATAGCGAAGTAATATTAACCGTCTATGCTTCCCACCATCGACCTCCAGGACGATGTCATCGTCATGGTGGATCAGCGCAAGCTGCCCGCCCAGGAAGTGTACGTGCGCTGCCGTACGGCACCGGAGGTCGCCAAGGCTATCCGGACGATGGTGATTCGGGGCGCGCCCGCGATCGGCGTGGCGGCCGCCTACGGCCTCGCGCTCGGAATGCGACGGAGCACCGCCAAGGGCACACGACAGTTCGCCGTCGAGTTCCAGAAGCTCTGCGATCTGATGGCGGCGACACGGCCGACGGCGGTCAATCTCTTCTGGGCGATCGATCGCATGAAGCGCGCGTTCGCGGAAGGCGCGCAGGCCGGCGAATCGCCCGAGGAGCTGTCGGATCGGCTCGATCGCGAGGCGAGGGCGATTCACGACGAAGACGTCGCGAGCTGCCGCGCGATGGGCGGCTTCGGCGCCGAAGTGGTTCCAGACGGAGCCCGCGTGCTGACGCACTGCAATGCCGGCGCGCTCGCCACGGCCGGCTACGGCTCCGCGCTCGGCGTCATCCGCGCCGCCGTCGAGCAGGGAAAGAAGATCGCGGTCTTCGCCGACGAGACGCGTCCGTTTCTGCAGGGCGCGCGCCTGACCGCGTGGGAGCTCGTCCGCGACGGGATCAACACGACCGTCATCACCGAGAGCATGGCCGGTCCCCTCATGCGAGCCGGCGAAATCGACATTGTCGTGGTCGGCGCCGATCGCATCGCGGCCAACGGCGATACCGCGAACAAGATTGGCACCTACACGGTGGCCGTGATGGCGAAGGAGCACGGCATCCCCTTCTACGTGGCGGCGCCGCTGTCGACGATCGATTTGTCCACGCCCGACGGCGATCGCATTCCGATCGAAGAGCGCGATCAACGTGAGGTGAGCCACCTGGGCTCCTCGCAGCTGACCCCCGTCGGGGCCAAGATCCGCAATCCCGCGTTCGACATCACTCCGCACCGCTACATCACCGGCATCATCACCGAGCGCGGCATCCTGCGGCCGCCGTACTCCGAGTCGCTGAAGCAGGCATTCTCGGCGCTCGCCAAGATATGAAGGCCGAACGGGCCGACGGCTCCAGCACGAAGGCACCAACGTCGGCGCGGCCCGCCCCATGAATCTCCTCGCCATCGAAACCTCGTGCGACGAAACGGCCGCGGCTGTCGTCGTCGAGACCGGCGATCCCGCGCGGCCGTGGCAGCTCGAATCGAACGTCGTCGCGTCCCAGGTCGAGATCCATCGGGAGTGGGGCGGCGTCGTGCCGGAGCTGGCCTCGCGCCAGCACCTGCGCGACATCTGCGGCGTCGTCGAGCGCGCCCTCTCCGATGCGCGGATCGGGTTCGACGATCTCGGCGCGATGGCGGTGACCCAGGGGCCCGGGCTGGTGGGCTCGCTGCTGGTCGGCGTCTCGTTCGCCAAGTCGCTCGCATGGTCGTACGGGCTTCCGCTCGTTCCTGTGCACCATCTCGCGGGCCACATCGAGTCGCTCGTCCTGCAGCACGGCGAGCTGCCGCTGCCGGCCGCCGTGCTCGTCGTCTCCGGCGGCCACACGAGCCTCTATCTCGTTCGCGAGCCAGGAGACTATCAGCTCATCGGCCGCACGAGAGACGATGCGGCTGGAGAGGCGTACGACAAGGTCGCGAAGCTCCTGGGCCTCGGATATCCGGGGGGGCCCGCGATCGATCGGCTTGCCGCCCAGGGAAACGATCGCGCGTTCGCCTTCCCCGTGCCGCGCATGACCCACGCGGACCGCAACCAGCCGCAGAGCGCGGTACCGGCCGGGCTGCTGCCGCCCGGCGTCGAACGGAACGTCGACTTCAGCTTCAGCGGATTGAAGACGGCGGTCATGAGGGTCGTGGCCGATATCCGACGTCCGACGACGGATGGCCTCGATTCGCGCGTTGTCGCCGACATCTGCGCCAGCTTTCAGCGAGTCGTCGTCGAGTCGCTGCTGGATCGGACCTTCGAGACGGCCCGCTGGCTCGAGGCGAGGAGCGTGGGGGTTGCGGGAGGCGTGTCGGCGAACAGCCGGCTGCGCGCCGAGGCCGAGGCGCGCGGCAAGAAGCTCGGCCTGCCGATATTCGTCCCGCCTTTGTCGCTTTCGACCGACAATGCGGCGATGATCGGCGCCGCCGGCCTGCGGAAGCTGCGCGCGGGCGTTACGGCCGACTGGGACCTGAAAGCGGAGGCTTCGCTGCCTTTGTAAATTTCCAAATTCCCAAATCTCCACATTTCCAAATTCGATGAAGGTCTTCACCGACTATCTGTGGTTCAACACGAAGAAGCGGCAGGAGTTCCTTCGCATCACGGACGAGGTCTCGGCGATCGTGAAGCGGAGCGGCATCCAGGACGGTATGGTCCTCGTCTCGGCGATGCACATCACCGCGGGCGTCTACGTGAACGACTGGGAAGGTGGGCTGATCGAGGATTTCCAGGCGTGGCTCGAAAAACTCGCCCCATCGGGACTGCCGTACAAGCATCATCAGACGGGTGAAGACAACGCGGACGCGCATTTGAAGCGGACGATCATGGGGCACCAGGTACTGCTGCCGGTCACGGGGGGCGCGCTGGATCTCGGACCGTGGGAGCAGGTCTTCTACGCGGAGTTCGACGGCCGGCGCCGCAAGCGCGTCGTCGTCAAGGTCATGGGCGAATGACGCTGATCTTCGCGCTGGCGGTCCTGGCGCAGCCACCGGCGCCCGCGACGGTTGCGCCGCCTGCGACGCTGAAGGCCACGATTCGCATGAGCGTGGCGAAGCGCGACATCCCGGCGGACGCCGCGCCGAGCCCGTACGGCAACTTCGGCCCGCTCATCGCGCAGATCCTGACGCCCGCGGGGCCGGTCGACATCCAGTACACGATCGCCGGCGACGCGTCGCGGGCGGAAGTGAAGGGACGGCTGGCGACGCTCCCGGAGGGCAGTGTCGTCCTCCAACGCGTCGGCGACGAAACCATTCGCGTCCTCAATCCCACGAACAAGACGTGGTACGAGATCCCGGCGAATCTGAATCTCGGCGTCCTGATCGGCACGCCGGACGTCACGATCGAGCCGGTGAGCGAGACGACGCGGATTGCGGGTCAGACCGCCGAGCGGTTCCGCTTCAGCGAAACGCTGCACCTGCCGGTGCCAGAAGGCACGGCGCTTCCGCCCGACTTCCCCAAGGATCTGCAATTGACCGGCGATCTCTGGTCGACCGACGCGTTCTCGGGCGGCGGGTATGCGTCCGTCTTTCGCACGCTCCAGGCGTTCGCCGCAATCCCGGGGGTCGAAGCGTTGACGGCCGGCGGCCGTTTTCCGCTTCGCATCGCGCTCCGGTCCAGCATCATGCCCGGCTACGAAATCCGCAGCGAAGTCACGTCGATCGGACCGGCGCCGGCCGACCCGTCGTCGTTTACCGTGCCGGCCGGATATCAGAAGGTTCAACCACCCGTTGGAGGCGGCGACTGACGCATGGGTCTCTCTCGTGAGCAGGCATGGGGCATCGTGACGGAACATACGCAGAGCGAGAGCCTGCGCAAGCACATGCTCGCGGTCGAAGCCGCGGTGCGCGGCTACGCGCGACAGTTCGGCGAAGACGAGGACGACTGGGGCGCGGTCGCCCTCCTGCACGACTTCGACTACGAGCGGTATCCGGACCAGGAGAATCACCCCTTCCGCGGCGTCGAGATCCTGAAGCAGCGCGGCTATCCGGAGTGGGTCACGCGCGCGATTCTCTCCCACGCCGACTACTCCGGCGTGCCGCGCGAGTCGCGTCTCGAAAAAACGCTGTTTGCCTGCGACGAAATGTCTGGCTTCGTCACCGCGGCCGCCCTGGTGCGCCCGTCGAAGAGCGTGCTCGATCTGGAAGCGTCCTCCGTCGTCAAGCGGATGAAAGACAAGGCTTTCGCGCGCGCGGTGAACCGCGAGGATCTGCGCCGTGGCGCCGACGAGCTCGGCCTGCCCCTCGATCGGCACATCTCGAACGTGATCAGCTTCCTCCGTGTCGCGGCTGACGATCTCGGGTTACGGGGGAGTCTCTGAAAACTCTCACCTCCCAACTCCCAAAGCAGCGAACGCGATTCTTCAGAATTCCGTATACACTTCTGACCGTTAATGGACACTGCCGCCCCCGCCGCCGCCGCGGCGCCCGTCGTGAAGCTGGACGACGTCACCGTGATCTACGGGAAGAACCAGGCGCTCAAGAACGTGTCCGCGACGTTCGCGCGCGGGGCCGTCGGGCTGCTGGGACCCAACGGGGCCGGCAAGAGCACGATGCTCAAGACCCTGCTTGGCTTCGTGAAGCCGGATCGCGGACGGATGTCGGTCCTCGACATGGACGTCGCGCAGGCGCCGCTCGCCATCCGCGCGCGCATCGGCTACATGCCGGAGAGCGACGCCCACATTCCCGGCATGAACGCGGTCACTTTCGTCGCCTACTGCGGCCAGCTCGCGGGACTCCCCGCCGTCGACGCGATGCAGCGCGCGCACGAAGTCCTCTATTACGTCGGGCTGGGCGAGGCGCGCTACCGCAACGTCGAGACGTACTCGACCGGCATGAAGCAGCGCATCAAGCTCGCCCAGGCGCTCGTGCACGATCCGGATCTGCTGTTCCTCGACGAGCCGACCAACGGCATGGACCCGAAGGGACGCGACGAGATGCTCGAGCTCGTGCGGGATCTCGGGCACAACAAGGGCGTGAGCCTGATCCTCTCGTCGCACCTCCTGCCCGACGTCGAGTACACCTGCGACTACGTCGTCGTCATGGACAAAGGTCAGGTCGCCACGCAGGGGCCGATCGACGAGCTGAAGGGGCCGGCCGGACGGGTCTACGAGCTGCGCATCAAGGGGGACCTGCCCCGGTTCCTCGACGTTCTCGCCGCGGCCGGAATGGAGACGCACTCGACGGATGAGGACGTGATGCGCGTATTCGTCCCCGCCTCGGTCGGCGACCATCGGGCGATCTTCAAAGCCGCCGCCCAGTTCGGCGCGCAGGTCCGCCACCTCCGCCCGAGCGTGCCCACGCTCGAAGACGTCTTCGCGAAAGCCATCGGAGAAGAGTAGGCATGCCGATTCACGATCAAAGCTATCGGCATTATGCGGGCGGACGCGCGCTGCCGGGCCGCTCGTGGACCGTCATCGCCCGGGCGGGCATCCGGGGCTTCATCCGGAAGCGCACCTTCCTCGGCCTGCTGATTTTCGCGCTGGCGCCCTTCATCGTGCGCGCCGTGCAGTTGTGGATCAGCTCGAATTATCCCCAGGCGTCGATTCTCGCGCCAACCCCGGAGACCTTCCGCCAGTTCCTCGAGCAGCAGGACTTCTTCGTCTTCATCATCACCGTCTATGTGGGGGCGGGGCTGATCGCCAACGACCGCCGCGCGAACGCCCTGCAGATCTATCTGTCGAAGCCGCTCATGCGGACGGAGTACATCGCCGGCAAGCTGGCCGTCCTCCTGACGTTCCTGCTGCTCGTCACGTTCGTCCCGGCGATGCTGCTTCTTCTGCTGAAGGGGATTTTCGACGGCAACTTCACGTTCCTGAAGCATAACGTCTTCCTCGTGCCCGCAATCACGATCGGGAGCCTGATCCAGGTCACCCTCGCGGCGTTCACGATGCTCGCGTTGTCGTCGCTGTCGAAGAGCGCGCGCTACGTCGGGATTCTGTATGTCGGCATCACATTCTTCACGACCGCGATCTACGGCGCGCTCTACGCCATCACCGGCAGCAGCCGCGTGTCCTGGATCTCGATCGGCGCCAACGTCTCGCAGGTCGTCGACGTCGTATTCCGGCTGAAACCGCGCTACGCGACCCCGTGGCAGGTGTCCGTCCTGGTCATCGTCGGCCTCGTCGTCACCTCGATGTCGATCCTCGAGCGCCGGGTGCGGGGCGTGGAGGTCGTGACGTGACGGCGCGCGAACGAGCGAGAGCGAGTGAGCCACGCGAGCGGAGCGGGGATCGCAGGGGTCCCCGCGAGGGAGCGTGTAGGGGGGGCCGGCGGGGCGAAGCCCCCCGGCTGAATAATGTCCGGGGCGTGGAGGTCGTGACGTGACGCTCCCAGCGGCTGCAGCCGCGCCGGTCATCTCCGCCGATCACGTCTCGAAGTGGTACGGCCAGGTCATCGGCCTCAACGACGTGACGGTGTCGGTCCCGCCCGGCGTGACCGGACTGCTCGGGCCGAACGGCGCCGGCAAGTCGACGTTCATGAAGCTGATCACGGGCCAGCTCAAGCCGAGCAAAGGCGAGATCCGGGTCCTGGGCGAGCCGATCTGGCGCAACCCTCAACTGTACTTCCGCATCGGCTTCTGCCCGGAACAGGACGCTTTCTACGAGCGCATGACGGGCCTCGAATGGGTGAACGCGCTCGTCCGCCTCAACGGACTCGGGGAGAAGGAAGCGCGGGACGCCGCCGAACGCGCGCTCGCCGCCGTCGATCTCAGCGCCGCTGCCGGCAAGAAGATCGGCGCCTACAGCAAGGGCATGCGCCAGCGCGTCAAGATGGCGCAGGCGCTCGTCCACGATCCGCAGGTCATGATTCTCGACGAGCCGCTCGCCGGTATGGATCCGATCGGCCGCCGCAAGACCATCCGCCTGATCCGGGAATGGGGCCGCGCCGGCAAGAGCATCATCGTCTCGAGCCACATCCTCCACGAGATCGAGTCGATGACGTCGAACATCCTTCTGATCAACAACGGACGGATTCTGGCCGAGGGCGACGTCCATCAGATTCGGGAGCTCATCGACGAGCACCCGCATACCATCTACGTGCGCGCGGACGATCCGCGCCGCATCGCGCGCCAGTTCCTCGACGACGAACGCGAGGATGTGAGGAGCCTGAAGTTCGAGCCGGGCGCCATCGTCGTCGAGACCGGCAAGCCGGATCAGTTCTACGCGCGCCTCACCGAGATGGCGGCGAGCGGCGAGTTCGGGGAGATCGAGGAAGTCACGTCGCCGGACGACAACCTGCAGGCGGTTTTCCAGTATCTCGTGAAATAGAGCTTTGACCAGGAGATCAAGAGATCAGGAGTCATTCGTTATGTTCTTACAGAAAGATGCTCCCGAACTCCTGATCTCGCGCAGAGGACTGGGCAGATGAAACAGGGATCGCCAGGGTATTTCACCGCCGCGTTGCGCGTCTGCGATTTGTCGATCGGCGAGATGCTCTGGTCCCGCCGCACCATCTTCATGGCCCTCGTCGTCGGGGCTCCCGTGCTGATCGCCGTCGTCCTGCGGCTCCTCGACGCGCTGGGCGCCCCCGTCTTCCGCGTCAACGGCGCCACGATGGCGGGGCCGGCGATCTTCGGCCTGATGATCTGGGTCTTCTACCTGCGGTTTACCGTGCCCGTCCTGGGCGTGTTCTACGGGACCTCGCTCATCGCCGACGAGGTCGAAGACAAGACGATCACGTACCTCTTCACGCGTCCGATCGCGAAAGGCGCCGTGTTGGTCGGCAAGTTCTTCGCGTACTTGGTGTGCACGACCTTCGTGGTGCTGCCATCGGTGATGATCGTCTACCTGGCGATCGTGCCGGTACGAGGGAGCCTCGGCGCCTCGTTCCTCGATCTGGTCAAGGATCTGATTCTCCTGGCGATCGGCCTGGCGGCGTACGGCGCGGTCTTCGCGTTCATCGGCGCCCGCTTCAAGAAGCCGCTGCTCGTCGGCCTGATCTTCATCTTCGGTTGGGAGCAGGCGGCGCTGGCCTTTCCCGGATACCTGAAGAAGTTCACGGTCGCCTATTACTTGCAGGCGCTGGTGCCCCACGCGATGCCCAACGACAACGTCATCAGTCTGATTCAGGGGATTTTCCGGGAGAGTCCCTCCCTGGCCCAGAGCCTGGTGTCCCTAACCCTGATTCTTGCGGTTTTCCTGTGGATGGCGGCTGCAAGTGTTGAGCGCAAGGAGTATGTGCTCGAGCAATAAGGCTGCGCAAAGTGTTCAGTTCCGGGCAGTTGCCGCCCGATTGTGGAACTTTTTACCCCGCCGATCTGTATAATCCAGCGAGAGGCCACGCGTATGACCAGGAAAACGCGCTATTTCATGGCAGGATCGGCCGCCATTCTCGTCGCCGGCCTGTGCACCGGACTTGTCGCCTATTACGGGGGCGGGTTCCCGTCGCTGTCGGCGTCGCGCAGCGGGCCGGCCGAGCTCAGCTACGTTCCCGCGAACGCGACCGTCGTGGCCTTCGCGAACATCCGCGAAATCATGGATTCGCAGCTGCGCCAGCGCCTGAAGCAGGTCCTGCCGCAGGAATCGGGGCAGAAGGAATTCCAGGCCGAAACCGGCATCGACATCGAGCAGGACATCGACTATGTCGTCGCCGCGATGACGACCCCGGGCGAGGGCGGGCTGCCGAACAACGCCAATGGCCTGGTCGTGGCGCGCGGGCGCTTCAACCCGACCCAGCTCGAGACGTTCGCGCGTGATCACGGCGGCGTCGTCGAAGACTACAAGGGCAAGCGGCTGATCAAGATCAGCGACGCGCACGTCGACGTCGACCGGCAGGATTCGACCGTTCCCCAGCATCGCGGCGGCGACCATACGGGGATGCTCGCGTTCCTCGAGCCCGGGCTGGTGGCCATCGGCAGCGAAACGGCGATCAAGAGCGCGATCGATGCGCAGCTCACCGCGCAGAGCATCACGAGCAACGGCGACATGATGGAGCTCGTCTCCGACATCGATCGCGGCAACAACGCGTGGGCCGTGGGCCGGTTCGACGCGCTCGCGGGCCAGGCGAAGCTGCCCGCCGAGATTGCGAGCCGGTTGCCGGCCGTGAAGACCTTCGCGGTGATGTCGCACATCGACGGCGGCGTCAGCGGCAGCTTCCGCGCCGAAGCGCGCGACGATGAGTCCGCCGAGAACCTGCGGCAGGTCGTCCAGGGCTTCCTGGCGATGGGGCGCCTCACCTCGGCCAACGATCCGAAGGCGACGGCCGTGCTGAACTCGCTGCAGTTGTCGGGCCGGGGCAAAACCGTCATCCTCTCGTTTGCCGTTCCGTCCGAGGTGCTCGACATGATTCCGCTGGACAAGCTGAAGAAGGGCGGCGACGGCATGCACGAGCCGCTGCTCCGACCCGAGTTGAAGTCGTGGGGACCGAAGGCCCCGAAGGCGCCGAAGCCGCCAACGCCGCCGACGCCGGATCGCTGAACATCCTCCTCCGCGTTTTCTACGAAAGGCCGGTCACCGCGACCGGCCTTTTCCATTCCCGCCTTCGCCGACGCGGCTACGGCGGACCAGCCCGCCGTGTTAGGCTTCCTCTCGTCGTGCGCGATCTCGTGTTCTTCTACGGTACGCTGATGGCCGGCTTCGATCGCCGGCGCCGCGCGGGCATCGACGACAAGCTGCGCTACATCGGCCGGGGGGCGATTCAGGGATCGCTGTTCGACGTCGGCTTGTATCCTGCCGCGGTGCCGGCGCCGGACGGCCACGTCTGGGGCGAGGTGTACGAGATGACGGATCCAGGGACCGTGCTCGCGGCGCTGGACGACATCGAGGGCTACCGGCACGACGACCCGGACCGCAGCCTCTACAGGCGCGAACAGGTCGAGGTCGTGCTGCCCGATGGCACGATCGCGCGCGCCTGGGTCTACTTCTATAACGCTCCGCTCGGCCGCGCTCCGAGGATTGCGTCGGGCGACTACCTGGAGCACGTGAAGGTGAGATGACGAAACGTTCCGAGGTGGCTGTGCGAAAAGTGCTGGGAAGCCTTCTCGTCGTTCCGATTGCGGCTGTCGTTCTCACGGTCTCTCCGCAGGCGCAGGCGCAGGCGCCGTCGGCGCCGATCGATCCGCGGATCGTGAAGCTGCTGGCGTCGATCTCCGAAGAACATCTGCAGCAGCTCCTGCAGAAGCTGACCAGCTTCAAGACGCGCCACACCTGTTCGGATCCATCGGCTCCCGACGCGATCGGCGCCGCGCGCCAGTGGATTTACGACGAGCTGAAGCGCACGAGCCCGAAGCTGCAGGTCAGCTTCGACACGCACCAGTTGCCGACGGTCCGGGGCTGCGCGGGCGCGATCGAGCTGCGAAACGTCATGGCCATCCTCCCCGGCAGGACGCCGCGGCGGATCTACGTCAGCGGCCACTACGACTCGGTCAGCCTCGGCGCCGGCGGTCAGCAGACGAGTAATGCGCAGGGTGCGGGGGGTCCGCAGGGTGCGCGGGGTGCGCCGGGGGCGACGCGGCCGGGGGCGGCCCCGCAGGCGCCCGGCGAGCCCGCCAGTCCGGATCAGCCGCCTGCGCCGCGGCCGATTCGCGATCCGAACGTCCCCGCGCCGGGCGCGAACGACGATGGGAGCGGGACGGTGCTGTCGATGGAGCTGGCGCGCGTCTTCGCCGAGAGCGGCATCGAGTTCGACGCGACGCTCGTCTTCATGACCGTCGCCGGCGAAGAGGAGGGCCTGCTCGGCGCGGCGGCGCACGCGAAGCAGGCCAAGGCCGACAAGACGCCGATTCAGGCCTGGTTCAACAACGACATCGTCGGCGGGTCGCGCGGCGGCGACGGAATCATCGACAGCGCGACGATCCGCGTGTACTCGGAGGGTCCGGAAGACTCGCCCTCGCGGTCGCTCGCGATCTTCACGAGGCGGATTGCCGCCGAGTACGTCCCGTCGCATCAGATTCGCCTGATGGCGCGGCGCGATCGCTTCAGCCGCGGCGGGGACCACAGCGCGCTGAACGCGGAAGGCTTCGCCGCCGTCGGCTTCCGCGAGTCGCGCGAGAACTACTCGAAGCAGCACGGTCCCAACGACACGATCGACGGCGTCGATTTCCACTATCTGGCGCAGAACGCGCGCGCGAATGCCGCCGCCATGGCCACGCTCGCGCTCGCGCCGCCGCCCCCGGTCGTCGTCAGCCAGCGCGGCGCGCCGACGATCGATCGCCGCCCGTCGGGATACGACGCGCACCTCCGATGGCAGGCCTCGCCCGGCGCGGCCGGGTATCGCGTGTTGTGGCGGAAGGCCTGGGCGCCCGACTGGGAACAGGAGCTGGCGGTCGGCGGCGTGCTGGAGTACACGTTCCCGCACATGAACATCGACGACTGGGTGTTCGGCGTCGCGGCCGTCGACGCCGCGGGCCACGAGAGCACCGTCAGCCCCTACGTGATGCCCGTCAGAGTGGAACCTGGCTCATGAGTTATGGCTAGCCTAAAGCCTAAAGCCATTTCAATCCGCGATTTGCCCGTCCACGATGGCCGGCCTGCGGTGTGAGAGTTTCAGCGCGTCGACGAAATCCTCGAGCGCGGTCTGGACGTGATCCGAGGTCTCGATGAACTCCACGCCGGTGCGGTAGAGCACGACCCCTTCCCTCAGCTCGCCGATGTGGCAGTGCGCGATGCGCCCTTTCACCACGATCGAGCGCTCGTCGAGCGAGATCCGAAAATCGTGCAGCGAGTCGAGCTGCAGCGCGAACGGGGTCTCGATCTGCGCGCCTCCCTTGCTGATGTCGAGGATGGTCATCGGCTGATAGACCTTCACCTCGCCATACAGCGGCGACGACACGGGCACGCGTTCGGTGTCGCGCTTCTGCTCGTTTGCCATGTCGTGTCAGGCGACTATACACGAAAGCCGATAATATAGAGTGTTATGGTCACCACAGCTTCCGCCACGGTCTACAGGAACTTCATCGACGGCCAGTGGGTCGCGTCGGGGTCGGGACGCACGTTCGAGAATCGTAATCCCTCCGATGTAGACGACCTGATCGGCCTCTTCCAGCATTCGACGGCCGCCGACGTGCAGGCCGCGATCGACGCCGCCGCGAAGGCCTACGAAGAGTGGCGCCTCGTGCCGGCGCCGCTTCGAGCGGAAATCCTCTTTCGCGCCGCAGGCCTCCTCGTCGAGCGCAAGGAGACGTTCGCGCGCGATATGACGCGCGAGATGGGGAAGGTCCTCAACGAGACCCGCGGCGACGTCCAGGAAGCGATCGACATGACCTACTACATCGCGGGCGAAGGGCGCCGCATGTTCGGTCAGACCGTTCCCTCCGAGCTGCGCAACAAGTTCGCGATGTCGGTGCGCCAGCCGCTCGGCGTCTGCTCGATCATCACGCCGTGGAATTTCCCGATAGCGATCCCGTCGTGGAAGATCATCCCGGCGCTCGTCTGCGGGAACACGGTCGTGTTCAAGCCCGCCTCGCAGACGCCGCTGTCGGCGCTCAACTTCGTCAACGTGCTCACCGAGGCCGGCGTCCCGAAGGGCGTCGTCAACATGGTCACCGGCGATGGATCGGACGTCGGCACGCCGATGACGACCGACGAGCGCGTCCGCGTCGTCTCGTTCACCGGCTCGACGCACGTCGGCCGCATCGTCAACCAGTCCGCCGCCCCGACGTTCAAGAAGGTCCATCTCGAGATGGGCGGCAAGAACGTCATCATGATCATGGACGACGCGAACTTGGAGCTGGCGGTGGACGGCTGTCTCTGGGGCGGCTTCGGGACGACGGGACAACGCTGCACCGCCGCGAGCCGCGTCGTGGTGCACGAGAAGGTCTACAGAAAGTTCGTCGACGAGTTCGTCGCGCGGGCGAAGGCGCTCATCGTCGGCGACGGCCTGAAAGACGAGACGCAGATGGGGCCGTCGAACAGCGAGAGCCAGCTCGCCACCGTGCAGAGCTACGTGAAGATCGGCGTGGACGAGGGCGCGAAGCTGGCGACGGGCGGCCATCGCCTCGACAAAGGCGCGTACGCGAAAGGCTATTTCCACGAGCCCACGGTGTTCGTCGACGTCGATCCGAAGATGCGCGTCGCGCGCGAAGAGATCTTCGGGCCGGTGGTATCAGTGATTCCGTGCCGATCGCTCGACGAGGCGATCGTGATTGGCAACGACGTCGAGTACGGACTGTCGGCGTCGATCTACACGCAGGACATCAACCGCGCGTTCCAGGCGATGCGCGACCTCTACACGGGAATTTTCTATGTCAACGCGCCGACTATCGGCGCCGAGGTCCATCTGCCGTTCGGCGGCACGAAGTACACGGGGAACGGCCACCGCGAGGCCGGCGTCGCGGCGCTCGACGTGTTTTCGGAATGGAAGTCGGTCTACATCGACTTCAGCGGGAAGCTGCAGCGCGCCCAGATTGATGTGGAGCAGGTGTAAGCCGGTTGCGATACCTGCTTCTCGGGGTTCTCTACATCGTCGTGTACCTGGCCCTCGGACAGGCGCTGAGCGGCCATGCGGTCGCGCGCATTCTGGTCGCCAACACGCTTCTGCTGCTGCTCGCCGCCAGCATCTGCGCCGTCGTGCTCCGGCGCCGGCGCGAATGGGAAGGCACCCAGCGCCTGTTCTGGGATGCCTTCGCGCTGGGGCTGGCGCTCTGGTGCGTCGGCAACGTCGGCTTCACGATCGAGACGCTGGCGTCCCACGGCTCCTGGGTCCAATGGCACACGATGTTCAGCCTGTGCGGCGGCATCGGGCCGACCGTCGCCCTCCTCGCGTTCCCCCATCGCGGCGTCCGCAAGTCGTCGGCGGCCGGCCTGGCGATCGACCTGCTGAGCTACGCGATGCTGATGGGATTCATCTACGCGTACTTCATCATGGTGCCGACCGTGGTGCCGGGCGGCGGCGCTTCTCCGCAGACGACGCTGCTTGCCCTGGTCCAGGCGCAGCGGCTGATCCTCTTCGTGGGGCTGGCGCTGGCGTTCTGGTTCGGCTGGAACACGGAATGGCGTAACACCTACGCGCGGCTCGGGACGGGCGCGGCGATCGGATTCTTTCTGCGCCTGGCCACGAGCGATGCGATCAGCACCGGACGCTATCACGAGGGCAGCGTCTACGATCTTGCCTGGATCGTGCCGTATCTCTGCTATCTGTGGGCGGCGATCGAGGCGCCTCGATCATCGCCGGATGTGGAGGCTGCCGCGCAGCGATCGGGATGGCCGTCGGCATTCATTTCGGCGCTTCCCGTGCTGCTGACGCCCATCATCGGCTTCAGCCTCCTGCGGCTGCAGCCGATCGGCAATCCCGGCGACGCCGTGCGGCTGCTGCTGACGGCGCTCGCGACGGTCGCGGGCCTCGGATTGCTGACGCTGCGGCTGTCGGCGCAAAGCGGCGAGCTGCAGCGGGCCGACGCGCGGCTGCGCCTGCTGGCGGCGGCGACCGAGCAGACCGCCGAGCTGATCCTGATCACGCGCGCGGACGGCGCGTTCGAGCATGCGAACGAGGCGTGCGCCCAGGCGCTCGGCTACGCGCGCGACGAGCTGACGCGCATGACGCTGCCCGATCTGCTCGAGCGCGGTTTCGAGCGAACCATCGATCAGATCGGCAGGGACGTGCGTCAGAAAGGCATCTGGCGCGGCACGCTCGTCCACCGACGGAAGGACGGCAGCACGTTTCCGGTCTCGAGCACCGTCGTCGCGCTGCGCAACCGCGAGCAGCTCGTGACGCATTTCGTCGGCGTCCAGCGCGACATCACCGAGGAGCTGCGCCTGCGCGATCAACTGGTGCACAGCGAGCGTCTCTCCGCCGTCGGCGAGCTCATCGCCGGCGTCGCGCACGAGATCAACAATCCGCTACAGACGATCATCGGCTCCGTGGAACTGCTGCTGGAGACCAACCGGGGCTCGGATCAGCAGGCCGATCTGGAGCTGGTCCGCCGGGAAGCGACGCGGGCGGGGCAGATCGTCAGGAATCTTCTATCGTTCGTGCGCCGCAGCACGCCCGATCGCGTCGAGGCGGATCTCAACCAGATCGCGCGATCCATGGCGGAGCTGCGCGGGCACCATCTGGAGCAGCGCGACATCCATCTTCGTCTGGAGCTGCACGACGGTCCCCTGCCGATCCTGGTGAATCGCGAAGAGATCCAGCAGGTCGTCCTGAATCTGGTGCTGAACTCCGAGCACGCCATCGGCGAGAGACCGGGGAATATCGTGTTGCGCACCGGCGCTTTCGGCCGCGCGCACACGCTCGACGTCGTCGACGACGGCCCCGGGGTCAGCGTGGAGCTGCGAGGCCGCATTTTCGAGCCGTTCTTCACGACGAGAGAAGTAGGACAAGGCACCGGCCTGGGTCTCTCGATCGCACTCGGCATCGCGACCGCGCACGGCGGAAGGCTCGAGCTGTGCTCGGACACCGTGCCCGATTCCACCCTCCCGTCCCCAACCTCCAACCTCCAGTCAGGTGCGTGTTTCCGCCTGACGCTGCCGGCGCACGCGGCGCGCGCTACCGCGGCCGCGCCGCCGACGCCTGCTCCGTCCGTGCCAGCCACGGGCTCGAAAGGGCGCCGCCGGGCATTGATCGTCGACGACGAGCCGCCGATCCGGATGCTGCTGTCGCGGCTGCTCCAGCGGCGCGAGTACGAGGTGACCGAGGCGGCGTCGTACGCGGAGGTGAAAGCGCTCGCGCCCGGCCTCTCGTTCGATGTGGTCTTGTGCGACGTCCGGCTCGGCGACGGCAACGGCGGCGACTGTCTGCGGCTGCTGCGTTCGTCGCAGCCGGACGTGGCCCGGCGCTTCGTATTCATCACCGGCGACGCCGCCGGCGTCGCCGAGATGGGCGGCGGAGCAGAGGATCTGCCGGTGCTGGCCAAGCCGTTTACGAAGGCCGATCTCGATCGCGTGCTGGACGGCATCGAGGTGGGAGTCTAGGCAACGGTCGTGCGCGGATGGCCTCGCCCGCCGAAGAGGGATCGCGACCTCAACCGTGGCGCTGTCTGAGCCCTGGCGGAGAGTAGAATAACCTCGCAATAATGCGGGTTGCTGTCGTTGCGTTGTCGATTCTTTCGATCCAAGGCACGAACAATGCGCAGCTTCATGCGCCGCGCACGGCGATCGCCCTGCCCGTTCCAGCCAAGGTCCTGGCCGCGACGCTCGGCCTGCCCTCTGCCGACGCGTCGCAGCTCCTCGTCGACGTCGTCCGGCTCGTCTACACCTCGTCCGACGAGCACGAACGCCAACGCGCCGCCGCGAGGGCGCTGGCGCAGTTGCTCGACGAGGCTTCCTCCCGAGCCGCCGATGTGGCGCCGCTTCCGCTGGACGTCTCGATCTGGCGCGATGCGATCCTCGATGCGCAGGTTCCCGACAATCGTCTCGCCGCGGCCATCCTGCGCGATCGCTCTGCGGCGCTGCTGTACCTCGGTCTCTCGGCGCTGGACGACGAGACGCTCGCGTGGCTCGGATCGCATCCGGACATCCTGCGGTACCTGCGGAAGTATCCCGGCACCTTTGCGATGTTTGGTCGCAGCGTGCACATTCGCGCCGGGCGCATCGCAGAACCGGGCGGCAGCGACGCCGAGGCCTTGTGGAATTCGCTGATCGGCGTCGATGCCGGCCGCCCGGCGGAGTTCATCCAACGCGTCTTTGCCGGCGAAGGACGGCTGGCGTTTTTGTACGATACGGTGGCGCACCTCGACGAGGCGCATCAGCGCTTCGCGCTGGGACTCTACCTTCCGTCCTCCTCGCGCGAGGATTCTCTCCGCGCGCTGCTGCGCGCGTTCGAGATCGCAGCGCCCGCGTGGCGCATCGAGGATCGGCCGTTCTGGAAGCCGCCAATCGATGGGCCGTGCTCCTTTCAACGGTTGCGGTGCTGCCAGCGGGAGGCGCCGTTCCCCCGGCCGATCGGCGCCTCTGGGAGCGCGTCTTCCACGGCGACGACCTCGCCGACGTACCGTTCCACAACGTGTCGACCTCCGAGCTCGAGCACGCGCCCGGCTCTTTCACAGTCGACGCGTCGTGGCTGGCGACGCGAATCCTGACCGTGCCCTATGGAGTCGGACGCCGCAGGCTCGATCAGTTCCTGTTCGCGCAGCGCGTGTTTGGCCGGCAGCGGGATGCCGACTCGGCGCTCGTCGCGACGTCGTTGCGGGGGGGATACGCGGCATTTCCCGCCTTGATGATGGCGCTCGAACGTACCGGGGTCGCCGCTTCCACGAGATTTGCCGGCGCCGCCGCCCACGCAGCACGACTCGGCGCGATCGAAGCGCTGCCGATCCGCAGAACATCGATCGCCGAGTTCCAGGCTGCGCTGGTGCTGGTTCAGCGCTTCGCGCTGTCGGGGGCTCTCGATACCGCACAGGCCGATCGATTGATCCACCGAATTGGATTTAGAAAACCGGTCTGTGAATTCGATAGCACTCCAACAATCTGATGAGGCTACTCGGCCCCGACCATCACGTCGGGGTCAGGTACAATTGCAAGGTTGTGGCGCTCCCGGAAATCGTCATCGTCGGCGCTGCCCGCACACCGATTGGGCGCTACGGCGGGTCGTTACGGAATCTGCATCCGGCGGAGCTCGGCGCGGTGGCCGCGCGCGCCGCGCTCGAACGGGCGGGGCTGCCGCCTGACGCGATCGACGAGGTCCTGATCGGCCATGCCCGCCAGGCCGGATCGGGCCCGAATCCGGCGCGTCAGGTCGGCAGGCGCGCCGGCGTGCCAGACACCGTGCCCGCACAGACGATTAACAAGGCGTGCGCATCGGGCATGCAGACGATTGCCACCGGCGCGCAGTCGATCATGCTCGGCGAGGCCGAGACAATCCTCGCCGGCGGCATCGAGTCGATGAGCCGCATGCCGTACCTGATCGACGCCGAGGACGCGCGCTGGGGCCACAAGACGGGCAGCTTCACGCTCGTCGACGCGATGTATCGCGACGGCTTCACGTGCTCGGTCTGTGGCATGGTCATGGGCGAGACAGCGGAGGTCCTCGCGCGGCGGTATGGCATCCCGCGCGAAGCGTCGGATGCCTACGCGCTCGAATCGCAGCAGCGCGCCGGCCGCGCGATCGCCGAAGGACGCTTCCGCGACGAAATCGTCCCGGTCGCGTTCAAGGACGCCAAGGGCAGGGACCAGACGCTCTCGGCCGACGAACATCCACGGCCGGAGACGACGATGGAGAACCTGCGCAGGCTGGCACCTGTCTTCGGCAGCGTCGAAGGACATCCGGGCATCATCACCGCCGGCGCCTCCTCGGGCATCACCGACGGCGGGGCGGCGGTCGTGATCATGAGCGTGGACGCCGCGAAGACGCGCGGCGTCCGCCCGCTCGCGAAGATCCTCGGCTGGGCGAGCGCAGGCGTGGATCCGCGGCTGATGGGGATCGGACCAGTGCCGGCCGTCCACAAGCTTCTGAAGAAGACGGGCCTGGCCATGGACGATTTCGATCTCGTCGAGTTGAACGAAGCCTTCGCCGCGCAGGTCCTTGCCGTGCTCAAGGATCTGCCGATTCCGATGGAAAAGGTGAATGTCAACGGCGGCGCCCTCGCGCTCGGACATCCTATCGGCTGTACCGGCACGCGGATCGTCGTCACGCTGCTGTACGAGATGCTGCGCCGCAAGGCGCGCCGCGGCCTGGCGACGCTCTGTGTAAGCGGCGGAATGGGGATGGCTCTTGGAATTGAGCTCGTGTAAAACGCCTGCGGCCGCGGCGAGCGAGCGCAGCGAGTCGAGCCGCAACGCGTGGGGGTGGGGCCCCGCGCGCGCTAAACAACGCGGAATGGGGATGGCGATGGGGATTGAGCTGTGCTAAACCCCAACTGCCAATTCCCAACTCCCAACGCGTCTGCCGCGAAGGGACGTCGATGCGGCTCGCGATAATCGCCGGCGACGGCATCGGAAAAGAGGTCACCGCGGAAACGGTGAAAGTGCTCGCGCGTGTGGGCGAGGTGTTCGGACGCGCGTTCGACATCGAGCAACTGCCGTGGGGCGCGGACTACTTTCTCGAGACCGGCGTCACCATCCCGCCCAATGGCTACGCGATGCTGCGCGACGACTTCGACGCGATCTTCATCGGGGCGCTCGGGGATCCGCGCGTGCCCGACAATCGCCACGCGCGCGACATCCTGCTCGGCACGCGGTTCGAGCTGGACCTCTACGTCAACTACCGGCCCGTCAAGCTCCTCGACGAACGGCTCTGTCCACTGAAAGGACGGGGACCGAAGGACGTGAACTTCGTCGTCTTCCGCGAGAACACGGAAGGGCTGTACGTCAGCGTCGGCGGACGATTCAAGCCGGGAACCGCGGATGAGATCGCGATTCAGGAAGAGCTGAACACGTTCAAGGGCGTGAATCGGATCGTCCGTCATGCGTTCGAGTTCGCGAAAGTCCGCGGTCTCACCAAGGTGTGCATGGCCGACAAGAGCAACGCGATGCAGCAGGGACACGCGCTGTGGCAGCGCGTGTTCAGGGAAGTCGCGGCCGAGTATCCCGCTATCACGCCGACGCACTACTACATCGACGCGCTCGCGATGTACCTGGTGCTCGATCCGGGTCAGTTCGAGGTCATCGTCACCAACAACCTGTTCGGCGACATCGTCACGGATCTCGGTGCCACGTTTCAGGGCGGCCTCGGGATGGCTGCGTCCGGGAACATCCATCCCGGGAAGACGTCAATGTTCGAGCCGGTGCACGGCTCCGCGCCGAAGTTCGCCGGCCGAAACGTCGCGAACCCGATCGGCGCAATCGCGTCGGCGGCGCTGATGCTCGAGGCGCTCGGCCTGACGAATGAAGCGGCGGCAATCGACGCGGCGATCGCGAAAGCGGTGAGAGACAATCAGGTGACGGCGGACATCGGCGGGAAACTCGGAACTCGCGAAGCGGGTGATTTTATAACGGCGGCGATTCGGTGAGACGGCCGACGGCTGCGGGCCACCAAGATCACGACGGTCACAACGAACACCAACAATCGGTAGTCTTTTTCGTGATCTTCCTGACCTTGGCGATCTTTGTGGCCCGCAGCCGTCGGCGCGTCTCAGTCGCAGCAAGGACAATCGATGACTGATGTATTCATTCTCGGGGGCGCTCGTACGCCGATGGCGGAATATGCCGGCACGCTGAAAGACATCTCGGCGATCGATCTCGGCGCGATCGCGGCGCGCGCGGCGATGGAGCGGACGCGCGTCAAGCCGGCCGATGTCGATCACGTCGTGTTCGGCAACGTCCTCCAGACGAGCAGCGATGCCGTCTACGGCGCGCGGCACGTCGGGCTGAAAGCCGGGCTTCCGATCGAGGTGCCCGCGCTGACCGTCAATCGGCTCTGCGGCTCGGGCATCCAGGCCGCCGTCAACGGCGCGCATCTGCTCATACTCGGCGAAGCCGACATCGTCCTCACGGGCGGCATGGAGAACATGACGCAGGCCCCGCACGTGATCCGCGGGCTGAGGAGCGGCCTCAAGCTCGGTCAAGGACAGCTCGAAGACACGCTGTGGTCGGCGCTCCTCGACACGCATTGCGGGTGCACGATGGCAGGCACGGCCGAGAACTGCGCCGCGAAGTACAACGTCAGCCGGCGGGAGCAGGATGAGTACGCCATTCGCAGCCAGCGGCTCGCCGCGGCCGCGTGGGCCGAGGGGCGGCTGAAGGAAGAAGTCGTGCCCGTCGAGGTGAAATCTCGAAAAGGCGTCGAGCTTTTCGCGCAGGACGACCACATGCGTCCCGATACGACGATGGAAGGGCTCGCGAAGCTGCCGCCGGCCTTCAGTAAGAACGGCTGCGTGACGGCGGGCAACGCAAGCGGCATCGTCGACGGCGGCGCGGCGCTGCTGCTGGCATCCGACAAAGGCGTCAAGGCGCGCGGCCTGAAGCCGCTCGCGAAGCTGACCCAGTGGGTCTACGTCGGCGTCGAGCCGACGCTGATGGGCATGGGTCCCGTGCCCGCGACACGCAGGGCGCTCGACAAAGCGGGACTCTCGCTGAAGGACATCGATCTGATCGAGGTGAACGAGGCCTTCGCGGCGCAGTATCTGGCGGTGGAGAAGGAGCTCGGCCTGGATCGCGACCGCGCGAACGTGAACGGCGGCGCGATCGCGCTCGGCCACCCCCTGGGCATGACGGGCACGCGCCTGCTGCTGACGCTGACCCTGGAGCTGCGGCGCCGCGGCCTGAAGCGTGGCCTCGCCACCGCGTGTATCGGTGGAGGACAGGGGATTGCCGCCATCATAGAAACGGTGTAATTGGTGAATTGGTGAATTCGTGAATAGGTTGGTGAACTCAATTCACCAATTCGCCAATTCGCCAATTCACAAACTGGAGAGATATGGCACTGGAGACCGTCGGCGTATTGGGGTGCGGCCTGATGGGGAGCGGCATCGCGCAGGTGAGCGCGGCCGCCGGCTACAGGACGATCGTCCGCGAAGTCGAGGACGGCCTCCTGAAGAGGGGTTTGGGACGGATCGAGAAGTTTCTCAGCGACGGCGTCGCGAAGGGCAAGGTGACGGCGGAGGCCAAGGACACCACGCTCGGTAATCTGTCGGGGACGACGAAGCTCGAGGACCTGAAGGACTGCGACCTGATCGTCGAGGCCATCATCGAGAACATCGATGAAAAGGCGAAGGCCTACGCCGTGCTCGACCAGATCGTCGCGGATCGCACGATCTTCTGCTCGAACACTTCGTCGCTCTGCATTACCGAGCTCGCGGCGAAGACGAAACGGCCGGATCGCTTCGCCGGCCTCCACTTCTTCAACCCCGTGCCGCTGATGAAGCTCGTCGAAGTGATTCGGGGGCTGACGACGAGCGACGACACCTACAGGACGGTATTCGCCTTCGCGCAGTCGCTGGGGAAAGAGCCCATCACCGCGCCCGACAAGCCGGGCTTCATCGTCAACCGGCTGCTCGTCCCGTATCTGCTCGACGCGATCCGCTCGTACGAGAACGGCCTCGGCACGATCGAAGACATCGACAAGGGGATGAAGCACGGCACGGGCTATCCGATGGGGCCCTTCACGCTGCTGGACTTTGTCGGACTGGATACGACCTATTACATCGCGAACATCATGTTCGAGGAGTACCGCGAGCCCGCCTACGCGCCGCCGCCGCTTCTGAAGCGGATGGTGCTGGCCGGACGGCTGGGAAAAAAATCCGGCCACGGCTTCTATAAGTACTAGCTGCGGCCCAGACCTTTACAAGAGGTAAGGAGATTATGTTGAAGCAGGAGTTCAGGAGATCAGGAGTCAATAAGGTACTTACTCCTGATCTCTTGAACTCCTGCCAATGATCTTCTTATCTCCTGTCAAAGTTTTACCGCACCTGACCAAGCAGCCGCCGCGCCTTTTCTTTGAACTCTCGATCTTCGGGCGACCAGTCGGGATCGAGCGGGGCGTCGAGCACTTTCTGAAGCGTCGCGCGGGCCTCGGGCTTCTTTCCTTCGTCGAGTAACGTCTCCGCGAGGAAGTACAACGTGACCGTGCTCTGGGGATTGTAGGTGAGCGCCTTGCGCAGGTGCGCTTCCGATTCCTTGTTGCTGCCGCCGAACAGGCGCGGCACTTCGTTGTACCAGCGCCCGAGCGCGCGGTCTGCCGATCCCTGCAGGAACGCGGGATCCAGCCGCAGCACGGTCTCGAGCTCGTCCTTGATTGCGCCGCGATATTTCAGGCCCTGGCGAAGGCCGAACGACTCGGCGAGCGCGCCCATGTTCGCAGCGATCCAGAAATGCCCCTCGGGTTTGTTCGGCGCGATCGCGGCGGCGGCGCGGCCGGCGGCAATGCCCGACTCGAGCATCGCCTTGCGATCTTTCTCGCCGACATGCCCGCCCAGCCAGTACCGCGCGCGCGCGAGCTTCCACCCCGACTCGAAGTCTTTTGGATCTTTCGCGGCGCGATCCGCCCAGATCTGTTCGGCGCGCTGCGCGCTCGCCAGGTTCTCGCGCTGCCTGTAGAGGGTGTCGGGATCTTCCGCCTGAAGGCGGAAGGAATCGCCGGCCAAACACGCGACCAGCAGGAGCGCGATCACTGGGCGCGCCTCCACATCAGGAGCAGCGAGACCGCGAGCAACGCGTTCGCCGCGTGGCCCGTCCAGCAGATCCGGCATTCGAGGCGGCGGCTGATCAGGCTGTACGCGAGGAAGGCGCTCATCATGATGGCGGGAAGCACCATGACGAACAGCAGCGACGGCGGCCAGTGAAACAGGAGTCCCGCGGCGATCGCCGCATACAGCAGCACGCCCAGCAGCGCGTTCGGCACGCCGAGCAGCGACGCCCGCGGCGTGCGGAAGAGCACCGCGCACCCGCCGTCCTCCATCAGGCACACTTCCGGACCCGTCAGCCAGCCGGGAAGCACGCGATAGTGGCCATAAAGCGCCGCGGCCGAGGCGGCCGCGCCGGCGGTGAGCGCGATCCAGCTCAGATACACTATGAGCATGCAGGACATCATCCGCCGGCTGCTCGCCGAGCTGGGAGAGAACCCGGCGCGGGAGGGTCTGATCGACACGCCCAAGCGCGTCGAGAAGGCGCTCAGATTCCTCACCAGCGGCTACACCGCCGACGTCGACAGCGTGCTGAACAACGCGCTGTTCACGGTGGATTATAACGAGATGGTGATCGTCAAGGACATCGACTTCTACAGCCTCTGCGAGCACCACCTCCTGCCGTTCTTCGGACGCTGCCACATCGCCTACATCCCCAAGGGGAAGGTCATCGGCCTCAGCAAGATTCCGCGCCTCGTCGAAGTGTTCGCGCGGCGGCTGCAGATCCAGGAGCGCATGACGAACCAGATCGCCGAGACCATCCGCGCCAAGATCGAGCCGCTCGGCGTCGCCGTCGTCATCGAGGCGACGCATCTCTGCATGGCGATGCGCGGGGTCGAAAAGCAGAACTCATTCGCCATCACCAGCGCGATGCTGGGCGGATTCCAGCACGACGCGCGGACCCGCATGGAATTCCTCGAGCTGATCCGGCGGACGGAGCTGCACGGCCGCAGCGCCTGGCGGCCGTCGGAGGATCTGGTGCACAGCGTGGATTAGGGTGTCGGGTGTCGGGCGTCGGGTGTCGGCTATCGCTCTCGGACCTCGGTCTAAACCGCCGCAATGACTTCCTGCAGCCGTCTGACGCCTTCGGTGAGTGACGCCGGGCCCGGCTGCAGGATGTAGGTGGACTTGATCTCGTAGATCCGATCGTCGCGAACGGCCGCGATCGCGTCCCAGCCGCGACGCTCGACGATCGTCCTCTTCTTCATCGCCTTGCCGCACCACGACGCGACGATCACGTCCGGATTCCGGCGGACGACTTCGTCGGGATCGACGATGCGGTCCTTGCCGAGATGTTTGGTGCGGAGTTCCGGAAAGATGGGGTCGCCGCCGGCGATTTCCACGAGCTCCTCGACCCACCGGATGCCCGAGATGAGCGGGGCGTCCCACTCCTCGAAGAACACGCGCGGGCGTCGCGCCGGGGACCTGGCGCGGATCTCGTCGAGACCCGCTTCGAGCTTCGCCGCCAGCGCGTCGCCGGCGTCCGCGCGGCCCACCAGCGCGCCGACCACGCGGATCATCTGGAGAATCTCGGCGATGCTGCGCTGATTGAACGCGTACACGGGATATCCGCGGCGAATCAATTCCCGCGCGAGGTCCGCCTGCAGATCCGAGAACGCGAGAACGAGGTCGGGCTTCAGCGCTTCGATCTTCTCGAACCGCGCGTTGATGAACGCCGACACCTTCGGCTTTTGCCGCGCTTCAGGCGGTCGGACCGTGTACCCGGAGACGCCGACGACCCGATCGCCCTCGCCGAGCAGGTAGAGCACCTCCGTCGTCTCTTCGGTCAGACAGACTATCCGGTGCGGGTACTTGTCACCGCCCAACTCCGCAATTCCAATTCCCAACTCTCAACTCCCAAGATTCCCAACCTCCAACCCCCCACCCTCCATCCTCCATCCTCCATCCTCCCTCGCGAGTTTATACTGAGGAGATGCGACGTGCTCTGACGGCCGTGCTGGTGATGTCGCTGCTGGCCTCGCCGCTCGCGGCACAGAAACGAAAAACGCCGGTCAGGAAGACGCCTGCAAAGGCCGCGGCTGGGCCGTCGAAGACGATCACGCCGGACGTGAAGTGTCCGTCGCTGATCGGGATGGGCGTGAAGACAGTCCGGAGCTTCTGCGACGTGCCGGCCGGGCGCGATCCCGCGCAGGGCATCGTCATCACCCTGCCGCCGCACGTGGGGCCGGGAACGCTGACGTTCGATCTCCACGCGCGGCACACCTATTCGGAAGACGAGATGCGCCGCGGCAAGCCCTACGCGCACTACCGCGTCGGGATCGGCGCGCTGACCATGAGCGGCGATCTGCTCGCGCGCGCCGCCGTGGAAGCGGAGTTCCGGACCGCAACCGATTTGTTCGATCGCATCGGCGGCGGCGCCGGTCCGGGCGGACTCAAGGCGGTCGCGCCGGCCGGCCGGGAGGCGATCTCGGTTTCCATCCCCGCGGGCGTCGATCAGGTCAGCCTGCTCGGCGAAACGCTCGACGCCGTGACGCCCGCCGGCCACGAGACAGTCGTCATGCCCGGCCGCCCGATTGCCATCGTCAGCAACGTGCTGTTCGAGTATCGTCCCGCCAAACCACGCTGACACATTTATCTATGGACACTCGTGACGTTCTCATCATCGGCGCCGGTCCGGCAGGGCTCGCCGCGGCGATCGCCGCGACGAAGGCGGCCCTCAGCTATCAGGTGATCGAAAAAGGCGCGCTGGTCAATTCGCTGCTGCACTATCCGACCGAGATGGTGTTCTTCACGACGCCGGAGCTGATGGAGATCGGCGGCCTGCCGTTCGTCAGTCCGCACGACAAGCCGTCGCGGATGGAGGCGCTGCGCTATTACCGTCGCGTGACCGACACGTTCGATCTCGACATCGCCTTCGACTGCACGGTTGGGCGCGTGGCGCGCGGACCGGACGGATTCGCGGTCGACGCCGTGTGCCGCGGCGGGCGCCGCACGTTCCACGGGCGGTCGGTCGTCATGGCGACCGGCGCATACGATTTTCCGAACCTGATCGGAGTGCCTGGTGAGGATCTGCCGCACGTCTCGCACTACTACACCGCGCCGCATCCTTTTTATCGCAAGCGCGTCGTGATTGTCGGCGGCAAGAACTCGGCCGCCGAGGCGGCGCTCGATCTCTTCCGCGCCGGCGCGCACGTGACGATCGTCCACCGCCGCGCCGCGCTCGGCGAATCGATCAAGTACTGGGTCAAGCCCGACATCGAGAATCGCATCCGGGAGGGCTCCGTCGGCGCCCGCTTCAACACCGACGTCGTCGAAATCACGCCCACACACGTCGTGGTCGACTACGCGGGCGTGCGGGAAGAGCTGCCGGCCGACGGCGTGTTCCTGCTCACGGGCTACGTGTCGGACAACACGCTGCTCCGCTCCGCGGGCGTCGAGATCGACCCCGACACGTGCGGTCCGCGGCACGATCCCGAAACGTACGAGACGAACATCCGTGGGCTGTACGTCATCGGCGCGATGGTGGCGGGCAAGGCGAGCGGCCGCATCTTCATCGAAAACGGACGCTTTCACGGCGATCTGGTGATTCGCGAGATCGCCGCGAAAGCGGGTAATCGGGTAATCGGGTAATCGGGCACCCGATTACCCGATTAATGAACTCCATCCCGATCCCATGAGTGGCGCGCCGCGAGGACTTTCATCTCGAGCAGCTCGATCAGCGACCGGCATCGCGCGAGCAGGCCGTCGCGCTCGAGGAGCGCCTGCTTCTCGACTGAATCGAATTCGAGGTACTGCGCGAGCGCATTGACCAGATCTTCGTCCGGCATCGAGGACGGGACCTTGGGATCGGGCTGGCCTTCCGGCTGCGGGACGAGCAGCGCTTCGAGCCGCCGCCGTTCGCCGCGCATCTCCGTCCGCACGCTTTCGGCCGGCGGCTCCGGCAGCGCGATCACCTGCGCGATGCGATACAGCCGGCCGGTCTCCTCGCCGCTGATCCGGAATTTCTCCATGCCGCGAAGCACGATGTTGAAGCGGCCGTCGGAGAGGCGTTCGGCGTGCGTGATGACCCCCGCGCAGCCGATCGGGTACACGGGAGGACGGCCCTCGTAGTCGCGTTCCCACCCGGGCCGCAGCAGAACCATGCCGATGATCCGGTCGCCCTTCAGCGAATCGTCCACCATCTCCCGATAGCGCGTCTCGAAAATATGCAGGGGCAGGAACACGTTCGGGAACAGCACCACATTCGGCAGCGGGAACAGCGGAAGGGTGGGGGGAAGCATTTCAATTGCCGATTGGCGATTGGCGATTGGCGATTGAATCGGCGATTGCCGATTGCCGATCGACGGTTCGTCGATTGTCGATTCGTCGATTGTCGATTCGCGGATTGCCGATTCGCGGATTGCCGATGCGCCGATTGTCGATGCGCCGATTGTCGATGCGTCGATTGTCGATTCGTCGATTGTCGATTCGACGGTCGCCCATCGAACACCAGTCGGCAATCAGCACTGCGTCGATCGCCATTCGCACGAGCGTCGATTCAATCGCCAATCTGCAACCGCCCAATCTTCAATGAACGGTCCTCGTCTTCTTGTCCATGTAGTCCATGAGCACGTAGCGGCCGAGCGTGCGCGGCGTGGTGAAGTACGCCTTGCCATGGCAGATCTCGGCCACCTTGCGGACGAAGCTCACCAGATCGTAGTCGCGCGCGAGCATGAACGTGTTGATCAGGATGCCCGCCTTGCGGCACGCCGCCACTTCGGCGAACGTCTCCGATACGATGTAGGGATCGAGGCCGAAGGCGTTGCGGTAGATGCGGCCGTCGGGGCGCGTCAGCGCCGACGGCTTGCCGTCGGTGATCATGACGATCTGCCGCATGTCCTTCTGCTGACGCTCGAGGATGCGCCGGGCGAGGCGGAGGCCCTCGCGGGTGTTGGTGTAGTAGGGTCCGACGCGCACCCGCGCGAGCTGCCCGAGCGGGATCTCCTCGGCCGAATCGTGAAAGAGGACGCACTTCAGCGCGTCGCCCGGATACTGGAGCCGGATCAGATTCGCGAGCGCGAGCGCCACGCGCTTGGCGGGGGTGAAGCGGTCCTCGCCGTAGAGGATCATGCTGTGGCTGCAGTCGAGCATCAGCACCGTCGCGCACGAGCTCTGGTACTCGCCCTGCGCGACCATCAGGTCTTCGTAGTCCACGGCAATACCCGATGTCCCGGCGATACCCGATGTTCGATATCCGCTATCCGATATCCGATTCTCGGTCATCGGACTTCGGGTATCGATTATCGGACTTCGGTTCTCGGAGATCGATCGTGTGCGCAACACCGCGTTCAGAATCGTTGCGCTGGCATCCAGATTCATCGTGTCGCCGAACTCGTAGCGCTTCGAGGCGCCGCTGGCTTCGATGCCGGTGGCCATCTCGCGCGTGTCGTGCCGGCCGAGACTGCTCTTGCCGAGCGATCCGAGCAGATCGCGGAGCGCGCGGTAGCCCAGGAAGTCGAGGCTCTTGTCGGTGATCTCGAACCGGTACTGCTCGGGACGGTCCATGCCACGGCCGCCGCGGCCCTCGCGGCGTTCCCGCTCCCCCTCGAGATCGGGCGGACCGCTGAGATAGCCTTGCGCCTGCAGCTTCTCGATGATTTTCTCGATCAGTTGATCGAGCCGCTCTTCCGCGTCGTCCGCGTCGCGCCAGTCCTTTCCGAGCAGCCGCTCGAGCGTCTCGTCCGAGATCGTGCCGCCGTTGAGGATTGCCTCCATGATGGCGTCGTGCAGCGACTGCCGCGAATGGCCCGGCTCGTCCTCGTCATCGTACGGCAGCCCGTACGGACTCTCGAATCCGCTGCCGAGCAGCAGATCGGAGAGCTTCGACAGCAGATCCTCGAGATCGATCTCGTCGAGGTCGTCGCCGGTGAACTTGCTGTAGCGATATTTCACCGGCTTGTACCAAACTGCGACGTGCCCCCGGCAGCGGCACACAGGTCACGACGATCGCAAAGATTGCCAGGACGCCGTGTGGTCTTTGTGATCTGTGTGAGCTTCGTGGCCCGCAGCCGTCGGCGCGTTTCAGTCATCGCAACCCGCTAGTTGTAGTACTTCTTTTTGCCGCCCGGCGCCGAGCTCGCCGGAATGTCGCGCTCGGCGAACGGATCGGGCCGCGCGGGGCGCTTGACCTGCTCGGCCGCCTGAAACTGGCCTTCGACCGATCGGCTGATCTTCCGCTGCGCATACAGCCCTTCGAGCACGAAGTCGACGGCCGACGCGAGGATCGGCTCGGACGGCCGCTTGCCGGCGGCGGCGCCGCGCGCCGCCTCGTGGAGTCCCTGCACCTCCTTCGTCCGCGCGAGCAGTTCCGAGGCGGAGAGCGTGTCGTCGACCTGCAGGCTCCCGCCGAGATCGAACCATTCCGTCACCTGCCGCAGGTCGGCGTTGGGGAAATACCCTTCGAAGACGGTCACGACGCCCGCGCGAATCAGCTCGCGGGCGATGTTGTCGGCGCCTTTCAGCTCCCCT
This sequence comes from Vicinamibacterales bacterium, assembly GCA_035495955.1. GTDB lineage: Bacteria > Acidobacteriota > Vicinamibacteria > Vicinamibacterales > 2-12-FULL-66-21 > JAICSD01. The sequence goes on along the minus strand of DATJFE010000042.1, from coordinate 46,377 downwards.
TCGTATTCGAGCTCGAACTTCCCGGTGATGGCCGGAATGGCGGCGTAGACGTCGGTGATGCGCGGCACCGCGGCGTGCTCGCCGGTCGCGATCGCCCGCCGCTCGGCGTTCGAGATCACGTTTTCGAGCAGCGAGATCGGCAGCCGCTGGCTGACGCCGGATCGCTTGTCGACCTTCTGGTCCGTCCGCGCCTGGAACGCGACCTCCTCGACGACCTCGCGCACGTAGTCCGGGATCGTCAGCTCGATCCCGCCCGTGTCGCGGTCCGCCCAGGCTTCCTGCCGCGTGATCTGCATCGCGTGCTGGCGGCTGGCGGGATAGTGCGTCCGGATCTCGGACCCGATCCGGTCCTTCAGCGGCGTGATGATCTTGCCGCGCGCCGTGTAGTCTTCCGGGTTCGCGCTGAACACCATCAGCAGATCCAGCGGCAGCCGCACGGGATAGCCCTTAATCTGGACGTCGCCTTCCTGCAGGATGTTGAACAGGCCGACCTGGATCTTGCCCGCGAGATCGGGCAGCTCGTTGATCGCGAAGATGCCGCGGTTCGCTCTCGGCATCAACCCGTAGTGCATCGTCATCTCGTCGGAGAGCTGGAGGCTCGCGCGCGCGGCCTTGATCGGATCGAGGTCGCCGATCATGTCGGCGATCGTGACGTCGGGCGTGGCGAGCTTCTCGACGTAGCGGTCCTCGCGGCCGAGCCACGCGACGGGGAGTGTGTCTGCCTCGGCGCGCACGCGCGCGCGGCACGACGCGCAAAGCGGCGCGAGCGGATCGTCGTGGATCTCGCATCCCGGCACGATGGGCAGCCAGTCGTCGAGCAGCGAGGTCAGCGCCCGAAGAATGCGCGTCTTCGCTTGGCCGCGCAGCCCGAGCAGGATGAAGTTGTGCCGCGACAGGATCGCGTTCACCACCTGGGGTACGACCGAGTCGTCGTAGCCCACGATGCCGGGGAAGAGCGCCTCTCCGCCGCGGAGCTTTCGAATGAGGTTGTCGCGGATTTCAGATTTGACGGAACGGCGCGCCACGCGCCCGGCCTCGACGTCCTTCCGAAGCGCGCCCAGTGTCGCCGCCTTGGTCATAGTCGCATCTTAGCAGAGAGTAGAATCGGCCCGTGCCTCTCGTCTATGCGCACCGCGGCGGCGCGACGCTGCGGCCCGAGAACACGCTGCCGGCGTTCGACCACGGGCTGTCGGTCGGCGCCGATGGCATCGAGTTCGACGTGCACCTCTCGCGCGACGGGGTCGTCGTCGTCCATCACGACGCGACCCTCGATCGCACGACGAACGGGCGCGGTCCGGTCGCGTCGCTCACCGCGGACGAGCTCGCCAGGCTCGATGCCGGATACACCTTCGCCGGATTCAGGGGAGCGGCCGGCGGCGTGCCGACGCTGCGCGACGTGCTGCGCCGCTATCCGGGCGCCGCGATGATCATCGAGCTGAAGGTCAACACGCCGGAGCTCGCGCACCGCACGATCGACGACGTCCGGGCGGCGGGCGCCGTCGACCGGGTCGCGCTGGGATCGTTCGGCACGCGCGTGCTCCGCGCGGCGCGCGCGTACGAGCCTCGCATCCGGACCGGCTCGTCGCGCGAAGAGACGCGCCTCGCGCTGTATCGATCGTGGGTCCGCTGGCCCGTCCGCCATCCGTCCTACGCCGAGTTCCAGGTGCCCGAATGGGCGGGCTCGACGCGCGTCGTTTCGCCGCGCTTCGTCCGCTACGCGCACGAGGCCGGATGCCCGGTCAAGGTCTGGACGGTCGACGCCGAGGCCGACATGCGCCGCCTGCTCTCATGGGGCGTCGACGCCATCATCAGCGATCGACCGGATGTGGCCGTCGGCGTTGTCCGATCATTTGCGACGAGCACGTAGATTCGCACCGGCTATCGCGCTGCCCGACGGTCCGTCGCTGAAGGATGCCTGCCGTAGAGCTGCGACGGGCACGCCCCTTGTAGGTTCCCGCCGCATCAGGAGGGCATATGGATCTACGAGCGAAGTACGACCAGGCCATTCAAACCGCGAAACGACTCGGTTTTCAGGGCGCCGCGACGCAGGAAGGGGACAAGCTCGCCTTCCGCGGGACCGTTCATTCAGACGACGAGAAGAACCAGATCTGGAACGCGATCAAGACAGTTCCGGACTGGCAGCGGGACATTAACGCCGACATCAAGGTCGCGCCGCAGCCGCAGGCAGTCGGCACCGCGGGCGTGTCGGCCGCGCAGAAGTCCTATACGGTCAAGCCCGGCGACACGCTGAGCAAGATCGCCAAGGAACACCTCGGCGACGCGAACGCCTACATGAAGATCTTCGACGCCAATAAGGATCAGCTGACCGACCCGGACAAGATCAAGCCGGGTCAGGTGTTGAAGATACCCGTTTAGATTTGGAAACTTGGAAATTGGGCAATTTGGGAATCTAGGGTCTGGTTCTGGGTTCTGGCCTCAGCGCGAGACGAGCTGCGCGGCGGTCGTAAATCTCGGTTCGATGTCGACGGGAATGCCCGAGAGCCTGTCGAGCACTTTCTGCACCTCCGGCCGGACGACGCCGAGGCGATCGAGCACATCTTTCGCTTTGGCGTAGCTGCCCTCGGCCTGAAGCGTCAGAATCTCCTTCGTCAGGGCGGTGACGGCATCGGCGATCTTGGCGTGGTCGACGGTGAACGAGCCCTCCGGGCGGATCTTCACCGCGCCCGCGTCGAGCAGATAGTTGAGCTGTACCGCGATGCCGCGGCCATGCGCCTCGTTCACGCCGAAGCGGATCGAACGGAACGCCGAGGCCAGGAACGTCGTGTACATCGTTTTCGCGATCGCCGGATCCAGGAGCTTGCGATCCGCCAGATACCGGAGCGCCCAGAGGCCTGAGATGTCGGCTTTCACCTCTTCGATGGCGCTGTAGGTCTCCTTGAGCTCCCGCCTGACGGTCGTCCGGCGGCGCTTGATCGTGATCTGGTGCGGACCCAGGCCGTGCATCAGCTCGTGCATCAGGATGTGCGTGAAGAAGGCCTCGAAGAGAATCTTCGCCTGGTCCGCCGCCGGCAGCGCGATTTTCGAGATCGGCTGGAGCACCATTCTGAACTTCGCGTCCTGCACGTTCTTGAGCATGACCCGCTTGGTGCCTTTTTCGCGGACGACCCGCTCGTCGTTCGGAAGGTTATACGCGGCCGCCTGTACGCCGCGGTTGCCGTCGCCCGCCGCGAACACTTCGTTGACGACGCGCACGGGCGCGAGCGCGCCGAGCCTGGCGTTGCGATACGCCGGGTCGATCGGCAGGTTGTTCTCGAGCTCCTGCAGATGCTCGCTGAACGCCTGGAGCCGTCGGCTCTCGGTCGTGTCGCGCACCGTGATGAACGCCTCGAATGCCGCCTTGGCGTTGAACCATTCGTCCTCGTACACCTCGTACGGACCGATCGTCGGCTCGATCTCGGCGTCGAGCGCCATCCAGGCCACGTCGCTCGCGTAATAGTCGTTGCTCAAGAACGCCGCGGCGCGCGACGTCAGGAAGGACTTCAGCGACGCGTTCGCGGTGAGCTGCGCCGCCTCGCGCAGCAGCGCTGCGGCGCGCTCGAGCTCTCCCTGATACTCGAGGCTGTAGGGCACGGCGCGGAAGCCGCGGCCGTCGCGGCGGATGGTGGAGAAAAAGCCTGCCGCCGTCTCTTTGGCTTTTCCCGAGAGTCCATCGAGCCACTTCTGCACGTCCGGCTTCGCCGCGCTCGCCGGGTAGAAGTTCGCGGACTCGGGTTTCGCCGGCGCGCCTGGCACGAACGGCTTGTTGCGATCGAGCCGATCCCACGGTCCTTTGTTGATGAGGAAGTAGCGCAGACGCGCCGCGGCCGTGCGTGAGGCGCGCGGAGCGACCGGCATCGCGGCGCGGCTGGCGAGCTCCTGCAGCATCGCGTCGTTGCCGGCCCACACCTGGCGCAGGAAGATCGCGTCCATGACGCGGGCGGCATCGACGAGGCGCGCCAGGGCGTCGCGCTCGGATGCCGGCAGCGCGGAAAGATCCGCGCCGATATCCGCCGGCGCGAAGCGCGACGTCATCTTCTGGAGTTCCGACAGCGTGGGCATGTGCGTTCCGTCCTGTGCCACGGACAAAAGAGGGCCGCCGCCGACACGGCCACACAGACAGCCACGGGGAACGCGGACAACACGGACCGAGGACTCTCAGATTCCGTGTCGTCCGTGTTCTGTGGCTGACCATGTGGATGTCCGTGTCGTCCGTGTCCTCCGTGGCCAACCAGCAGGATTTCCGGAGTCCGTGTCGTCCGTGTCCTCCGTGGCCCAATCAGTTTGCATTTCCGCGTGTTCCGTGTCGTCCGCGGCCGAACACCTCGGTCTTATCAGTGGCGTTTCGTCTACGTCGTTCCGTGGCGCTACAATAGAAGGATTGTACCTGCTGACAAAACCATGAGAAACCCCGCGCCGAAAGACAACGCCGAGCTTGAAGCCCTCGAACAGCGTGAGTGGCAGGAATCGCTGGATTACGTGATTCAGCAGGGAGATCGCGGCCGCGTCCAGCGGCTGCTCGCCACGCTGCGCCACCAGGCCCGGATGAGCGGTGTCGCGCTGCCGTTCAGCGCCATCACCGCCTACGTCAATTCGATCCATCCGGACGAGGAGACGCCGATCCCGGGAAGCCAGGAGATCGAGCGGCGGATCAAGAGCCTCTGCCGCTGGAACGCCATGGCGATGGTCGTGCGCGCCAATCGCGTCTCGGACGGCATCGGCGGCCACATCTCCACCTACGCGTCCGCGGCGGCGCTGTACGAGGTCGGCTTCAACCATTTCTTCCGCGGCAAGGGGCGCGACGGCGACGGCGACATCGTGTACTTCCAGGGGCACGCCTCGCCCGGCATCTACGCGCGCGCCTTCCTCGAAGGACGACTCTCGGTGGAGCGGCTGGAGAACTTCCGCCACGAGCTGCGGCCCGGCGGCGGATTGTCGTCGTATCCGCATCCCTGGCTGATGCCCGACTTCTGGGAATTCCCGACCGTGTCGATGGGGCTCGCGCCGATCATGTCGATCTATCAGGCGCGGTTCAACCGGTACCTCGAGGATCGCAAGCTGAAGAAGGCGTCGACGTCGAAGGTCTGGGCGTTCCTCGGCGACGGCGAGACCGACGAGCCCGAAGCGCTGGGCGCGATCAGCCTCGCGGCGCGCGAGAAGCTCGACAACCTGATCTGGGTCATCAACTGCAACCTGCAGCGTCTCGACGGCCCGGTCCGCGGCAACGGGCAGATCATCCAGGAGCTCGAAGCGGTCTTCCGGGGCGCGGGCTGGAACGTCATCAAGGTGATTTGGGGCAGCGACTGGGATCCGCTCCTCGCCAAGGATCGCGACGGCCTGCTCGCCAAGCGGATGGGCGAGATCGTCGACGGGCAGTATCAGAAATACGCCGTCGAGTCGGGGGCGTATCTGCGCGAACACTTCTTCGGCTCCGATCCGCGGCTGCTGGAGATGGTGAAGCACTATTCCGACGATCAGTTGAAGCGGCTGCGGCTGGGCGGGCACGATCCCGTGAAGGTCTTCAACGCCTACAAGCGCGCGATCGAGACCCATGGCAAGCCGACGGTGATCCTCGCGCGGACGATCAAGGGCTACGGCATGGGCGAGGCGGGTGAAGGCAAGAACGTCACCCATCAGCAGAAGAAGATGAACGAGTCGGATCTCCGCTCGTTCCGCACCCGATTCGGCATCCCGATCTCCGACGAGCAGATCGCCGAAGCGCCGTTCTATCGCCCCGCCGAGGACAGCCCGGAGCTGCAGTACATCCGGGAGCGCCGCAAGGCGCTCGGCGGATCCGTGCCGTCGCGAAGCGTCCGCGTCGAACCGCTCAAGGTGCCGCTCGACGGCGTGTTCGAGGAATTCTCCAAAGGCACCGGCGATCGCAAAGCGTCGACGACGATGGTGTTCGTGCGGATGCTGTCGAAGCTGCTGCGCGAGAAGGAGATCGGCGATCTGATCGTGCCGATCGTGCCCGACGAAGCCCGCACGTTCGGCATGGAAGCGCTCTTCCGCGCCGTCGGCATCTACTCGCACGTCGGCCAGCGATACGAGCCGGTCGACATGGACACGCTGCTCTATTACAAGGAGGCGACCGACGGGCAGATCCTCGAGGAGGGGATTACCGAGGCCGGCTCCATGTCGTCGTTCATCGCCGCCGGGACCGCGTATGCGACCCACGGCGTCAACGCGATCCCGTTCTTCATCTATTACTCGATGTTCGGTTTCCAGCGCGTCGGCGATCTGATCTGGGCGGCGGCCGACTCGCGCGTCCGCGGCTTCCTGCTCGGCGGGACGTCGGGACGGACGACGCTGGCGGGCGAAGGGCTGCAGCATCAGGACGGCAACAGCCTCGTCTACGCGCTCTGCTATCCCAACTGCCTCTCGTACGATCCGGCGTACGCCTACGAGCTCGGCGTCATCATCCAGGACGGCATCCGCCGGATGTATCAGGAGCAGGAGAGCGTCTTCTACTACCTGACGGTGATGAACGAGCAGTACGTGATGCCGGAGATGCCGCCGAACTCGCGGGAGGGAATCCTGAAGGGGATGTACCGGTTCAAGGCCGCGTCGGATCCGAACAGCAAACTGCGCGCGCAGTTGTTCGGCAGCGGCGCGATCCTGAACGAGGTCGTGTCCGCGCAGGGCCTCCTCGAGAAATACGGCGTCGCCGCCGACGTCTGGAGCGTCACGAGCTACACGGAGCTCTATCGCGACGGGCACGCGTGCGAGCGCTGGAACATGCTCCATCCCGGGGAGACGCCGCGCGTGCCTTACGTCACGCAGTGCCTGAAGGACGCGCCCGGCGTGTACGTCGCCGCGTCGGACTACTGCAAGGTGCTCCCCGATTCGATCGATCGCTGGACGCCGCGCCGGATGCGATCGCTTGGCACCGACGGGTTCGGCCGCAGCGAGGACCGCGACGCGCTCCGCGGCTTTTTCGAGGTGGACGCGAGATTCGTCACGATCGCGACGCTGGCGGAGCTGCTCAAGGAAGGCCAGATCGGCGCTGATGTGGTCTCCCGCGCGATCAAGGACCTCGACGTCGACCCCAACAAGCCGAATCCGGCGGTGAGCTAGCCGATGGCGAGTGAACTGAAGCTCCCCGAACTCGGCGAGAACGTCCATGGCGGCGACGTGCTGCGGCTGCTCGTCAAGGCGGGCGACCGCATCGCGAACGAGCAGCCCGTCATCGAGCTCGAGACCGACAAGGCGACCATCGAAGTTCCGTCTTCGCTCGCCGGGATCGTCAAGGACCTGAAGGTCAAGCCCGGGGACAAGGTGAAGGTGGGCCAGACGATTCTCACGGTGGACGAGGCCTCGAACGGCGCGCAGGAATCGAAGGGGGCGACGGAATCGACCGAGCAGCGTACGGCGAAGCCCGCGCCGCAGCCGGTCGGCGCGCCGGAAGAGGGTGGACTCAGCCAGGAAGCGCGCCCGCCCCGGCAGGCGCCGCGTCTTCCGGAAGACGAAGTCGAGCGCGACACGACCGAAGTGACTCCGCGCCAGAAGCGCGGCGAAGTCGTCGACATCAGCCGCGCGCCGCGCGGACCCGCGCAGGGCGCCCCCCCGCCCGACGCCGCGGCCGATGCCGCCGCCCCGGCCGCCGCCCCGTCCGTCCGCAGGATCGCGCGCGAGCTGGGAGTCGAAATCCGGCAGGTGACCGGCACCGGCCCGGGCGGACGGATTACGGTGGAAGACGTCCAGTCGTTCGTGAAGCAGGCGCTGGCCGGCCCCTCGACGACGCCCGGGACGGGCCCCTCGACGGCGCCGGCCGCGCCGGGCGCGCAGCCGCTGCCGGACTTTTCGAAGTGGGGCGAGATCGAGCGCAAGCCGCTCAGCAACATCCGCCGCAAGACGGCCGAACATCTCGGCCACGCGTGGAACGTGATTCCGCACGTGACGCAGCACGACAGGGCCGACATCACCGCGCTCGAGGAGCTGAGGAAGAAGTACGGCCCGCAGGCCGAGCGCGCGGGCGGCAAGCTGACGGTGACGGCCGTCGCGCTGAAGATCGTGGCGGGCGCGCTTCGAAAGTTCCCGCAGTTCGGGTCGTCGATCGATTCGGCGCGCGGGCAGCTCGTGTTCAAGAAGTACGCGCACATCGGCGTCGCGGTCGACACCGATCGGGGTCTCCTCGTACCGGTCATCCGCGACGTCGAGACCAAGGGGATCGTCGAGCTCTCGGCGGAGCTGGCGAAGGCGTCGGAGAAAGCGCGCGCGGGCAAACTGTCGCTCGATGACATGTCGGGCGGCGTGATCACGATCACCAATCTCGGCGGGATCGGCGGCGTCGGCTTCACCCCGATCGTCAACTGGCCGGAGGTGGCGATCCTCGGGATCTCCCGCGGATCGTACGAGCCGGTCTGGAACGGATCGTCCTTCGAGCCGCGGCTGATGCTGCCGCTCTCGCTGTCGTACGACCATCGCGTCATCGACGGCGCCGACGCTGCACGCTTTCTGCGCTGGGTCGCAGACGCGTTCGAACAGGCTTTTGTGTTAGCGCTGTAAAACCTCTTACAGGAGACCAGGAGATCAGGAGACATTTCTTCTTTCCTTCTTCTGAAAAGACGTCTCCTGACCTCCTGAGCTCCTGTTAAGAATCATGGCCATTTCGAGTCAGCTGGTTGTTGTCGGAGCGGGCCCCGGCGGGTACGCCGCGGCGTTCTACGCGGCCGACCGCGGCATGAAGGTTACGATCGTCGATCCGGAGAGGAACCCGGGCGGCGTCTGCGTCTACCGCGGCTGCATTCCATCCAAGGCGCTGCTGCACGTCGCCGACGTCATCACCGAGTCGGCGCACGCGGCCGACTTCGGCGTCGCGTTCCAGAAGCCGAGCATCGATCTCGGGAAGCTCCGTGATTTCAAGAACAAGGTCGTGGCGCAGTTGACCGCCGGCGCGGGGCAGGTGCGGGACCTGCGGAAGATCCAGCACCTGCAGGGAATGGCCTCGTTCGTCGATGCGCGTACGCTGAGCGTCGATCTCGGCTCCGGGGGGAAGGAGACGCTGACCTTCGAGCACTGCATCATCGCGACCGGTTCGCAGCCCTCGACCGTTCCAGGGCTGTCGATGGCCAGTCCGCGCGTGATGGACTCGACCGGCGCGCTCGACCTGCCAGACGTGCCGAAATCGTTGCTCGTCGTCGGGGGCGGCTACATCGGGCTCGAGCTCGGATCCGTGTACGCGTCGCTGGGCAGCCGCGTGACCGTCGTCGAGATGACCGGCGGGCTGCTGCCGGGCGCGGATCGCGACCTCGTGAACATCCTGGCCAGGCGGATCGAGCGCGTGTGCGAAGCGGTGTGGCTGAACACCAAAGTCACGGGCATGAAAGAGGCCGGCGACGCGATCGCCGTCACCTTCGAGGGCGAGGGCAAGTCCGGGGAACAGACGTTCGATCGCGTGCTCGTGTCGATCGGCCGCCGGCCGAATTCCCGCATTCCCGGCCTCGATCGCACGCGCGTCCAGATCGACACGCGCGGGTTCATCGTCGTCGACGAAAGCCGCCGGACCGCGGAGCCGGGGATTTACGCGATCGGCGACGTTGCCGGAGAGCCGATGCTCGCGCACAAGGCGTCGCACGAGGGGCGGACCGCCGTCGACGCCATCGCCGGGGATCGCAACGTCGTCTTCGATCCCGCCGCCATCCCTGCCGTCGTGTTCACGGATCCCGAGATCGCCTGGGCTGGCCTCACCGAGACCGAAGCCGAGAAACGCGGCGTGAAGGTGAGCATCGCGAAGTTTCCGTGGGGCGCGTCCGGCCGCGCGATCACGCTCGGCCGTACCGACGGCCTCACGAAGCTCATCATCCATCCCGAAAGCGATCGCGTGCTGGGCGTGGGCATCTGCGGTCCGGGCGCCGGCGAGCTGATCGCCGAAGGCGTGCTCGCGATCGAAATGGGCGCGACCGCGAGAGACATGGCCATGACGATCCATCCGCATCCGACGCTGTCGGAGACGATCATGGAATCGGCCGAAGTGTTCTTCGGCCAGGCGACGCACGTCTACCGGCCGAAGCGCTGACAACTCCCAACTCGCAAGGCGCTCACTTTGGGAGTTGGTAGTTGGGAGCGGGCAGTTTAGAATGACCCGCCATGAGGCGGGTCATTCCCATGGCGCTCCTTCTGTTGGCGAGCGCGCTCGCTCTCGTCGTCCCGCCGGCCGATCCCATCGTCAAGGGCGGTCCCGTGGTCGCCGGCGATCTCGCCTGGATGATGACGGCGGCCGGCCTCGTGCTCCTGATGACGCCGGGCCTGTCGTTCTTCTACGGCGGGATGGTCCAGAAGAAGAACGTCATCTCGACGATGCTCCAGAGCCTGATGGCGATGATCGTCATCAGCCTCGTTTGGGTCGTTGTCGGATTCAGCCTCGCGTTCGGCGACGATATCGGCGGCGTCATCGGAAACCCGGCGACGTTCTTCATGTTCCGCCACGTCGGTACGGCGACGCATCCGGCGCTCGCGCCGACGATCCCGCTCGTCATCTTCGCGCTATTCCATCTCAAGTTCGCGATCATCACTCCGGCGCTGATCACGGGGTCGTTCGCCGAGCGCGTCCGGTTCTGGGCTGTGGTGACCTTTACGGTGCTCTTCAGCCTGGTCATCTACTGCCCGCTGGCGCACGCGACGTGGCACCCGGACGGATTTCTGCACAAGTGGGGCGTGCTGGATTTCGCCGGCGGGACGGTGGTCCACACCTCGGCGGGCCTGGCGGCGCTCGCCGGCGCGATCGTGCTCGGGCGCCGCAAGCTGCTCGACACGGGCGGCGAGCACGTGCCGGCGAACATCCCCTTCGTGATCCTCGGCACGGGGATGCTCTGGTTCGGCTGGTTCGGATTCAACGCCGGCTCGGCGCTGGCGGCGTCGGAGCAGGCGGCGCTGGCGTTTGCGACGACCAACACCGCGTCGGCCGCGGCGGCTCTCGGCTGGATCGCCTACGACGCGATCCGCGGACGCAAGGCCTCGGCGCTCGGCGCGTGCATCGGCGCGGTCGTCGGGCTCGTGGCCATTACGCCTGCCGCCGGCTACGTCTCGGTTCCGCAGAGCATCGTCATCGGCACCGTCTCGAGCGTCATCAGCAACATCGCCGCCCACTGGAGATCCCGGTCGCAGATCGACGACACGCTCGACGTGTTTCCGTGCCACGGCATCGGCGGAATGGTGGGCATGATCGCGACGGGTGTGTTCGCGGCCGACGTCGGGCTCGTGCACGGCCATCCGAAGGTGTTTCTCGTCCAGCTCGCCGCGCTCGCGATTGCGGCGCCTTACGCGTTCGTCGGGTCGTGGGTGCTCTATCGCGCGACCGACCTCCTCATCCCGTTGCGCGTGTCGGAGGCTCAGGAGCTGATCGGCCTCGATATCACGCAGCACGACGAGACCGTGAGCTCGCGCGGCGTCCGCGCCGCGTTCGAGTCGATCCAGGGAGAGCTGTTCGCGAACACCGACCGCTGATCTATTCGCCGGCGCAGTTTTCCGCGACCTTGTCCACGCGTTCTATCGCCACTCGCGGCGCATCGCCGTTGGCGACGCCCGCCCGCGGCGTCGATGTGTCCTGACCGGACGTGCCGATCGTGTTCTCGCCGCGATCGACGACGTCGCCCGTCACGGTGACCTCGTTGCCGAGATACCGCTTGATGTCCGGGTAGCCGTCGAGCCGGACCCAGGACCCTCGGGCGATGAGCGGATGCTCCATCGTTTCCTGTCCCTGCGGCTGCGCTTCAGGGACGTTCGGGAGAACGTGCTGGAGCACGAAGCCCTGGCCGGTCGACGCCGGCTGCACGCAGCCCCGCAGCGTCACTCGCTCCAGAGTTCCGCGATTGCCGCCGGACTGCACCTTCCGATCGTTGCCGACGGCGGTCGTCCTTCCGGTGCAGGCAACCGCCGTGACCGCGAGCGCGGCGGCGATACCGATCCGAGTGATGTCGTTGCGCATAGGTTCCCCTCGACCGGGGACCTGCAAGAAGCGGGAACTCAGCAGAATCGGTAATCTGGAAATCGGGCAATCGAGCTTGCGCGGCCTATCGGCCGCGCATTCAAAGCACGCGCGGTAGCGCGTGCGAAGCCCGATTACCCGATGACTCGATTTCCAAATTACCCGATTCAAGTGCCTGCGTTTGTTCGTGCGCGTGATAGGAGCTGCGCACGAGCGGGCCTGACTCGACGTGGCCGAATCCGAGTTCGAGGCCGATACGCTTGAGCTCTGAGAATTCGGCGGGCGTGTAATAGCGCGTCATCGGCAGGTTCGCGAGCGACGGCCGCAGGTACTGGCCGATGGTGACGATGCTGACCCCGGCAGCCCGCAGATCCCGCAGTGTGTCGACCAGCTCGTCCCATTCCTCGCCCAGACCCACCATGAGCCCCGATTTGGTCGGGACCGTCGGCGCGATCGCGCGCGAGCGGCGGAGCAGCTCGAGCGCACGCGGGTAGCGGCCGCCCGGTCGAGCCGCGCGGTAGAGCCTCGGCACCGTCTCGATGTTGTGATTCAGGATGTCGGGCTTCGCGTCGAGGACCGTCCGAAGCGCCGCCTCGTCGCCCTGGAAATCCGGGATGAGGACCTCGAGCCGGCACGTCGGCACGCGCGCGCGGGTTTCCGTGATCGTCCGCGCGAAGTGCGATGCGCCGAAATCCGGCAGATCGTCGCGGTCGACCGACGTGACGACGACGTAGTCGAGCGCGAGGGCGTGAATGGCGCTTGCAACCTTGACCGGCTCCTGCGCGTCCGGTGGACGCGGCGTGCCGTGCGTCACGTTGCAGTAGCCGCACGAGCGCGTGCAGGTGCCGCCGAGAATCATGAACGTCGCGGTGCCGTGATGCCAGCACTCGCCGATGTTCGGACAGTTGGCCTCCTCGCACACCGTGTGGAGGCCGAGGCCGCGCATGAGCCCCTTGAGGCGATGGTAATTCTCGGATCCCGGCGCGCGCACCTTCAGCCAGTCGGGCTTGGGCGGACGCGGAAGCTCGGCGCTACTCTGCGCGCGCGTCCGTCGTCCGCGGATGAAATTCAGAGGAGCGGTAGCCAATCCATCAATTTTATACTAGCGGCATGTCGCACCTCTCGATCACCTGGTTCGGCCACGCGACCTTCGCCGTCACGACACCCCGAGGCACGCGCATCATCTTCGATCCCTGGCTCACCGGGAACCCGAAAGCGCCGTCCGGCGCGAAGATCGACAAGGCCGACGTGATCTGCGTGTCTCACGGTCATTCCGACCATATGACGGACGTCGTCGCCGTCGCGCGCGCGACCGGCGCGCCCGTGGTCGCCGTCTACGAGCTCGCAAACTACTTCGGCGGCAAGGGACTCAAGGACGTCATCGGCATGGGCGTCGGAGGAACGGTCGTCGTGAAGGGCCTGCGCATCTCGATGACGCCCGCGCTGCACACGAGCAGCATTGAGGAAGACGGCAAGGCGCAGTATGCAGGACTGGCCGTGGGATTCGCGGTACGACTGGAAGAGGGCCGATCCATCTATTTCGCCGGAGACACGGCGCTCTTCGGGGACATGCGGCTGATTCGCGAGCTGTACGCGCCCGAGATCGCATTTCTGCCTATTGGCGATTACTTCACCATGGATCCGGTGGCGGCGGCCAAGGCGTGCGAGCTGCTGGGCGTTCGGCAGGTAGTGCCGATGCACTATGGCACGTTTCCGATCTTGACGGGCTCGCCCGACGACCTGAGGAAGCTCGTCGAGCCGATGGGCGTCGACGTGCTCGTCCTGAAGCCGGGTGAGACCGCATCCTAATGCCCTATGCCTAATGCCTAATGCTGAATGACGTTCGGTACGTCGTTCGCACGTTGCGGCGAGCGCCGGCCTTTGCCGTCAGCGCCATCCTCGCGCTGGCGTTGGGGATTGGCGCGAACACCGCGGTGTTTTCCGTCGTCTATGCCGTTCTCCTGAAACCGCTGCCGTACTGGCAGCCCGATCGCCTGGTGCGGCTCTCGGAAGAGAATCGCGAGACGGGCGCGGCCGAGCGCGTCGTCTCGGCAGGCACCTTCGTCGACTGGCGATGGAGAGCGCGGACCCTCGAGAGCCTTGCCGTGTACGCGCCCGTGTTCGGGAGCGGCGAGACGGTCTGGAACATCGGCGATCGCGCCCGGATCGTGAAGACCGCGGGCGTGTCTCCGGCGCTCTTCCGGGTGCTGCGGGTGCAGCCCGTCGTCGGCCGACTGTTTCGCGCGGACGACGAGGATGCCCCAGCTGGCGCGCTCGGACAGTTCGTCATCAGTTACGGACTGTGGCAGCGCGCTTTCGGCGGTTCGATCGATGTGGTCGGACGCCGCGTCTCGCTCGAGGGGCGCCTGCCGCGGGAGATCGTCGGCGTCATGCCGCCAGGATTCGATTTTCCCGACGGGACCGAGGCATGGACGAGCGTGCCGCTTCGAGCGGTCGCGGCTGCGGCGCGACGATCGCGATCGTTCGAAGCGATCGGACGGCTGGCGCCTGGGGCCGCGATCGACGATCTGCAGCGCGAGCTCGCCGGCATCTCCACGCAGCTCTCCGCTGAGTATCCGGCGAGCAACGCCGGCTGGACCGCTCGCGTCGAGCCGCTCTCGAACCCGAAGGCCGCGTCCTCGCGGCTGCCACTGCTCGTCCTCATGATCGCTGTGGCGGGCGTGCTGCTGATCGGTTGCGCCAACGTCGCGAACCTCCTACTGGCGCGCGCGACGGCTCGCCGCGCGGAGCTGTCGGTGCGTCTGGCTCTCGGCGCGAGCCCGGCAGGGATCGTTCGACTGTCGCTGATCGAGGTTGGCCTTCTGTGCCTCGCCGGCTGCGTGGCGGGCCTGGCGATCGGCGGCTCGGTGGCTCGCGTTCTGGTGAGCCTCGCGCCGGTGGATCTCGCCCGTCCTGGCGAAGTGGGGATGAACCCCGCCGTGCTGGCGTTCAGCGGTGCTGTGTGCGTGCTCTGTATCACCCTGATCGGTACCACGTCGGCGTTGCATCTGATCCGTGACACCGCTCGACGCGGGATCCGCGCCGACTTCCGGGCCGCCACCATGTCCGGGGCGCACCTGCGCCGCTGGGTCATCGGCGGCGAAGCTGCGATTGTCATGCTGCTGCTCATGGCGTCGTTGCTGTTCCTGCGCACGTTCGCGAATCTGCGCCACGTCGATCTCGGCTTCGAATCCGATCATGCGCTGGTCGTGGAAACGCGATGGCCGGTCGGCCACCTGCTCCAGGCTGCGCCTGGCACGCGCCCGTGGCCGAGAGTGCAGCGTGAGACGGAGGGCCTCGTGGCGGCGGTCGAAGGCGTGCCGGGGGTGCTCGCCGCGGGCATCATTACCGAGATCCCGCTGACGTCCGATCCTTTCGGAGGCACCGTCTGGCGCGCGGACGCGCCAGGCGCCGGCGAGGGCCATCCGCCGGTGGATCCGCGCGACCGCTGGCGCGCGGACCTCAGCGTCGTGACGCCTGGCTACTTTCCGGCGATGAACATCCGCCTTCTGCGCGGCCGCAACTTCGACGGCCGCGATCGGTTCAGCGACGACCTGTTGAATCACTCGGCCGCACCTCGCGTCGGTTCGGCCATCGTGAACAACGCGTTCGCCGCACGTTACTTCGCGGACAGCGATCCGGTCGGGCGGGTAATCGTGGTCGACGACGACCGCGAGTTCGGTGCGCTGCGAACGATCGTCGGAGTCGTCAGCGACGCCCGCCAGAGATCCGTAGCGGAAGCCGCCCGGCCGACGGTTTTCATTCCCCACGCGCAGCATCCCGACATCATTCGGCCATCGCTCGCGGTGCGTACCTCGCTGCCCGTCGCCGCCGTCGCGCCACTGATTCGCGATCGGATCGGCGCGTTCGATCCGCAGCTGGTCGTACTTGGGATCCGACCGATGGACGCCGTCATCGCGGGCGCGCTGTCGCGGCCGCGATTCAATCTGGTCCTGATGGCCTCTTTCGCGGCGGTCGCCCTCGTCCTTGCGGCGGTTGGCATCTATGGCGTGATGGCGTTCCTCGTGACCCAGCGCACCCGCGAAATCGGCATTCGCATGGCGCTCGGGGCCCGAGCGGCGGACGTGATGCGTCTCGTGCTGGCGGAAGGAATGGCGCCGGTCATCGCTGGCGGCGCTGCGGGACTCGCCGGAAGCCTCGCGGCTACCCGCGCGCTGCAAACGCTGCTTTACGGCGTCACCCCGCTCGACACGCCGAGCGTCGCCGCCGCGCCGGCGATTCTCGTCGGCGTCGCGCTGCTCGCGTGTGTTCTGCCCGCGCGTCGCGCGCTGCGGGTGGATCCTCTCGTCGCGCTGCGCGATGAGTGACCACTTGCGTTCAGGCCGGCTGTGGGCGTATAAGAGCAGCCGCTATCAAGGAGGATCCATGAAGCGCGCGCTCGCACCGCTCCTGTTCGTTCTGCTGGCCGCAGGCGCTCGTCCGGCTGCGGCCGCCGCGATTCCTGTCATCGATGCGTCGGCCTTCGGCGTCGAGCTGTGCGCGCAGTCGATGTGCGGCTCGGCGATCTTCGTCGGCGTCATCGAGGGTCGCGTGGGGGCGAATCCGGCCGCGCTCGGCACGTTCGCTGTCTCGGTCAACCATGACCCGCTGCCGGCGCCGTTCGAGGAGTCCGCCATCACTGGCGGCGTCTTCGACATTCGCGTCGGCCTTCGGACGATCCGCGGCGTCGTGACGGGCGGGACGCTGGTGAATCTCGGAAACAACACGTTCCACGTCACGATGACGCTGACCGCGAACGGAGGCGGTGTGCTCACGTTCGACGGCATCCTGAACCACAACGTGTTCCCGCCGACCATCGCGGGCAGGATCACCTCGGGCCTGTGAAGGCTCGGCGCTCGGGCTCCATCAGTCGACGTAGACGGATCCGCGCAGTTGGTCGACGATGTCGTCGACCGTGCGATTCGACGTCTGGATCGTGTGATCCGCGCTGGCGTACAGCGGCTCGCGCGCCGCGAGGAGCGCGCGCAGATCCGCCATGGCCTGCGGATGATCCGCCATCGGCCGTCGGTCGCCCTGGCTGACGACGCGGTTCCAGTGGTCCTCGGGCGAGGCGCGCAGCCAGACCGTCACCGCCGACTTCTTCAGGAGCGCATACGTTTCAGGCGAGGCGACGATGCCGCCGCCCGTCGCAAGCACCATCGGGCGCCGCTCGGCGAGGACGGCTTTGAGCGTCTCGCGTTCGAGGCGGCGGTAGTATTCCTCTCCGTACAGCGAGAACAGCTCGCCGAGCGACATGTCGGCGGCCTTTTCGATGCGTCGATCGAGCTCGACGAACCTGACGCGAAGGCAGCGCGCGAGCTGCCTGCCGATCGTCGTCTTGCCGGCGCCGCGAAGCCCCAGCAGCGCGACGACACGCGGCGCGTCCGGGACGTCGACGGCGACGAGATCGGCGGCCGAGAGGTTGAACGCACGCGCGAGGTCGTCGAGGCGTTTGAGCGAGATGTTCCCGGACCCCGCTTCGAGCTGGACGAGGAACCGCACCGACAGGCCGGACCGCTCCGCGAGCTCGCGGATCGTCCAGTGCCGGCGGGCGCGCTCCCCGCGCACCCTTCGTCCGACATATTCGAGGATGCCAGTGCCCATACCCGGGGTCAGACCCCGCCCCTACGGAGGATGCATTATATCGCACCGCAGAGGTGGATCGGAGCAGTATAGTGCCTTGACACTGCCGGAGGGCCGGCGATAGGCTGGGACGTCATGGACGCCGCGACGCAGACCGCCGGGCCCCAGGTCTCGTTCGACACCTCCCCCGATCGCTACCGACACTGGACGCTCGGGATCGACGGGCCGATCGCGACGCTGGCGATGGACGTCCGAGAGGACGCCGGCCTCTCCCCCGACTACAAGCTCAAACTCAACTCCTACGACCTCGGCGTCGACATCGAACTCGCCGACGCGATCCAGCGGATTCGGTTCGAGCACCCCGAAGTCCACGCCGTCGTCATCACCAGCCTCAAGGAGCGCGTCTTCTGCGCCGGCGCCAACATCTTCATGCTGCGCGGGTCGAGCCACGCGTGGAAGGTGAATTTCTGCAAGTTCACCAACGAGACGCGCCTCGCGATCGAGGATGCGAGCGAACACTCGGGACTCAAGTTCCTGGCCGCGCTCAACGGCATCTGCGCCGGGGGCGGCTACGAGCTCGCGCTCGCCTGCGATGAGATCCTCCTCGTCGACGACGGCAACTCGGCAGTCAGCCTGCCGGAGACGCCGCTCCTCGGCGTGCTGCCCGGCACCGGCGGCCTCACCCGCGTGGTCGACAAGCGCAAGGTGCGCCGCGACCTCGCGGACGTCTTCGGCACCGTCGCGGAAGGGATCAAGGGCAAGCGGGCCGTCGAATGGCGGCTCGTCGACGCCGTCTATCCGACCAGCCAGTTCAAGGCGCGCGTCGCGGCGCGCGCCCGGGAGCTCGCAGCGAAGTCCGACCGCCCGGCCCGTGGGCCCGGCATCACGCTGACGCCGCTGAAGCCGAATGTGACACACGATCGCGTCACGTACTCGGCGGTCGACGTCGAGATCGATCGCGACAAGCGGGTCGCGACAGTGACCGTCACCGGACCGTCCGGACATCTGCCCGAGAGCGGCGACGCCATTCAGGCGCTCGGAGATCAGTTCTGGCCCCTTCGCGCCTTCCGCGAGCTCGACGACGCGCTGCTGCGGCTTCGGCTCGCCGAACCGCTGATCGGGACCGTCGCGATCAAGACGCGCGGCGATCGAGGCGCGATGCTGGCGGTGGACGAGCTGCTGTTCGCCCAGAAGGACCACTGGCTGGCGCGCGAGATCGTCCATTTCATGAAGCGCACGTTGAAGCGCATGGATCTCACGTCGCGCACTTTCTTCGCGCTCATCACGCCCGGGAGCTGCTTCGCCGGGAGTCTGTTCGAGCTCGCGCTCGCCGCCGATCGGTCGTACATGCTCGACGATCAGGAGCAGGACAACACGATCGCGCTCTCGAAGATGAACGGCGGCCCGCTGAAGATGAGCAACGGACTCACGCGGCTGGAAACGCGCTTCCTCGCGCAGCCCGAGCAGGTCGACAGGGTGCTCGAACGCGACGGCGCCTTCGATCCCCAGGACGCGCTCGAGGCCGGTCTCGTCTCGTTTGCGCCCGACGAACTGGATTGGGACGACGAGGTCAGGCTGGCCATTGAAAGCCGCGCGGCATTGTCGCCCGATGCGCTGACGGGCATGGAGGCGAACCTCCGCTTCGCCGGACCGGAGACGATGGAGACGAAGATCTTCGGACGTCTGACCGCCTGGCAGAACTGGATCTTCGTCCGGCCGAACGCCGTCGGGCCGAAAGGCGCGCTCACGGCGTACGGCTCGCAGTCGCGGCCCGAGTTCGACTTCAACAGGACATAATGCCGGGACTCGAGTCATGCCGGGGCTCGAGTCCCCGCCCCACAGGTGAGCGATGATCTCTGCCGAGCGAATCCCCAACAACGTCGGATTGTCGAGCAACAAGCGGCTGCAGCGGGCGCTCGAGCACTGGCAGCCGAAATACATTCAGTGGTGGCGGGACATGGGACCGCAAGGCTTCCAGGACTACCACCAGGTCTACGTGCGGACGGCGGTCAGCGTCGATCCGTCCGGATGGGCGCACTTCGAATACGTGAAGCTGCCGGAGTACCGCTGGGGCATCTTTCTCGCCGATCCCGTGCACGATCGGCGCATCGGTTTCGGCGATTTCATGGGACAGTCGGTCTGGCAGGAAGTGCCGGGCGAATTCCGCAACCAGTTGCGGCGCCTCGTGGTGACGCAGGGGGACACCGAGCCGGCGAGCGTCGAGCAGCAGCGGTGGCTCGGGCAGCGCTGTCCCAGCCTGTACGATCTCCGGAATCTCTTCCAGGTGAACGTCGAGGAGGGCCGCCATCTCTGGGCGATGGTGTATCTGCTGCACTCCTACTTCGGGCGCGACGGACGCGACGAGGCCGAGGAGCTGCTCGAACGCCAGAGCGGCAACCGCGACAAGCCGCGCATCCTCGACGCCTTCAACGAGCCGATCGAAAACTGGCTCGACTTCTTCATGTTTACGATGTTCACGGATCGCGACGGCAAGTCGCAGCTGCTCTCGCTCTCGGAGAGCTCGCTCGATCCGCTCTCGCGAACGACGCGCTTCATGCTGACCGAGGAAGCGCACCACATGTTCGTCGGCGAAACCGGAATCGCGCGCATTCTCGAGCGCACGTGCCAGCTCATGAAGCAGGCCGGCTTCTCCGAGGACGTGCGGAAGATGGGCGGCATCGATCTTCCGACGATCCAGAAATTCATCAATCTCTGGTTCAGCCTCAGCCTGGACCTCCACGGCAACGAGGTCTCGACCAACGCCGCGTCCTACTTCGCGAACGGCCTGAAAGGGCGCGCCTACGAGGAGCGCTGGGACGACCACTCCGTGTCCGAGGCCATGTACGAGCTCGAGCTGCTGAAGGACGGCAGGCTCCAACGCGGCCACATCCCGATGCGCACCGCGATGAACGAAGTGCTGCGCGATTGGTACGTCGGGGACTGTCAGAACGGCGTGACGCGCTGGAACAGGATTCTGGAGCGGCACGGGATCTCCGACCGCCTGCGCCTGCCGGACCGGAAATTCAACCGCGGCATCGGCATGTTCTCGGCGATGCACTTCGATCCGTTCGGACAGCCGCTGTCGGACGCCGAGTGGGAGCGCCGGAAGGACGAATGGCTTCCAAATCCGCGCGATCGCGAGTATCTGCTGAGCATCCAGGCCGAGCCCGTGTACGAGCCGGGCAAGTTTGCCAATTACATCGCGCCGCCGCAGCGCGGCATCAAGGGCGCGCCTGTAAACTTCGAATACGTGAGGACGGAGCTGTGAGTCAGGCTGTCGGGAGTCGGGGGCCGGGAGTCGGATGACGAAGATTCACACGGAGACGCGCGGCGGCGTTACGGTCATCGAGCTGAACGATCCGCCTGCGAATACCTATTCCTACGAAATGATGCAGGAGATCGATGCGGCCGTGCTGAGGGCGCGCATGAACGCCGCCGTCCATGTCATCGTCATCCGCGGCGGCGGAGAGAAGTTCTTCTGCGCCGGCGCGAACATCGGCATGTTGAAAGACGCCGATCCCGACTTCAAGTACTACTTCTGCCTGCACGCCAACGAAACCCTGACGAGGCTCGAGCAGACGCCCAAGCTGGTGATCGCGGCGTTGAACGGCCACACCGTCGGCGGCGGCCTCGAGGTGGCGCTCGCGGCCGACATCCGTATCGCGAAGCAGAACGCCGGCAAGATCGGACTGCCGGAGGTGGCGCTTGGCGTCCTTCCCGGGACGGGCGGCACCCAGCGGCTCGCGCGCCTGATCGGCAAGGCCCGCGCGATCGAGCTGATGGCCACGGGACGTCTGCTGTCGATGGACGACGCGAAAGCGCTCGGCATCGTCCACGACGTGTGGGGCGATGCGGAGCTGCAGGGCCGCAGCTTCAACGACGCGATTCACGACTATGCGAAGCAGTTCACGCCGCCCAATAAGGCCAGCCGCGCCGTCGGCCGCATGAAACGCGCGGTACAATCGGGCCCCGAGGCCGGACTCCTCGAGGGCCTTTCAATCGAGCGGGAGCTGCAGCGGCTTCTCTTTCAGAGCGAGGACGCGAAGGAAGGGCTGGCTGCGAGTCTCGAGAAGCGCACACCGCGATTTGCCGGACGATGAACGAACAGAAGAAACTGCTCATCAACAACGAGTGGCGGGACGCCTCCGGCGGACGGACGATGGACGTCGTCAATCCGGCGACGGAGGAGACGGTCGCGACGGTTGCCGCCGCGGACAAATCCGACGTCGACGCCGCAGTTGCGGCGGCGCGCGCGGCCCTGAACGGACCGTGGGGAAAGATGTCGGCCCGCGAGCGGGGACGGTTCGTCCGCAAGCTGGCGGATCGCCTGCTCGAGCGGGCGGACGATGTCGCGCGTCTCGAGACGCTGCACAACGGCAAGCCGATCTTCGAATCGCGCCAGATCGAGATCCCCGCGGCCGCCGAGTGCTTCGAGTACTACGCGGGCTGGGCCGACAAGGTGATGGGGGAGACGATCCCGGTCAGGGGCAATTACCTCACCTACACGCTACGGGAGCCGCTCGGCGTTGTCGCCGCAATCGTGCCGTGGAACTTCCCGCTGTTGCTCGCGGCGTGGAAGGTCGCGCCGGCGCTGTCGACCGGCAACGTCGTGATCCTGAAGCCCGCGAGCCAGACGCCGCTGACCGCCATCGCGCTGGGCGAAATCGCCGTCGAGGTCGGCCTGCCTCCCGGCGTGCTCAACGTGATCACCGGTCCCGGCTCGACCGTCGGCCAGGCGATCGTCGAGCACCCGGGCATCGACAAGATTGCGTTCACCGGCGATACGAGCACCGGCAAAGGCATCATGCGGGCCGCCGCCGATACTCTCAAGAGGATCACGCTCGAGCTCGGCGGCAAGTCCCCGAACATTGTCCTGCCCGACGCCGACATCGACGCGGCCCTGCGCGGCGCGACGACGGGGATCTTCTACGGCAAGGGGGAAGTGTGCGCCGCGGGGTCGCGTCTCCTGGTGGACCGGTCGATCAAAGACGAGTTCATGGAGAAGCTCGCTGCGCGCACCCGGAAGATGGTGGCCGGCGATCCGCTCGATCCAAGGACGCGCTACGGCGCGCTGGCGTCGAAAAAACAGCTCGAGACGGTGACACGCTACGTGGAGATCGCGAAGAAGGAAGGCGCATCGCTCGTCGCGGGCGGCGCGCGGGCGGATATCGGAACCGGAAAAGGATATTTCTTCCAGCCGACCGTCTTCGACCACGTGACGCCGGAGATGACGATTGCGCGAGAGGAGATCTTCGGTCCCGTCCTCGCCACGATCGAATTCTCGGATCTCGACGAGGCGATCGCCCGCGCGAACGACTCGCAGTACGGCCTGGCGGCAGCCGTCTGGACGCGCGACGTGAAGAAGGCGCACTACGTGGCGAGGCGGCTGCAGGCCGGCACGGTCTGGATCAACACGTACAACGTCTACGACACCGCCGCGCCCTTCGGCGGCTACAAGGCGAGCGGATTCGGTCGCGAAATGAGCGCGCACGCGCTGGAACACTACACTCAGGTGAAGTCCGTCTGGGTCGACTTGAACATGTGACCGTCACCGACGCGCACGTTCACATACAGCCGTTCCACATGCTGCCTCCGGCGGTGGCGGCCACGTTCTGGAGGGGCAAGCCGAATCGCGCGGAGCTCGAGGGCTACGCGGCCGATCCGCGCGCGCTGCTCGCGCGCATGGACGAAGACGGCGTCGACCGCGTCGGTCTCATCAACTACGTCAGTCCCGACGTGATGGGGTTCACGGATGAGGCGAATCCGTGGATGATCCGGTACGCGTCGGCCGATCCGTCGCGCCTGATCGCGTTCGGATCCGTGAACCCGCGCTTTACCAGGGACGTCGGCGCCGCCGCCGCGAAGATCATCGAGAGCGGCGCGAGGGCGCTGAAAGTCCATCCGCCTCACCAGTTGTTCCGCGCGAATGCCTATCAGGACGCGCTGCCGGCCCTGGCGGATCTCTATCGGGTGGCGCAGGACGCCGCGATCCCCGTCACGATTCACACGGGGACGTCGGTCTTTCCCGGCGCGCGCAGCCGTCTCGGCGATCCCATGGACGTGGACGACGTGGCGGTCGACTTTCCGACGCTGACGATCCTGCTCGCGCACGGCGGGCGGCCGCTCTGGATGGACGCGGCGTTCTTCCTCGTGCGCCGGCACCCGAACGTCCATCTGGAGGTGTCCGGCATTCCGCCGGCGAAGCTTCTGGAGTATTTTCCACGCCTGGACGAGATCGCCGACAAGACCGTCTGGGGCACCGACTGGCCGAGTCCCGGCATCAAGTCGATGCGCGCGAACGTCGAGGCGTTCCAGGCGCTGCCGCTCCCGGATGAGACGAAGCGCAAGATCCTTCACGAAAATGCCGCGAGAATATGGAAGTGGAAGTAGAAATCCAACGCTGGCGTCGTGAATTCCCCATTCTCGAGACCTGTACCTATCTCGTGAGCCACTCGCTCGGAGCGATGCCCCGCAAGGCAGGCGAGTACCTCCAGCAATTCGCCGACACGTGGTCGTCGCGCGGCGTTCGCGCGTGGCACGAGGGATGGTGGGAGATCGGCCGGGAGACCGCCAACATCCTCGCTCCCGTCCTCGGCGCGCGGAAGAACAGCATCTCGATGCACCAGAATGTCACGGTCGCGCAGGCGATCGTCGCGTCCTGCTTCTCGTACGACGGCTCGCGGCGGAAGATCGTGATGACGGATCTCGAGTTTCCGTCGAATCACTATCTGTTCGAAGGGTTCCGGCGGTACGGCGCCGAGATCGTCTATGTGCCCTCGCCGGATCCGATCCGCCTCGATCTCGATCGGTTTCTCGAGGCGATCGACGAGCGGACGGTGCTCGTGCCGTTGTCGCTCGTGCTGTTCAAGAGCGCGTTCCTCACGGACGCGCGCGCGGTCATCGAAAAGGCCCATCGCGTCGGCGCGCACGTCGTCCTCGACGTGTACCAGGGTGCGGGCACGGTGCCGATCGATCTCGACGGCTGGGAGGCGGACTTTGCGGTGGGCGGCTCGGTGAAATGGCTGTGCGGAGGCCCGGGCGCCGGGTATCTGTATGTCCGGCCCGACCTGGCGGAGACGCTGAGGCCCGCGTTCGTCGGATGGGCCGCACACGAGGCCCCGTTCGACTTCGCCACCGGCGGAATCCGGTATGCGCGCGCTCCCGAACGATTTCAGAGCGGAACGCCCAACGTCCCCTCCCTGTATTCGGCGCGGGCCGGGTATGAAATCGTGGCGTCCATCGGAGTGCCGGCCATCCGCGCGCGGTCGCTCGCGCTGACCCGTCGCCTGATGGACGCCGCCCGCGCGGCCGGATATCGGCTGAATACGCCGGACGCGGATCGCGAACGCGGCGGCTCGGTGATCGTCGACATACCCAACGCGTCGGCCGTCGCCGACGAGCTGATCCGCCGCGGTGTGATCGTCGATCATCGGCCCGGCGCCGGCATCCGGATCGCGCCGCACTTCTACAACACCGAGGAGGAGATCGATCGCGCCGTGGAGATGCTCGGGCAACTGGTGAATTGGGGATGACGGAGAGCACGAAGAAGATTGCCGTCCTCGGAGCGGGGACGATGGGGCACGGCATCGCGCATGCGGCGATCGCGGCGGGCTACCCGACGTCGATGTACGACGTGTCGGAGGCCGCCGTGTCGAAGGGGCGCGGCGCCATCGAGCAGATCGCCCGCAAAGCCGTCGACCTCGGGAAAGTCTCGGCGGCGGACGCCGACGCGATGCTGCGGCGCCTGTCCGCGACGACGAGCCTTCGCGCGGCGCTCGAGGACGCGGACGTCATCGTCGAGGCCGCGCCGGAGCGCATCGAGGTCAAGCTGTCGCTGTTCGCGCAAATCCAGGAACTGGCGCCGGCTTCGGCCGTCATCGCGTCGAACACGTCCGCGCTCAGCATCACCGAGATGGCCGGCTCGCTCGCCAATCCCTCACGCGTCGCGGGCATGCACTTCTTCAATCCGGTGCACAAGATGAAGCTCATCGAGATCGTCCGCGCGCTCGAGACGGCGCCGGCGACGCTCGAGGCGATCGAGGACGTCGCGCGCCGGATGGGCAAGGAGACCGTTCTGGTGCGCGAGGCGCCGGGTTTCATCACGACGCGCGTCAACGCCAGCATCGGGAACGAGGCGTTCTATATGCTGATGGAAGGCGTCGCGTCGGCGCGCGACATCGACAAGGCGCTGAAACTCGGCCTCAACCATCCCATGGGGCCCTTCGAGCTGGTGGATCTCGTCGGCCTCGACACGCGCCTCAGCATCCTGGAGTACCTGCACCGCAGCCTCGGCGAGAAGTACCGTCCCTGTCCGCTCCTCGCGCAATACGTCAAGGCAGGAAGGCTCGGACGCAAAGTCGGCCGGGGCGTTTACGAGTACTGACACCAACTCGCCAATTCACCACTTGGTCAGTGAATCGTGATTGTCCCCGTCCACTTGGCGCCGCCGGGGGGCGGGTCGTCGTGGTCGTGGAAGCCGCACGTGCGTATGGTGACGAGGTTGCCCGTCTCGTGGCGCTGTCCCGGCTGGAGCAGTCCGACGGTGTTGATCTCCGGACAATCGGTGTGCTCGGGATGCGGGTCCGACGTCATGTTGTGCGAGTGCGTGTCGTTGTTCACGAAGAGCACGCGCGACCCCTGCGTCACGTTGGTCTGCGTGGCGCTCACGCCCGCCGATGTGATCGTGATTGTCGCGCTGGGAGATCCCGTGGGGGCCGATGGCGCTCCGCCGCCGCCGCACCCGGCGAGAAGAAGCAGACCGGCGACGCCGCTCAGCGCCCGCATCCGCGCATTATCGCATTCCCGCGGAGCTCAGAAGAACTTCCGCGAGATGTTGAAGCCGATGAACCAGGAGTCGCTGCTGATGCCGCCTCGCGCGAGCTGGCCGAGCGTCGTCCCGAGCCCGTTCGAGAAGTTGATCTGGAACGTGTGCCCGCCGGCGCGCATCTCGAGGCCGAAGCTGCCCTGATCCGTGCCCGGCTTGTAGCCGGCCAGCCGCGGGGTGACTTCGCCGACGAGGTAAACCCGCGGCCGGATCCGCAGGCGGCCGCCCAGGCCGATCATCGTCGTGTTGTTGTCGCCCGTGTCGAGGGGATTGGTGTTGGCGACGAAGATCGGCTCGGCGTAAATCGCGGCGACCTTCGCGATCTTGCGCGAGACGAGCAGTCCTATCGCCGGAGACTTCTGATCGCGCAGATTGTTCGTGCCCTCGAGCGTCGCGATGACGTCGATGCCGAGCGGACGGCCGTCCGGCTTCTGCTGCCAGACGTTCTGCTGCCCGAAGATCTCGATCGTGCGATCGCTCGTGCGGTAGACGCCGATCTGCGTGCCCGGCAGGAGCCCGTAGCGCAGCTCGAGACCGATTTGCGCGCCGGAATCGAACCCGAAGAAATCGTTGACGAGGTCCCCGAGATCGCCCTGGCCCAGCGATCGGTTGAACCGGTGCGTGACGCGGAACGAGAACTTCCGCGCGGGCAGTCGCAGCGTGGTCGGAAGCGCCGAGAGGTTGAAATCGGGCTGGAGGGCGTCGACGCGCACGTCGGGGTCGGACGTCTGAGGCTCCGGCGGCGCCGGTGTCTGCGGCGGCTGCTGCGCCGCCGCCGGCGGTTGCGGCGGCTGTGAAACCGGCGGATCCTGCGCCCTCGCGGAACTCGGTGAGAGCGCGAGCCCCGCCACGAGACACCAACTTCCCCACATGGCCTTCTGTCGAATCTTCATTCCCATCAGTATGGCAA
The DNA here is from genome assembly GCA_035495955.1 of Vicinamibacterales bacterium. Taxonomy (GTDB): domain Bacteria; phylum Acidobacteriota; class Vicinamibacteria; order Vicinamibacterales; family 2-12-FULL-66-21; genus JAICSD01. The sequence continues at coordinate 19,137 of DATJFE010000042.1, read as the reverse complement.
AGGCGATGCCGGCCGAACGCGGGGCGCGCCGTGAAAAACGCATAGCCTCCGTTACGGCCGCGGAAACGACTTACGAAAACCGAAAGGGTGGGCCGCCTTATTCGATGCGGTGTTTGGCGAGGTAATAGCTGAGCGCACGCTGGCTGATGCCCATGGCTTCCGCGGCGTCTTTCTTCACGCCGTTGGCCATCTCCAGCGCGCGGCGGACCGTCTCGCGCTCCGCCCAATCGAGGTTGGATCGGAGCAGCATCGAGGGCAGCGCGGAAGAGGACGCCGGCGCCACGCCGAGCAGGCGGACGACGTCGGGGCCGATCATGGCGCCGGGCGACAGGACGACCGCGCGTTCGACCGTGTTCTCCAGCTCGCGCACGTTGCCCGGCCAGTCGGCCGACTGCAGCGCCTCGAGCACGCCCGGCTCCATGCCTTCGATCCGCTTGCCCGCGCGCTGCGCGTGCTTCCTGATGAAGTGATCGACCAGCAGCGGAATGTCCTCGCGGCGCTCGCGCAACGGCGGGATGTGCACGGGAATCACGTTCAAGCGGTAATAGAGATCCTCCTGAAAGCGGCCGTCGCTCACCATCTGCCTGAGATCCCGGTTCGTGGCGGCGATGACGCGCACGTCGACCTTCTGGCTCCGCTCCGAGCCGAGCGGCTCGAACTCGCGCTCCTGCAGCACCCGCAGCAGCTTGGCCTGCAGCGGCGTCGTCAGCGTCCCAATCTCGTCGAGGAAGATCGTGCCGCCGTCGGCGAGGGCGAACTTGCCTTTCTTGTTCGAGAGCGCGCCCGTGAACGCGCCGCGCACGTGGCCGAAAAGCTCCGATTCCAGCAGGTTTTCCGGGATGGCGGCGCAGTTCACCTTGACGAGCGGCATCTCGCGCTGCGGCGAATGGAAGTGGATCGCGCGCGCCACCATTTCCTTGCCGGTGCCCGTTTCGCCGGTGACGAGCACGGTGCTCTTCGACTTGGCGACCATCTGCGCGGTCCGGATCACGTCCTGAATCGGCCGGCTGCGCCCGACGATCCCGTACTGGTTGAATTCCTCGTCCCGCTCGCTGAGCAGATAGCCGTGCTGGGTGCGCAGGCGCTGATGATCGAGCGCCCTGTGGACCACCACCAGGAGCTCGTCGATCTCGAACGGCTTCTGCAGGTAATCGAGCGCGCCGAGCTTCATCGCCTCGATCGCGCTCTCGATCGTGGCGTGCGCGGTCATCAGCAGGATTTGCGGCCGATCGGCGTCGGCGGTGGTGGACACGAGCTCGCGAATCAGATCGAGGCCGGTGAGCTCCGGCATCAGGTTGTCGACGATCAGCACGTCGAACGTGCCGCGGGCGAGGAGCCGCTGTGCCTCGCGCGGGCTGCCGATCGCGACGACTTCGTGGCCGTCTTCGCGGAGCGCCTGCGCCAGCGCGTTCCGGATCTTCGCCTCGTCGTCTACCAACAGGATCGAACCGGTCGTTTTCGTCATGCATTCGGGGCGTCGACCGGCAGCTCGATCCGCACTTCCGTGCCTCGCTCGCGCTCGCTGGCGACGGTGATCCGGCCTCCCAGGCCTTCGATGATGTTGCGGGAGATCGCAAGACCGATGCCGCTTCCGGTGCGGCGCGTCGTGAAGTACGGGTCGAAGACCCGAGGCAGATCCTCCGGCGCGATGCCGGCCCCGCGATCGATGACGCTGATGGCCACCCGACGCGGATCGAGGCGCACGGTGCGCAGACGGATCGCGGGTCCGTCCGCGGCGGCCGCCGGAATCGCCGCCACCGCCTGCATCGCGTTGCTCAGGACGTTCACGAGCGCCTGACGGAGCCGCTCGCCATCGGTCGTCACCGGCGGGATCGCGGGGTCGAGATCGAGACGAACGCGGGCGTGGCCGTCGACGGCGCTCGCGGCGCGGACGGCATCCTCCGCCAGGGCATTCAGGTTCGTCGACGACAGCTCGAACCTGATCGGGCGCGCGAAATCCAGGACCTCGGTCACGATGCGATTCAGCCGCGTGACCTCCTCGTCGATGTCCCGGGCCGCGCTGCGAACCTGGTCGGCCCCGGCGTCTTCGCGCCGCAGCGCGCGCAGCGACGTCTTGATGATCATCAGCGGGTTTCGGATCTCGTGAGCGATGACGGTTGACAGCCGCCCGAGCGACGAAAGCCGCTCCCGTTGCGACGCCTCGCGCTGGAACCGCTGAATCGAGCCGGTCATGGCGTTGAACGTCGTCGCGAGCAGGCGCGCGTCTTCATCCTGCCAGCGCGGGTCGGCTGGCACCGGGATGCGCCGCGTCAGGTCGCCGCTGGCCGCCATCTCGCGCATCGTCGACGTAATCGCGCCGAGCGGCCGCGTCACGGTGCGTGCGATGCCGTAGCTGAGGAGGATCGCCGCGAGCACGGCGAGGACGGCCACGCCGGCGAGCTGACGGTGCAAGCCGCTGAGGAACCGCAGACGCTCCGTTCGCGAGCGGAGCACGACGCTCATGGGGCCCGTCTTCGCGGCCACGTCGGCCAGGGGCCGTGTGATCGCCACGTACTCGTTGCCGCCGAGCGTGATGGTGCGCACGCCCGGGCCGGAGAGCAGCGCGGCCATCGGGCCCCACGTCTCGCGCGGCAGGGTGGACGCTTGAATCGCGCCGTCCACGCCGAAGGCGATCTCGCTGTCGGTCAGCGCCCTGAAGTGCTGCGCCTGCGCGTCGCCGAGGGTCGCACCCACGCTCAGCGTCCCCAGCGGCTCGGGCTGCGTCGGATCGGGCACCGGAACCGAGGTCACGAGCAGGATGCCGCGCCCCTCCTGCCGGAAGGCCGTCATGGATCCGCGGGTCGCCCCGGCTCGCATCGCGGCGACGAGCGCCTGATCCGGAATCTCGCTGGCGCCGAGCTTCACCAGGAGGTGTCCCTGCCGATCCGCGACGGCGAAGAGATCCGCTTTCGCGAGCTGCTCCTGATACTCCCTCGCGACGGGCTCGACGGTCACCGGATCCTTCGTGTCGAGCGCCGCTTTCAGCGTCGGCAAGTCGGCGATGAAGCGCGCCTCGCGCTTGAAGTTGTCGAAGACGACGTTGCGGTAGTCCTCGACCAGGCGCGCGACCTCCTCGAGGCCGCGAACCAGTTCTTCCTCCGCCTGATGGGTGACGGCGCGGTTCACCATGTAGATGGCGACGCTGATCGACAGCACGGCCAGGAGGGCCGTGGCCAGGAAAATCCGGTTGGTGAGCGAAGAGAAGATGTTCATCGGATTGTGAAATCCGCATCAGCCTCGCCGCCGGCGGCGCCGATCGTCACGGTCCGCTTCGGCGGATCGCCCTTGATCGTCTCGTTCCAGACGGTCACCGTATAGGTGCCCGGCGGCACGCCTTCGAGCCGATACCGTCCCTCGTCGTCCGTGACGGCGAAGTAGCGATGCGCGAATACCAGGATGAACCCGCTCATGTGCGAGTGGATCTCGCAGAACACGCGGACCACGCCCGGCCGCTCGAAGCGCACGGCCTTGGAGTGCCCCGCGGCATAGCGGCCGAGATTGAATTCCTTCGTCTTCGAGAGCGAGAAGACGTTGTGATACGTCCGGTCGTCGTTGGGAAAGTCGACCCAGGTGCCCGCCACGATTGCGAGCACGTGCGGCGCGAAGCGCTCGTCGCGCTGATCCATGCGCCCGCGGCGCTGTTCGTTGACTTCGAAAGCGGGCTGCGGAGCGGTCTCGAGATAAACGACGCTCCGCCTGCGATCCTGCGGATCGCGCGACGCCGACATGCTGAGACTCCCCGGATCCGGGCGCATCTCCGGTCCGCCCGGTCCGACCCGCACGTCCACGCGTCCGCGGATGGCGCCGGCGACGGGCGCGGGTGCCGGGGCGAGGACGCCGGTCAGCAGGAGGATCGCCAGGGCTCGCATCAGAACCAGTACGACAGTTGGCCCGAGACGTACGTCTTCGTCCGCTCGCGGCCTCCATCACGCCAGTCGCGCTGGACGATGGCGCGGAGCGTGAGGTTGCGCTGCAGGTAGATGCCGCCGCCGGTTTCGAGGCGCGTGACCGGAGCGTCCCACGACGTGGGCGCGCCGCCGAAGAACCGCGCGCCTTCGACCTTCGAGAACGTCAGACGATCGACGCGGCCCGCCGCGTAGAGACGTGGCGTGAACCGGTAGCGCGTCTCGACGAACGCGGCGTCGGCGCTGAGCGGTCCGTCGATGCGCGGCGCGGCGATCGCGGGCAGCGTCCAGCGGCTGCGGATCGCTTCGCCGCGGACGATCCAGTAATCGCGCGAGTACTCGGCGTCGAATCCGATGGCGGTCTGCGTAAAGTCACGTCCATCGTTCAGCGGCGAATAGGAATCCGAGAGCGCGCGCGTCAGGAACGCGCCCCGGGCGGCCGACACGCCGAGGACCAGTCCGATCGCCGGCTTCACGGCGATCCGTCCGGAGAGCTGCCGCCCGCCGTTGTCGTCGCCTACGCGGGGATTCGAGAGCGTTCCGGCGGTGATCGCGCCCGCGACGTCGAGGCCGCGGCCCTCCGCGTGCGCCTCGACGCCCGTGTCCCACCGGTAGGCGCTCACGAGCGGGACGCCGGGCGCCGGCGTCAGGACGCCGACGGGGTACGTCGCGCGCCAGCCTCTCGCCCGCATGAAGAGCAGATCGTCGGCCGTCGCGGGGATCGCGTCGGGCCGCAGCGAGGTCAGGTATTGGTAGGCGAGCGGATAGCCGATCAGCGGATTGTCGGCGCCGTAGGAGCGCCGCCCGAACGCGCCGAACACCGGCGGAATCCGCCCGGCCTGAATGTCGAACGGCCGCGTCTTCCACGGCCTGACGCGCGCGTACAAGGCGTAGGGAATCATGCGCTCGGCATTCTCGGAGCGCAGCTCGGTCACGAACGCGAAGCGCGCGGACGGCCGCCACATGCCCGTCACCGAGATCCGGAACATCCGCAGGGCGTTGTGCTCGTAGTCGGTGAAGTTAAAGAACGCGATGTTGTCGTGGCTGCTGGCCGTGATGGTGGCCTCGCCCCCGACCGTCACGGTGCCGTGCGCGAGCTCCACGGGGCCGGCCGGGATCAGCTGCCCGAGAAGACACCATGCGAGCCAGTGCGCCGTATTCATGGGGTGATATATAGTTATAGCGTGGCCTACATCATCTGCGAACCGTGCATCGGCACGAAGGACACCGCCTGCGTCGACGTCTGTCCCGTGGACTGCATCCACCCCCGCAAGGACGAACCGGACTTCGCCGCCGCCGAGCAGCTCTTCATCCACCCGGACGAATGCATCGACTGCGGCGCGTGCGTGCCGGCGTGCCCTGTGGAAGCGATCTTCGCGCTCGACGAGACGCCCGACAAGTGGAAGAACTTCATTCCGGTAAACGCTCAGTTCTTTCAGAAATAGCCCGCAGCAGTCCGCCAGGCGGCGCGGCCGCGACGACCATCTCACGCAGAGAAGCGAAGCGCGATTAGAGAACGCAGAGCTCGCAGAGAAGGCCGCGATCGCGAGTGTACTTCTCCGTGTTGTCCGTGGCTGTCTTCCGCGTCAACGTTCGCGTTCTTCCAGCGCCTTGCGCGCCTTCAGGCGATCGGCGCGCCGGACGTCCGCTTCCGCGGCTCGTTGCCTGTCGTCCGCGGTTTCCAGGATCAGCCCTGGAATCCGCAGGCGCCGGCCGTCGCGATCGATGGCGACAAACGTCAGATACGCGCGGCTCGTCATGCGGCGCAGGCCCGTCAGCGTCTCTTCCGAAAACACCTCGACCTCCACCTCGAGCGACGTGCTCCACACCGCCGTCACGCGCGCCTTGAGGATGACGAGATCGCCGATCTTGACCGGGTGCAGAAACTGGAGGCCGTCCACGGCCGCGGTGACCAGCAGGCTGCGTGTGTGACGATGGCAGGCGATCGCGCCGGCCATGTCGATGAGATGCATGACCGTGCCGCCGAGAATGAATCCCAGCGGGTTCGCGTCGTTCGGCAGGACGACCTGGACCATCTCCGTCGCCGACTCCGAGGCGCGTTTGGCCGTAGGGGCCGCTGGGGAGCCGCCCGTCAATTGTTGTGGCATTTCGCGTCGATGAACGATTTCACCGTCAGCCGGAGATCCGGCGGCAGCTCTTCGTCGCGCAGCGAGCGCAGCAGGGAGACCGTCGACTCATACGTCCGCAATTGCGCGACGCAGCGCGGGCACTTCTGCAGATGCGTCTCGAGCTCGGCACGAAGCGAGCGGGGCAGCTGGCGTTCCAGGTAGTCGGCGAGAAGCTTGACGACCGATCGGCAGCCGCATCTCATGGGCGACACCTGAAAGACGGAAGACGGAAGTCGGAAGACGGGAAGGAAGACGGAAAGTACTTCCCGTCTTCCGTCTTCCGCCTTCCGTCTTTCATCGAAGCTCTAAAAGTCGTAGCCGATCCAGATAGAGAACTTCGGCCGCCGCAGCCATTTGCTGCCGCTGCTGACCCCGTCGACCTGTGCCTGGTATGAGAAGAGATAGTCTTCCCAGCTCTTGTTCAAGAGTGTGCGCCACGACCAGTCGAAGTGGATGGGGAAGCCGAGGGCGAACGTCTCGAGCCCGAGACCGTAGGAGGCGCGGCCGTCGACCAGGCGCAGGCCGCTGATCGTCTGCGGCGGACCCAAGATCGGCGTGATGGCGCCGGTGAAGAAGTCCTGGGTGTAGTTGAGGACGGGCTGCACCGAGATGGGCTTCCGATCGTAGATCTGCATCTTGTTCGGCGACAGCGCCGACGCGCCGAAATTGGCGAAGGCGACGGCCCGCAGACCGCCGATCACGCCGAGCGGCGTGAGCGCGGCCTCGATGAGCGGGAAGCGCAGCTCCGCATCCGTGAAGAACGACTTGTTGCCGATGAATTCGAGGTACTGGTAGCCGCGGAGCTCGGAGTTGCCGCCGGAGTAGAGATACGACGGGAAGTCGCCCCAGCTCTTGAGGCCGCGGAAGCGGAACGCCAGCACGCCGTTGGTCGCGAGCCGGATGTACTTGCGGGCGTCGAGGTCCGCCGTCTGGCGCGAGATGAACCCGCCGACCTTCGGCGCGTACTCGTAGCCGAGGCGCAGGGTGTCGCCCGACAGCGGGCCGTACTCGCGGAACACGGTTGTTTCCCGCACGTACGCGAGGCCGAGCGGGAGCAGCTTGCCGTCGGCGAACAGCGACTGGCCGTACAGCGCCTGCTGGTACGCCTCCGCGAGCTGCTGCAGCGACGGGTCGGAATACTGCTGCTTGAACTGGATCAATCCGCCGGTCAGCTCCAGCCGCGCGTAGCGGTTCAGCGGATAGATGCCGAACGCCGTGCCGCCGCGCGCCGTCTGCGTCGCCAGCGCGTCCTTGTGGCTCAGGAATCCGTACTGCGCGGCGTAGAACGTCCCCGCGTTGTTCGCGTAATAGAACTGCGTCTGCGAGAAGCCCTGCAGCGCGTACTGCAGCCGCCGCGACAGATTCAGGTACCCCAGCGACATCGTCCGGTACTGCGACACCGACTCGACGTAGAGATTGAACTGCTGGTCGCCCAGGACGTCGCTGAAGGTGACCTGCGTGCCGCCGAAGAAGTCGCCGCCGCTCGTGACGCCGACGTTCACCGGCGGGCGCCCGTCGAGGAACAGCTTCTCGAATCGTCCCTTCGCGCGCTCGTTGCTCTTGATGAGCGTGTGGTTGAGAGGCGGCTGGAAATCGATAATCGGGCCCGGCGCGCCGAAGTCGGCGCTCGCCACCGTATGGAGCGCTTCTTTCTGCGCTTCGACCGTGTGGATGCCGTACTCACCCTTGTAATAGGTGACGAAGGCGATCTTCTGCTTCTTGTCTTCGTCCTTCAGCATGACCGGCGAGACGTTGCCGCCCAGCGCGTCGGTGTACTGCTTCAGCTCGTTCGTCTTCAGATTCAGCGTCCAGACGTTGAAGATGTTGCCGTTCTTCGCCACTTCCGGGCTGATCGGCTGGTTGGGATCGACGGCCGTGGACGGGAACACCAGCGTGTCCGCATCGAGGAACTGCGCCGCGCCGTCGTCGTGCGTGCCGAAGGTGAGCTGCGTCTTCTTGCCGGTCGCGACGTCGAGCCGGAACAGCTTGTCGTTCCCGCTGACGCGCGCGAGATACACGATCGATTTGCCGTCGGGCGCCCACGTCGGGCCGTAATCGCCGAACGGATCGTTGGTCAAGTTCTTGATCTCGCCGGTCTCCAGATTGAGCAGGAAGACGTCCCCCACCGCATTCTGCAGACCCGCGAAGGCGATCCATTTCCCGTCGGGGCTGATGTCGGGAGACTCGGGCATGTCGACCGACTTGATCGGGAAGCGTTTCTCGATCTTTCTCGTCAGCACGTTCTGCAGGACGAGATCCTTGCGCTTCTCCTTCCGCACGAAATACGCGATTCGATCGCCGGCGGGGGACCACGACATCCACGGCACGGCGTTGCCGCGGAAGCCGCCGGGCGTCGCGATGTATTCGAAGCCGAAGCCGGTGTTGAATCCGCCGGTCAGGTTCCGAATGACCTTGCCGTCCTTGGTCGACAGCAGGATGATGTCGAGCTCCTGATCCTTGCGGTTGCCGGCGGCCACCGCCATCAGATCGCCGGAGGGCGATGGTTCGATCGACACGACCGTCACGTACGGCGTCTTGCCCCGCTTCGGCGCGAGATCGCGTCCGTAGTCCTGCGGGCGCTCCTTGTCCCGGAACGGCTTGAAGCGATCCTTCAAGTACTTGTCGAACTGCTCGTCGAATTCGTCGGGCTTCAGCTTGAACGCTTCCTCATACGCGCTCTCGCCGCCGCCAATGACGCTCTTGCGGAGCGCGAACAGGAACTGCCGGATGCCTTCCTTGCCCCACTTGTTCTCGATGAACTCGAAGGCCGCGTGACCGAGGTTGTAGGGCAGCCGGCCGTCGGCGAACTGCACCCCCTGGAAGTCGCTCATCGACGGAATGATGTCGGCGATCGCGGCGTCGCGGACGCTCATGAGGTCGAAGGGATTCCAGTCTCCCGCCTCGTAGTCCGACAGGCCTTCATCGACCCAGAGCGGCAGGCCGCGACGCAGCAGCGTTCGCGGGATGATGTCGAACTCGAAGATGTGGGTGAGCTCGTGCGTGATCAGGTGGTACAGCTCATCCGAGGGCTGGTCGATCGGCAGCACCATCCGGTCGCGGTACGGCTCCGCGAACGCCAGCACCCCTTCGGGGAGCTCGCCCGGATCGACGTTCTGCTGCTGGAACTCGCTTTCGGTCTTGTAGAGGATGAGGGGAATCTTGAAGGCCAGATCGTGCTTGAGGTCGGCGCTGACCTGCTGGTAGGCGCTTTCGGCGTAGCTCGCGACACGCTCCAGATGCCGCTCGATCTCGGGGTAGTAGTAAATCTCGAAATGATCGGTCGTGTAGGTGTGCCAGTTGAAGTGGTCGTACTTGATACGGTTCTTGTTGTAGTACGGCACGAACGGCGTCTGCGCGCTGGCAGCGATCGTGCCCGCGATAAACACGAACGTAAAAAGGGCCAGCCCGAACGGCGCTCGTAAACCGCGCCTGCTGCGCTCACGCATGATTCCACCTCGGATGGTGCCGATGTTACTGTGAGTAAGACGTTTGCCGCAATGCTGGCGTCCCCGGCTGAACCGCCGGTGATGCGGCGCAGCAAGCCACGTGCCTTCCGAAGAGGTGGGAACCGGGCGGGTGTCGACGGCTGTCCGGGCCCGCTGTCCACCGCCGGGAACGCCCGTGTCCTCGCCGCGTTACAATGTCTAGGAATAAACCCGCACTCCTCCGGGTTCTCCCCTGCAGGCCCGGTGGGCAAGGTTTCCCGCACGATGGTTTTCCGCCGACCCTCCGGCCGTCCGCCGGGCGCCGCCCCGACGGGGGACGCCGACGCGGAGGCGTTCGCGCAGGCGGCCCTGTCCCACGTCGACAGCCTGTATGGGACGGCCCTGCGCCTGACGCGCCGCCCGGCGGACGCCGAGGATCTCGTCCAAGACACGTACCTGAAGGCGTTCCGCGCGTCGCACCAGTTCGAGCGCGGCACCAACCTCAAGGCGTGGCTGTTCACGATCCTCCACAACACGTATCGCAACGCGCGGCGGCACGACGGACGCAACCCCGTCGACGTCGACAGCGAGGCCGTCGACCGCGCGGCAGGGGACGAACGCGTCAGCCTGTCGCCGGAGCAGATTCTGATGCGGGGCACGCTCGACGCGGACCTCCAGGCCGCGCTCGACGCGCTCCCCGAGGCGTTCCGCCAGGCCGTCTGGCTCCGCGACGTCGAGGAGCTGTCGTATGCCGAGATGGCCAAGGTGCTCGACGTGCCGATCGGGACGGTGATGTCGCGGATTTCGCGGGGCCGCCGCGCACTCTTCGCCGGATTGCAGGCCAGGCGCGGGACCGCCGAGCCGCGCATGGCGTCAAGATAAAGGGGACTGCCGGATGGGGGACATTCGCAACTGCCGCGACGTCGACGAGCATCTCACGCCCTACGTGGACGGCGAGGAGACACAGGAGACCCGGCGATCCCTCGACGCGCACATTTCGGCCTGTCCGCCCTGCCGTGAACACGTCGAGTCCGAGCGCTCGGCCCGTCAGATCCTCCATTCCCACCGCGGCGACCTGAAAGTGCACGCCCCGGAGGCGCTTCGGGATCGCTGCGCCCGCCTTCGCCAGGTCGAGGGCGGGCAGGCCCCTGCCGGGCCCCGCACGTCAGTCATCCGCCGCTGGGTGCCGCTCTCGCTCGCCGCGACGCTCGTGCTGGCCGTGACCGGGGCGATCGTCTTCGGCCTCAACAATCGCGTGGAGGCGCTGGCCGCCAGTCTCGCCATCGATCACGTCAAGTGCTTCAAGGTCGGCGCCCGCGACAAGCACGTGGACCCCGAGCGCGCCGCCAATCGCTGGCAGCAGAATCAGGGCTGGCCGATTGCCATCCCGCAGACGGAGCCGGCCGAAGAGCTCAGGCTGCTCGACGTGCGGCGCTGCTTCTCGAGCGATGGCCGCGCCGCCCACATGATGTACACCTGGCGGGGCGCTCCGCTGTCGGTCTACGTGCTCCAGGGTGACGCGGGCGCCGATCGCGTCGTCGATCGCATGGGCCGCGAGGCGGTCATCTGGTGCGCGAACCGCCGGACCTACGCGGTCGTCGCCGACGGGCATCCGCACGACATGGCGCACATCGTTGACTACATGAAGGCGCGGGTCAGGTAGCCGCTTCTATGAAATCGCGTTGGATCATCGCCGCGGCCGCGGCTCTGTCGCTCGCGCTCCTCACGCTTCCCATGCTTCGCAGCGGCGGCGAGCGGATTACGTCGAACGGCGTCGCGGCCCCCGGCGCGGCCGGCCCGCGCACCCCGACATGCGATGCCTCCGAGGGGCGCGCGAAGTTCGATTTCGTGCTGAAGAACGAATACAACGTGCCCGTGAACATGGCCACCTTCAAAGGGAAGGTCGTGCTGCTGAATTTCTGGGCGACGTGGTGCGGACCCTGCAAGATGGAGATTCCGTCGTTCGTCGAGCTGTACGCCAAGTACAAGGACAAGGGCTTCGTCATCGTCGGCGTATCGATCGACGACAGCCCCGAGCAGCTGCAGGCGTTCATGAAGGAATTCCGAATGAACTATCCCGTGCTGCAGATGAAGCCGGAGGTCGAGGATTTCTTCGGTCCGTTCTACGGATACCCCACCACCTTCTTCATCGCGCGCGACGGATCGATCTGCACCAAGCATCTCGGACCGGCGACGAAGGATCAGTTCGAGCAGGAGATCAAGGCGCTGCTGTAGTAGAATCTGTGGAGTGTTGAAAGGATTCACCCACGCGCGCCTGGCCTGCGGCTGCCGCCTCGGATTTCGCGACGGCGTCGAGGGCAGTCCCGTCACCGTGGTCGTCTCGGAAAAGTCGGCAGCCTGCCCGTTGACCCTTCACGTCTCGGGCCTTCCGCTGTACGACTACCGCGAAGCGCTGCGTCCACCGACCCGCGTCGGCCCGCCCGTCGAAGAGGAATTCGAAGAAGAAGGCTAATCGAAGTTCATCCAATTCTGAAGTTCGCCACGAGCGGCAGGTGGTCCGACGCCATCAGCGCCTTCCGCGTGCGGGGCATCTCGACGCCGACGACCTTCACGTCGCCGTCGTAGTAGATGTGATCCAGGTGGACGACGGGGAAGAGGCCCGGGTAGGTGCGGCGGCGTTTCAGGTACTGCGAGATGTCCACGCTCTCGAAAAGCGACGACAGCGTCTTGGTCGCAAGCCCGCGCATCCACTCGTTGAAGTCGCCCAGGATGACTTTCGGCCCCTCCACGCGATGATCGTGGACGTAGGACGCGAGACGGCCAGCTTGGTACCGCCGCTCGAAAACGGCCGTCCCGAGATGGACGTTGTACACGTGCAGGAGCTGGCCGTCGATCTCGAGGTCGGCCCGCTGGCAGTTCCGCGGTTCGCACGTCCGCCATGAGAGATCGTACTGCCGGTGATCGACGATCGGGTAGCGGCTGAGGACGACGTTGCCGAACTGGTGATGGCGCAGCGTGCGAACGCAGTTCATCACCCAGCCCATGCCCAGCCCCGCGCCGATCTCCTCCGCCTGCCCGGCTCCCTGCGGCCCGGCGCCGACGACTTCCTGCAGCGCGATCACGTCGGCATCGATCGCCCGCAGCACGTCGACGATGCGCGACGGGTTCACGCGCCGGTCCATGCCGCGGCAGCGGTGGATGTTGTAGGTCGCGATTCTGACATCAGGCATTGGCGGTTTCCGATTGGCGATCGCCGATCGCCGGAGCACCGAGCGCGGACCGGCGATCGACGGAGTTGCGGGTCGAGATTGCGTTCACGATTGACGCGTGTCGATCGCCAATCGCCACTGTCATTGCTGCCGCTCCAGGATCCAGATGAACGGGCCCACGATCTTTTCCCAGATGGGCCGGCGGAGCCAGCGCTCGAGCGTGATCTCGTCGCTGACGCCGAGGTCGCGCTCGTAATCCTGTAACAGCCGCGCCGCCACCGCGGGATCGCGCATCGCGACGTTGACCTCGTCATTGTGCTCGAACGAACGGTTGTCGATGTTCGTGGTCCCCACCACCGACCACAGCTCGTCGACGATGAGCGTCTTGGCGTGCATCATCGACGGCCCGTATTCGAAAATCCGGACGCCCGCGCGCAGGAGCTGCCCCCACATCCGGCGGCTGGCGAGCCGGACCCAGCGCTGGTCGGTGTGGGGGCCGGGCACGATGACCGTGATGCGGACGCCGCGTCCGGCCATCATCACGAGGGATTTCCGGAACGCGCGATCGGGCAGGAAATAGGGGGTTCCCATCCTCACGGTGCGATCCGCGCCTTCGATCAGCAGTTGGAACGAGACGCGCGACGAGGTCGCGCGATCCGACGGGGAGCTCTTCACGACGAACGCCGTGGTCTCGCCGCGGGGCTTCAGCGACGGAAAGTAATCGGGCCCGGTCAGAATCTCGCCGCAGCACTCGAGCCAGTTCTCCGCGGTCACCCCCTGCAGCGCGGCGACGATCGGGCCTTCGATGCGCGCCATCGTGTCGCGCCACGGCTGGCGCCGGCGTCCTTCCGGGAACGCCCACCAGTCGGCGATGCCCGCCCCGCCCACGAACGAGACCTCGCCGTCGACGACGAGCAGCTCGCGGTGCGTCCGGTTGTTGATGCGGTGCAGCGAATACCACCGGAGCGCCTGATACGACATGAGGCGGCAGCCGGCGGCGCGCAGGCGCGCCGCGGGCCGCCCCCACATCGAGAAGCTGCCGATCGCGTCGATCACGATCGTCACGTTGACGCCGTTGCGCGCGCGCTCGCTCAGCGCGTCGATGAACTCGCGGCCGACGCGGCCGTGCTGGAAGATATAGCACTCCATGTTGATCGAGCGCTTGGCGTCGCGGATGGCCTCGAGCATCGCCGGATAGAAGGCCGGCCCGTTGGTGAAGACCGTGACGCGATTCCCGTGGTGCAGCGCGGCCTGGCAGGTCGATTGAATCGTGTAGAGGAAGTCCGCGTCGTGCACCGACGTCCGCTGCGCGAGGTGATAGGCGATGCCCGGCGTGAAGAGGAAGACCAGGACGAGCCAGACGAGGAAAACCCCGCCGGCAACAGCCAGCCACGTCATCAGCGCAACTGCAGCGCGACGCTCGTCCGTGCCTCATCGCTCTCGAGGCGGAACGCGACGGCGACGCTCTGCAGAGCCAGCAGGCGGTCGCGGCGCCCGAGGTCGCTCTCGTCGATCCAGGGCGAGGCCACGGCGAAATAGTCGCCGGCCGGGAGGCCGACGATCGTGAACGCGCCTTCGCGATCGGTGTAGACCGCGCGCATCCGCCGATTGCCGCGCATCCAGAAGAGCGGAACGCGGGGGAACACGAGGACGCCGGCGTTCGCCGCCGGCGCGTGGCGCGCGTTCTGGACCGTTCCGCTCACCTGACTCGAGGCGTCCGTGATGACGATGCGGACGTCGCGGAGCTGCTGCTTCTCGGCGAGATCGATCTGCACGTCGGTGAGATCGCTGCCGCGCACCGATACGCTCTTCAGCACCCACGGCGGCTGGAGCCCGTCGACGAGGATCTGATGCGCGCCGGTCATGACGCCGCGCAGCGCGAAACGGCCGTCCGGCTGTACCGTGCCGCTCAGCGCGTCGCCGAAGCCGTTGCCGTCGACGAAAGGGGCGCGCACACGCAGCGTCGTCAGGGCCGGCGGCAGCGTGGCGTGCCGGTTGTCGACAACCAGCGTCCCTTCCAGCGCCGCGCCGGGGCGAAGCGTCATGCGGATGCCGTCGATGTCCTGGCCGAGCACTTCGGTCGAGAAGATCGCGAAGAGGGCGCCGTCCGGCGAATCGGTCTGCCCGCGCGCCCGAATCCGATATCGCCCCGGCGCGACGTGCCCGAACGCAAAGCGCCCGTCCGGCTGGATGGAGACGTCTTCCGGCGCGATCATCGGGACGCCTTCGCCTTCGAGCGGACTCATGATCACCGAGCCGCTCAAGAGCCGCCGGCCATCGTACGCGGCCATCTGCCCCCGCACGCGTGCTGGCGGCACGAGCTGCAGCCGGAACTCGATCCGGCCGGGCTCACCCTTGTCGCCAACGGCGATCGGCTTTGCCTGATCGGCGAACGCCGTTCCCGGATAGTAGGTCGGCGAATAGTGCAGCACGCCTTTCGGCGAGCTGACGCTGCGGAATGCGGGATCCTGGGCGCTCACGAAATAGGTCCCGGGCGCGAGCCCGAACAGCCGGAACTCGCCGCGATCGTCTGTCTGGCTGCTCGACACCGAGAACAGCGTGTCCGCTCCCGCCTCGCTCCGCGTCACGAGCGCCTCGACGAGGGCGCCGGCGAACGGCGAGCCATCTTCATCGAGGATGCGTCCGGCGATGGCGCCGCCTGGCGCGAGCGAAAAGTCGATGTTCCCGACGTGCTGCCCGGCGGCCACCGTCACGGGCGTGCCGGCGAGCGATCGTCCCTGCCCGTACGCCATCGCCGCGAAACCGGTTCGCGTCGCGGAAACCGTGTACGCGCCTGCGGGCAGATCGGTGAAGGTGTATCGGCCGTCGGAGCCGGTGATCGCCGCGCGAGGCTCGGGAATCGCGTCGGAGACGGCGACGACCCGCGCGCGCGCGAGCGGCTTGTCGTCGGCCGCGTTTCTGACGATCCCGCCGATCTCCGCCGCGCCGGCGGCGGACTGCGCCTGGACGGCGCCGAGCGGCGCCGAGGCGAGCACCGCAGCCGCTGCAGCCGTCGCAGCGCTTCGCGCAACCTGCTGCCAGTGCATGGGGCTATCATAGAACGCGCGAGCCACGAGTGCGAAGCGTCTGGTCGATCCTGTTGGTCGCCGCGTTGGGCGTCTGCGTCGCGTACGTGCTGGCGCGGCACTATCGCGTCGACTCGCCGCCGATCTACGTCAGGGGCGCGTGGATCGTCGTCGAGAACCAGACGAAGCAGCCGTGGAAGGACGTCACGGTGACGGTGAACGCCTACTATCGCGGCGGGTCGCCGGCGCTCGCCGCCGGGGGGCGCCTCGAAGCGCCGCTGGCAAACTTCGTGACCGGGCTCGGGCAGCGGTTCAATACGAGCCGGGAGCACGTGATGCGCGTGGAAGTCCGCGCAACCGACGCGCTGGGGCGGCCTGTCGCGCTCGACTGGGACGAGAGCCAGGGGAAATGATCATGTCCAAGCTGAAATCGGAATTCGATATCGAGTGTCCGTGCTGCTCCGCGAAGCTCGTCGTCGACGCCAACCTGCGCCGCGTCGTCCGCCACACGGAGCCGCCCTCGGCCAACCGGCCCGAGCTCGATAACGCGCAGCGGATTCTCGCGGAGGAAGCCGCGCGGCGCGAGGCGTTGTTCCAGCAATCGGTCGCGGCCGAGCGCACGCGGGGCGACGCCTTGTCGAAGCGGTTCGAAGAGGCGCTCCGCCAGGCGCGCGACGAGCCGATCACCAAGCCCACGCGCGATTTCGATCTCGACTGATGGAAGACCTCACAGGAGATCAGGAGATCAGGAGGATTCTCTGTCTCTCGATCTCCCGGTCTCCTGTGTGATCATTACCAGCAGCCGCGAGGCAACGGGGTCCACGTGTTCCGGTTGCCGTAGTAGATCGGCTTGCGGTCCGGGTACTCCTTCTTGAAGGCGACGTAGCGCCGCCGGAGGCGATCGATGCGCGCGTCCGACGAATGAATCCGCCGGTGCGGGGCGTCGAGCAGCACTCGCTCGGCCTTCCAGACGTTCCTTTCCGACAGCCTCCAGTCGTAGTCCCCCAGCAGCGTGCGCAAGTCGACGACGGTGTATCCGGTGATCCGTCCGGTGAAATCCACGTATGGATCGACGTAGCTGAGCGCGAGCGACCGCGCCGTCCTGAACACGGCTTTTCTGCCGTGCAGTCCCGGATCGCGCGACCGCGCCACGGATCCCCATCGGCCGCGCGATCGATACACGAAGAGCACATGATCGAGGTCGTCGATCGATTCGAAGCTCAGTATCAGGGGCGGATAGCCGTGCTGCTCGAGAATGACCGCGGCGGCCAGCGCCGCTTCGAGGCAGTGCGCGCTGCCATGGCGCACGATTCCCCTGAAGCTTCGCAGCGTCGCGCGGCCCGGGGGCGGCTCCGTGTTGTACGGCAGCCCGTTCAGATACCGCTGCACCGCGAGCGGCGTTCGCAGCCGGCCGATCAGCCGCCGCTCTGCCGGCGTGAAGGCAGACAGCGGCGGGGCGCTACCGCCCATACGCGTCGCGAAGATCCTTCAGCAGCGCATCCGGGGTCCAGTCGTTCCCGGAATAGATCGTGACCAGGCGGCCGTGCCGATCGACGATGGCGGTGCGCAGGTTGTGCGTGATCGTCTGCGGCGCGTCCTTCTCGAAAATGGTGGAAACTCCGAAGCGGGACGTCACGTGGCCGATGGCGGCGGGCGACCCCGTGAGGTAGCTCCAGATGGCGGGATCCGCGCCACGGGCCGAGGCGTGCGCACGAATGATCGCCGGCGTGTCGTGCGAGGGATCGAACGTGATCGACGCGAGGTGCACGCGATCGTGCAATGCCGGGTCTTCCTTGACGGCCTTCTGCAGCGCGCCGAACTGGCGATCCAGGAGCGGGCAGAAGTCCGGCAGCGGACATCGGGTGTACACGAATGTGACGGCGAGCGCCCGGCCGCGCCAGTCCGAGAGCCTCCGTGTGGTTCCTTCCTGATCCTCCAGGGGATCGTCGGGGACGAGATCGCCCGGCTGCATGACATCGGGAATCGGTACGGCGCGCGCATCAGCAGGAAGGGGCGCGTGCCCTGTCTTTGCGATCGCACTCAGATAGGCATCGTTGCCTTCGAGGACGAGCTTGCCAACGAACAGATCCCCGGGGCCCACGCCTGCGAGCAGTCCTCGATCTTTCACGGTATACGGCATCGTCATCGCCGGCATGAATCCGGGTATGTCGTCGTTCTTGATCGTCACCTCGGTCCGGCCGTCGGGCCGCGTCGTCCCGATGCCGAGGATCTGTCCCCGGATTGGATACTGACGAGTTTCGGTCCGGCTGCATCCGGCGGCAAGCAGGAGCGCAATCAGCAGAGCTGGCGGGCGCACGTGTTCAACTGTAAACCGCGCGGCACATATCCTGCTACATTGGATCCCTTGATGGGGGACCCGCCGCGCGCGGCGGCGTGTCGCCGCGAAGCGGAGCCGCGCGTTCAGTCAGGAGTAAGTGACAGATGGGCAGGAGACTCTACGTCGGAAACCTCCCTTATTCAGCCACGGAAGACCAGCTCACCGAGCTGTTCGGCCGGGCCGGCAAGGTCGACAACGTTCGAGTGATGCGTGACATGGCGACTGGCCGCGCGCGCGGGTTTGCCTTCGTCGAGATGGCAAATGACGACGATGCGCAGAAAGCCATCAGCGAATTCCACGAGCATCAGATGGACGGCCGCGCCCTTGTCGTCAACGAAGCACGGCCCAAGCCGGAAGGGGGGTTCGGCGGCGGCGGTGGCGGACGCGGCGGCGGCGGACGGGGCGGCTACGATCGCGGAGGTGGCGGTGGGGGCGGATACGGCGGCGGCGGGGGAAAACGAGAGCCTCGCTGGTAGCGAAGGCCGAATGCCGACTGCTGAATGCTGATGACGAAAGGCCGGTGCGCACCGGCCTTTTGTCTTTCGCACCTCAATCACCTGTCATTCAAATAAATGACTTCATGGTCCACGCGGATCGGCGCCAGCCAATAGCCGCCGAGGGTGGCGGCCGGGATCCAAACCACGCGAAGGATCGCCGGCACGCGACCGTGGAACAGGTACGCGGTCATCGCACCCGCGCCACCGCCGCGAACAGCGCTCCCTTGGGCCGCCGGCGTCGCAGAACGCGGGGAAACAGGCTCTTCGAGCCTCCAACCTCCCGTCCCCAACCTCCCGTCCCCGACCTCTAACCTCCGCGTTATTCGTCGACGATCCAGCCGTCGCGCAGGTGGATGACGCGGCTGCCGTAGCTGGCGTTCACTTCCGAGTGCGTGACCTGGATGATGGTGGTACCCGTTTCGTTCAGCTTCTTGAACAGCTCCATGATCTCCTTGCCCTGACTGGTGTGCAGGTTGCCCGTGGGCTCGTCCGCGAGGATGACCTTGGGGTTGGAGATGACGGCGCGCGCGACGGCGACGAGCTGCTGCTGGCCGCCCGATAACTGGTTCGGATAGAGATCCTTCTTGCCGACGATCGCGAACTTGTCGAGGATGTCGCAGACCATGCTCTCGCGCTCCGACTTCTTG
>DATJFE010000041.1:0-150325 GCA_035495955.1 Vicinamibacterales bacterium | reverse complement strand
GCACTCGGTGCCAGCTCGAGAAACGCGGCCTGTTCAGTAAGCACACCGGCCTGGTGCTCGAGCGCTCTTGCGCGTTCAACCAGGTCGGCCGTGGCAAGGAGCACCGGCATCCCGCTGGTGGCATCGACCACGGCGTCGATCTGACCTGAGAGCAGCGCCTGGATGATCGCTTCAGCTTCAGCGAGCCGTCGCTGGAGGTCTCGCACACCGCGCTCTTTCCTTGCGCGGAGCGGCTCGCCGATGACAGGAGACGTGCGCGTCACGGGCGCCGTTCCCCGCCGGTAATCTCATCGAATCCCTGGATCCCGGTGAGTACCTTGCTGATTGGCGCGTGCGGGAGCGAACCTTCATTCGATTTCTTCGTCAAGGCGTCAAGTCGACTTCTATCCTGCCGTACCGACCGCACCTGGCGATGTGCGCTTTGGCACAGATAGATATAGAGACCCGAGGCGTCCTCGCATCTCGCGCTCGGGTGACCGGGAAATACGCCGGCTCGAGCAAACGCGCTGGAGGTTCCGCCTCGGGGCAGCGTGCAGACGCCCCGGCCACGAGCGCGGCGACGAGCACGTTCGTATCAAGTAGAGCTCTCAGGAGACGCGCGTGAACACGTCCTCAACGGTTCGGCGGGGGCGCTGAATCTGACCGTCGGATCCATGCGCTCGTGATGGATTGGCCCTGATTAGTGATCGCTCGTCAGCTCCCGCACGCGATAGGGGACTCCGCTCACCGTCTCAATGAGCGCGGCGCGGTCGCCGAGCTTCTTCCGGAGCGAACGGATGACGACGTCCACAACGTTGCTGCCGCCGGTGTAGCTGTATCCCCAGACGTCTTCGAGGAGTGAGGCGCGCGAAACGGCTCTGTTGGCGTGGCGCTGCAGGTAATCGAAGACGGCGAGCTCCAGCCTGGTAAGCGGCACCCGCCGCCCGTCAATCACCGCTTCGTGTGCGTCGCGGTCGAGGATGGCCGACGCGTCGATGCCAATTTCAGCGGCGACGAGGCGCGCCAGCCAGCCGTCCACCGACTGCGGTCCGAAGTCGTTCACCGCAAGGTTGTAGTCCTCACCGAGGTCAAGGCGCGCGATGGGCTTGAACCCCAAAGTGGTCATCACGGGAGCGAAGGCCGCCGCCGCCTCGTCTCTCAACGCCGCGTAGATGCGCCGCAACCGCGGCCTCAGCGCCATGTACGTGCGTTTGATCTCCAGCCAGGATGCCGCCTGCACGGTCGATGGCATCTCGCCGAACTCCGCGGACAGCAGGCTGCGCAGAAACAACACCGTCTCGTTGCTGGCCACCGGCTCGGACTGGAGATGCCCCAGCCAAGCACTCGTCATCCTGTCTGCGGCAAGGAGCTCAGGGGAGACTTTCTGAGGCTCGAAGATGGCGTGAAAGCCCATGACGTCCCCGCGCTGGTCTCGGACAACAAAGAAGGTCTCGGGGTGCACGCGCAACCATTGCAGCGTCGCCAGCCGCGACTCCTCGGTGTCGTGTCTCTCGAGGATCGAGACGACGGCGTCCAGGTCGCCCGGCCGAAACTCCTGCACGGAGAAGCGCGGTCCGCCCGACGGGAAGAATGCCTCCCGGACCACCGGATTGTCGAGCAGGTACAGGATGTCCGCTGTGTAGCGCCAGAGCTCATCGATGCCGGCATTGCGCGACTCGACCTGCAGCTGGCGCCAGGCTCGCCGCTTGAAGTCCCGGTACGCGTTCGGATCCATCGCCCGGATGTGGCCCGAAATTGCTTCGCGCACCGCGTCGTGAATAATCAGACCGTCGCGTCCGCTCGTGGCGAAGGGCAGCATCCGCAGGCGCTCGAATGCGTCGTCCGGCGCGGTCTCCGGCAGCATGGCGTGCAAGAGCGAGTGCGTCACGCGACGCACCACCGAACATGCCTGGAGGACCCGTCGCGTCACGGGATCGGTGACGTCGGCGAGGTAGAGTCTGGCGAGCGCATCGATGACCGCAGGGAGCGCCTGAATTTCCAGATCGCGACTGGGATCTGCCGCCACAGTGCCTGCTGCGAGCTTCAACGCGAGCGGGTTGCCATGTGCAAGACGGTTGATGCGACGAGCGGCAGGGCGGTCAAGACCCATGTACTCGAGGAGGTCGAACGCCTCGTCGTCGGTCAAGCCTTGCAGCTGCAGGCTGCCGAAGCTTGTCCGGTCCCACTGCGCCGACATGAGCCAGTCGGCCACCGGCGGCTCCCTGCCGCACAGGACCACTCGCACATTCGGCGGCAAGGACGGAAGGAACACTTCTCTCAGCCAGACGTCGAGGAACCGGAAGACCTCGTAGGTATCGAGCGTCAGCACGACGCGTTCGCCGAGATTGCCGAGACGAGCCGCCACAGAGCTGGAAGAGCGGGCCTTGCTGCCGATAGCCCGCGACAGGCTGTGAAGAAAACCTCGCTCGGTCGGTTCGATGCTGCGACAGTCCAGTCCGACGACGGTCACACCGCTGGTTCTTGCCGCCGTTGCGAACGAGCCGAGGAGGGTGCTCTTGCCGATGCCCGCTATTCCGTGGACATACACGAGCCGCGGCCCGTCGTCTCGGATCAGGCCGAGCATTTTCGACAGTTCCGAGGACCGTATCGGTGTGTCCTTTGCGGGTGCTCGCGCTTCCCGAAGCATTCCCCCACCACTCCGTCCCCCTGTATGAGGACGGGGCCGGTATTCTAGCAGCGATCGCGAAAATCAAATCTGCGTCAGGCCGCCATCGACGACCAGTTCCGATCCGGTCATGAAGGAGGAATCGTCGCTCGCGAGGAACAGGGCTGCCTTTGCGATTTCCCCGGCCTCGCCGAAGCGATGGAGCGGGACCCGATTCCCGATTGCCGAGGCCGCCTCGGTGAGTTGCTTCTCGGAAAGTCCGAGCTTGCCGTGAAACGGCGTGCTGATCAGGCCGGGACTCACGGCGTTCACACGAATGCCGCGCGGTGCGAATTCCGCGCCCAGCGACCGCACCAGCGAACGCACGGCTGCTTTCGTGGCCGACAGGATAGACAGGCCAGGGATCCCCACGTCGTTCAGGAACGACGTTGTCACAATGATGCTGGCGCCTTTGGCCAACAACGGAGCCGCTTTCTGAATGGCGAAGAAGACGCCCTTGAAGTTCACATCGAATTGCCTGTCGATTTGATCTTCGGTGACCGCTTCCAAAGGCGAGGCAAGACCCATCCCGGCATTGGCGAATAGCACGTCGATACGGCCGAACTTCTCACTGATCTGTTTGATGAGGCTTTCGACCGCGGCGGGCTCGCTCACATCGCCGCCCAGCACGGTCACGCTGTCCCCGAGGTCACCTGCGACAGATTGCAACCGGTCAGGATTCTGCCCGGCGATGATGACGGTCGCACCTTCCTGCCGGAACAACTTGGCCGCCTCGAGTCCGATGCCGGACGTTCCGCCGGTGACGAGGATGATCTTGTTCGACAGTTTCATGATCTTCAGGTCTCCCTTCAAGGATGAGGGGACAGTACGACGCTTGCGCACCTGAAAGATGAGACCGTGATGAGGAAAACATGAGAAGTCAGTCACCAGCTGCGGCTGGAAGAGCGTTGGGGACCGACGCTCGCCCTTGGATACTTGACAGGCATCTCCGGCTCGTCCGCTTCGCGCCAGGGATCGGCCGGAAATATTCCTTGAGCATGTGCCAGGCGACGAGCCGTCCCTGTTTCAGCGTCGGCGTGACGTGGGTTCGTGCCAGAATGCCGCCAATAGCAAAGGGGACCGGGTCCCCGCGATCTTACGGTCGTCGCGCGCCGCGTCGTCGAGCCAGCGATTCGCGAGAAGCTGGACGGCTCGCCGGTCGACAAGAGAAATTGTTCAACGGCTGGAGTGTCGGGTATGAAGGGAAACGATCTCGTTGTCCTTCGCACGTTCAAGAACGTTATCGAGGCCGAGTTGGCGAAAAGCGCGCTCGAAGCGGCTGACGTGGATGCCTTCATTCAGTCGGACGACGCTGGCGGGATGAGACCACATCTCGCGATGAATCAGGTCCGCTTGATCGTTCGGTCCGAGGATGCCGAGAAAGCGAAGAGCGTCCTCGATGAATCAGACTGACTCACTACCCGTAAAACACGCCTTCCTCCCGCGCTTCAACGAGCAACGTCCGCATCAGGCGTTGGGCATGAAGATCCCCGTGGATCTCTACACGCGGGCGGAATGGACCCGGCAGGTATGCCGTCCCCAGGAGGTTGCGCATAGTGGCGTCTCCAAGGGGATCTGCACGAGCGGGCGCCCCAGCCACGCTTGTCAAAGGCCGAGCCCATAATGATCCCTATGCCACAAAGGGCCGAGGATTCCGTACAAACCATGATGATCCCGTGGCGTGTCGTCGTGGCGATCGTCGCCGCGAACTCTGTGTGTCTGGCGTGCATTGTCGTCGGCGTCTGGGTCGTTTTGCATTGGACTGGAGCAGACGAGACACTCACCACGATCGCGGCGGCGGGCTTCGGCAGCGAGCACGTCCGGCCATCGGTCGTTTTCGACCCGTGGGCCACACTGGACAGGCTTTACATTCCAATCATGGCGGGCGTACAGGGCCTTGCGAGTATCGCAAGCGGATCGACCGTTGGGCTGATCGCCGGAAGGAGGTTCGCTGCTGGCGCGGTAATCGGAATCGTCCCGCTGTACGTCAACACGTTTAGCAAAGGGCCCGCCATGGAAAGTATTGCTTGGGCGTGTGCATACGTGGCGGCGGCAGTCTTGCCGGCCTATCTGATCGGAAGGGAGCGGCGACAAGTCTTCCGCGCCTGAAAAGCTGAGCCCCGCGCGTGCAACACTGGGTAAGCGTCCCCAGGCGGACAGGTCGATTCGTACTCAGTACAAAGTGTGGCGTCCCCAACGCGACAGCCGACTTTGTACTTGGAAGGGCCGGTCGCCGCTTAGCCCCCGCTAGTTCAATGCTCGCGCACGTTTACGGTGGCAGGACCCGAGTCAAGAACTCACTCGGTATGAAGTCCGCCAGCGTCACCTTCAACTCGTCGCGGACAAATCGATCGGTGAATAGCATCGCATTGCCGACGTGGAAATCCGCATCCTCTGGAGTGGGGTTCGCGTATTTGTGCTGAATGTTGTTCCGCTCTTCGTGCAGCAGCTCGATGTCGGTCTTCTCCGGAATGACGACTTTCAGTTCCTTGTCCAAAATGTCATACGCCTGCCAAATTCCAATCGTCTCTTTAGGATTGTTCGGCTTGTTGATCGACTTGCCGCTTGCGAACGCGCTCTGCCGCAACACCATCGCCACGTCGCACGTCGTCTACCCGCGTCCTCGCTAGCGCCCCGTCAGCGTTCGACGCGACGATCGCCGCCGTGCCGGTTGCGCCCTGCGCGTCGATTCCTTCGACAATTCGCCCATCGTGTATGAACCCATCGTGAGGACGTCCAAACGACCGCGCGAAGCGCCTCGACGTACCCGCCACGCGATGCACGCAGGCCGCCGCGACGTGACCCACCCTCGCGTTTCGACGCGTGTATACCGCCTCTAGTCGCGTCGATCGGCTGCGTCCCCGTCGGGACTCAGCCGAAACGCTGGCAGAATCAGCGACCCCGCGGCCGCCTTACGCCTCCGTGGGGCCGAGTGGCGCGACGTGCTGCGCGGCAAGCACACTCAGCAGGCGCGACTCGTGCTGCAGCACCTGATGCAGCTACTGATCAAGATTTTGAATCAGCCGGTCCCGAAGTGGATCAAGAAGGGCGATACGCGCGGGACGGAGAACATCGGAAAGTGGGGTGTTCACATGCGCCCCGGAGGGTTGCTCGTCGGGCTAGTACTGCCCTTCCTGAGACAAGGGTAACAATCTATTCTGGAGACATGGGTGACACTCTGCCCCGGAGGAGGGGGCATGCCCTGGAAGGAGTGTCACATTGTGGTGGCCCCAACGGTGCTCGAAGTACGGAACACCTCTTGATCGAGGTCTCGCTCCGTTATCCTACGGTCGTTTCCTGGAGACAGAGATGACGCCGAACGCAAAAGCTCTTGAATCGATCACATCCGTGCGGAGGTTTGGTGGGCCGTACTTCCTCAGACGAGTTGCTCTGACCGTGACCGCCATCCTGGCGGTGTCGAGTGTGCGGCCATCGCCCACGTCGGCCCAGCAGGATGTGCTGACCACAAACATCGATCGCACCGGCTCACCGCGAGACGACTTCTTTCAGTACGCCAATGGCGAGTGGCTCAAGCAGCATCCCATCCCCGACGATCAGGCGAGATGGGGCGTGGCGAACCTGATTAGCGACGACGTGTACTCGCAGCTACGGCGCATAAGCGAGGACGCTGCGGCGAAACGCGGGCGTCGCGGAAGCGCCGAGCAGCTGATCGGCGACTTTTGGGCCACGGGGATGGATGCCGCGACCATCAACAGGCAGGGCCTGTCCCCGTTGCAGCCGGATCTTGACCGAATCGACCGGATTCAATCGATCGCAGAGGTCATTGACGTTGTCGCAACCATGCACCGAAGAACCATGCTCATCGATGGGCCGCTCGGGCAGCAGCGGGTGTTCTTCTCCGCACGCGTAGAGCAGGACGAGAGCGATAGTCGGCGCCGGATCTACACCGTGTCGCAGGGTGGCGTTTCCATGCGCCGCCCCGCGTACACGGCGGGCGATCCGCAAAGCGTGAAGGTCCGAAAGGCGTTTCGCGATTATCTCTTCAAGATTTTCATGCGTCTTTACCGCGACGGTGGAAGGGCCGCCGGCAGCGCCGACGCCGTTTTCAATCTGGAGGCGACACTCGCCGCAAGTTTCGAACCGGGCAACGACTCTCACAGAATCGGATCAGGTGAACTCGGCCGGTTCACGACATTGGACTGGAAGCGATACTTCGGCGATCTGGGTGTCGGCTCGATCGAGTTCGTCAATATGCGCCAGCCGCAATTCTTCCAGACCTTGGACTCGGCGCTCCGTGCCACGCCTCTCGACCACTGGAAGGACTATCTGCGGTATTGGCTCGTCAGGTTGAACGCTCCGTTTCTAGACGATGAGGCTTACGGCGACTTCTTCGCGTTCGAGAGCGCCATCACCGGACAGCCACAACCACGCCCTCGTTGGAGGCGGGTCGTTTGGGAGGAGAAGAACTGGCTTGGACTACCGCTGGTGAAACTGTTCGACCAAGAGTATCTGCCCGAGAGGACGAAGGCACGGTATCGTGCCGTAGGAGAATCGATCAGAGACGCGTTCAAATCCCGAATCGAGCATCTGGAGTGGATGAGCGACAGCACGAAGAAGAACGCACTCGTAAAGCTGGCGCGACTGAAGATCATCATCGGGGTTCCGGAAAACTCGATCGATTTCAGCACGATGCCTCTGCGGCGCGATTCATACGTCCTGAATATGATCCGCGCGGCGGAATGGTTCCACGATCGTCAGATTGAGCGCCTGAACAGGCCGGTCGATGCGACCGCGTTAGATCTGCACCCTGGCATTGGCGGCGACGCCTATTACGACGACAGCAATAACGAGCTGCAAGTGCCCAGTCCGGTCAGGGCGCTTGGTGTACGTGATGACGACCTCGACGACGCCTTCGTGTATGGCTCGACTCCACTCGGCCACGAGATCTCACACGCGTTCGACAGCGAAGGAAGGCATTACGACGCGTACGGCAACAAGGTCGACTGGTGGACCGCGCCGGATGCTGCGGCGTTCGACGCGCGAGCGCAGGCCATGATCGACCAGTACAGTCAATTCATGCCGCTCGAAGGTCTTCGCATCGACGGAAGACGGACCCTGCGCGAGAACATGGCTGACTTCGTCGGTGTGCGCGTTGCCCTGGACGCGTTCAAGAAGACGCTGCAGTTTCGCAAGGACGAACGGATTGGCGGACTCACGGCGTTACAGAGATTTCTCCTGGCCTACGCGTACAGTTTTATGGGCCATGAGAGAGACGAGTCGCTCGCCACGAGGCTCAAGGGCGGCGCGTATGCGCCGAATCGTGAACGCGTCAACGGAGTCGTGATGAACCTCCCCGAATTCTATGAAGCGTTTGACGTGAAGCCGGGCGATCGGATGTACCGGCCGGAGGGTACGCGAGTGAGGATCTGGTAAGGCAGCGCGCGAGCTAGCACGCGCGGCGCTACTGGAAGCGTCGCGGTGCCCGGCCTCAGAAATCGTAGGTGCGGCCGGCGGTCACGCGCCGTCGTGATACATCGCCAATCGTCATCGTCGAACGCGCCACAACGCTGGGCGCGGGATGGATTACTTCACTTTGACAGGGTTTGAACCTTATTGCTGTTCGCCTGAACCCAATCCTCAAGTTGGCGGACGAACTTACCGCCGGGGGCGTTAGATGTCGGCACCACGTGCGGACGGCCCCGAACCCCCTGGTACATCAGGTATGGCGTCCCCAGCGGGATTCGAACCCGCGTTTTGGCCTTGAAAGGGCCACGTCCTGGGCCTCTGGACGATGGGGACCTTCGGAGAGTGCGTAGATCCCGTCGATGATAGCACGCCGCATCTGTGCCAGAATTCGCGTCATCGCAGAGTGATATGGCGATCACCAGAAGAGAATTCGGGGCAACCGCCGCGGGCGCAACGATGGCAGGATGGTTCGGCATGCTCGGCACACGCGCGCGCACGAAACCGCTCGGGATGCCCCTCGGATGCCAGACGTGGCCGGTCAGGACCATGATCGCGCAGGATTTCGCCGGCTCGCTGAAGCAGCTCGCCGCGATCGGCTTCGAGCGAATCGAGCTCTGTTCGCCTGCCGGCTATGTCGCGTCAGGATTCGGCGCGCTCGCAAAATACAAGGGGGCCGAGCTCAGACGGATCGTGGAAGATGCGGGATTGAAGTGCGAGAGCTCGCATTTCACGATCGCGGAGCTGCGGGACAGCCTGCAGGATCGGATCGGCTGGGCGAACGACGTCGGCCTCACCCAGATGATCATCCCGACCTTCGGCGGACCGAAGCCCTCGAGTCTAGACGACGTGAAGCGCGCGGCGGACGAGTACAACAGGATCGCGGCGGAATCGGCGAAGGCCGGCATTCAGCAGGGCCTGCACAACGAGGCCTTCGAGAGCGCGACCGTCGATGGAACGCGCGTGTACGATCTGCTGCTGCAGTGGCTCGATCCGGCCCTCGTGAAATTCCAGTTCCAGATCTCCACGATGCGGGACGGGTTCGACCCGATCCACTACTTCACGACGTATCCGGGCCGGTTCATGTCCATGCACGTCCAGGACTGGTCTTCGGCCACCCCACAGCAGATGGTTCCGGTGGGCCGGGGCTCCGTCGACTGGAAGCAGGTCTTCACGGCCGCCAGAACGGGCGGCGTGAAGAACTACTTCGTCGAGATGAATCTGGACCTGATGAAAGAGAGCGTCCCGTATCTTCGTCAACTGGAAGTCTGAGCGCCGCCGCGGGCAAGAGACGCGGCCGCCCGATCTAGTGGCTCGCCGGCGTCGAGGTCTTCTGCTCCGCACGCCGCGGCAGCTTGGCATCGCGCGCCACGATCACGGTGTGCGTACCGTTCTTCAGGCACCGATAGTACGTCCCGATCTCCGTCAGATGCGCGCGCGGGATGCGGTGCATGTCCGCCGGCGGTGTCGCGCTCCGCTCGGGCGGCAGCGTACCGTGGCGGCGATCCATGATCCCATCGCACTCCAGACACGGCTTGCTCTCGGGAAACTCGGCCATCGGCTACCTCTTCCTGTGAAGACTTGCGTGAAGGCGTTCGTGAGGGATCACGAGTGTAACACGCGCCAAATGCGGACCGTCCCAGGTTCCGAAAGCTGCAGGTGTCCCGGTTGTCAAGCGCGCTTGACATCGTCCGGGAGAGAGGGCATCATATGTAAAGTCAGCTTGTCATGGAGGGCCGCGTCCACAATCGCGTGAAGGAGCTCCGGATCGCCCGGAACTGGACCCAGCAGCAACTGGCCGACGCGGTCCGCGTGTCTCGTCAGAGCATCAACTCGATCGAGTGCAACCGCTACGTGCCGAGCCTGCCGCTCGCGCTCGCCTTCGCGCGCGTGTTCCGCTGTTCCACCGACGACATCTTCACCCTGGAGACGAAACCGTGAGCATCCTGAACCGGCTGGTGGACGAGCGTTTCCTCGCGCATCGCCGCCGATCGACCAGCAACGCCGGCATCGCCTCCGTCGTCGCCGCGTAGGGCCTGTTCATGTACCGCTTCTACTGGCGGCACGTCTGGAGCTGGGACCTGTTCGTGGTCTTCATGACCTTCCTGGGACTCAAGCTGACGCTCATGGCCTGGTACTTCCTCACCGACTGACCTTCAGGAGACACTCGCGATGAACCTCGGAAAGAGACGAAGACGCTACAACCGGACGCTCATGCTCGCCAACATCCTCATGATCGTGGCGAGCGTTTCCGTGCGGGCGCTGCCGCATTACACGCGCCTGTCCGAAAACGCCAGCGACGGCCTGTTCTACGGCCTCACGATCGGCTGCTACATCCTCGGTATTAGGAGAATGATGCGAGAGGATACGGGGTCCGACGTTAGAACCTGCGCCTAGGATACAATCGCGCCTCCCACGCTTCCCGGGAGGGCAAGATGCCACGGTTGTCAGCGTTCGGTGCGATTCCGCTCGTGCTGTTCCTGTCTGCGGCGCCGCTCCAGGCGCAGCCGCCGAAGAAGCCGCCGGTGAAGACGGCTCCCAAGCCCAAGCCGGCAGCCAAGACTCCGCCCGCGGCTCCGGCGAAGCCCGAGCCGCCGCCCGATCTCTCCGTCGCCGCCAGCTACGTGGCAGGCAGCAAGACGACGTCAAGCACGGTGCTCATGCAGGGCGCGCGGCAGCGCGTTTCGTACGAGCCGACGCAGGCGTCGATTCAGCAATGCGACAAGCGCCAGAGCCTGCAGCTCAATCTGGAGACGCGGGTATATCTGGTGATGCCGTACGCGGACGCCTCGGCTGCGGCGCCTCCCCCGGTCAGCAGCGGCAAGAAGAAGGGCGGCAGCATCACGTACACGACGACGGTGACGGACACGGGCGAGAAGAAACCGATGTTCGGTTACACCGCCCGGCATTTGAAGACGAGCGTCGTAAAGGAAGCGAGTCCGGACGCGTGCGACAAGAAGCCGGAGCGCGTCGAGATCGACGGCTGGTATGTAGATCTGCCGGCTGCCATCGCGTGCGTCGGCGCGCCGCCGCCGGAAAAGGAAATCCGCGTCGATCCCAAAGATGCCTCGTGCAGTGACGCGGTCACCTACGTGCGGCCATCGGGCGCGAGCGCCTATCCGATCGGCTACACCATGGTGACGAGCTCCGGCACCGACGCGCCGGTGACGACGACGATGGAAGCGACGGATGTGAAGGCGGTGAAGCTGGATCCGGCGCTGTTCGAGGTGCCCGCGGACTTCGTCGCAGTCAAGACTCCGACGCAGTTGACGGCGGATCACCGCCCTGGAGAGGACGGCCCCAAGAAGCCGGGGACGATCCGGATTGGCGTGGCTCCGCTCGCGAACACGAGCGGCCAGCCGGCGACGACGAAGGATCTCGACGAGGCGCTGATCGAGTCGTTCGAAGAGGCCAACACGGATGCGGTGCTGCTTCACAGTACGACGCAGGCCGACCTGGCAGCCGAGGCGAAGGCCCGATCGGTCGACTTCATCCTCACGAACACGATCAGCGAAATGAAGCGGCCCGGGAAGAGCATGCTGGGCAAGATCTCGGGCACGTCGGCCGAGGGGCTGGCCGCCAAAGTCGATTACGCGCTCGTGGCTCCGGGAATGCCGAAGCCGGCGATATCAGGGTCCGAAAAGAGCGGCACGTCGATGCTGCAGATCGCGGTGAGCGCCGCAAAGCGCGTCTCGCAGTTCGTCACGCCGCTCGGCTATATGAAAACGTTCGCCGCGATGAGCGGCAACGCGGCGCCAGGCATGATGCGGCAGACGCAGGATCCCGTCCTCTCCAGCGTGTTCGCGCTCGTCGATCGCGCTACCGGCGTAAAGCCGCAGCCGATGCTCACATCCGAGGACGCGGCGGCCGCCGCCGCGCTGCAGAAGGAGATCGAGTCGATCATCGCCGAGCTGAAGAAGAAGAAGACCTGAGGCGATCCAGCAGCGCCGCGAAGTCGGCGGGCGGCGCCGCCTCGAACGCCAGCGGGCGGCCGTCGGCCGGGTGCAGGAACCCGAGCCGGTGCGCGTGAAGCGCCTGCCGCTCGAAGGGAATCGTCCCCAATTCCTCCGATTCGGCCACGTAGCGCCGTTCTCCGACGAGCGTGTGTCCGCGCTGGCGCGCCTGGATGCGGATCTGATTCCGGCGCCCGGTGCGGAGCCGGACTTCGACGAGCGATGCCGCGCGAAAGCGCTCCAGCACCGTGTAATCGCTGATCGCTTCGCTCGCCCGTGGATCGTTCCGGTGCGACTCTTTCTGGATCAGCGCCTTCGCGTCCCAGACGAGATGATCGCGCCATGTGCCGGACGCCGGGGCCGGATGGCCGTAGACGACCGCCCAATACACCCGCTCGGGCTCGCGCCGCTTGAACTGCTCCTTCAGCGCGGCCTGCGACCGGGCGTCTTTCGCGAACACGACGAGTCCGGACGTGTCGCGGTCGATCCGGTGCACGACGAAGGGCCGCCGCTTGCCCCGCGATCGGAAGTGATCCTCGAGCTGTTCGTAGACTGACGGCGCATCGGTCTTGCGCTCGAGGGGCACGGCCAGAAGGCCGGCCGGCTTGTTCACGACGAGCAGGGTCTCGTCTTCGAAGAGGATCTCGAGGTCGCCGACGCGCGTCACGCCGGCGCGAGGTTTTGCGCTGCCCGGACGGTCGATCCAGATGCGAACCGTGTCGCCCGCGATGAGCGGCCGCGCGGCGTCGCCGAGACCCGCTTCGCGGCCGTTCAGAAAGACTTTCCCGCGCTCGAGCGCCGCGACCGCCCGCGCCCGCGACCCGAGCCGCTCCGGCGCCGCGAGGTACTTGTCGAGCCGGGCGCGAGCCTGGTCCGGGCCGACCGTCCACTCCACGCGCGGTACGTTACAATGAGAGGTTCTGTCAGCAAAGAAGATCAGGAGAGACGACGTTGATCTCAGTCTCGGGTGTGTCCATGCGGTTCGGGTCGAAGATCCTGTTCGAGGACGTCGGCGCCACGTTCTCGCCGGGCCGCCGCTACGGCCTGACGGGCCCGAACGGCTCCGGCAAGTCGACCTTCATGAAGCTGCTGACCGGTGAGATCCCGCCGCAGAAGGGCAGCGTCGCACGTCCGCAGAAGGTCGGCGTCCTTCGCCAGGATCAGTTCGCCTTCGACAGGTTCCGCGTCGTCGACGCCGTGATCATGGGGAACGCGCGGCTGTGGAACGCGCTCGACGAGCGCGAGCGGCTGTACCAGATCGCGGAGATGACCGATGCCGACGGCATGCGCCTCGCGGAGCTCGAGGGCATCGTCGGCGAAGAGGACGGCTACACGGCCGAGAGCGATGCCGCCGTGCTGCTCCACGGGCTCGACATTCCCGAGTCCCTTCACGGCCGGAAGATGTCGGAGCTCCAGGGCGGACAGAAGGTGCGCGTGCTGCTCGCGCAGGCGCTCTTCGGCGGTCCCGAGGCGCTCCTCCTGGACGAGCCGACCAATCACCTCGACCTCGAATCGATCCACTGGCTGCGCGATTTCCTGGTCCGCTACGACGGCACGCTGATCGTCATCTCGCACGACCGCCACTTCCTCAACGCGGTGACGACGCACACGGCGGATATCGATTACCAGACGATCATCACCTACACCGGCGGCTACGACGACATGGTCGTCGCGAAAACGCAAATCCGCTCGCGCGTCGAGGCCGAGAATGCCCAGCGCGAAAAGAAGATCGCGCAGTTGAACGACTTCATCGCGCGGTTTTCCGCCGGCACCCGCTCGGCGCAGACGACGTCGCGCCGCAAGGAAGTCGAGCGGCTGCAGACGACCGAGCTGGCGCGCTCGAACATCCAGCGTCCGTACATCAATTTCCGGATGAACCGGCCCTCGGGACGGACGGCGATCGAGATCCGCAGCGTCTCGAAGGCGTTCGGGCGCAACCGCGTGATCGACGGCTTCGACGCCATCGTGAACCGCGGCGAGAAGATCGTGATCGTCGGTCGAAACGGCGTCGGCAAGACGACCCTGCTGAAGGCGCTGCTGTCGGACGCGCCGGGCCTGCCGCCCTCGCCCTCAGACATCGACGAGGGCGCGCTGCGGTGGGGTCACGAAGCGTCGGTCGGCTACTTCCCGCAGGACGCGACGGGTCTGATTCAGAAGGGGATGACGGCCGTCGAGTGGCTGCATCAGTTCGATCCCGACGCCGCCCGCCAGGACATCCACGGGCTGCTCGGGCAGATGCTGTTCAGCGGGGAAGAGGGACTGAAGCCGACCGAGGCG
This sequence comes from Vicinamibacterales bacterium, assembly GCA_035495955.1. Taxonomy (GTDB): domain Bacteria; phylum Acidobacteriota; class Vicinamibacteria; order Vicinamibacterales; family 2-12-FULL-66-21; genus JAICSD01. The sequence continues at coordinate 136,027 of DATJFE010000041.1, read as the reverse complement.
CTGTCGGGCGGCGAGACGGCGCGTCTGCTGTTCTGCCGGATCATGCTGCAGAAGCCGAACGTCCTCGTCCTCGACGAGCCGACCAACCATCTCGATCTCGAGGCGATCAACGCCCTGAACATCGCGCTGCAGAAGTTCGAGGGGACGATCCTGCTCGTCACCCACGATCAGGATCTGATCGAAGAGGTCGGGACCCGCGTCTGGCAGCTCGAGCCGGGCCGGATCACGGACTTCAAGGGGACTTACGAAGAGCTGTTGACGGTAAACAGTTAAGCGTAAACAGTCGGGTGTCGGGTGTCGGGTGTCGGGTGTCGGATGTCGGATGTCGTTATCGGTTTAACAGCCTGAGCCCCCGCACGCCTTTCAGGTCCAGGCGCCAGAGCGCGCCTTTGCTCGTTTTCTCATCCGCCAGTGCGCCGGTGATGTACAGCTGGTCCATGTCCGGACCGGCGAATGCCACATTGCTCGTCGTCAGGTTTCCGCCCGGATAGCTGCGGAGCAGCCGGCCTGTCGGACTGAGGACCTGCACCGTGTGCATCCCGTAATGCGCGACGAACAGATCGCCGTCCTCGTCCAGCGCCATTCCGTCGGGGGCGTTGTCGATCTGGTCGCCCTGCTTCGACGGAAGCGTCGCGAAGACCTTCTGCGGGCCGAGCCTGCCGGGCGCCGCGACGTCGAACGACAGGATCCGGTTGTAACCGCTTTCGCCGACCAGCAGCGTCTTTCCGTCGGGCCGCAGGACGATGCCGTTCGGGAAGGCGAGGCCGTCAGCGACGCGGTGCGTCTGTCCCTGTGGATCCACGTAGTGGACGGTGCCGATCGGGTTCTTCACGTCGGAGCCGCCCGGATCGGTGAAATAGAAGCCGCCCTTCGGGTCGATCGTGAGGTCGTTGGGCGCGCGGAGCGGCTTGCCGTCGCAGGAGGACGAGGCGTCGGCGAGCCGCTTTCCCGCGGCATCGAGGTGCAGGACGGCGCCTTTGTCGCAGACCAGATGCGTCCCGTCCGCGAGGATCTTGTGTCCGTTTGGCGCCACGGTCGTCGCCCAGAGCGACGTCCTCCCATCCGCGGTAACCGTGTAGATGGTGCCGTGCTGGGTGTCCGAGATGTAAGCGAGCCCAGCCCGATCGAAGACCACTCCCTCACAATAGCCGGGCACTTCCGCGATTTTGATCGGCTTGACCGACCCCTGCGTCGGCAGTTCGAGTGCGAGGAGGCCCGGCGCGACCGCGGCGACGAGGAGCAGATGCTTCATAGAGCTTGGACTCTACAGCATCCGAGTGAATTATGGATGGGCTCGGCCCGGCCTTATGCGCGCGCGGCGCCGAGCACGCGCGTCGGAAGTCTGCGACCGCCGCGGAGCCGGACGATCGGAATGTGCTTCGTCGCGGGACACGTCGATAACAATTCCGTTGCCTCGTGCATGCCTTCTCCGAGCGAGGCGTCGATGAGAATCAGATCGGGCAGGTGACAGGAGGCCTTGACGATCGCCTCGAATGCGGTGCGCGCGAGAGCGACGCGGAAGCCCCGATCCTCCAGTTGTTCCCGGCGCCGGGCGCGCGACGAGCAGTCGGCGTCTGCGAGGAGCACGAGCGGCAGCGCGATGGATGCTGCGGACGAGGTAGGAAGTAATTCCGCCGTAGCTGTCTGCAATTCGGACATCGCGCGGCCCCCTATCGGGTTTGGAGGCGACCGTGAGCAAAAACGCTGCCGGAATGATCAGCTTCGGAGCAGCCGATTGATGCCGACGCCGACCAGCGCGCCCACGATGAAGCTGACCAGGTCCATGTCGGTAGCCTGGCCGCGCGGATCGAACGCGGCGAGGAGGAAGAGCGCCGCCAGTCCCCCCGCCAGACCGCTCGCAACGATCTCCACCGCGACGAGCCGGGTCCGAGGGGGACAGCGATGCCCTTCTGTAAGGTGGCCCTTGCAGTGCGGACACGTCGCCATGGAGTCGGTTGATTGGCCCGCGCCAATGTAACACAAGGGTGCGCTGCTACGAAGGCTTGGGTCGAAGGAGCAGGACGCCGCCCAGCGCCGCGACCAGGAGCGAGAACAGGTGCGCGACCGTCAGCGGACCCAGGACGCGCGTGTTGACACGGACGAATTCCAGCGCGAACCGGAACGCGCCGGCGAGCAGGAGATAGCGTCCGAGGACTACGCGATCCGAGACGCCTTTCCGGCGCCAGCGTATCAACACCCATGCGAGGACGGCGAGGAAGATGGCCTCGTAGATCTGCGTCGGGTGGACGCGATCGATCGTGGGCGGAAGGCCGCGCGGGAAAGCCACGCCCCAGGGAAGCGACGTCGGGCGCCCGTAGTCATCGCCGACGAGGAAGCACCCGATCCGGCCGATCATCTGCCCGATCGCAAGCGCCGGAGCGGCGGCCGCGAGGATCGGCACCAGCGGCCACCGTTTCACGCGAATCGTGAGAAAGCCGGCAAGCAGCCCGCCCACGAATCCGCCGAACCAGCTCATGCCGCCTCGATCGAGGAAGAGCGACAGGAACGATCCGTCCTCGAGATGCTCGAAGACGTAGAGCAGCTTGGCGCCGAGCAGACCGCCGACCAGACCGTAGACGGCGGCGTCGAGGGCGGCGTCGGGCAATCCCGCGCGCGAGAGCTCGCGGCGAAACACCCACAGCCCGACGAGGGCGCCAAGCGCGACCATGGCGCCGAAGCTGGTGATCTCGAGTGAGCCGATGCGAAACAGGACGGGCAGCATGCGGTCGGATTCGCTCCACCGCTATTGTGTCATGCGATCGGCAGATCGATGGTGACGAGCAGCCCGCCGACGCGATCGTTCATGATCGCGTCCTCGCAAGGCGTCGACCGCGGCGGTCGGCGCGGGCGGACTCGAACGGCGCGACCAGCTTTCCATCCAGCGCGCTCGACCTGCGCGCGGATTACGGCCGGGCCGCCTTCGACGTCCGTCAGCGGGTCACGATGTTCTTCCAGTTCGAGGGGCCAGGCTTTCGCGTCATCCCATCCGTCGTGGCCGCGACGGGTCGTCCGTTCGACATCACCGTCGGACGCAACTTTGGAACGGGGCCCGCGCAGTGCGTCGTCAATCTGCGTGTGCCCAAGCCGTTTGTCGTGCGTCAGCACGACACGATCCGCGTCGATCTCGTCGCGGGGAATCTCCTGAACCGTGTGAATCTCGCGGCGCCCGTTGGAAATCTCGCCTCGCCGTTGTTCGGGCGATCCATGTCGCTCAGCAACGCGGGTTCGAGCGGGGCGAATCGTCAGGTCCGCGTCCCGATTCGTTCTGCACACCGACGGAGCGGCGCTGACAGGGACCGCGTACGCGCTGGACGACGAGTATCCCATCGTCGACGGGACAATCAGGGGATCGGCGATCGCGTTTCGAGTCGGCACGACCCGAGGCGAATACACGGGTACCGTCGGGACCGACGAAATTCAGATGAAAGTAAAGTATGACGGCGGCGAAGCCGGCCGTCAGACTCTGCCGTTCCTCCTAAGCGAACGCGCTGACCGGCCGCTAGCGTTTCTTGGCGGCGCGCTTCCGCTTGTTCTTCGCGCGCTGCTTGTTGACCGTCGCGGCGGCGATGCGCTTGGCGACCTTGGTGCTCCTGCCGCGGCTCTTCGCGGACTTCTTGATCTTTTCGTACATCCGCTTGTTCTTCGCGCCTTTCACTCCACGTGGTGGCATGAACTCAACCTCCGACGTGGAGGGAGCAAAAACCGTGCTGAATGGGTAGTGCCCGATCCCCGATGCCCGATATCCGATGGCCGAGGTTCGCGGGTTCTGTAGTCTGCGCCTGCACGCGGATTCGCGGAGCGGCGGAGCGACGTCGGCGCGGAGCGCCGCCCGCGAGTGCCAAGACGTCGCGCCGGCAACGGAGCGAGCGACGAAGCGCGAGCGCAGTGGAGGGCGCTTAAGCGAGCGGCGGAGCGACGTCGGCGCGGAGCGCCGACCGCGAGTGCCAAGAAATGACCCGGGTGGGGATCGAACCCACGACCCTGTGATTAAAAGTCACATGCTCTACCACTGAGCTACCGGGTCATCGTGCAGCCTGCGATCGTAGCACGCTCGTCCCGCCCCGTCCGGTCACCCGTGACGCGCGCTTCCCGATTTCCAAATTTCCAAATTCTTCAAATGATTTTCTGGCCGAGCGCCGAGGATGCCAGCTCCGCGCCGAGGATCGCCGTCATGTTGCGATCGTCGAGGACCGGGTTGGCTTCGACGATGTCGAGGCCTGTCAGGAGGCCGGAGTCGGCCACGATCTCCATCACCATGTGCGCTTCCCGGTAGTCGAGGCCGCCCTTGACGGGGGTGCCGACGCCCGGCGCGATCGACGGATCGCACACGTCGAGATCGAAGGAGACGTGGATGCCGCCGGTGCCCGTCCCGGCGATCGCGATCGCCTGCTCGACCACCGACGCGATGCCGGCGCGATCGATCTCCTTCATCGTGAACACCCGCACGCCGGATTCGCGGATCCGCTGCTTTTCCTGCTCGTCGAGGTTGCGAATCCCGATGAGGACGGTCCGCTCGGGCGTCACCTTCGGCGAGAAGCCGCCGATGCGCGAGAGTTCCGCCGGCTCGGGGCCGAGCAGGGCCGCCAGCGGCATGCCGTGGACGTTCCCGCTGCCGGAGCTGGCCGGCGTGTTCATGTCGCCGTGCGCGTCGACCCAGATCAGCCCGAGCGCCCGATTGTCGCGTCGGAGGAAATCCGCGGTCGCCGCGACCGAGCCCGCGGCGAGCGAGTGATCGCCGCCCAGCACGAGCGGAAGACCGCCCTTCTCGAGGACGCCGAGCGACGTCTTGTAGAGGCGGTCGCAGACCCGCGCGATCTCGCGGATGTACTTCTTGGCGGGATCGCCGAACGATTTCGTCTCGGGGATCGGCGCGACGAGATCTCCGGCGTCGACGACCTGAATGCCGAGCGCCGCCAGCCGCTCGCCGAGACCGGCGATCCGGAGTGCGGACGGTCCCATGTCCACACCGCGCCGATTCCCGCCGAGATCCAGCGGCACACCGATCACGTGAACGGGACGCGCCATATCCGATAATCATATGCGTGGGCGAGTGGGAAGTGAGACAACCCGGATTTGACCGGGGCCATAAGACTTTGATAGTCTATAATTTGCGGTGGCGAGCCCGTCCGTACGGGACGGCCGTCCCCCGATCGGGCTCGGGACAATCCTGAGCCGGTCGACGGGTCGGACGCCGCCGGTCGAAAGGAACCGCTACGATGAAGCGTTTCGAGGTCGGGGCGCGCGTGGTCGAGCCGACCTACGGTCTGGGATCGGTCATCGCCGTCGAGGACGCCTACACGCGCGTCCAGTTCGACGAGCATGGCGTCAAGAAATTCCTCACGAGCATGTCGAAGCTGGAGCCGAGCGACGAGCCCGTGCCCGCCGGCCTCCGCTCGGGCAAGCCGCGCAAGAAGCGGACGGTGAAAGCCAAGGTCGCCGCGCAGCCTGTCGCCGCGGAAGATTAGCTCATCTCTTGTACGAGAGCGAAATGCCTTCGCTCGCCGGCGCGACGATCGCAGTCCAGAACGCCGGATTGCGATGGATCGCGTCGAGGAAGTCTCCCATCTCGCCCTTCTTGTTCACCACATTGTGCGCGGTGAACACGCCGCCTTTGTCGAGGCGCGGAAATACCAGATCGAGGAATTTCTTGTAATCGCGCTTCCAGGCGTCCAGGAACACGAAGTCGAACGTTCCCGGCAGCTTCGGGATCTCGGCGAAGGCGTCGCCGGCGACGACCTGGACCACGTCGGCCAGCCCGGCCCGCCGGATATTGTCGGCCAGCTCGCGCGCGCGGACGGGATCGTACTCAATCGACACGAGCTTGCCGCCCGTCTGGCGCAGCCCCTGCGCCATCCAGATGGCGCTGTAGCCGCTGGCGCCGCCGATCTCCAGCGCGCGCTTGCGTCCGCTCGCGGCAATCAGGAGCCGTAGGAAACGGCCGTCCTCTTCCGAGATCGCCAACTGTCCTTTGTCCTTCGCTCGGATGTCGGCGAGGATCTTGTCCAGATCGGGTTGCTGCTGCGCGCGGGCCGGTGCCACCAGCAGCAGCGCCAGCGCGGCGAGGATTCCGGTTTTTCTCATTCGCGGCTGCTCCAAAAATCTTTTGCAGGAGATCAAGAGATCAGGAGTTCTTTTTTTTCACACGAAAGAATGCTCCTGATCTCCTGAACTCCTGTGAAGGAACTCGACAGCCTCAATTGCAACACGCCGCGCGTCGGCGATGCAATCGGGAATCCCGACGGATCGGAATCCACTGCCGGCGACGAAGATCCCGCGGCCGGTCAGGCGCCGCTCGATCTCCGCGACGCGCGACAGGTGGCCGACGATGTGCTGCGCGCCGGCGCGGCGCCAGCGATGAACCCGCGCGAGCGACGGCTCCGCCGCCAGGCCCATCACGCGGTCGAGATCGCGCCGCACGATGGCGACCAGCTCGTCGTCGTCGAGCGACACGGCGTCGGGATCGTGTGCGCCGCCGATGAACGCGCGAAGGAGCGCCGTGTCGTCAGGCGCGCGCCCCTCCCACTTCGACGAGACCCACGTGCATGCGGTGATCCGCACGGCGCTGTGGCGGCGCGCCACGACGAAGCCCGTTCCGCGCAGGGGATGGCGGACCGCCGCGCGCGGGAAGGCGAGCGCCACGCTGGCCGTGGACACGTAGGGCACCCGCGCGCACAGATCCGCCGCGCGCGCGTCCAGCGGACGCAGCAGGGCCGCCGCCGCATGCGCCGGCGCCGCAATGATGATGATGGGTGATTCTTCCGTCTGAAGGCGGAAGCCACGAGCGCGGGCCTCGATCGCCTCGACCGGCGCGTCGTAGCGGATCGTGCCCGGCGGCAGACGTGCCTCGAGCGCGCGTACGAGCGTCCCCATCCCGTCCGCCAGCGAGGCGAATGCCGGCCGTCCTCCGGTGGTCTCGCGCGGCGCGCGCAGAATGCTTCCGTGGGTACGCTCGATCTCGAGCAGCCTCGGAAAGAGGGACGCCATCGACAACTGTTCGATGTCGCCCGCATGGATGCCGCCGAGCAGCGGTTGCGCGATGAGATCGACGGTGGCCGCGCCGAAGCGCCGGCGGAAGAAGGACGCGACCGATTCGTCATTTTCCACAGGCCGCGTGTCAGAAACTACATCGTGTGGCACAAGGGTTGTGCCATCGGGGTCAGACCCCGGTCGGGGCACGAACGGCTCGAGCGCCATGCGGGCTCGCGCGCGCCACGGCAGGAGATCGTAGCCCGCCAGCGCGCGCCACGTCTGCGGAATGCCGAGCAGCGACGGCGATGGCAGACGAAACAGCCGGTCGCCCCGGAGCACGAAGGCGCCCGGCGTCCGGACCTGCTGCACCTGCGTCTCGAGCCCCAGCGCGCGCACGAGCTCCATCGCCGCCGGTTTGGACGCGAGGATCGAATCGGGTCCCGCCTCGATCGTGCAGCCGTCGACGTGTGTGGTGAGGATCAGTCCGCCCGGACGCGGGCCGGCTTCGAAAACGACCGGTCGGATGCCGCGCCGATGCAGCTCGTACGCCGCCGTCAGGCCCGTGATGCCGGCGCCGACAATCAGGGCGTCGACCATGCCCTCCACGCATGTACGTGTCGCGCGAGCGCCTGGACGGAGTCGAGGCTCGTGTTCGGAAGCACGCCGTGGCCGAGGTTGAAGATGTGGCCCGGCCGTCCGCCCGCGCGGCGCAGCACATCGTCGGCGCCGGCGAGCAGGCGATCGATCGGCGCCAGCAGTCTCGTCGGATCGAGATTGCCCTGGATGCCGCGGTCGCGGCCGATCGCGTCCCACGCCTGATCGAGCGGCAGGCGCCAGTCGACGCCGATCACGTCGCCGCCGGCCGCCCTCATGTCCGGCAGAAGCGCGGTCGTCCCTACGCCGAAATGGAGCGTCGGTACTCCCGTGCCGGCGAGCGCATCGAAGATGTGCTTGGTGTGCGGGAAGGCGAACTCGCGATAGTCGGCGCGCGAGAGCTGCCCCGCCCACGAGTCGAACACCTGGACCGCCTGCGCGCCTGCTTCGATCTGCGCGCGAAGATACGCCGCCATGACCGACGCGAAACGGCCGCACAGCGTGTGCCAGGCGGCCGGTTGCGCGTACATGAAGGCTTTCGTCCGCGCGTACGACGTCGAGGGACCGCCTTCGATCGCGTACGACGCCATCGTGAACGGCGCGCCGCCGAAGCCGATGAGGGGCACTTTGTCCTGCAGCTCGCGGCGGAGCAGCCGGATTGTCGTCAGGACATGGCCGAGCGCCTCGCGCGGCTCGAATGCGCGCACGCGCTCGACGTCGGCGACGGACCGGATCGGATGCTCGACGCAGGGTCCCTCGCCCTTCTGAAAATCGAAATCGAGCCCCATCGGCGTGAAGGGCAGGAGCAGATCCGAGAACAGGATCGCGGCATCGACCTCGATGGCATCGACGGGCTGGAGCGTGACCGCGACCGCCAGCTCCGGTTCCCGACAGATGTCGAGCAGCGAGTACTTCTCCCGAAGCGCGCGATAGTCCGACATGTAGCGGCCCGCCTGGCGCATGAACCAGACGGGCGTGACGTCGACGGGTTCGCGGCGGCAGGCGCGAAGGAAGCGATCGTTCACTTGGCGACGAGGGTCTTCGCGAGCGCGATGAGATCCTCGAGCCACAGCGGCTTGAACCGGATGGAGGCGCCGAGGGACTTCAGCTCCTGCGTGATCGGATCCGCCAGGAAGTAATCGCCGGTGACGATGGCGACCGGCACTTCGAGGAGGTGGGGCTTCGATCGGATCATGCGCAGAAACTGCAGCCCGTTCGTGATGGGCATGCGCATGTCCAGGATGATCGCGTCTGGATGGACGGTGTCGGCAAGGTCGAGTCCGGCTTCCGCGTTGATAGCCGTCGCAACGTCGAAACCCTCGAGCTTGAGCATCCGCGCGAAGGTCTCGGCGACCGACCGGTCGTCGTCTACAATCAGGATCGTTTTGGTCGCAGAACCGGCAGGAGGGCTCTCGGCCGCGGCAATCACCGCATCATTCTGAAGCCAAACGAGTTCCGCGTCAAGCTGTCGAGGTCGGGCAAACGACGAAACCCTATACACGCGCGGTTGACCTGCGCTACGATTGCGGGTTCCCCGGAGGTTTCGTGAGTCCTATTCTGGTGCGGCCGGTTCGAGAGCAGCTCGAGCACGACCGCGTGATCCGCCTTCTGCAGGCAAAGCTCAAGCGCAAGCACGAGGTGGCCGCGAACGTCGGAGACGAGCAGGTCGCGGGCGTTCGCATCGGCGTAGGACAGATGTTCCCGGATCTGGTGCTCATGTCGCCGGAGAAGGCCCATCGACTGGAAGGGATCGTCGAGGTCGAGACCAGCGAGTCGGTGAATCATCTCGAAGCGATGGCGCAGTGGGCACACTTCGGCCGCGCCAAGGTGCCGTTCTATCTGTATGTGCCGGCCGCAGCCGTCGACATGGCGCGGCGGCTGTGCGTGGAAAACCAGGTCGACGTCGCCGAAGTGTGGAGCTTCCACACGATCGCGGACCAGACGCGGTTCACGCTCGCGTATCGCAGCAACAGTCAGCGCAGCCCGGCGCCGCGCGCGCAGCCGGAGCGGTCGGCCAAGCCGGAGCCGCGCAAGCGGCCGCGGCCGGCGGCTCCCGCGCGCAAGGCCGCCCGCGCGAAGAAGAGCGCCCGCCCCGAGCGTACTCAAAAGAGGAAATAGGTTCTGCCGCACCTGCGATTCATCCGCGACAAACGGGGGTACGAGACGACCGCACTCCTCCATGTCGGCGGACGGCGCCGCGGGAAAGGGCAGCGGCTGCTGTATTTCTTCCGCACGCCGCCCGGCGTGCGCGTCGGCCGCGCGCCGATCGACGAAGAGGCGATACGGCTGCTCGAGCAGCACAATCCGGACGTCCAGTTCGACTGGACGCGCATCCTGAAATCGCCGTCTGCGGACGCCGGACAGGGCCACGGCCGCCGATCCGGCGTCTCCCGCGAGGCCGGCCGGCGGGAGGACCGCCGCGACCGTGCCACGGACCACTCGGAACCGAGGCAACGGGCCACGGACCACCCGGAACACGCGGGACACCGGGAACGGGCCACGGACTACCCGGAACACGCGGAACACCAGGAACGGGCCACGGACTACACGGAACACGCGGACCGAATGGAACGGGCCACGGAACACGCGGAACGCCGGGGACGGGCCACGGACCACGTGGAACAGATGGAACGGTCCACCGATGACGGGGAACCCACGGAAACGCGTGAGTCTCGGACACGGGCTGAATCGCTCGGATCCAGCGAACCGGAACCCGTTGAACCCGTTGAACCCATTGAACCCGTGGAACCCAGGTACGCGCGAATTGGCTCGGAGGGCCTGGGGCGCCTGCGAGCGCGGTATGCGGAAGTGCTTGCGCGGATTGCCGAGCGCCCGATGGATGAGGCGGCGCGGGAAGAGCTGAAACTCAAGGCCGAGCGTCTAAATCCCGATGCGTGGGTCACGGCGGATGAGGTGTCTCAGGCGCTCGAACAGTACGAGGTCGTCTTCGAGGAGCTCCGCGCGGTAGTCGGCCGGCATCCGCGGCGGCGATCGCGGCGGTAGCCGGCGCGGTTATAATTCACATGATGCAACGCACGTTTCCGGTGGCGGTAGCTCTCCTCATCGCCGGCGCGACCCTCGGCGCGCAGGGCCAGAAGCCGGATCAGAAGCCGCCCGCGCAGAAGCCGCCCGAAGGCGTGCTCACGCCGCAGCAGCAGCCGCAGCGGGAAGTCATCCGCCGCAGCGTCGATCTCGTCACGACGTCGGTCGTCGTGCGCGACGAGCAGGGACAGTTCCTCTCGAACCTGGGGAAGGCCGACTTCGACGTCTACGAGGACGGCGTCAAGCAGGACGTCATCACGTTCGTGCTCACGCACGGCGGACGCGTGCTGAGCGACGTGGCAGCGCCGCCGCCGCCGGCGCAGGAAGGCATCCTGCTGCCGCCGCCGCGCCCCACCAACGACGCGTCCGGGCGCATGTTCCTGATCTTCGTGGACGATCTCCACATGGACTTCCGGAACACCGGGCGGATTCGCGAGATCTTCAGGAAGATCTCGAAAGAGCTGGTGCACGACGGCGACATGTTCGGGATTGTGTCGACGGGTCCGTCCTCGATTGCGATCGACATGACCTACGATCGCAAGCGGCTCGACGAGGCGATCAACAAGATCTCGGGCGCCGGGCTGAAGCCGGAGGAGATCATCGAGACGCCCGACGGCTCGCAGGGGCCGCCGGAAGTGCGCTATCGCGCGCACGTCGCGTTTTCGACCGCCTACGACATCCTGAAGACGCTGGAGCAGGTGCACAACCGCCGCAAGGCCTTCATCTACGTGAGCGACGGCTACGATTTCGATCCGTTCTCGAAGTCGCGCGCCAAGGAGGCCAACGATCGCTATTCGCAGATGATGGGCGGCAACTGCAATTCGAGCAGCGGCGGCGACTCGAGCAACTGCGACAGCAGCCAGTCGTCCGACACGAATCCGTTCTCGAAGGGCGGCAATGAATTCGCCGCCGCGGATCTCGCCGCCGAGCTCTCCGAGCTGACGCGCGAAGCCAACCGCGCCAACACGACCTTCTACACGATCGACCCGCGCGGCCTCGTCGGCGGGCCGGATCTGGACGAGACGAAGCTCGACACGCAGGACTGGCAGGATCACATCCGCGAGACGCAGAACAGCCTGCGGGTCATCGCCGAGCTGACCGGCGGCTACGCGGTCGTCAACCAGAACGACTTCGAGAAGGCAATCAAACGGATCGACTCCGAGACGAGCGACTACTACGTCGTCGGCTACTACTCGAACAATCCGGACCCGCTGAAGAAAAGGCGGATGATCGCGATCAAGGTCAACAAGCCGGGCAAGTACGATCTCCAGTACAAGACGTCGTACACGCTGAAGCCGCCGCCCGCCGTCAAAGCCACGAAATAAGCGTTAGTGGAGGAAGTCTCCGCGCCACCCGTGAGGGAGGATGTCGGGGCCGCCGACCTGCGTCCAGTTGTCGGCGTCGAGCTGCTGCTCGAGCGCGATGGTACGCAGTCGGAACTGCTCGGCGTCGATGAACCGCTCCGTCTCCGTCGGCCGACCCGGCCACGCGACGTCGAGGACGTACTCATTCGTGACGGCGTCGAAGCGCGTTTCGATCCGAAGGGCGCCGTCGTGTCGCTTGTAGAACCAGACCACGATTGAGATTGTACCCCGCCCGGACGGCCCTCGGCCGAGCGGGGAGCGGTCCTAAGCCCAAAGGCTTACCAGATGAATCTCAACCCGATCTGCGCGTCGCGCGCCCCGAAGAGGGTGTTGCTGGCGGCAGTCGGCACCAGGAACGTCGGCTTACCCGTGAGCGGCGAAATGGTCGGCGAGAGGTTGATCGTGACCAGATTCGTCGTCGCGTCGAAGCTCGAGCTGGTCACGGTGTACTTCCCGGCGGTCACCGCGGTGAAGTTCGTCCAGTTGAACAGGTTGAACGCCTCGGCGAGCGCTTCGATCTTGCGCGTGCCGCCGATGTTGAACACCTTTGAGACGCGCAGGTCGATCGTCTTTCGTCCCGGCTGCCGGAACGCGTTGCGCTCGTCGAACGGCGCGCGGAACGACCCGCCCGAACCGTTGGTGCCGCCCGAGACGGCGCCGGCGGCCGCCGGCGGGTTGCCCGGGGGCGCCGAAATGGTGCCCGAGATCGGCAGGCCGCTCTCGAATGTTCCGATCACGCCGAACTGGACGCCGTAGAGGTACGCCGGCGCGTAGTGCGCGCTGGTGACGAGCCGGTGACGGCGATCGAAGTCGGAGGTGCCATTATCGAGATCCGGATTGTTCGGGTCGAACGAGTTCGGGAAGCCTCCGAAGAACGTCGTCGAGTTCTGGCCCGTGTCGGTTGCCTTCGAGAGCGTGTAGTTGGCGTTGAACAGCAAGCCGTGGCTGTACCGCTTGTTGAACTGCAGCACCATCGCGTTGTACTGCGATTTCACGACGTCGAGAAGCTCGATGGCGGCGCCGATGTTCGGATCGGGCCGGGCGCCGCGGTAGAACGGATAGGTGCCGACGTTGTTGCCGTCGAGCACGTAGGTGACCGTGGCTGTCGGCACCGGCAGGTTCGAATCGTAGAAGAGCGGCAGGTGCGTGCCGCGGCTGTAGAGATACGACGCGCTCACCGTAATGTCGCCGCTCAGCGCGCGATCCACCGTCAGCTCGCCCTCGTAAATCTGTGGACGCTGCAGGTCTGGCGCCAGGTAGTTGATCGACGGCTTCGAGCCGGATGTGGTCGGCGGCGCTGACAGCACGTTCGGATACTGCGGAGCGCCGGGGGTCGCCGGCGAGAACGTATAGGTCGCCAGCGTCACGGCGTTGTTCGTCAGCGCGCTCGAGATCTGGCTGTTGCTCGTGCGCCCGTAATAGATGCCCCAGCCCCCGCGGAACACCGTCCGGTGCTCGCCTTTCCAGTCATACGTGAAGCCGATGCGAGGGCCGAAGTTGTTCTTGTCCTGGTTGAACGTCATCGTCGCCGGATAGGCTGGGTTGCCGTTCTCGACGACGCCGCGCACGGAGACATGTCCGGGCTGCGGGAGCTTCTGGTACTCATACCGGACGCCGAGATTCAGCGTCAGCAGGTTGTTCACCTTCCACGTGTCCTGCACGAACGCGTTGTAGTCGGTCGTGGGGAAGTAGACGTCGCCCTGGAACTGCGAGCCGCGGAGATCGAATGCCTGGCTGAAGCCGCTGTTGTTGTAGTGGCGGCCGTCGGTAAAGGCGCCCTGCACCAGGGGCGTGCAGCCCGTTGCGAGCGCCGGGCAGTCGGCGGCGATGCTCTGAAGGTTCCCGTAGGAGTACACACCGCCGCCGGAGAACAGGTTGATCAGGTTTTCCTGCACGTAGTTGATGTCGACGCCCGCCTTCAGGCCATGGCTGCCCATGTAGTGCGAGATGTTGTCGATGAACTCGTACCGCCGTTCGTCGGGGAACTTCGCGCGCGGCAGGAAGTTCGGCATGCCGAAGCTCGGGCCGTTGCTGACGGACGTGCTCGGTACGCCGGGCGCGTTCGGCGTCTGCGCTTCGAAGTCGCGGCCGACCTGCACGCGCGCTTCGTTCAGCCAGCTTGGCGAGAGGATCGTGTTGAGCGACGCGACGAAGAAGTCGGTTTTCACGATATCCGTGCCGTTGGCCGACTGCGAGACGGTGATCACCGGCGGCGTCTGCACGCCATTCGGCGAGTTCCACCGGTGCATGTTGTATTGAACAGAGAGGTTGTTCTTCTGGCTCAGATTGAAGTCGACCTTTCCGAAGCCGACGTCGTTGGTCCCCGAGCGCGGATACACGCCCTTCAGACTCTGGTAGTACGCGATCGTCGCCGCGCAGCCAGGGGCCGTGCACGCCGTCTGTGCCGTGCCGCTCAGCAGCAAGTCGTCCCGGAAGTTGACCGTGACGGGGAAGTCCCGCCGCTGGCCGTCGTAGTTCGCGAAGAAGAAGATCTTGTTGTGCTTGACCGGGCCGCCGACCGCGAAGCCGAATTGCTGGCGCTTCTCCTTCGGCTTGCCGATCGGGTTGCCCAGCGAGTCGGCCTTGATGGCGAACGCGTCGCGCGCCTCGAACTTGTCGGAGCGCAAATAATAGAATCCTTCACCCGCGTAGTTGTTCGTGCCCGACTTGGTCACCGCGTTGACGCTGCCGCCCGCGGCGCGGCCGAACTCCGCCGAGAAATTGCTGATGCCGACCTGAAACTCGCGGATGGCGGCCTGGCTCACGCTGTACGACGTGCGCGTGCGGCCGCGGGCTTCGGAGAAGAACGCTTGGTTGTTGTCGACGCCGTCGACGCTGTTGTTGTTGTACAGCCCGGAGATGCCGCGGTAGCTGACGAGGCCGAAGCCGCCGTCGTTGGTGACGCCAGGGCTGAGGAGCACGAAGTTCTCCCACCGGCGGCCGTTGATCGGCAGGTTCTGGATCGCCGTCTGTCCGATCACGTTGCCGACGTCGGTGCGCCGCGTGTCGATCTGCGGCGCCTCCGCGTTGACTTCGACCGTCTCGCTCACGCCGGCGGGATGCATCTTCACGTCGACGGGCGCCGTCTGGCCGACCTGCACGACGATGCCGCCGATCGGCGCCGCCTGGAATCCCGCGAGCGTCGCCGATACCTCGTACCTGCCCGGCTGCAGGGCAGTGGCGCGATACCGTCCGGCCTCGTCGGTGACGAGATCGCGCGCGACGTTGGTGTCCATGTTCTTGACGACGACGGCGACGCCGGGAAGAACCCCGCCGCTCGCGTCGCTGACGATGCCTTCGATGCTGCCCGTGGTGGCCGCTTGCGCGTGCGTCACGACCGGCGTCATCGCGACGAGTGCGAAAAAGATAAATGACAGGAACAGTCGAGTGGCTCTGTTCAGCCGTAACTTCATCAGGGCTTCTCCAACGTGCCGAGGGTTAGTCAACCGGATTTCTGCTGTTTGAGGGCGCAGGGATTATAGCAGGCGGCGTCGCGCTTCGACTGTAAATCGTTCGCAACGATGCCGATCCGGAATCTCCGATCGCGAATCCACAATCGCGAATCATCTAGGAGAGCGCGTGCTTCACCCGGACAATCGCTTCGGCGAGATAATGCCTGTCGATCTCGACGCCGACGAAGTCGACGCCCAGTTGCGCGGCGGCGAGCGCGGAGCTGCCGAGGCCGAGGAACGGATCCAGCAGGACCTTCGTCCGCGCGAGTCCGTGGAGGCGGACGCAGTACTCCGGCACGCGAGGCGGGAATGTCGCCGGGTGCGGCCGGTCCTTGTCGCGACTCTGGATCGTCTCGTACGGAATGAACCACGTGTTGCCGCGGCAGCGTCGATTGTCCGCCGCGCCGCGCCAGCGGCTGATGTTCGAGGCATCCTGGTAGCGGACCCCGATCGCGCGCCGATCGAGCGCGGTCCTGCCGGCGGGCGTGAAATGAAACACGAACTCGTGACAGTCGTTCAAAAAGCGATCGCTGTTGATTGGCTTGTAGTGTCCGACGTTCAGGTCCCTGCCCAGGCCCGCGGCCGCGCCCGCCGCGTCGCGATCGATCGCGATCGACTTGATCCAGTGAATCGTATTCTGCAGTTGCAGATGCCGTCGCGCGGCCTGCGCCACATCCAGCGCCGTCCACGGGTCGGTGGGCTTGGCGCCCACGTTCAGAAAGAGCGAACCTGCGGGATCCAGAGCCCGTCCGGCCGCCGCGATCCAGGCGCCCGTCCATTCGAGATATTGATCGCGGGGAAGGGTGTCGTCGTAGCTTCGATACCGCACACCGAGGTTGTAGGGTGGCGACGTGACGATTACAGAAATCGACCCGGGCGTAAGAGAACGGAGCACTTCGAGGCAGTCGCCGAGATAGAACCGAAGGGTGCCGCGAGGGGTGTCTATCCGGGTATGGGGCTTCGGAAGCCGGAGCGGCTTCCCCGCGAGGGGCATGCGGAGATGTTACCAGCGTGCGCTCAGTCGATCCGAAAACTAGCTGGCGCGGGCGATCTCCATCGGCGTCCGCGCGCCATGTCGGGCCGTGCCCAGGGTGTGATTCCGGCGGTGCGCGTGATGAACGCACGCGTCGCCCTTCTCCTCGACGTACGTGACTTCGCGATGCGTCGCGATCTCGCGATACCGGCCCGTCACGCATCCGCATGCGAGCGTCGTGAAGCCGAGCAGACGAACCAGACTCATCATGGCGACCCCTCCGGGTGCAGCTGCACAGTTTGGCAGCAACTTCTGTACCGCTGAGGTCGCAATCAGCCTGCCCGGTTTTCTTCCGAATTCGGCGGCGTGCGCATCGCAAGATGTCAACGCCGCGCCATCTGTTGGATTGTTGACAACGATCGGTTGGATCGCGGATCTGTAACTTCGTCCCTGGATTCCTACCCTTGCTTGATCGCCTCGAACCGTTCCAGATCCTGCTGGCGCTGCTTGGACGCGCGACTCCGCGCGGTGCCGATGTGGAACGCGAGCAGCAAATGGAGGAGTCCGGCGACGACGAGCTCGGGGACGGTGCCTCCGAGCGCGACCGGGAGGTAGTTGAGCGCGGTCGCGACCAGGAAGAGCGTGCTGAACAGCGCGTCCGGTCCGCGGCCGGGAAAGCGCTGGCCGAACGTCATCGCGACGTGTTCCCAGCCGCCGTCCGGCTCGTGGAAGACCTGAAGGTAACGGCCGATCCGTTCGACGTTGATATGGAGGGCGTAGATCGCTTCGAATCCGGCGGCGAGGACGAGCAGCGGCAGAAGCGCCGCGATCGGCAGCGCGACGGCCGCCGTGGTCGCGATCGCCGCGCCGGCCCAGAGGCCAAAAGTCACCGGCAGGAGGATCATCCGCGCCGTCCCACGCTCGCGGATGGTCGCTCTGAGGGCCGCGAACTCTTCGTCGGAATGATTCATCGTCGCGGAAACCGCACGCGTCGAGGGGGAAAATATCACAATCGAGGCTTTATGGCCGCGCTGGAACGACTTTTGAACATCACGGCCTTTGACGAATTTGGGAATTTGCCCGGTTGAGCTCGATAAGTGGTTGCATCTGCTGGAGGTTATGCTACACTGCGGACGTTCCACAAAGTTCCCAACCGGTTGCTCCCAGCCGACCGCTTGGCCGCATACGGAGGATTTGTGCGCCTGATCCGCCCGGCGTTGGCCGGAAGAGTTTTTGCGACGCTTCTCGGCGTCGCCGTCTGCGTGCCCGCGGCAGCCGTCCCGGCTGGGGCCGCGCAGCGCAAGCCGTCCGTCCACCGCGCGGCGACCACCAAAACGGCGAAGACGACGGCCTACTCGGCCCGCGCCTCGCGCGCCCGCAAAGCCAATCTCGCCCGCGCCCGGGCCTCGGCGCGCGCCCGCGAAGCGGCCCGCCTGCGCAGCCTGCAGCAGTTGCAGGAGGCGATGACGCCGCGGTTCAAGACCGACGCGAACGGGCAGACCATTCCCGACATCCGCGCCGCCGCCGCGATCGTGTTCAATCCGGTCACCGGTCAGGTCCTCTACGAGGAGAATTCGCAGGACAAGCGCTCGATCGCCAGCATCACGAAGGTGATGACCGCGCTCGTCTTCCTCGAGGACAATCCGGATCTGAACGCCGACGTCAAGGTCGAGCGCAGCGACGTCTTCGCCGCGTCGACCACGTACCTGAAAGCCGGCGATCACATCACCGAGAGCGAGCTGCTGCACCTGCTGCTCATCGCGTCCGACAACGCCGCCGCCCGCGCGCTGGCCCGCTCGTCGCACGGCGGCACGGCCCCGTTCGTCGAGCGGATGAACGAAAAGGCGATCGAGCTCGGGCTCCAGAACACCAGCTTCGCGGATCCGTCCGGCCTGAATCCGAACAACATGTCGTCGGCCTTCGACCTGTCGCACCTGATCACGTTCGCCGCGAGCGACGAGCGGATCTCGTCCATCATGCGGACGCCTGAGTACACGGTCACGACGAATCGGCGCATGATTCCGATCCACAGCACGAACCACCTGGTGCGCGATGGCGACGTCGACGTGCTCGGCGCGAAGACCGGCTTCATCTCGAAGTCCGGCTACTGCCTCGCCACGCTGCTTCGTCTCCCCCAGGGCAACCCCATCGCCGTCGTCGTCCTCGGTGCGCATTCGAACAACGGCCGGTTCTGGGAGACGCGGCACCTGTTCTCCTGGCTGAATTCAAAGGCGTCCGAGCTCGTTGGAAAAGACCACTAGAGATCGCGGAAGACGGAAGACGGAAGACGAAAAAGGGCGGCCTGCGGGCCGCCTTTTTGTTCTTCCAGGTTCTGCCTTCTAGCTTCCGCCTTCCGTCTTCGCCTTCCGTCTTTGGTAAGTGCCCTACCTATATCCCCGCTGGACGGCGGCTGCGTCGAGCGTCAGCGTCGCGATGGCGTCGACGACCGGCATGACCTGCCGGGAAGCGTGCCGCGCGTCGTAGGCCTTCAGATAGCGCTGGCACACATCGCAGCCGTTCAGGCGATACCGGCCGTCGCGCGTGGCGAACGACGTGATGCGCGCGCGGTCGGTGTTGAGGCAAAACGGGCAGGCGAGCTGATCGAAGCGCCACTGCGAGGTGCAGCGCGAGCAAATCAGCAGCCGCTCGGCCGCGCGGGTGATGACCGAGAAATCCGGCTCGCCGCCGCAGAGCGGACAGTTGCCGTGCGGCCAGCCCTTGAAGATCGTGCGCGCCATGATGGCGTCGGCGCACCGGGAAAGGAAGGGACGCATCGCCTGCAGGAGCAGCGGCTCGAGCCCGGCGATGTCCGGACCCACTTCATGGCCGCCGGCCGGCACGGGCCTCGCGGCTTCGTACCAGTTCCTGACGGCCGGGGCGAGCCGCTCGGCGTCGCGCAACAGCGCCTCAATCCGTCGATGATCCTCCGGCTCGATCGCTTCGTGGGTGCGCATCGCGTCGGCGGTGGATCGCACCAGAAACCGCAGATCGCTCCAGTCGATCGGGACCTGCTCGAAGGCGAGGATCGGCTTGCCCGCGGCGAGCGTCTTGTCCAGATGCGCCGCGTCGAGATTGATCGACGGGAGCGGCACCCGCGACTGGACCCGCCGCTGGAGCTGCAGCAACTGGATCTGCAGGTCCACCGCTTCGGTCAGCTCGGGCTGATCTTCCTTGAGCTGACGCAGCTCGACGATCTCCCGCGGCTCGGCGCGCTGCGGCTTTTCGGGCCTCTCCGGCTTTTCCACTTCGGGGAATTGTACGTGAAAAGGGCGGCTCCGAAGAACCGCCCCTTCCGCCTTCCGTCTTCCGCCTTCTTAGAAACTCCACCGCGCGCCGATGCGGATCTGCCGCGGCGCCATAATTGCGCCGGCCGTTCCGAACGGCAATGGGAAGGTCGAGCCGTTCGTCAACGTCACGGAAGTCGGGCGCGTGACGACGCTGGTCACGGTTCCGCTGTTGAACAGATTCGACAGGTCGCTGTAGATGCCGAACTTGTTCGATCCGAAGTTGAAGTTCTTCTCAATTCGCAGATCGAGCTCCTTGAGAGTCGGCAGGTAGTACGCGCCGCGCGGCGCAATCAGGAGCCGCCGATACGTCGACGACACGCTGGACGTGTTGACCGCCGAGCTCGAGAACTGCTGGATGCGGCCGTACGGCAACCCACTGGTCGCGACGTAGTACGCGTTGACGGATGCCTCGATCTTGGGAATCTGGAATCCGCCCAGCAGCTTGAATTCGTGCTTCGGCGTGAACGACGCCGGCCCCGACGCGTTGACGATCGCGAGGTTGGGCGACTCGAACTGGCGGGTTTCGGTCTGCGCCGAGCTGGAGTTGTCGACGTTCCCGGATGTCTTGGCAAAGACATACGAGGCCTGCGCCTGCCAGCGCCTCTGGAAGCGTTTGTTGAGCACCATCATCAGCGCGTGGTATTTGCGCTGAGGGTCGGCCGTCGCGAGGACGCCGCCGTTCGGATCCAGATACTGGAACCCCTTGACGTTCTGGATGGTGTAGTCCGTATTGGACGCCCCCGGATTGGCCCAGCGATAGAAGGTCTGGGGAACGCCGAGATCGGTATTCAGCGTGACCGGCGTCCACCTGGCCGATGTCGCGACCGAGTTGACGAAGTTCTTGTTCTCGCGCCAGATGCCCGTGACCGACAAGCGCATCGTGCCGGTCAGCGCGCGCTCGAACCCGACCGTCGCCTCGTCGACCGCCGGGTGCTTGATGTTGTTGGCAATCTTGTAAGGCACGAACGGCTTCGTGTCTTCGAGCACGAACTGTCCTGAGGGAGTAATCGAGTAACTGAGGTAGTCGCTGACCCCCGGAAGCGCCCGCTCGAAGATGACGGCCTGCGCCCCTTCGTAGTAGCGTCCGTACGATCCCTTGACGACCGTGCGGTTATCGCCTGCCAGATCGAGCGCAAAGCCGAGCCGCGGGGCCCAGTTGTTGCTCGAATAGACATTGGCTCCGGTCTTGCCGCTGCCCTGGATCATATCGCCGCGGACGCCGGCGTTGACGGTCAGGCGGCTCGTCGCGTGCCACGAATCCTGCGCGAACACGGCCTCGCGCTTGTTCTTCGCCGAGATGTCGTAGCTGTAGCTGTAGGCGTAGTACGGCACGCCGGCGTAATCGAGGATGTAGCTGCCGCCGGGATAGCCGTACCGATTCCGGACCGAGCTTCGCTCGATCTCGGCGCCGAACTTCAGCTCGTGACGGCCGAACTTGTCGGCATAGTGGGTGAGACTCGTATTGACCTGGTCGCGCGTCCGGTCGGCGTAGTAGTAGTAGCCTGACGAACCCGTCGCCAGTCCTGTGGCGGTGTCGAAGTGCCTCGGCACGTTGGTGGTCGGGTTCAGATCGTAGAAGCCCCACCAGCCGGTGTACTTCGCCTCGGCGAACGTATTCGAGTTGAAGATGTGCCGATACTGCGTGAGCCAGACGTACTCCGGCGCGTCTTCCTTGACCGTCAGCGCGTCGGTCGTCGCCAGGCCGGAGCCGCGGCCCTCGATGTTGTACGAGTCGTACTGCAAGTGACCGGTGAACTGGTTGTTCGCGTCCGGCTGCCACGTGATCTTGCCGTTCAGGCGCGGGCTGACTTCGTGGCGCTTGGTCACGGGCCCGCTCGGATCGGTCTGCAGCAGGAAGCGCTGCGCGCTGACGAAGAAGAACAGCTTGTTCTGCTTGATCGGCCCGCCGAACTGCGTCGTGATGTCCGCGTACTTCGTCGTCTTGGCGGGATCGGCGAGCGTCGGATTCGACGACTTGACGGCTGACGGCACGTTATTCGATCCCATGCTCTTGTTCGTGCCGAAGAAGTCGAACAATCCGGAGAAGCGGTTGCCGCCGGACTTGGTGATGGTGTTCACGACCGCGCCGGTGTAGCCGCCATATTCCGCGGGCGCGCCGAGGCCTTGGAACTGGTATTCCTCGACCATGTTGTAGTTGTAGAACGTCCACGCCGTGCCGCCTTCCGGATCGCGCGTGTCGACCCCGTCGATGAGCAGCGCATTCCCCGAACCGGCTCCGGCGCCGTACGCCGAGCTGTTGTTGATGCCCGGCGCGTAGTTGATCACGTTGATGGCCGTCCGCGTAATCGGCGCGCTGTACAGGAGCGACTGCGAGATCGTGTTCTCGGTGGCGCTGCTCTTGACGTCGACCACGGGCCGCTCGCCGGTGACGGTCACGTTCGTCTCCAGGCCGCCGATCTTCATCTGCAGATCGATATTCAGCTCGCGGCCCGGGGAGATTTGGATGTCGTTTTGCGCCGCCTTCGCGAAACCCGTGAGGTCGGCGCTGACGCTGTAGAGCCCGGGCTCGAGACCCGGGAACCGATACGTGCCCGTGGTGTCGGTGGTGGCGGTCCGGCTTCCCTGCTTGCCGACCAGAGTCACGGTGACACCCGGCAGCACGGCGCCCTGCTGGTCCTTGATCGTCCCGGAGATCGTGCCGGTCAGGGTCTGGCCCAGGGCGGGCACCGCAAAGCACGCCGCGAGCAGCAGCGCCGCAGTCGTCCTGATCATTCTTCGCATGTGTGCGATTCCTCCCTTAGTTATCGAACCGGCGACTTGACCGGAACGCGATCGTGGTGGACGGACCAAATCGCGAAGCCGGCGCCAGCGCCCATCAATGCGAGCGTGACCTTGCCGCGCGTGCTGGAGAAAAACGAGCTCGGCGAGCTCGGCGTGGCCGCGGGCTGGTCGCCGTCGGTGTGGAGTCGGCCGGCGCTGCTACGCAGCGTGACGCCTTCGCCGCCGCGCGGCGAGGCGGCCAGGAGCATGGCGCGGCTCGCGGGGGACAAGCGGGTCAGCCGCGCGCCCGCGTTGGGACTCGCAGTCTCGCCCGCCGTGCACGGAAGTGCGGCTGCGCCGAGCGCCAGACTGACGCTCGCGATGCACGCCGCCGTGCGGCTGATCAACCGTCTCACATGGACCTCCTCTTGTCGGTGGCAGAACGTGGCCAACGACACCCAAGATTAGCCGGACGTCACGAGCAAGCGCAGTGCCCGGCGTGACGGCCGCAGACCGGATGGCGTTAAGTTGTAGTGTTAAACTAGCTTGCAGTCAAGACGAGTTCACGCAATTCAGGGTTCGGCGCCTGTACTCCAGAAGAACGAATCCAATTCATTGAATCGTGCGGAAGAAGCAGCTCATTTCGATCGTCCTCGCCGCGCTCGCCGTGGCGGGGACGGCGGCAGCCGTATACCGCCTCCGGCCCCGGCGCATCATCTCCGCCGGCACGGATTTCGGCACGCTGCCGCGGGGCGTCGATCGCGGCGCGCTGAATCTGCTCGTCGTCACGCTGGACACCACGCGCGCCGATCGGCTCGGGCCGTACGGCCGCTCGCGGGCGGGGACGCCGAATCTGGACGCGCTGGCCCAGGACGCCGTCGTATTCGATCACGCCAGCACGGCCGCGCCGCTCACGCTTCCCGCGCACTCCACGCTCTTCACCGGCCGGTTCCCGCCTGAACACGGCGTCCGCGACAACGGCGGGTACTTCCTCAGCGACAAGGAACAGACGCTCGCCGAGACCCTGAAAGGGCGCGGATTTGCCACCGGCGGCTTCATCGCGGCGTACGTTCTCGATTCGAAGTGGGGCATCAATCAGGGCTTCGACACTTATTTCGACGACTTCGATCTCTCCAAGTACAAAGTCTTCGCGATGGGCGCCATCCAGCGCCCCGGCAACGAGGTGGTCGATCGCGCGCTGCCCTGGATCGAGCAGCATCGCAACGAGCGGTTCTTCGCGTGGGTGCACCTGTACGACGCCCACACCCCGTACACGCCGCCCGAGCCCTTCAAAAGCCTGTACCCCGACGATCCTTATCAGGGGGAAATCTCGTTTGCCGACTCGCAGGTCGGCCGCCTCCTGACCTTTCTGCGCCAGCGCGATCTGTTCGATCGAACGGTGGTGGTCGTCATGGGCGATCACGGCGAGAGCCTCAAGGATCACGGAGAAGCCGGTCACGGCTTCTTCGTTTATGAGAGTACCGTGCACGTGCCGCTGATCATCCGGGCGCCATTTTCGGCGATGCGGCACCGCCGCGTCGACGATCCCGTCCGCTCGGTGGACGTGATGCCCACCGTCCTCGATCTGCTGGGCGTGCCGAAGCCCGCGGACCGCGTCATCGACGGTGCCAGCGTGACGCCGCTGATGACGGGCGCGCGCGCCGATCTGGGCCTCGAGGCCTACGCCGAGGCCGTGTATCCGCTCCATCATTTCGGCTGGAGTGATCTGCGCGCGCTCCGCGAGGGACGGTACAAGCTGATCGCGGCGCCGCGTCCCGAGCTGTACGATCTGCAGGACGATCCCGCCGAGCAGAAGAACATCTTTGCCGACCGCCGGGCGCTGGGCGAGCGAATGCTCGGGCGGCTCGCCGACATGGAGCGTCACTTCAAGTCTTCCGCCCCGGCCAGCGGACAGGCCGTCGAAATCGATCCCGACGCGAAGGCGCGGCTCGCCGCGCTCGGCTACGTCGGGTCGTTCGTTGCCACCGTCGGCGATGAGGGGTCGCGCGCGAATCTGTCCGATCCCAAGGACAAGGTGCACCTCTTCAACGAGATCGGTGAAGCGCGGGAGCTGGCGCGGGACGAAAACCAGATCGCCGCCGCCATGAGCATGCTCGACAAGGTGCTCAAGGAAGATCCGAAAGTGATCGACGCGTGGTTCACGCTCGGCAACATGTCCGCGCGGCTCGGCCGGGACGAACAGGCCGTCGCCTACTTCAAGCGCGCGCTCGCGCTCAAGGCCGACGACGAAGAAGCCGTCGTCAACCTGGCGCACGCGTACCGGAAGCTGGGTCGCGACGACGATGCGCTCGTGGGCTTTCGCCGATTCCTGGAGCTCGATCCAAAGAGCGCGCAGGTGCACTACGAGATTGCGCAGATCCTGATCGACCGAAGCGAGTTCGCCGGCGCCACCGCCGAGCTGCAGCGCGCGCTGGCGCTCGAGCCGAAGATGGCCGCGGCACGAAACGCGCTCGGCGTCGTCGCGCTGAATCAGGGCGATCTGTCGGGCGCCGAAGGGGAGATTCGCCGAGCCCTCGAACTGAAACCGGACGTCCGCCTCGCGCATTTCAACCTGGCGCTGCTCGCCGAGAAGCGCGGCGATCTTGCCGCCGCGCAGGCGGAGTACGGGAAAGAACTGGAGCTCCATCCGAGCAACTACAAGGCCGCGTTCAACCTCGGCCATCTGTACGAAGCGCAGCGCCGCCCGGCCGATCAGGAAGCGGCGTATCGGAAAGCGATCGAGCTCAACCCGGAGTTCGGCGAAGGCTACTTCTACCTGGCGAAGCTGTTGCTGGATCAAGGACGTCGATTCGACGAGGCGGTCCAGCTCGCCCAGAAAGGCCTCGAAGTCGCTCCGAAGTCGCCGTACGCGCCGCTCGGGCATTACGTGCTCGCCGACCTGTACAGCCGTCTCGGCCGACCGGCGGAGGCGGCCGCCGAAGCGCAGCGGGGGCGGGCCCTCGAGAAGGCCGCGCCGGCGAAAGGGCGCGGGGAAGGCGAGTAATGGCAAAGCGCCCGACGACGCGGACGACCGGGGAGATCGCCACGGCACCCGAACCGCTCGACGTGCTGATGGTGATCTCGGAAGCGCGCCCGTTTGCGAAGACCGGCGGCCTGGCAGACGTCGGCGCCGCGCTTCCGGCGGCGCTCGCCCGCCTCGGGCACCACGTCACGATCGTGCTGCCGCGCTATCGCGGCTTACCGTCCGAGGGCGTCAGCACGCGGCGGGCCGACGTGCCGATGGGCGCCGCGCGTTATCCGGTCCGCATGATCGAACAGCCCGCCGGCGAAGGCGTGACGGCGATCCTGATCGATGCGCCGGACCTTTACGATCGCGACGGCCTGTACGGCGACGCGCGAGGCGAGTACTCCGACAACGCATTTCGGTTCGCGGTGCTGTGTCGCGCCGCGCTCGAATACGCGCGACTCAATGGTGCCGGCGGCAGGCGTCCGTCGGTCGTGCACGCGCATGACTGGCAGGGTGCGCTCGCGCCGGTTTATCTGCGTACGATCCTCCGCGACGATGAGTTCTTCGCGGGGACACGTACGGTCCTGACCATCCATAACCTCGCGTTTCAGGGTTTGTTCGATCCGCGCGAGCTCTCCTCGATCGGCCTCGGTCCCGACCTATATACGCCCCAGTTCTTGGAGTTCTGGGGCCGCGCCAGCTCGCTCAAGGGCGGCATCGTCGCGAGCGACACGATCACGACGGTGAGCCCGACGTACGCGCGCGAGATCCTCACGCCGGAGTACGGCTTCGGATTCAACGGCATCCTGGCGGATCGGGCGCGGGATCTGATCGGCATTCTCAACGGCATCGACGTCGAGGCGTGGGATCCGCGGACCGACAAGTACCTGCCGGCGCACTTCGACTCGCGTTCGCTCGGCCGAAAGGCCGTCATCAAGCGCGCCCTGCTCGAGTATGCGGGCATCCCTCGCGACGCCGCGACGCTCGCCCGTCCGGTGATTGGCCTCGTCACGCGACTTACGCCCCAAAAGGGCTGCGACCTGCTCGCGGGAGCGGCCGACCGGCTCATGGCATTCGATGCGTCCTGGGTGATGCTCGGCAGCGGCGAAAGCTGGTGCGAGGATCTCTGGCGGCATCTCGCCTCCCAATACCCCGACCGCGTGGCCGCCCGGATCGGCTTCGACGAGCACTTCGCGCATCTCATCGAAGGTGGCGCGGACATGTTCCTGATGCCGTCATGGTACGAGCCGTGCGGGCTCAACCAGATGTACTCCCAGCGCTACGGCACGCCGCCCATCGTCCGGGCGACGGGCGGCCTCGAGGACACGGTCGTCGACGTGGACGATCCGGCGGGCAAGGGAACCGGGTTCAAGTTCACCGCCTACACGGCTGAGGCGCTTCTCGGCGCCGTCGAGCGGGCGCTGGACGCGTTCCACAACCCGAAACGCTGGAAGACGATCCAGCGGGACGCCATGAAACGGGATTTCTCCTGGGACGTTTCAGCCCGGGAGTATGTCAAAGTGTATAGAGGGGAAACTGATGGCATCCGACAAGGTTCAGACGTTCACCGACGGCAACTTCGACCAGACGATCACCGGCGGCAAGCCCGTCCTCGTTGATTTCTGGGCGGAATGGTGCGGGCCCTGCCGCCGGCTGGCGCCCACCGTCGAGGAGCTCGCGGGGCACTACGATGGCAAGCTCGTCGTCGGCAAGCTGAACGTCGACGAGAATCCGAACACGGCCTTCAAGTTCAGCATCCGGGGCATTCCGACGCTGCTTCTGTTCAAGGGCGGTCAGGTGGTCGAACAGGTGGTCGGCCTGGCCGACAAGGACTCGCTGAAAAAAGTCATCGACAAACACGTTGCTTAAGAACGTCATCGTGATCGGTTCGGGGCCGGCGGGCCTGACCGCCGGCCTGTATGCGGCGCGCGCCAACCTGAAGCCCCTGATCGTCGAAGGCCTCGAAGCGGGCGGGCAGTTGATGCTGACGACGCTCGTCGAGAACTGGCCGGGATATCGGGACGGGATCATGGGGCCGGATTTGATGGCCGAGATGCGCGCGCAGGCGGAGCGGTTCGGCGCGGAGATCGTCCGCGGACACGTCACCGAGGTCGATCTGGCGGCGCGGCCGCACATCGTCAGGACGTCCGACGCCGAGTATCAGACGCGGTCGCTGATCATCGCCACCGGCGCGTCTGCGCGCCTGCTCGGTCTGCCGTCGGAGCGGGCGCTCATCGGCCACGGTGTGTCGACGTGCGCGACATGCGATGGGTATTTCTTCCGCGGCCGCCCCATCGCGGTGGTGGGCGGAGGGGATTCCGCGATGGAGGAGGCGGTGTTCCTGACGCGGTTCGCCTCGCACGTCACGATCGTCCATCGCCGCGACACGCTCCGCGCATCGAAGATCATGCAGGACAAGGCGTTCGCCAACGAGAAGATCTCCTTCGAGTGGAATGCGGAGGTCGAGGAAATCCGGGACACGGGAAAGGGCGAAGTCACCTCGATGGTGCTTCGAAACCGCCTGACGGACGCGACGAAAGAGATTCCGGTCGATGGCGTCTTCGTCGCGATCGGCCACACGCCGAACACAGCGCTCTTCCAGGGACAGGTCGACACGGATCCGAACGGCTACATCCTCACGCACGCAGGGACGAGGACCAGCGTCCCTGGCGTCTTCGCCTGCGGCGACGTTCAGGATCACGTCTATCGCCAGGCGGTGACGGCGGCCGGATCCGGCTGCATGGCCGCGATCGATGCGGAAAAGTACCTGGAAGGGCTGCCGCAGCACCTGGGCGAAGCCCAGGTGATGGCATGAAAGAAATGTGGAAATTTCCAAATTCCTCCGTCAGTCGATCCAGCCCCCGCCCAGCACGACCTCTCCGTCATAGAAGACGACCGCCTGTCCCGGCGTGACGGCGGTCTGCGGCTCGTCGAAGACGACGCGCGCACGATCGACGTCCAACGCCGTCACCGTCGCAGGGGCCTCTCGGTGCCGGTAGCGGATGCGGGCGGACGCGCGAACCGGACCGGCCGGGATCTCTCCGCTAATCCAGTTCACGCCCGAAGCCGTCAGCGCGTCGCGATCGAGGGCATCCTTCGGGCCGACGGTCACCGACGCCGACGCGGCATCGATGTCCACGACGTACAGCGGAATTCCCGCCGCCAGGCCGAGGCCCTTGCGCTGGCCGATCGTGAAACGGTGCACGCCATCGTGGCGCCCGAGGACGCGGCCCTCGCGGTCGCGAATGATCCCCGACGGCATTTCCGCGCGGCGTCCCACGAACGCCGAATGCTCGCCCGAGGCGACGAAGCAGATCTCCTGGCTCTCGTGCTTCTCGGCGACGCTCAGGCCGAGGCGCCGGGCTTCCTCGCGGACCGCCGCCTTGTCGAGCGCGCCGACGGGGAAGCGCGCGCGCGCGAGCTGCGCCTGCGACAGGGTGAAGAGGAAGTACGACTGGTCCTTTCGCGCGTCGGCGCCGCGCTTCAACAGATACCGCCGCGTCGCCGCGTCGAATTCGACCTGCGCGTAGTGCCCGGTCGCCACCGCCTCGGCGTCGAACGCCTGCGCGCGCTCGACGAGCGACGCGAACTTGAGATCGCCGTTGCAGTGCACGCAGGGGATGGGCGTCCGCCCGGCCGCGTACTCGCGCACGAAATCCGAAACGACGTGCTCCTGGAACTGGCGCTCGAAATTCACGATGTAGTGGGGAATGCCGATGGCGCCCGCGACGCGCCGCGCGTCGCGCAGATCGTCGAGCGTGCAGCAACTGCCGAAGGTGACGTCGCGGTTCGACTGCGTGCTCTCTGCTCTTGCTGAATGATCGTAGAGCTGCATCGACAGGCCGATGACGTCGTGGCCCTGACGGGCCAGCAACCCGGCCGCCACCGACGAGTCCACTCCGCCGGACATGGCTACGACAATGCGAGACATCAGTTCAATTCACCAACTCACCAGCGCGCCAAATTCACCAACTACCTCCTGACCAGCAACCGAAGCTTCTCGACAACCACGGGCAGCTTGGCGGCCAGCGCATCCACCTGCGCCTCGTCGTTGCCGTACCCGAGACTGAATCGGATGGAATTCTGCGTCCGGTGCGTCGGCAGGCCCATGGCGCGCAGGACGTGGGAAGGCTCCAGCGTGCCGGAGGAACAGGCCGATCCCGTCGAGACCGCAAAGCCCTCGAGATCGAGCGCGATCAACAGCGACTCCGCCTCGATTCCCTCGAAGCTGATGTTGGTCGTGTTGGGGACGCGCGGCGTCAGCGCGCCGTTCACCGCCGCCCCCGGCACGCGCGCCAGCACCGCCGTTTCCAGACGATCGCGGAGCGACGCGATGCGGACGGCGTCCGACGCCAGCTTCGTGCGCGCCAGGCGAGCCGCGACGCCCATGCCCGCGATCCCCGGCACGTTTTCGGTGCCGCCGCGCCGGCTCCGCTCGTGCTTGCCGCCGGTCATCGTCGACACGAGCCGCGTGCCGCGGCGGATCCAGAGCGCGCCGGCCCCCTTCGGGCCGTTGAACTTGTGCGCGGAGATCGCGAGCAGATCGATCCCGAGCGTTCCGACGCTCAGCGGAATCTTCGCGGCCGACTGCACCGCATCCGTATGGAACAGCGCGCCGTGCGCGTGCGCGATGGCCGCCAGATCCGCAATCGGCTGAATCGTGCCGATCTCGTTGTTGGCGTGCATCACAGAAACCAGCGCCGTCTGATCGGTGACGGCCGCGGCGAGCGAGCCGGGCGTCACGATGCCGGTCGCGTCGACTGGCAGCAGCGTCACCGTCCATCCGCGCCTGCCGAGCGCCTTCACGGTGTTGAGCACGGCCTCGTGCTCGATGCTGCTGGCGATGAGCTGGCGTCGGCTCGACGCGGACTCGATTGCCTCGGCCGCGCCGCGCAGCGCGAGATTGTCGGCCTCCGTGCCGCCGCTCGTGAAGACGATCTCAGCCGGCTCGGCGCCTATGAGCGCGGCGACGTCGGTGCGCGCCTCGTCGAGCAGGGCCTTGGCGCGCTGTCCGAAGTGGTGCACGCTCGACGGGTTCCCGAAATCGTCCCGCAGCGCGCGCACGACCGCCTCGACAACCTCGGGGGCCGGCGGCGTCGTCGCGTTGTGGTCGAAGTAGGCACGCAAGGACCCGATTGTACCATTTCGCCCTAAATCTCAGCAGCGAAAGGACTAGACAGGCTCACGGACCCGTGCGTATACTGACTCGACCTGCTGCCCAGCGACCGGAATCAGGACACCCTGCGAGGTCAAACCTTCGGATACGTGGAGAGTGCGCCATGTGGAAACGCGACGACGCGGTAAGACCGACGCCGGCCGGCGGCACGCCGGCCCCTGGGGGATCGACTCAGAGTCCTCAGAGTAACCAGTCCTTCAATACCTCGCCGGCGCAGGAACCGGTGCGAACCAGCGACTCAACTCGCGGAATGGAGAAGGGGCCTGTGAATATCGGCAAGTCCGTTGTGATCAAGGGTGAGCTGACCGGCAGCGAGGATCTCACGATCGAAGGGCACGTCGAAGGCAAGATCGAGCTGCGCCAGAACGTGCTGACGATCGGGCCGAACGGCAAGATCAAGGCGCAGGTCTTCGCCAAGGCGGTCATCATCCTCGGGGAGGTCAGCGGCAACGTGACGGCGTCCGAGAAGGTCGACCTCCGCGACAACGGATCGATCGACGGCGACATCGCCGCGCCGCGCGTGGCCATCGCCGAAGGCGCGCACTTCCGGGGCAGCATCGACATGCAGCGGGCGGGCGCCAAGCCGGGCGAGGCCAAGTCCGCCGCCGCGTCGTCCCAGTCCTCGAGCGCGACGGCCTCGGCGCCGCCGCACCCGGCGCCGGCCGGCGCGGGGCAGCGGTAGGGGTCCACCGGTTCCGGGGTTCCATCGTTCCTGGGTTCCCCGGTTCAGGGGTTCAGGTGCCGCGCTCGGGCTCCCGAGCCGCAGAACCAGTGAAACCCGAACCGCCGAACTTGGAGCGGCCGAACGCGTGGAACCCCTGGAACCTTGGAACCTCGGAACTCTAGAGTGGCGCTTTCCGACCTCCTCAAATTCGGCGGCAGAAAGCCAGACGATGAGCCCGGTCCCTTCGTGGACGCGCCTGCGCCAAAAGGACCCGACTCCGTCATCCCGTCAAAGGCTCTGTCGAAGTTCGTCGGCGCCCTCTCGCATCGGGAGGCGCCGCTGCTCATCGACTTCGGGCCGGTGATCGGCACCAACGTCGCCTTTTTCGGCGAGCAGCTCGGCTGCAAGCTTTTCATCGAGGATCTCGCGAGCGAGATCGATCGGCATACACGCGCTCGCACGCGCGATGCGCTGCCCGAGATGCTCGAAAAGCGATTCACGCAGGCCGACGCCGTCGTCGACGGCGTGCTGTGCTGGGACATCTTCGATTTCCTGGAACCGGCGGCGGCGAAGGCCCTCGCCCGCCAGATCGTGCGCGTGCTGCGTCCGGGCGGGGCGGTGATGGGATTCTTCTGCACGAAGGCCGTCGACCGATCGCCCTTCACGAAGTACGAAATCATCGAGGAAGCGTCGTCGCTTCGCCACCGTCATCACCCCGGGACGGGCGGCCCGAAATTCGTCCTGCAGAACCGCGACATCATCAAGATGTTCGACGGCCTGTTCGTCTCCGAATCCTTTCTGCTCAAGAGCAACACGCGCGAGATTCTGCTGAGGAAGCGAGCGTGACGTGCGTCCCGTCATCGCGCTCCTGACCGATTTCGGCTCCGCCGATCATTATGCGGGCACGATGAAGGGAGTGATCGTCGGCATCTGTCCCGACGCGACCCTAATCGACATCACGCACGAGATCCCGCCGCACGACGTGATCGCCGGCGCCCTGGAGCTGGCGGCATCGTACAAGTTCTTTCCGCCGGGAACGATCTTCGTCGCGGTCGTCGATCCCGGCGTCGGATCGGGCCGGCGCGGCCTCGCGGTCGATTCGGGGGAGTATCGCTTCGTGGCGCCGGACAACGGCGTGCTGACGCTGGTCGCGCGCGAGGCGCCGCCGAAGAAGATCGTCGAGCTGACCGAGCGCCGCTACGCGCGGCCCACGGTCAGCCGCACGTTCGAGGGGCGGGATCGCTTCGCGCCGGCCGCGGCGTGGCTCGGGAAGGGCATTCAGCTCTCGGCGCTCGGCCGTCCCCTGTCCGACATGCTGCGGATCGACGTGCCGGTCCCCGAGGTGAGCGCCGACACCGTGCGCGGCGTCGTGCTGCGCGTGGATCGGTTCGGCAACCTCGTCACGAACATCGATCGGAAGACCGTCGAGCGCCTGGGGCAGAGCGGCGCGATCGCGATCGAGGCGGCGGGCCAGCGCATCGGCCGCCTGGTCGCGACCTACACGGAGCTGTCCGCCGACGGCGTCGGCGCGCTGTTCGGCAGCACGGATCATCTGGAGCTCGCCACGCCGTCCGCGAGCGCCGCCGAGCGCCTGGGACTCTCCCGCGGAGCCCCCGTCGTCGTCTTCAGGCTGACGGTCTGAGGGCTTCTGGAGCTCCGGAGTTCCGGGTTCCCGAGTTCCGAACCAGAACCCTGGAACGCTTGGAACGACGGAACCGCGGAACCCCAGAACCGTTAGAATATCCGTTTCCTATTTCGCCAAGGACGGTTTCATGCTTGATTTCGATCTCACAGAGGAACAGCGCCTGCTCGAGCAGTCGGTGCGCGAGTGGGGGGCGCGCGAGGTCGCGCCGAAGATCCACGATCTCGATCGGGAACATCGCTTCGACCGGGCTGTCTTTCCGCAGATGGCGGAGCTGGGGCTGCTCGGGGCGTCCGTGCCGACCGAATACGGCGGCGCGGGGATGGACTACGTCAGCCTCGGCATCATCAGCGAGGAGCTGGAGTACATCGATACGTCGCTCCGCGTCATCATGTCGGTGCACGCCGGCCTCAACTGTCTCTCGCTCCTCACGTGGGGCACCGACGCGCAGAAGCAGAAGTATCTCGTGCCGCAGGCGCAGGGCAAGAAGATCGCGACGTACGGCCTGACCGAGCCGGCCGCGGGCAGCGACGTGCGGGGGATGCAGACCGTCGCGATCAAGAAAGGGGATCGGTATCATCTGAGCGGCGAGAAGATGTGGATCTCGCTGGCGGATGTCGCCGATCACTTTCTGGTGTTCGGGTGGAGCGATCTGGAGAAGAAGAAACAGAAGGATCCGTCGGGTATCACCGCCTTCATCGTCGAGCGGGCGTTCACAGGCTTTTCGAGCGGCACGCTGAAGGAGAAGTGGGGCATTCTCGCGGGCAACACCGGCTACTTCAAGATGGACGACATGGAGGTGCCGGACGAAAACGTGCTCGGGAAGCCGGGCGAAGGCTTCAAGATCGCGATGTTCGCGCTCGATCAGGGGCGATACACAGTCGCGGCCGGCGCGACCGGGCTGATTCGCGCGTGCCGCGACGCCAGCGCGAAGTATGCGAAGGAGCGGAAGACCTTCGGCGTCGAGATCGCGCAGCACCAGCTCGTGAAGGAAATGATCGCGCAGATGGAGAGCGACTATCACGCCGCCCGGTTGCTGTGGATGCGCGCCGGATTCCTCAAGAACGCCGGCCGCCGGAACACGCGCGAAACCGGACTGGCCAAATGGTTTGCGACCGTCGCCTCGGAACGCGCGGCGGGCGACTGCGTGCAGGTGCACGGCGCCAACGGCTACTCGGACGAGTATCCGGCGGGCCGCTTCTATCGCAACTGCAAAGGCGCGGTCATCTACGAAGGTACGCGCGAGATTCACAAGCTGATGCAGGCGGACTACGTCCTCGGCTACCGCCAGGACAAGCCGACGCGCTGCGAACTGCCGCCGTATCGGGGCTAGCGATGAACAGCGACCTCTCGCTCGACTTCCTGCGCGTCGTCGAACGCGCCGCCATCGCGTGCGCGCACACGATGGGACAGGGCGATCGCCACAAGTCCGATCAGGTCGCGGTCGAAGCGATGCGGGAATCGCTCGACACGGTGCCCATCGTCGGCACCATCGTGATCGGGGAGGGCGAACGCGACGAGGCGCCGATGCTCTACATCGGCGAAAAGGTCGGGCTCGGCGCGAAAGCCGCGTCGGCGCTCGGCGGGCTGCCGGAAGTCGACATCGCCGTCGATCCACTCGAAGGCACGAACCTGTGCGCGACCGGCGCGCCGAACGCGATTGCGGTCCTGGCCGCGTCCAGCAAGGGTGGACTGCTGCACGCGCCGGATCTGTACATGGAGAAGCTCGTCGTCGGCCCGAGCTCGAAGCATGCTGTGAGCCTGGACGCGCCGGTCTCCGAGAACCTGCGCGCGATCGCGCGCAGCCTCGATCGCAACGTCGACGACCTGGTCGTGGTCGTCCTCGAGCGGCCGCGTCACGAGACGCTCGTGGAGGAGATCCGCGCGACGGGCGCGCGCATCCGCCTGATCGGCGACGGCGATCTGTCGGCCGGCATCGCCGCGGCGGTCGTCGGCAGCGGCGTCCACGCGGTGATGGGCACCGGCGGCGCCCCCGAAGGCGTCCTGACGGCGGCGGCGATGCGCTGCCTGAACGGCGAGATCTTCGCGCGGCTCGTCATCCGCAAGCCGGAGGACGAGGCGCGCAGCCGCGCGATGGGCATCGTGGATCCCAGGCGCGTGTACACCTCGAAGGAGCTCGCGTCGGGCGCGAACATCATCTTCGCGGCCACCGGCGTCACCGACGGCACGCTGATGCGCGGCGTGCGCTTCTTCGGAGAAGGCACGCGCACGAGCTCGATCGTCATGCAGAGCGATCCGCCGCGGATCCGGTTCATCGACACGATTCACGTCGAGCAGAACCGCACGGTGCGGATACGGTTCTGACAGAACCAATTGGCGATTGGCGATTGCAGATCGCCGATCGGCCATTGACGATTGGCGATTGGGGATCGACGGAATGGCGATTGCCGATTGTTGTCGATTGCCGATTGTCGATTGTTGTCGATTGCCGATTGTCGATTGTCGACACCTCCCGATGAGCGAGTCCGTCAATCGCCAATGACCTACGGCAGCAACCTTTTCGCGGTGACGGCGGCCAGCTTCATCGGCTTCATGGGTTTTACGCTCGTGATGCCGTTCCTGCCGCTGTACTTCAATCTGCTCGGCGTGTCCGATCTGGGCCGCGTGGCCATGTGGTCCGGCCTGAGTCTCGGGGTCACGCCCGCGCTCACTGCGCTGCTGGCGCCGTTCTGGGGACGCCTTGCGGATCGATTCGGCCGCAAGATCATGGTCGAGCGATCGCTCGTGAGCTTCGTCGTGTTCATGGCGGCCACGGCGTTCGTCACGCGTCCGTGGCACGTCTTCGCGCTGCGGGCGATCCTGGGTCTGTTCGCGGGCTATGGTGCGTTGACGCTGACGATGGCGGCGGATTCGGCGCCCGCGGGACGGATGGGGCAGGCGATCGGGACGGTGCAGACCGCGCAGCGGCTCGGGCCGGCGCTCGGGCCCGTGTTCGGCGGCACGATTGCCGCGATCGTCGGGCTGCGCCGCGCGTTTCTCGTCGCGGCGGCTTTCTACCTGATCTCGCTGGTGATCGTATTCCTGATGTACGACGAGCGGATCGTCCATGCGCACCCCGAGGAGGGCGATTCAGCTTGCGCGCGCGACGCGCAGACGCCGCGATCGGTCACGTTCCGCAACGTCCTCGCGTTCGAGAATTTCCTGCTGATGGCGGCGGTGATCTTCGGGTTGCAGTTCGTCGACCGCAGCTTCGGCCCGATCCTTCCGCTGTATGTCGGGGAGCTGGGAACGGGACCATCGCACATCGCTCTCGTGTCGGGGCTGCTGTTCTCGATCACGGCGGGCGCCGCGGCGCTCGGGCACCATTTCTGCGCGGCGCTCCTTCGTCGACGCACCGCGCCGCAGCTCATTGCCGCGGCGTCGGGCGTCGCGGCCGGCGGGGCGCTGGTCTATGTGGGCGCTCGGAGCCTGCTCTGGCTGTTTCTGGCGACGCCCGTCTTCGGTCTCGCGATCGGCGTGGGGACGACCGCCGCCTACACGGCGGCCGCGGCGGTCATTCCGGCCAACGTCCGCGGCACCGGCTTCGGGCTTCTGACAACGGCGTCGCTCATCGGGCTTGCGGTGAGTCCGATTGTCTGCGGGCTGCTCGCGTCGGCCTCGATCCGCGGCGTGTGGGCGCTCGACGTCGCCGGCCTGCTCGCGCTCGCGGTCGCGGTCCACCGTCTCGGCGGCGGCGCCAACGGCGCGAAGCCTCCCCCGCAAGAGCCCGTGCCGGAGAACGTATGATGCCGTCACAGAGTTCACAGAAGACGCACGGAGTAATTGAAGGCCACGGACAACACTGAAGCGATCGTCCAGCGGCCGCGCGAAACGCGGAGCGACAGCTGGATGCGTCGACGGCTGCTCTGTGCGTCTGCGTGAACTCTGTGACTCTCTGTTGAACGTGACAAGCGCTCGCAGATAATTGACCCAATGCCCGTCATGCTGCGCGTCGATCCTCGCAATCCGGAGGCGGCGGCGATCCGCGAGGCGGCGCAGATGATCCGCGACGGCCTGGTCGTGGCGTATCCAACCGACACGCTCTACGGTCTGGCGGTCGATCCGCGAAACCCCGCGGCTGTGATCCGCCTGTATGCGCTGAAGGGCCGGGCCGACACGTCCGCGCTGACGCTGATCGCCGCCGATCTCGCCCAGGTGCGCCAGGCGGCGGAGATGAGCGGTCACGCGCTGCGGCTCGCCGGGGCCTGGTGGCCGGGACCGCTCACGATCGTGCTCCGCGCGAAGGCAGCCGTCGCGCGGGAGACGCTTTCCGGCGGCGATACGGTCGGCGTGCGCGTGCCCGATCATGCGGTGGCCGTCGCGCTCGCGCGCGCGGCCGGGTTCTGCATCACGGCGACGAGCGCGAACCGCTCCGGTGCGGCGGCGGCGTCGGCGCCTGGCGCGGTCCGCGACGCGCTGCCGGACGTCGACGCGATCGTCGACGCGGGCGCGTCGCCAGGCGGCGCGGCGTCGACCATCGTCAGCGCCGCCGCGCATGATGTCACGCTGGTGCGAGCGGGGGCGATCGCGTGGGAGCGCGTGCTAAGATCGCTCTCGTGACGCCGCGGATCACGCTGAAGTCGCGGAAACGGTTGACATGACGGCGCAGCGGGAACGGGCCGCGCTGGTCGGCCTCTTCAGCAGTTCTCCCAGACATTTCGATCCCGAGCACGCCCTCGACGAGCTGGCGGGACTCGCGGCGGCCGCCGGCGCCGACGTCGTGCTGCGCGTGCAGCAGGAGCGGGCGAAGCCGAATCCCGCGACGTTTCTCGGGAGCGGAAAAGTCCAGACGCTGCGCGCCGCGTGCGCCGAGGCGCGCGTCGACGTGGTGGTCTTCGACAACGAGCTCTCGCCCGCGCAGCTGCGCAATCTCGAACAGGTGCTCGATCGGACCGTCGTCGATCGGACGCAGCTCATTCTCGACATCTTCGCGCGGCGCGCGCGGACGAGAGAAGGCAAGCTGCAGGTGGAGCTCGCGCAGCTCAAATACCTGATGCCGCGGCTGGTCGGCTCGAGCGCCGCGCTGTCGCGGCTCGGCGGCGGCATCGGCACCAGAGGCCCAGGCGAAACGAAACTCGAGACCGATCGACGCCGGATCCGCCACCGGATCGCGGTGCTCTCGAAAGAGATCGACGCGGTGCGGCGCCGCCGCGCGCAACTGCGCGAGCGGCGGCACAAATCCTCCGTCCCGACCGTCGCGCTGGTCGGCTACACCAACGCTGGCAAGACCACGCTGTTCAACGCGCTCACCGGCGATCAGGCGGCCGCGTCGGACGCGCTCTTCGTCACGCTGGATCCCCTGGTTCGGCGCGTGCGTCTGCCGGATGCCCGCGAGCTCCTCGTTTCCGATAC
This sequence comes from Vicinamibacterales bacterium, assembly GCA_035495955.1. GTDB lineage: Bacteria > Acidobacteriota > Vicinamibacteria > Vicinamibacterales > 2-12-FULL-66-21 > JAICSD01. The sequence continues at coordinate 97,823 of DATJFE010000041.1, read as the reverse complement.
CGTCGGCTTCATCGATCGGCTGCCGCACTCGCTCATCGCCGCGTTTCGCGCGACGCTGGAGGAAGTCGCGGAGGCAGACCTGCTGCTGCACGTCATCGACGCGTCGGCGCCCGATCGGGAGCGGCACATGGCGGCGGTCCAGGCCGTGCTGGCGGAAGTGGGCGCCCATCAAGTGCCGGCGATCGACGTCTTCAACAAGTGCGATCGGCTGCACGAGTCGGAGCGCGAGCGGCTCGCGGCGCTGTATCCGGGCGCGCTGGCGGTGTCGGCGCTGACCGGTGAAGGGCGCGAGGACGTCATCGCCGCGATGGAGACGCGGCTGCGGCTCGACACGGCGCGCGTGGCCTTCGCGTTCGACCCGAACGACGCCGTCGATCGCGATCGGATCTCGCAGCTCTACCGCCTTGGGCGGATTCTCCGCCACACCGCGTCCAACGGCGCCGTCGTGGTCGAAGCGGAGCTGCCCCGCCGCCTGCTCGATCGGTTCCACAAGGAAGACGCGCGTGTCCGGGCGTAGCCGTGTCGCGGCGTGCCTCCTTCTGCTGGCGCTCGTCGGCTGCGCACCCAAGCCCGTCGTCGAGCCGGCGCCCGTCGGCGCGCCGCGGTTTCCCGATTTCGTCGTGCCGTCGGCTCCCTCCGGACTCGCGACGCCCGACGTGCTCGAGCTGCAGAACCGCGCCTGGCAGCGGCTGCAGGGCGGCGATTCGCGCGCCGCGGACCGTGAGTTCGCCGCCATCCTCATCGTGACGCCGTCGTTCTATCCCGCAGAAGCCGGCCTCGGATACTCCGCGCTGACGAGAAAGGAGGCGGCGGCCGCGCTCGCGCACTTCGACAAGGCGCTGGCGGCCAGTCCGTCGTACGCGCCGGCGCTCGCCGGTCGCGGCGACGCGCTGCTGTCGCTCGGCAGGACCGACGCGGCGCTCGAAGCGTTTCAGGCGGCGCTGGCCGCCGATCCCGGGCTCACCGCTCTCGGCAGCCGCGTCGACGTCCTGAAATTCCGGCATGCCCAGGAGAACATCGGCAACGCGCGAAAGGCCGCCGAGGCGGGGAAGTTCGAAGACTCGCGGCGCGAGTACCAGGCCGCCATCGCCGCCTCGCCTGAAAGCGCGTTCCTGTACCGGGAGCTCGCCGCGGTCGAACGCAAGGCCGGCGACATGGAGACGGCGCTGACCCACGCCAGGGCGGCGGTCAAGCTGGATCCCGCCGACACGCGTGCGCTGGCGATGATCGCGGAAATCTATGAGTCGGCGAAGGACTGGACGAAAGCGGCCGACGCTTATGCGGCCCTGGCGGCCGTCGACGGATCCGAGATCACGAACGCCAAGATCGAGGAGATGCGATCCAAGGCTGCCTTCGACGCGATGCCGGAGGAGTTTCGCGCGATTGACGCCTCGCCGACGATCACGCGCGCGCAACTGGCCGCGCTGCTGGCCATCCGTCTCGATGCGCTGCTGCACCGCGTGCGGACGTCCGCGCCCGTCCTCATGACCGATACGCGCGGCAACTGGGCCTTGCCCTGGATCGAGACCGCGGCGCGCGCCGGCGTCATGGAGCCCTTTGCGAACCACGCGTTTCAGCCCGATGCGGCCGTCCGCCGCGGCGATCTCGCCGAAGCGGTCAGCCGGGTCCTTGGCCTGATTGCGGCCGAGAACCCGAAGCTGGCGGCGCGATGGCGCGATCCGCGCGTCACGTTCAGCGACGTCGCGCCTTCGCACCTCAGTTATCCGGCGGCCGCCCGCGCCGTCGCCGCCGGCGTGATGGCGCCGATGGAAGGCGGGTCGTTTCAGTTGACGATGCCCGTCTCGGGATCCGAAGCGATCGAGGCGGTGTCCAAGCTCGAGGCGCTGACGAAGCGATAGGAAATGCGGAGCGACCGAGCGTGGAGGGGAAGCGAGCGAGCGCGTCGGGGAGTCCGAGGGGCGACGCCCCTCGGCTAAGAATGAATTTTGGTCCCGTGTTCACGCCGGCGAACCAGCTCACGCTGACGCGAATGCTGCTCGTGCCGGCGTTCGTGATCCTTCTCCTGTACGGCTATCGCGGATGGGCCGTTCTCACCTTCATGGCGGCCGGACTCACCGACCTGTTCGACGGCCTCATCGCGCGTCTCACGGGCGAAAAGACGACGCTCGGCGCCTGGCTCGATCCGATGGCCGACAAGCTCCTGCTGGTGACGATGTTCGTGATGCTCACGCTGCCCGAGGTCGGCGAGCCCAATCGGCTCCCGATCTGGTTCACCGTGTTGGTGATCAGCCGCGACGTGGCCATCGTGGGCACCGTCGCGGTCGTGAATCTCGCGATCGGGCCGCGGACGTTTCGGCCGTCGATTTACGGCAAGATCGCGACCGCGCTGTACATCGTGACCGGCGTCGCGGCGCTCTATTTCAATTACCTGGGCCAGCCCTCGACGCTCGTCCAGGCTCTGATCTACGCATCGCTGGCCATCACCTTCGTCTCGGCCGCCCACTACGCCTCGCAGGTGGTCCGGATGGGCCATTGACCGCGCCCCTGCAGAACCGGCCCGCAGGTTGCGATAAGGTGCTGTAAGGGCTATTCTTAGCGTCCCCACTTCAGCTCCAGGAGACCCCGTATGCTCGACGCATTCAAGAAGGGCGGATCGTCCCGCCAGCAGTCCGACGAACTGCAGTCCCTCATCGCCGCCTCGAAGGAAGAGCGGGCCGCCCTCAGCACGATGCTCACGCAGGTGCAGCTCCACGGCGCGAAGATCGTCGCGGCCGGCAAGACGCTGCAGGACGTCGAAGAGAAGGCCGTGAAGGCGCAGGCCCGGCTCGACGAGGTGAACGAGCGGCTGACGAAGGCGGATGCGCGCGCCACGGAGCTGGAAGCCGTCGACGCGCGGATCCGGACGCTGGCCGACGCGGTGTCGCACGCCGAGAAGGAGGCCGGCAGGCTGACGGCGCCGGACGGCGAGCTGCAGAAGCACAAGCAGGCGCTCCAGAATCTGTCGTCGCAGGCGCTCCAGACGCGCGCGAGCCTCGACACGCTGAAGAAAGATCAGGCCGCGCTCGACGAGCTGCGCGAGCAGCTCCGGCAGGCCCAGACGGAAATCAAGACGTCGCACGAGCGTACCGAAGGGCTGAAGGAGGATTTCGAGCAGCTCCGATCCCTCTCGGGGCAGCTCTCGCAGGACTACGGGAAGCTCAAGGACCTGTCGCGCGAGTCGCACGAGGAAGCGACGTCGACCGTCGAGATCGTGAAGGACGTCGAGAAGCGGCTCGGCTCGCTCGCCAAGCTGCAGGAAATGAGCAAGACGACCGAAGAGCGCATGACGTCGTTGAACGCCCTGTCGGAGCACGTCTCGCAGAAGCTCAAGGCGCTCGAGAACCAGAAGCACACCGTCGAGCACGCCGTCGTCGAGGCGAACCGCCTGAACGAGATGGTCTGGGCGATGGAAGTCCAGATCAACAAGCTCAATGAGGGGGCGCGTCAGGCGACGAGGACCGAAGAGCTGATCGATCGCGTGGAGAAGCTGTCGCGCGAGGTCGGCGGACAATTCGACACTGGCATGAAGGCGCGCGACGGGTTCGCGTCGGATCTCGCGAGGCTCGAGAAGGATCGCGCCGCGCTGACCGACTTCGTCCGGGCCTATACCGACAAGCTCGCGATCGAGCGGAAGGAGTTCGAGGCGTTCGACCTGCGCGTCAAGGCGCTGCAGGGCGCCGTGGCCGAAGCGGAAAAGAGCATGGACGCGCTCGCCGCGCGGGATCGTCAGGCGAACGCCATGGCGCAGCGGGTCGATCAGCTCGCGAAACAGATGCAGGGCCTGAGCGGCCAGGCCGAGGATCTCCAGAAGAAACAGGCGGCGCTCGACACGCTGCAGGAATCGCTCGGGCAGGTCGACGAGCTGGCGAAGCGCACCACCGGTCAGTACGAGACGCTCAAGCAGAGCCGTCAGGATCTGGAATCGCTTCGCAAGGAGATCCAGGACTTCTACAAGTCGCACGCCGCCGCCATCCAGCTCCGCGACCGTCTGGCGAGCGATCGGGCCGCGCTCGAGGCGTTTCTCGAGCGGACGACCGCCTTCCGGGCCGGCCTGCCGGAGCTCGATGCCCGGATGGACGCGATCACGAGCAAGCTCGCGATCGTCGACGAGGGGACGCAGAAGGCCGCGAACCTGGTGTCGATCGCCGACGACCTGGACCGCGAGATGAACCGCATCGTGAGCCAGCAGCAGTTCGTGGAGCGCGTCGAGGCGCGCCTGAACGGGCTGACGGCGATGACGTCGGAGGTCGATCGCAGGCTCGCGGAGCAGATCGGCCGCCGCGCGGAAGTCGAATCGCTCCGGAGTCAGATCGACGGCGTCGCGATCGAGGTTACCGCCGCGCGCCAGAAGCTCGAGGCCGTCAACGCGCTGCAGGGCAAGCTGCTGCCGCTCACGACGCAGTTGTCGACGCTCAAGAGCCAGATCGAGAAGGTACACGCGCGCTTCGTCGCGGCGCAGCAGGAGCAGGCCGCCCTCGCCGACCAGGAGAAGCGACTCGCGGAAATGCTCAACGCCAGCCGATCGGCCGCGGCCGATGCGGCCGACCGGCTGAAGCAGGTCCAGGCGCTCGCGGAGGAAGTCGGACGGTCGGCCGCGATCAAGGACGAAGTCGTGCAGGAGCTGTCGCGCGTCCAGGTCCGCCAGCGCGACGTCAGCGCGCAACTCGAGTCGTCCGAGGATCAGTTGAAGCGGCTCGAGGCCGCGTCGAAGCAGCTCGAGCAGCGGCGTACGCAGCTCGCCTTTTCCGAGAAGCGGATCGCAGCCTTCGAGGCCCGCGCCTCAGAGCTGGCCGAGCTCACGGGAGAGATCGACGCGAAGATCGTCGAGCTGGGGAGGCGCGACGCGATCGTCGAGGCGGTCCGCAAGGAGGTCGCCGCCGTCCACGAGATCAGCGCGCGCAGCAGAGCCGACCTGGAGTACGTCGAAGTCCACCGGAACGACGTGGCGGCCCTTCGCGAGAAGGTGGACGAGGCGCTCGCGTGCGTCGGCGACACCGAGGTGCGCCTGGCCGACATCGAATCACGCAAGCGGCTGGTCGACGAAGTCCAGCTCAAGACGCACGTGATCACGAACATGCTCGAGGACGTCCGCCTGAACCTGGAAGCGCTCGGCGAGCAGAAGGCCGTCGTCGATCACGTGATGGACAGCGTGTCGCGCTTGTCGGCGAAAGTGCAGGAAGCCCAGACGACGCTGCGCGCGCTGCAGACTGAGCGCGAGCTGGCCGAGCGCATTGCGCGCGGGACCAAGCAACTGCGGAAGCCGCAGCCGGCGGACGAGAAGCAGAAGCTCGCCTAGGCGATTTGGAAGTCTGGAAATCTGGTGACTTGGAATCGAGCTTGCGGTAGCGCGTGGAAAGCCAAATTTCCAGATTTCGAGATTTCCAAATCGTCAGACTTTCTTGCGGAAGTACTCCAGCGTTCGACTGAGCCCTTCTTCCAGTCCGACCTTCGGCTCCCAGCCGAGCAAGGTCCGGGCGCGCGTGATGTCGGGCTGGCGGACCTTCGGGTCGTCCTCCGGCAGCGGGCGGTAGACCAGCTTGCTGCCCGATCCGACCATCCGCACGATCGTCCGGGCGATCTCCTCGATCGTCATTTCGTGCGGATTGCCGATGTTGACGGGATCGTTCTCCTTCGAATCGGCGAGCCGCAGGATGCCGTCCACCAGATCGCTGACATAGCAGAAGCTGCGGGTCTGTTTCCCGGTCCCGAAGATCGTCACGTCCTCGCCGCGGAGCGCCTGGCTCATGAAGGCCGGAACGGCGCGGCCGTCGTTGAGGCGCATCCGCGGCCCGTACGTGTTGAAGATGCGGACGATCTTCGTGTCCACCCCGTGATACCGGTGATACGCCATCGTCATCGCCTCGGCGAAGCGCTTGGCTTCGTCGTAGACGCCGCGCGGACCGACGGGATTCACGTTGCCCCAGTAGGTTTCCTTCTGCGGGTGCTCGAGTGGATCTCCGTAGACCTCTGATGTCGACGCGATGACGAACCGCGCGTGCTTCGCTTTTGCCAGGCCGAGCGCCTTGTGCGTGCCCAGCGCGCCGACCTTCAGGGTGGGGATCGGCAGCTCGAGGTAGTCGATCGGGCTCGCCGGGCTGGCCCAGTGGAAGACGACGTCGACCGGCCCCTCGACGTAGATGTAATTGGTCACGTCGTGCTTCACGAACGTGAAGTCGCGCCCGGCGAGGTGAGCGATGTTCTCGACGCTGCCGGTCAGCAGGTTGTCGATCCCGACGACGGTCCACCCGCGGTCGAGCAGCGTGTCGGATAGATGCGACCCGATGAATCCGGCGGCTCCGGTGATGACGGCTCTAGGCACCAACTCACCAATTGTTAGAACGCGTGCCGGTGCAGGCCGCGCACGAGCGTCAGCCACATGATCTTCAGATCGAGGCCGACGGACCAGTTCTCGATGTAGTAGAGGTCGTATTCGATCCGCTTCTCGAGCGACGTGTTGCCGCGCCAGCCGTTGACCTGCGCCCAGCCGGTGATGCCCGCCTTCACCTTGTGCCGAAGCATGTATTGCGGGATGCGGTGCTTGAACTGTTCCACGAAATACGGCCGCTCCGGGCGCGGGCCGACGATCGACATGTCGCCGCGCAGCACGTTCCAGAGCTGCGGCAGCTCGTCGAAGTCGAGCCGGCGCAGCCAGCGTCCGATCCCTGTCGCCCGCGGGTCGTCGTCTCGGGCCCAGACCGGTCCGGTTTCGTCTTCCGCCCCCTGGTACATCGAGCGGAACTTGTAGACGTTGAACGCCTTGCCGTCGAGCCCCATGCGCTCCTGGGTATAGAACACCGGTCCCGGCGACGTCCGCTTGATGAGGAATGCGATAACGGCGAACGGGGCGGCCAGGCCCGCGAGCGCCAGGCCGGAGATCCCGATGTCGATCGCGCGCTTGAGCACGCTGTTGAAGCCGCGCAGCGGCACGTCGTTCAGGCTGATGATGGGAACGCCGTCGAGATTCTCGAGACGCGCGCGCAGGGCGATGAACTGCAGCAGGTCGGGCACGACGTGGATATCGATGCCCTCGCGGTTCGTCGCTTCGATCAGCGCGAGCATCTTCACGTGCTCTTCGAGCGGCAGCGCGACGTAGAGGTGGTCCACGCTCTCGCGCCGGACGATGTCGTCGGCTTCGGCGAGCGTGCCCAGCAGCGGAATGCCGCGATAGCCGATGTGATCGCCGCCGGCGCGATCGTCCAGGAATCCCACGATCTTGAACCCGAGCTCGCGATGCTCCAGCACCTTGTCGGCGACGACCCGCCCGAGATCGCCGGCCCCGGCGATGAGGACGCGCTTCAGCCCGATGCCCGCGCGCCAGCGGCGCTCGAGCGCCTCCCGCACGAGCTCGCGCGACGCGTACGCGAACGAGACGTTGATGACCAGGAAGAGCACCCAGACGTACTGCGAGACTTCGTAAAAGCCGACGTCTTTCTGGGGCTCGGCCGTGTAATAAGTCTGGTAGTAGAGCGTGCCGCCCAGGCCCAGGACGACGGCGAGGATGGTCCCGACGAACACGCCGAAGAAGTCGTCGACGCGCGATCGGCCGCGCCGCAGGCGATACAAGCCCTGCACCTGGAACGCCACCGGCACCAGCGCGCCGATGAAGGGCGCGATCCGCAGATATTGCGCGAACGGCGGGAAGCCCTTGTGGACGGGCAGCAGACTGGCGAGCGTCTCGAATCGCAGCAGGTACGCCACCAGGAAAGCCGTCATTCCCAGCAGCATGTCGCCGAGGACGAAGATGGCGACGAGGAGGCGGTTATACCGCCGGATCATGGTTCGTCCTCGCGGGCGGCACGGTTGCGGCCACGTTGCGCATGCCTTGCGGCATTGCTTACATCGCTCCTGCTTTCGCCGACGGTCTCGTCGATGACGGCCCGGAACTCATCCTGAAAGCGCGCCCGGCCGAAGGCTTCCGCGTGGCGCCGGATGGCGGAGAAGTCGAAGTCGCGCGACGCGGCGTCGCAGATCGCGGCCGCGAAGGCGTCGACGGAATGTTCGCGCACGAGCAGGCCGGTCACGCCGTCCACCACACTTTCGACCGCTCCTCCTTCTGCCAGCGCGATCGCCGGCCGGCCGCAGGCCTGCGCTTCGACCGGCACCATGCCGAAGTCCTCGACCCCCGTCATCACCACCGCCCGGCAGCGCTGATACAAGTCACGGATCTCGGCGTCATCCAGCCACCCGGTAAATGTGATGTCGGCGGCAAGGCTCCCGGCGAGCCGCCGCAGCCGGGCCTCTTCGGGCCCTCGCCCTACAACCATCAGCGGCGTCCGTGCCGCCGCGCACGCGCGGATCGCGACGTCCAGCCGTTTGTAGGGAGCCAGGGCTGAAACGACGAGAAAGAACGACTCGGGGCGCCGGGCGGGCTCGGGCCGGTAAAACGCTGTATCGACAGGGGGATACACGATGGTCGACCCGCGATTATAGTATCGGCGGATTCGGCCCGCAACATAATGAGAGTTCGCGACATAGCGGTCGACGCGGCCCGCCGTGTCCCGGTCCCACCGCGCGAGGTGCGCCATGACGTGCCTCAGCAGCCGCGATCGTCCCGGTCCGACCTGAGCGGGCCCGAAATACGCCCCGAACTGATCCCAGGCGTACCGCATGGGCGAATGGCAGTAACAGACGTGCCGGGATCTTCCGGAGACGACGATCGATTTCGCGGCACAGTGGCTCGTGCTGATCACGAGATCGTACGGATCGAAGTCGAACTGCTCGATGGCGGTCGGGAAGAGCGGCAGGTACTGCCGATACCGGCGGCCCGCCGCCGGCAGCCACTGCACGAACGATCGGCGCTCCGGAATCCTCTCGAGCGCGGGGGACACCGAGCCGCGCACGTGCAGCAGCGTGTGCAGGATCGCGCCCGGGTAGAGCTCCGCGATCGCGTCGAGCACCTTTTCGCCGCCGCGCATGCCGGTGAGCCAGTCGTGGACGAGCGCGACCCGGCGAGGTCCGAGGTCCGATCTCACGCCATGACCTCGTCGTAGATTTCCCGCACGCGCGCGATCGAGCGCTCCCAGGAGAATTCGCGGGCCCGCGCGAGGCCCCGGCGGCGGAGATCGTCGCGCAGCGCGGCGTCGGTGAGCACGCGCCGCATCGCGTCGGCGATGGCGGCCGGCTCGTACGGGTCGATCATCAGCGCGGCGTCGCCGACGACCTCCGGCAGCGACGAGACGTTCGACGTGATCACCGGCGTCCCGCTTGCCATGGCCTCGAGCGGCGGCAGCCCGAATCCTTCGTAGAGCGACGGGAAGACGAAGACGGCGGCGAGCCGGTAGAGCGCCGCCAGCGTCTGATCGGCGACGAAGCCGAAGAAGCGGACGTGCTTGTGCAGCTTGTGGCGGTGGACGGCGCGCCGCAGCGACGCGTATTTCGAGATCTCGTCGCCGATGATCAGGAGCAGCACGTCTTTCAGCTCGGGGCTGTCCTGCCGCAGCAGATGGAACGACTCGATCAGGCGCTCGAGATTCTTGTGCGGTTTGATGTTGCCGGCATACAGGACGAAGGGGCCCGTGAGCTGATAGCGTTCGCGGACGAGCGCGATGGCCTCGGCGTCCGGCTGCTGCCAGAACCGCTCGTCGATCGCGTTGTAGATGACGTCGATGCGCGACTCGGGCACCCGGAAATAGCGCAGGATGTCCCGCTTCGAGGCTTCCGAAACCGTCATCACCCTCGCCGCCCGGTGCGTCGCCGTCCACATCTGCGCGCGCGCGTAGGCATATCCCAGCCTGCTCGGCAGGTACTGCGGGAAGCGGAGATGGATGCAGTCGTGGATCGTCACGACGGATCGGCACGGCGTCAGGCCCGGCAGCACGTAGTGCGGCGCATGGAACAGATCGATCGCCTCGCGGCGCAGATCCATCGGGATCGCGAATTGTTCCGCGATCGAATAGTTGGGCGCGTCCTCGACGGCCGCGCGGAAGCGCGGTCCGAGCGCGTCGACGGTCTCGACATCCTGCGACTGGCAGAAGACGACGTACTCGTGGGTGGTGTCCTGACGCGCGAGCTGGCGCAGCAGATTCCGGACGTACGTCCCGACGCCGTAGTCGCGAAGCTTGCGGGCGTCGATCGCGATTCGCACGCTGGATTATGGATCGAGGTCGCCTTTCAGCTTGAGATAGAGCTTCAGCAGCGGCGCCCAGCGCGGATGATGCTTTTCGTAGAACGCGACGTGGCTGCGGCGGTACGCGGCGCGGCTGGCGGCGGGCTGCGAGGCGCGCGAGCGCCCTCGCAGGTGCACGATCCGGGCGACCGGCGTGAACAGCACCCGGCGCCCGAGGGCGCGGATCGCGTGGCAGAAATCGACGTCTTCCGTGTAGAGGAAGAAGCGCTCGTCGAGCAGCCCGGCTTCTTCGGCGTCGGCGCGCCGGACGAGCAGGCAGGCGCCGCTGACCCAGTCGACGAATTGCTCGCGGGCGGTCTCGGCCTCGATCCACGCCCGCGTTCGGTGTTTCTGCCGCCACTCGTTGAGCGGCGAGATCATCCGCCCGAAAGAGAGCTCGGGCCGTCCCGATGCGTCCACCAGCCGGGGCCCCGCGACGCCGACGTTGTCCACCGCAAGAAACCTGGCGAGCAGCGCGTCGATGGCGCCCGCGGGGACGAGCGTATCGCTGTTGAGCAGCAGAAGGAACTCACCGCGGGTCGCGCGGATGCCGGCGTTGTTCGCCGCCGCGAAGCCCGCGTTGCGCGGAAGCCCCACGACGCGGACGCCGGGGAATGCCGCCGCCGCCGCGGCGCTGCCGTCGGTCGAGGCGTTGTCGACGACCACGATGTCGTGATCGACCGCGGGCGGCGCGCCGGTCACCGACTGAAGGCAGGCGACGAGATCGCCGCGCGCGTTGTAGCTGACGATCACAATCGAGAGACTCACGATCGCGCGATTCCTTCAAGGGCGGCCAGCGTGGCATCGGCGGTCGTGTCCCAGGAGTAGCGCGCCAGCACTCCTGGCGCGTGCGCGAGGAGCCGCTGCCGGCTGTCCGCGTCGCTCAGCAGCGTCCGGATTGCCTCGGACGCCGCCGCGATGTCGCCGTCATCGGGGATGTACCACGCGGCGTCGCCGTACACCTCGCGCGCCACGCGCGTGTCGAGCACGATCGGAGGCACGTCGGCGGACAGCGCCTCGAGCGGCGTCAGTCCGAACCCCTCGTATTCGGAGAGAAAGATGAAGGCCGCCGCGCGGGCGTAGAGGGCATCGAGCTCGAGGTCGGTGACGTAGTTCCGTATTTCGACCCGGGCGGCGACGCCCGCTTCGGCCGCGAGCCCCGCCAGGTCGAGCGCCGGATAGCTGCGATCGGCGCCGGCGATCACCAGGCGGACGTCCGGCCGGTCCACGGTGGCCGCGGCAAACGCCGCGATCGTGGCGGGCAGGCGGCGTCGGTTGAAGATCGATCCGACGTAAAGGACCAGCGGATCGCGCGGCTTGAATCCGGGCCGACGGGGCCTGACGCCCGGATACGTGACGCGCAGCCGGTCGGCGGGCACCGAAAGCCGCTCGATGATTTCCCCCCGCGAGAACTCCGAGATCGTGAAGATGATGTCGGCCGATCGGGCGGCCTGCCGCGTCAGCAGCCGGCGTCGGGCTCCTTCGCGGGGCCGAAACCAGTGAGGATGCGCGGCGAACGAGACGTCGTGGATGGCGACGGCCAGCGGCACACCGAGCGCAAGCGGCGCGGTATACGCGGTGGCGAAGAAGACGTTGGGCGGATTGGCGCGGACCGCGCGCCGCAGGTGCGTCTGCTCCCACCACGTGCCGCGCCCGCTCCCGACCACCATCTCCTGCACGTTGCCCCGCTGCGGCACGGTGCCCAGGAAGGGGAGCGGCTCGGGCGTGTAGAGCACGAAACGCCGAGAGGCCACATCGGGCCGTACGACCCATCGCCGCAGCAGCTCGCCGAGGTACCGGCCGACGCCGGTTGTCTCGCCCAGCAGCTCGCGCGCGTCGATGCCGATCGTGATTGGCGTTCCGGCCGTCACGAGGCGCGGCTCCTCCGGCGCGCCAGCGCGCCGGCGCAGCCGTCCAGCAGCGTGCGCGCGCTGGCGTCCCACGAATACGCACGCGATCGAGTCAACCCCTGGTCAGTCGCCGCCCGGACCGCGCCCGGATCCGTGAGATACCGCGCCATCGCCCGTGCGAATCCCTGAGCGTCTTCGGGCGCGATCGCAGGTCCCGCATCTCCGGCGACTTCCGGCAGCGCGCCGCGATTGCTGACAATCACCGGGACCCCGACGGTCATCGCCTCGAGGACGGGCATGCCGAATCCTTCCAGGTGCGAAGGGAGGACCAGCATCGAGGCCTGCGCATACAGCGCCTCCCGCCGATCGTGCTCGATGTAGCCGAGATGCCGCACGCGTCCGGCGAGCGGCGGTTTCCGGATCGCGCGCAGCCACTCGGCGGCGGCGGGGGTCGCGCCTCCCGCCAGCCACAGCGGCGGCGCGTCGGCCAGCATACCGAGCAGGATGCCATACGCCTCGAGGAGCGTCCCGACGTTCTTCCGCGGTTCCAGCGTGCCCATGAAGAGGATCGGCCCTCGCGGCGGCGGCGTTCGCCGCGGCGCCCATGCCGGCGCGCCAGGCGGACAGATCAGAATGCGATCGCTCGTGACGCCAAGCCGTCGCTCGACCTCGCCGGCCCCGAACGCGGACACGACGACGACGGCGTCGGCGCGAGCCACGTGCGCTGGCGCGAGCGACGCGTAGTCGCGGCGGATTTCCGCCTGCGTCCGCTCGGGATGATCCAGGAAGTCGAGATCGTGCACGGTGACGATTTGGGCGGCGTCGCGGGCAGGCATCAGCAGGGGATGCAGGGAGTGGGCGACGTCGATCGGCCCCGCGAGTCGTTCGATCGGCGGCCAGCCCAGCCGATGCCATGCGAAGTTGAGGGCCGTGACCGGGATCCGCAGATCGACCAGGCGGGCGCCCGGCAGCACGTCCGGGCTCAGCCTATCCTTCCAGGAGCTCGAAAACACCGTGACCGCGTCGGCCGGGCCGATCTGCCGGATGAGGGCTCGGGCGATCTCATGCGCATACTCCCCGACGCCCGTGCGCGCGCGGAGCGCCGGACGATAGTCGAGGAGGATGCGCACGGCGGGCCATGGTAGCACAACCTGTTGTGGCGGCAACTCCTTACGCCTCAATTAATTGACATGGTTTTTCCAATCGTGTTAGCGTTAGCCGTTTATGAAGATTGCCGTGGTGGGAACCGGTTACGTCGGACTGGTGGCGGGAGCCTGCCTCGCCGAAAACGGGAATGACGTGATCTGCATCGACAAGGACGCCGCGAAGGTCCGGTCCCTTCAGCGGGGCCGCATCCCGATTTATGAGCCCGGGCTGGAAGAGCTCGTCCGGCGCAACCGCGCGGAAAAGCGGCTGTCCTTCACGACCGATCTGGCCAAAGGGGTCCGTGTCTCTCAGATCGTCTTCATCGCCGTCGGCACGCCGACGGGCGAGGACGGCGCCGCCGATCTGCGGCACGTGCTCGACGTGGCGCGCCAGATCGGCAAGTCGATGAACGGCTACAAGGTCATCGTCGACAAGAGCACCGTCCCGGTCGGGACGAGCGAGCAGGTCCGCGAGGTGGTGAAGAAGGAAACCTCGCAGCCCTTCAGCGTGGTCAGCAACCCGGAGTTCCTCAAGCAGGGCGCTGCGATCGAGGACTTCATGAAGCCCGATCGCGTCGTCATCGGCGCCGACGACCGGCGGGCCGGCGAGATCATGAAGGAGCTCTACGCGCCGTTCACGCGGACCGGCGCGCCGATCATGATGATGGATTGCGCGAGCGCCGAGCTCAGCAAGTACGCGGCGAACGCAATGCTTGCCACGCGGATCTCGTTCATGAACGAGGTCGCCAACGTCTGCGAGCTGGTGGGCGCGGACGTCGATCAGGTGCGGCGCGCCGTGGCCTCGGATCGCCGCATCGGGCCGGCGTTCCTGTTTCCGGGCGTGGGGTACGGCGGCAGCTGCTTTCCGAAGGACGTCAAGGCGATGATGCGATTCGCCTCGGCGAAGAGCTACGACTTCGAGATCCTGCGCGCGGTCGAGAGCGTGAACGAACGCCAGAAAGTGCGGCTGCTCGTCAAGATGAAGCAGCATCTCGGATCGCTGAAGGGCAAACGCGTCGCGGTGTGGGGACTCGCCTTCAAGCCGAAGACCGACGACATGCGCGAGGCGCCCGCGGTGCCGCTGATCTCGGCGCTGCTCGACGCCGGCGCCGTCGTCTCGGCCTACGATCCGGAAGCGCTGAAAGTGGCCAGAGGGCTGTTCGGCACGCGCGTCGAGTTCGCCGACAAGAGCTACGACGCGTTGAAGGGCGCGGACGCCCTGGCGCTGGTGACCGAGTGGCCGGAGTTCCGTGAGCCCGACTGGGGCAGGATCAAGAAGCTGATGCGCACGCCGGTCGTCTTCGACGGCCGGAACATCTACAATCCCGACCAGCTCCGCGGCCTCGGGTTCGTCTACTACTCGATGGGCCGCCGGTGAGCGTTGCCGTCACCGGCGGCGCGGGGTACATCGGCAGCCATGCCGTGAAGGCGCTCCGCGCCGCGGGTACGGACGTCATCATCTACGACAATCTGAGCGCCGGGCACCGCGCCGCCGCCGACGCCGCCGGCGCTCCGCTCGTCGTCGGCGACATTCACGACGGCGGCCGGCTGCGCGAAATCTTTGCGAGCCACGGCGTGGACGCCGTGATGCACTTTGCCGCGTCGCTTTCCGTGGCCGAATCTGTCTACGATCCGCTCGGCTACTACGACAACAACGTGGGGGGCGCCCTGGCTGTGCTCCGCGCGATGGCGGACAGCGGCGTCCGCCATTTCATCTTCTCGTCCACCGCGGCGACTTTCGGCAATCCCGTCGAGACGCCGATTACCGAGCGCCATCCGCAGCGGCCGATCAACGCGTACGGCGAAACGAAGCTGGCGGTCGAGCGGGCGCTGCCGCACGTCGAGCGCGCGTACGGCATCCGATCGATCTCGCTGCGATATTTCAACGCCGCGGGGGCCGATCCCGACGGGCGCCTCGGCGAGGATCATCATCCCGAGGTGCACGTGATTCCGCGGGCGATCGACGCCGCGCTCGGGCGCGGCGCCTTCGCGATGTTCGGCGCGGACTACGAGACGCCGGACGGCACCTGTCTGCGCGACTACGTTCACGTGAGCGACCTGGCGTCGGCGCACCTGCTCGCGCTCCAATCGCTGCGCGCCGGCGGCGCGTCGGCGGCGTACAATCTCGGCAATGGCCGGCCGACGTCCGTCCGCGAGGTGGTTGAGTCGGTGGAGCGCGTGACCGGCCGCAAGGTCCCCGTGATGATGGAGGAGCGGCGTCTGGGCGATCCGGCCGTGCTTTTCGCGTCGAGCGATCGAATCAAGCGGGATCTCGGCTGGAGCCCGCGCTACGAAGCGCTCGACGTGATCGTCGAGACCGCCTACAAATGGCGCATGACGCATCCGAACGGGTATGAGGGACCGCTGGTTGGGTGAGCACCCGCTACGGCGCCTGCTGACTTACTCGCGGCCCTACCGCGGGGAGCTGACGCTGGCGATCGCCGCGATGCTCGTCTACGCCGGGGGCAACGCGGCGGTGGGCTTTCTCGTCGCGCCGATCATCAACAAGGTCCTGCCGGCCAACGACACGCGATCGTTCGCGTTCTGGGCCGGGGCCGTCATCATCGCCTACCTGGCCAAGGGAATCGGCTCGTACTTCTCGACGTATCTGATGACGGACGTCGGACAGCGCGTTGTCCGCGACATCCGGCAGCAGCTCTTCCGCCACATCCTCGATCAATCGGCCGCATTCTTCAGCCGGCGCACGACGGGCCAGTTGATGTCGCGCATCATGAACGACGTCGGCCAGATTCAGCAGACCGTCTCCGAGACGATTGGCGACGTGCTCCGCGAAGGCCTCAGCGTCGTCGGGTTCGTCGCCGTGATGTTCTACTACGACTGGCGGCTGGCGCTCGTCGCGCTGATCGTCGCGCCGATTGTGTTCTATCCGCTCAAGCGCCTGGGCGATCGCGTCCGCCGCTCCACGCGGCGCAGCCAGGAGGAAATCGAACACCTGTCGCACCTGACGGCCGAAGGCTTCAGCGGGCATCGGATCGTGAAGGCGTTCGGCGCCGAGCCGCACGAGGGCGCGCGCTTCGCGGCGGCCTCCGATCGACTCTACCGGACGACGCTGAAGATCACGAGCGCGGTGGCGCTCCTGCCGCCGCTGATGGAGTTCCTCGGCGGGCTGGCGATCGTCGGCCTGCTCTGGTACGGCCGCCGCCGGATCGGCGCGGGGCTCCTGGATCAGGGATCGTTCCTGGGGTTCATCTTTGCGGCGTTCATGCTCTACACGCCGTTCAAGCGGTTGACGCGGGTCAATGCGAACATCCAGCAGGCGATGGCGGCGGCCACGCGCATCTTCGAGATGCTGGATACGCACTCGGAAGTGAAAGAGCGCCCCGGCGCGCGCCCGCTGCCCACGCTGGCGCGGGGCATCGAGTTCCGCGACGTGAGCTTCGCGTACGACGACGGCGTGGGGAAGACGGTGCTGCGGAATGTGTCGTTCAGCGCGCGCGCGGGTCAGGTGATCGCGCTCGTCGGCCTGAGCGGCGCCGGCAAGACGACGACCGTGAATCTGCTCCCGCGGTTCTACGACGTGACCGGCGGCGCGATTCTGATCGACGGGGTGGACATCCGCGACGTCACGCTGAAGTCGCTCCGCCAGCAGATCGGCATCGTGACGCAGGAGACGGTGCTGTTCGACGACACGATCGCGAACAACATCGCGTACGGCCTGCCCGGCACGCCGATGGGCGCGATCGAGGCGGCGGCCCGCGCGGCGCACGCCCACGAGTTCATCCAGGGGCTGCCGCAGAAGTACGAGGCGCGCATCGGCGAGCGCGGCCAGCGCCTGTCCGGCGGCCAGCGCCAGCGGCTCGCGATCGCGCGCGCGCTTCTGAAGAACTCGCCGATCCTGATCCTCGACGAGGCGACGTCGTCGCTCGACGCGGAGTCGGAGCTGCTCGTGCAGGACGCGCTCGCGAACCTGATGCGCAACCGGACCGCGTTCGTCATCGCGCACCGGCTGTCGACCGTCCGCCGCGCCGACGCCATCGTCGCGCTCGAGCGCGGACGGGTGGCCGAGATCGGCCGCCACGAGGAGCTGCTCGCGAAGCCCGCGGGCGTGTACGCGAAACTCTACGCCCTCCAGATTTTCGATCAGCGCCGCGACGCGGCGGCCGACGTGGGACGTGTCTCCTAGCATGATCAAGTCCATGACCGGTTTCGCGTCGTTGACGAGGGACGAAGAGTCCGCCACGGTCAGCGTGGCCGTGAAAGGGGTCAATCATCGCTTCCTCGATCTGCAGCTGCGCGTTCCCGGATCGCTCGCGGCCGTGGAATCACGGCTGCGGGCGCTGGTGCAACAGCGCGTGGCGCGCGGGCGCATCGAATTGAGCGTGTCGGTCGTGACGCGGCGGGCCCCGACCGTGGAGGTCGAGGTCAACGACTCGGTCATCGAAGGGCTCTCCTCGGCGCTCGATCGCGCGCGCGAGCGGGGATTGATCGTCGGGGCGCTCTCGCCGGGGGACGTGCTGCGGTTCCCTCAGGCAGTCACGATCAAGGAGCGTCAGGAGGACGCGGGCGCGGACGCCGGGATCGGCGACGCGATCCAGCGCGCGGTTGCGGCCGCGCTGGAGGAGCTCGATTCGATGCGCGTCAGCGAGGGCGCGCACCTGCGCGGGGATCTCGACGCCCGGCGCCGCACGCTCGGGGAGCTGTTCGATCGCGCCGCGGTGGCGGCAGCCGCCGGGGCCGAGGCGCTCCGCGCGCGGCTCGGCGAGCGCGTCGCCGAGCTGCGGGCCGACGCCGGGGTCGACGCCGCGCTCATCGCGCAGGAGATCGTCCGTTTCGCAAACCGCTCCGACATCACGGAGGAGGCCGTGCGATTTCGCGCACATCTCGAGCATTGGCGCGCGCTGTCGGACGGCCCGGAGCCGTGCGGGCGCAAGCTCGACTTTCTCCTGCAGGAGATGAATCGGGAGGTCAACACGCTCGGCTCGAAGGCGGAAGGGCCGGGCGTCCCGGAGCTGGTCGTGGCGCTCAAGGCCGAGCTGGAGAAGATGCGGGAGCAGGTCCAGAATGTCGAATGATCCCCGCCGGGGTCTCCTGTTCGTCGTCTCCGCCCCGTCAGGGACGGGCAAAACCACCGTCGTCGAGCGACTGGTGCAGGTCGTGCCGGAGCTGGCAATGTCGCGCTCCTATACGTCCAGGTCGATGCGTGCGGGGGAAAGCGACGGCGTGGACTATAATTTCATTACACGCGCACGGTTCGAGACGATGATCGCCGCCGAGGCCTTCCTCGAGTGGGCGGACGTGTTCGGCAACCTCTACGGTACGTGTTCGGCCGACGCGGATCGCGAGCTGGGGTGCGGCCGCGATCTCGTGCTCGTGATCGACGTGCAGGGCGCCCGGCAGGTCAGGGCGCGCCGCGCCGACACGATCGGCATCTTCGTCCTTCCGCCGGAGTTCGCGGCGCTCGAGCAGCGATTGCGCGGTCGAAGCAAGGATCCGGAAGACGCGATCCGGCGCCGTCTCGCGACGGCGCGGGAAGAGATCGCGGCGGTCGGCGAGTACGAGTACGTGGTCGTGAACGACGAGCTCGAGGCGTGCGTGGATCGGATGCGCGCCATCGTGCTGGCGGAGCGGGCGCGGCTTCGGGCAATGGCGCCCGTGGTCCAGCGGATCGTGAGTTCGTTTGCTGGAAAGGAATCAGTGTGAACAAGTTCGAGTTTGTCGTCGTGTCGAGCGCGCGGGCCAAGCAGCTTCAGGCGGGCTGCACTCCCCGGGTCGAGGGTTCGGAAAAGCCGGCGCGCCTCGCGATGAAGGAAGTCCGGCAGTTGAAGGTCGCGAAAATCGAGACGCCGACCGATAAGTAAGCCATGCACATCGCCCTCGGGGTGACCGGCGGGATCGGCGCGTACAAGGCGGTCGAAGTCGCGCGCGGGCTGCAGAAGCGCGGCCACGACGTGACGGCGATCATGACGCGCACCGCGCGGCGCTTCGTGGGCGAAGTGACGTTCGAAGCGATTACGCGGCGGCCGGTCGTCACGGACCAGTTCGCGCGCGGCGTGAACGCCGACATCGAGCACATCGCGCTCGCGACAGGCATCGGACTCCTGATCGTCGCGCCGGCGACCGCGAATGTCATCGGCAAGTTCGCCAACGGCATCGCGGACGATTTCCTCACCTCGCTGTATCTCGCCACGCGCGCGCCGGTGCTCCTCGCGCCGGCCATGAATACGAACATGCTCGAGCACGCCGCCGTCCAGCGCAATCTGCAGACGCTGGCCGCGCGCGGCGTGCAGTTCGTCGATCCGGGCGAAGGCTTCCTGGCCTGCGGATGGATCGGCAAGGGGCGCCTGGCGGAACCTGACGCGATCGTGGAGGCGGCGGAGCGGCTGCTGCGTCCATCCGGCTCCCTTCTGGGACGTCGCGTTGTCGTTTCGGCGGGACCGACCTACGAAGATCTCGATCCGGTCCGCTACCTCGGCAACCGATCGAGCGGACGCATGGGGTACGCGATTGCCGCCGAAGCCTCACGCCGCGGCGCGCACGTGGCTCTCGTGAGCGGGCCGACGAAGCTCGACCCTCCGGCGGGCGTACGCGTCGAACGGGTCCGCAGCGCGACGGAGATGGCGCGCGCGGTGGCGGCTCAGGCCGCGGGCGCCGACGCGGTCATCATGGCGGCCGCGGTCGCCGACTATATGCCTGCCGGCGGGACGATGGGCGCCAAGATTCCCAAGGGCGACGCGCCGCTGCAGTTGACGCTGATCCGAACGCCCGACATTCTGGCGGAGCTGGGCCGTCAGCGCGGCGGCAACGGGCGGCCGGTGCTGATCGGCTTCGCCGCCGAAACGGGCGATCCACGTCCGCGCGCGCGCCAGAAGCTCGCGAGCAAGCACGTCGACCTCATCGTCGCCAACGACGTCTCGCGCGAGGACGCCGGCTTCGACGCCGACACCAACGCGGCCGTATTCGTCTCGCCCGACGGCGAGGTCGAGCAGCCGCTGCAGCTCAAGACCGAGCTGGCGTCGAAGATTCTCGATCGGCTCGAAGAGATGTTGAAGACGACCACCGATGTTCGATAACCGATGTCCGATAACCGATATCCGATAGCCGGCAGTCGAGAGCAGGTTGCCGAGCATCTGCGCTATTTTGCCGACATGGGCGTTGCCGGGGTCAGCACGGATCCCCAGTGGCGCCGACCGCTCGAATTTCCAACCCCGAATCCTGAGCCCATCCTCCAGATTGCACGCAACGCGAGCGAAGCGCTGGCCGCGATCAAGGCCGACCTCGGACCCGATTGCAGCCGCTGCAAGCTGCACACGCTCGGGCGCACGCAGGTGGTGTTCGGCGTCGGCAATCCCGACGCCGACCTGATGTTCGTCGGCGAGGCGCCCGGCGGCGACGAGGACATCCAGGGGATCCCGTTCGTCGGCCGCGCGGGCCAGTTGCTGACGAAGATGATCGCGGCGATTCAGATGGACCGCGGGGACGTGTACATCGCCAACGTCATCAAGTGCCGGCCGCCAGGCAACCGCAATCCCGAGCCGGATGAGATCGCGAGCTGCGAGCCGTTTCTGTTCCGGCAGATCGACGCCATCCGTCCGAAGGTGATTGTCGCGCTCGGCGCGTTCGCCGCAAAGACCCTGCTCAGGACGGAGGAGCCGATCTCCCGACTCCGCGGACGCGTCTACGACTTCCGCGGCGCGAGACTGATCCCGACCTTCCACCCGTCGTTCCTGCTCCGCAGCCCCGATCGCAAGCGCGACGCGTGGGAAGATCTGAAGAAGGCGCGCGCGCTGTTGACCGCCGCCGAGTAGGATTCCGCGTGCGCACGATCGCCGTCGCGGTCCCCGTCCCGGGCCTCGGCCCGCTGACGTACTCCGTTCCCGACGGCATCCCCGATCCCGCCGCCGGCGCTCGCGTCCTCGTCCCGCTCGGCAAACGCACCATGACGGGGATCGTGGTGCAGCTCCCGACTCCCAATTCCCAGCTCCCGACTCCCAATTCCCAACCTCCAACCTCCGACGTCAAGCCTGTCGTCGACGTCCTCGACGCCGAACCGTTTCTGCCGCCCGACGTCGTCGATCTGGCGGCATGGGTGGCCGACTACTATGCGTGCGGCATCGGCGAGGCGATCGCGACCGCGATGCCGCCTCGGGCCTGGATCGAAAGCGAGCGCCGCGCCCGCATCACGGACGCCGGCGAAGCGCGGCTGCTCGCGGAGCGCGGCCCGAGGCGCCAGGTGCTCGAGTCGCTGACGGGCGGCCGCCTGATGTCGGTCGCCGCGCTCGCCAGGAAGTCGCGGGGCATCCGCGGCGTGCTCTCGGGCCTCGAGGCCGATCGGCTCATTACCCTCACACATCCACTGAAAGGCGCGGCCGATGCGTCGCGGACGATGAGGGTGGCCGTCCTGACCGCGCAGGGCGGAGAGGATCTGGCCGGGATGAAGCTGGGGGCGCGCCAGCAGCAGGCGATCGATCTGCTGCGCGCGGCCCCGGAGGGCCTGCCGCTTGGGGCCATGGCGGACGAAGACATTCCAGCCGGGACTCTCGACAGGCTGTCGAAGCTCGGGCTCGTCGCCCTCGAACGGCGGCGCGCGGAACGCGATCCGTTCGAGGGCGCAGCCGGACCGGATCGGGACGCGCGCCCGAAGGATCTGACGCTCACCGCAGAGCAGCAGGCCGCGCTGACCCGGTTGATCGATCGCGCGGCGCGCCATGCGTATCACACGACGCTGCTGCACGGCGTGACCGGCAGCGGCAAGACCGAGATCTATCTCCGGCTGGCCCGAGCGGTGCGTGAGTCGGGGCGGGGCGTGCTGCTCATGGTCCCGGAAATCGCGTTGACACCGGCGGCGGCGTCGATCTTCCGCGCGGCCTTCGGCGAACGCGTGGCGATCCAGCACAGCGGGCTGTCGGACGGCGAACGCTACGATCAGTGGCACCGCATCCGCCGCGGGGAGGTCGACCTCGTCGTCGGCACGCGGAGCTCCGTGTTCGCGCCGATCGCCAATCTGGGCCTCATCGTGGTCGACGAAGAGCACGACGGATCCTACAAGCAGGAGGAGAGTCCGCGGTACCACGGACGCGACGTCGCGATCGTCCGCGCCCGCGCCGCCGGCGCGCTCATCGTCCTCGGATCGGCGACGCCGTCGCTCGAGAGCTATCACAACGCGCAGAGCGGGCGCTACGAGCTGGTGACGCTCCGCCGCCGCGTGCGCGATCGGCCGATGGCCGACGTACGCATCGTGGACATGAAAGCGGAGTACGCGGCCGACGGGCCCGGCGTCATCATCAGCGGCGCGCTGCGCGAGGCGATGTCGGCGCGGCTCGTTCGGCGGGAGCAGGCGATCGTTCTCCTGAACCGGCGCGGCTTCGCGACCGTCGTGTTCTGCCGCCAGTGCGGCGACACCCTCGAGTGCCCGAACTGCAGCGTTTCGCTGACCGTCCACCGGGCGGCGGCGCGCGCGCGCTGCCACTACTGCAACCATTCGTCGCCGCTGCCGAAGGTGTGCGGCAAGTGCGCCGGTCCGTATCTCGAGCAGCTCGGCTTCGGCACCGAGCGCGTGGAAGCCGAGATCCGCGCGATGTTTCCCCAGGCGCGCGTCGCCCGCGTCGATCGCGATACGGTGCGCCGTCGCGGAGCGATCGCCGCACTCCTTGCCCGCTTCGCGCGGGGCGAGCTCGACGTGCTGGTGGGCACGCAGATGATCGCGAAAGGGCACGACTTTCCGAGCGTGACGCTGGTCGGCGTCATCAGCGCGGACGTGGGGTTGGGCGTGGCGGACTTTCGCGCCGCGGAGCGGACGTTTCAGCTGCTCACGCAGGTCGCCGGCCGATCCGGCCGCGGCGAGATGGCCGGCGAAGCGATCGTGCAGACGCTCTATCCCGACCATTACAGCATCCGCCACGCGTCGCGGCAGGACTACGAGGCGTTCTACGCGGAGGAATTGCACTTCCGCCGCGCGATGCACTATCCGCCGTGCACGGCGCTGATCAACGTGATCGTGAAGGCACGGACGAGGCAAGGCGCGATGGAGGACGCGGGCGGCATCGCGCGGGGGCTCAGGGTCCCGGGCGCCGCCGGACGGAAGGTCCTCGGGCCCGCTCCTGCGCCGCTGGGGCGGCTGAAAGGCGAGCACCGCGCGCAGATCTTCATCAAGGGGGCGCAACGCAACGCGATGCGGAAAGCGCTGCTGGAGGTCCTGGAGGCGCGGCCGGACCTGAAGCGACGGACGATCGTCGACGTCGATCCGATGAGCGTGCTGTAGCCGGGCTATTTGATCGATTCGATCGGGACGGGCATGAAGCAGACCACGAACATCACGAGCGAGAATATCGCCAGCGCCACGCGGCCCGGACCGAGCGGCTCGTAATCCGCGATCACGCGAGGATGCCGCGGTCCGAAAAAATACAGCATCGCCACCATCATCGTCGTCATCAGAATCCAACTGACCGATACGAAGCACATGACGATGGCGCCGGCCACCGTCGTCAGCGTGAAGTAGCGCGACCGGTCTCCCAACGTGGCATAGATGATGTGACCGCCGTCGAGCTGCCCGAACGGAAGAAGGTTCCACGCCGTCGCCAGCATGCCAAACCACGCTGCGAAGACGATCGGATGTATGTTGACCGACGATCCGTCCGGCACCGCGCCGAAGCGCATCCACACCGCCAGCTTGAAGAGGAGCGGCTCGCCGAGCATCCACCCCTGCATATCGCCCGGCACGTGAAGGACGTTCGACAGGCGCATACCCCAGAAGAGCAGCGGCACGAGGACGAGAAATCCGCCGATCGGGCCGGCCACCGCGATGTCGAACAGCGCCGGCCGAGTGGGAAAGGCTTCGCGGATCCTGATAACGGCGCCCATCGTTCCGGAGAGCGATGGAAAAGGCAGGAAGAAGGGCAGCGTCGCGTCGACGTCGTAGTACCGGCACGCGAGGTAGTGGCCCATCTCGTGGGCGCCAAGAATGCCGAGGATCGCGCCGCTGTACACCAGCCCTTCGATCAGTGCGGACCGACCGACCGCAACGGCATGCGTCCCGAAGTCCGAGATGAAAGAGAGATAATGCGTGATGCCGACGGCGGTCGTCGTGACGACCGTCAGGAGAAAGAGCAGGATGTGCAGCCACCACCGGTGCTGGAACCGGCGGAACGGCGGCGAAAGCGGCGGATAAACGGTCAGCCTCCGATGTTCTGGAGGTCCTTACCGGGCTTGAATCGGATCGTGCGTCCGGGCGGAATCCGTACCTCTTTGCCGGTGCGGGGGTTACGGCCGATTCCCCGCTTCCGCGGCTTGACCTGGAACACCCCGAAGCCGCGCAACTCGATGCGCTCGCCGCGCTGCATGGAGATCCGCATCGCCTCGAAGACGGCGTCGACTGCCACCTCGGCCTTGACCTTGGTGATGTCGGCAATCCGCGACACCTCGTTGACGATGTCGACCTTGATCATGCTTACTGTCTCCTCGGGATGTGTAAATATCATATATATCGTCACTTACGCTGTCAATATTCGCTCTAACTGCACATCCTGACATGCCGCCCAAGCGCTCCGGAAGCCTCCCTACGGTCGTGCTGGTCGGCCGGCCCAATGTGGGCAAATCAACCCTGTTCAACCGCGTGACCGGAACGCGCCGCGCCATCGTGACACCCGTCGCCGGCACCACCCGGGACACCAACGCGCAGCCGGCGGACTGGCAGGGTCACGCCTTCACGCTCGTCGATACGGGCGGCATGTTCGGGGCGAGCGACGATCCGATCCACACGATGGTCGTCGAGCACGGCCGGAAGGCGATCGCGACGGCCGACGTCATCGTGTTCGTCGTGGACGGCCGCGACGGGCTGGTCTCCGGCGACGAGAGCATCGCCGGCGCGCTGCGTGGCGCTGAGGTCCCGGTGATCATGGCCGTGAACAAGACGGACGATCGCCGGGCCCGTGGCCGGTCGGTCGAGTTCTATCGCCTCGGATTCGAGCCGATTGTCGAGATTGCGGCCGAACATGGCGAAGGCGTCGGGGACCTGCTCGACGAAATCATCGGGCGTTTTCCGCAGGGCCGCCGCGACGCCGGTGCGCTCGTCCCCGAGCCGGAAACGCGCGTGGCGATCGTGGGCCGGCCGAACGTCGGCAAGTCGTCGCTCCTCAACCGCCTGCTGCGCGAGGAGCGATCGATCGTCAGCGACATGCCGGGGACGACGAGAGATACCGTCGACGCGCTATTGAAGTGGCACAAGCGGAATTTCCGGATTCTCGATACCGCCGGCATCCGGCGGCCGGGCCGCGTGGCGCGGGCCGGACAGGTGGAGTCGGTCAGCGTGCTGATCGCGCGCCGCGCGATCGAGCAGGCTGACGTTGCCGTCCTCGTGATCGACGCGATGGAGGGTGCGACCGATCAGGACGCGACGATCGCGGGGGAAGCCGACAGGACCGGATGCGGCGTGATCGTCGCGGTCAACAAATGGGATCTGATGAAGGGGCGGGGCCAGGACTTCGCGAAGGAGTTCGACGACAAGCAGCGGCAGCAGCTCAAGTTCCTGGATTACGCGCCGGTCCTCCACATCTCGGCGCTCACCGGCGAGCGAACGCCGAAGCTGCTCGAGGCGATCGATCGGGTGGCCGCCGCGCGCAACAAGCGGATCCCCACGGGTGAACTGAACCGATTCGTGCAGGCCGTCACCGCGGTCCACCCGCCCGCGAGCCCGGGGCGCCGGGAAGTGCGGATTCTGTACGCGGCGCAGACCGGGGTCGCGCCGCCGACATTCGTCTTCTTCACCAACGTTGCGACCTCGTTCCACTTCTCGTACGAGCGTTTCCTGGTCAATCGCCTGCGGGAGTCCTTCGGCCTGGAGGGCACGCCCATCCGCGTCCAGGTCCGCCGCCGGACCCGGTAGGAGATACCCAAAGGATCTCCCGACCTTCTGCCCTCCTGTGTGAGCCTCAGTCGAGCAGACGGCGTCCGAAGAGCGGCTCGCCGCCGCGCGACGCGTAGAAGCCGTAAAGGGCGAGCGCCGCCGGAATCAGGAGCTGCACGAGCGACGTGCTGAAGAACCAGCGCGAAGTATCGAGGGTGACCGCGGCGCTCGCCATCGTGAAGTAGACGAAATACATGATCGTCGCGGCCACCAGGCCGAGCCGCTGGATCGTGAGCACGATCACGACGATCATCAGGAGGGCGGCCGTGAAATTGACGATCGTGGAGCCGCCCTCGAAGATGCCGCGCGTCGCGAGGACCAGTCCGAGCCCGATGCCGACGATCGACGCGGCCCACTCGCGTTTGACGATCATCTTCAGCAGCACCATCGCGAACACGGAGAAGATCGCGTTCAGCACGGCGTTGAAGATCTGATTGAGGATGCGCGCGACGGTGTCCGCCGTGCCGAGCAAGGGTGCGAGATCCGGGACGTCCGGCGTCCAACTGTATCCGCGGCGCGCCGCGTAATACGTGGACAGGCCCGCAAGCGCGCGCAGCGCGAGCCCGAGCGCGACGCCGAACAGGACGTCGCGGCCCACGAGCGGATCGCGCCACTGCCGGGCCATCAGGCGCGACCATGAGACGACCGTCGCCGGCCAGAATCGCCGCACGTACGGCTCGACCGCCATGTAGAGCACCCAGAGCAGTCCGATCGCCCACAGCGGCTGGCCGACGAAGAAGCGGGACGTCTCGACGTTTGGATCGGCGACGTGCTTGGCGTCGAGCACCCAGATCGCGACCGCGGCGACGAGCACGAATCCGCCCAACTGCGCGGCGCCGCGCCGGTCGCCGCGGCCTCTGCGCAGGTTGTGCCGCGCGATCAGCCCGGCGGCGGCGAACATCGCCAGAATCACGACCTGAATGACGACCGCGCGCAGGCTGACGCGCGTCCGTTCCGCGATCGTCTCGCCCATGCGGCTCGTCGTCGTCCACGGCGTGACCGGGTGGAAGAAAATCGCCTTCCCGCGATACGTGCCTCCCTCCAGACGCAGCGTTTGTCCCGGGATCCCCGGCATCGGTCCTGTCCACGCGAAGCGCCGATCGGCAAACATGCGGGGCGTCCATTCGGGCTCGGCCGGCGTGAACGCGGCGTAATCGAGACCCGCCGTCTCGAACAGCGGTGCCCAGTTGAAGGCACGTGTCCCGCCGGAGCCGCCTGTTGGCGAAGGCGGATCGATCTGCGGGGGAATCACGGCAACGCGGATCAGACGGCCCTGTGGGTCGATCAGCACCTCGGTCATGCTCGACACGTTGAAGGCGGGATCGTCGAGCGTCACGCGGTCGTGGTCGGACGAGGGCACCATGACCGTCGGACTGCCGCGATACCAGAACTGCAGCGCGGCCGGGGTGCCGCTGGCCAGGCGGTCCCGCATGCCCAGCTCCTGGTGCTTGCCGATGTAGCCGAGAAAGTTGGCGGGCACGAAACCCCACGCCGAGTCGGCGCCGGCCGGGTGTCCGATCGAGGCGAGGATTTCCTTCGCGCGCTCGACCAGGACCACCGGCGGTTTCGGCATCGGTACGAGACTGGTGACCTGGATGCGATCCGCGAGCGCGGCACAAAGCGCGAGGAGAGCGAGGGTGCCGGCCAGCGCGGCGATCGCGCTCAGAGGCCGCAGCACGCTGGTCGTGCCGGCCGCCGCCACCATCTCCGGCGACGGCGTTTCTCCCGCCGCCAGGGCCGCTGCGAGCGGATCGCCGCCCGGCAGTGCCGCCGCCACCGCAAGCGCGGACGCCGGGCGCCGCGCGGGATCCGGATCGAGGCAGCGCATGATCGCCCGATCGATCGCCGGCTCGAGATCGCGAACCAGCTCCGACGGCTGCGTAATGCCGGCCTGCTCGCGCATGGCGATCAGCTCAGCGAGATTGCTGCCTTCGAGCGCGCGCCGTCCCGTGAAGAGCTCGTAGAGGACGAGCCCGAGCGAATAGATGTCGCTGCGCGGCGTGACGTCGCCGCCGGCGAGCTGCTCGGGCGCCATGTAGGCCGGCGTGCCGGCGCGGAGCGATTCGCCGCTTGCGCCGGCGAGACCGAAGTCGGTGACGCGGATCCGTCCGCTCCCATCGAGCATGACGTTGGCCGGCTTCAGATCGCGGTGGACGACGCCGCGGTCGTGAGCGGCGGCCAGGCCGGCGCAGATCTGCCGCGCGACCTCGATCGCGCGATCCTGGGGCAGGCGTCCGATGCGCCGGAGCAACGAGGCGAGATCCTCGCCGTCGACGTACTCCATCGAGAGGAAGGTGTGGCCCTCGTATTCCCCGATGTCGTACACACGGCAGACGTTTGGATGGGAAATCTGTCGCGCCAGCCGGACTTCCGTGTGCAACTGCGTGAGTCGTGCGGGATCGCGGTCGACGGCCTCGGGCAGGAACTTGAGCGCGACGGGCTGCCCGAGCTTGAGATCATCGGCGCGATACACCTCGCCCATCCCGCCTCTGCCGAGCCGCCCCACGATGCGATAGCGGCCGTCGAGGACGACGCCCGGCGCGAAGCGTCCGTGATCGATCGCGTCCGTGCTCGTCAGCCAGCTCGTCGAAGAGGTAACGGAGCTACGGCCCGACGCCTTTTGATCCGACAGGTGCGTCACGTCCGATGACCAGGGCGTCGGCGAGGCGCAGCGCGGACAGACCGCCGCGGTTTCGGGCAGCTCGACGGCGCAGGTCGGGCAGGCGGGCATGGGTTAGCGTGAACGCGCCAGCGCGGGCTGGATCCGAAAACGCCCGGCGGCGAGTGCGGCGCCTCCGAGTCCGGCGACCAGCACGGTCCCCGCGAATACCAGACCGTACGGCGCGCGCCAGTTGGACAGATCCGTGGTGATCGGCGCGTGCAGCAGGAAGAAATGCGTCATGAGCGTCGCGACCGTCGCGAGCAGGCCCGCTCGCGCAATCACGCCGACGAAGATGATGATGACCGCGAAGCCGGCCGCCGTGTCGAGCAACGGCGACGGCACGGCAAACAGTCCGTTGACCGCCACGGGCGTGTAGCAGATCACTGCGGCGACGAATGCCAGCCAGCGGCGCTTGAACAGAATATAGAGCGCCGTGTAGCCGGCCATTCCGAGCATCGCCGACGACAGCGCGTCCCGCGCCCTGTCGAAGACGGCGGCGAAGGGATAGCGGAACGATATGAAGAGGCCGGGATCGGCCAGCAGCGGCACGGACTCGGGCCGGCCGGCGGCCAGCGGCAGCAGATTATGGGCGGCGACGACAAGCGTTGCCGCGAGGCCCGCGAGCACGCCGATGAGGACGTCGCGTCCGACCCGTGGATCGCGCCAGTTGCCTGCGATGAGGCGCGTCCATCCGATCAGGCTTTCCGGCGACGAGCGCCGCACGTATGGCTCGAGTCCCAGATACGTGAGCCACAGCACCGCGCCGCCGAAGAGCGCCCGTCCGATCGCGTTGAAGAACTTCTCGATCTCGCCGCCGAGGTGCGCCACGTGGCGGTCGCCCAGGACCCACGCCGTGAGCAGCAGGCAGAACAGGGCGGCCGCGGCCCTGAACGCGCCTCGCCGATCTCCGCGTCCGAGCAGCACGTTGCGCCGGGCCAGCACGACGCCAACCACCATCAGGCCCGGCATGATGAGCGTCGTTAATTGCTGCGTGACCGCGGAGAACTGCGAGCCGGGCCCCGGCGCCGCGACCCGCGCCGGACGGTTCCACGCCCCGGTCACGGCGAAGAAGACAGGACGTCCGTGGTAGGCGGCCGCCTCGACGCGCACGCGGAGGTCGGGCCGCTCCGGAAGCGGACCCTCCCAGGCCCTGCGCTCATCCGCGTACGACCGCGGCAGCACCTCGGGCGTCGCCGGCGTAAAGCCCGCCATCGGCAGCGCGGCTGCGTCGAAGAGCTTCGACCAGACCGTATCCGCAGCCGTCCCGCCGGACTCTTCGCTGACCGGCACGGCGATGAACTGGACGAGACGGCCGGCGGTATCGACGAGCGTCAGCGTCATCCCGGGAACCGTCATCGGCGGCTCCGTGCCGTCGATGCGATCCTCGACGCCGACAGGGATCAGGACCTGCGGGCTCGTGCGATGCCACAGATAGATCGTCACCGGCCGCGGCGTGCTGAGCGCCGACCAGCGATGTCGATCGTCCGCCGTCGCGGCGATGTAGGACGCCCACGCAATCGACGTCGACATGCCCGACGCCGTCGCGCGTGCCTCGTTTGCGTAGCCGAACCGCGTCACCATCTCCTGCGCCCGATCGATGAGCGCATCGGGCGGCTTCGGCATCGGGACGATGTTGACCATCACGACGTGTTGATAGAGCAGCGCGATCGCCGCCAGACCGGCGATGACGAGGGCGCCGCCGGCGATAGTCAGACGCGAGGAGAGCCTGTCGGTCGAGCCTGACGCGGCCACCATGTCGGGTGACGGCGTTTCGCCGGCCGCAAGCGCTGCCGCCAGCGGATCGCCGCCGGGCAGCGCGGCGGCCACGCTGAGCGCGGAACCCGGCCGCCGTGCCGGATCCACATCGAGGCACCGCATGATGACACGCTCGGTCGCGGGATCGAGTCCGCGGACGATCTCGGCCGGCGGCGTAATGAGTCCCTGCTCGCGCTTCGCGATCAGCTCGGCCATCGTGTCGGCTTCGAGCGCGCGCTTGCCCGTGAAGAGCTCGTAGAGAACGAGCCCGAGCGAATAGATGTCGCTACGCGGCGTGATGTCGCCGCCGGCGAGCTGCTCGGGCGCCATGTAGGCCGGTGTGCCGGCCCGCAGCGTCTCGCCGGCCGCGCCCGCGAGGCCGAAGTCCGTGATGCGAATCCTGCCGCTGCCGTCGAGCATGATGTTGGCCGGCTTCAGATCGCGGTGGACGACGCCGCGGTCGTGAGCGGCGGCCAGGCCGGCGCAGATCTGGCGCGCCAGCTCGAGGGCGCGGTCTTCCTGAAGGCGTCCGATGCGCCGGAGCAGCGACGCGAGGTCTTCGCCGTCGACATATTCCATCGAGAGGAACGTATGTCCCTCGTACTCGCCGGCGTCGTAGACGCGGCAGACGTTCGGATGCGAAACCTGCCGCGCCATCCGCACTTCGGTGTGCAGCTGCGTGAGACGCGCGGGATCGCGGTCGACGGATTCCGGCAGAAACTTCAGCGCGACGGGCTGTCCGAGCTTGAGATCGTCGGCCCGGTACACGTCGCCCATGCCCCCTCTGCCGAGCCGTCCGACGATGCGGTAGCGGTGATCGAGGAGCGTGCCGGGTTCGAACCGTCCGTGATCGAAGTCCGACGTCGTGGCATTCCAGCCGCTGCGGACCATCGATCGCCTGGGGGTTCCGCCCGTGACCGACCGATCCGATCGAGGCGGAGCATCCGAGAGCCGCGTACGGTCCTTGTCCTCCCCTAGCTGTGTATCGCCGCTGCTCCACGGCAAGGACGCGTCGCACGACGGGCACGTCTGGTGCGCCTCATCCACGGGGGCGCCGCAGAACGGGCATCGGAGGGCGGGAGTCACGCCGGGATTCTAAGGTATACTGCCGGCAAGCAGTTAGCGGTCAGCAGTGGCAGCAGGGCTGCGGACCGGCCGACAGTTTCCATGCCCGCAGTGGACGCCGCGCAGATCCCGAATCGCTCGCTGTTCCGGCAGCCCGAGGTGTGCGACATCGCGCAGGTGCAGCCGTACGTGCTGCGCTCCTGGGAGGCGGAATTCCCGGACCTGGGCGTGTCGAAGACGCACGGGGGCCCGCGCGTCTATCGGCGGGCGGACGTCGAACGGGTGCTGAAGATCAAGCACCTGCTCTTCGTCGACGGCCTGACGCTCGCGGGCGCGCGCCGCAAGCTGCTCGAGGAGCAGCCGCCGGCGCCGCCCGAGGCCGACGCGCTGGACGATCTCCTGTCGAGCGACGTCCGCGAGCGGATTCTCGGCCTGCGCCAGTCGCTCCGCGAGCTGTCGGCGATGCTCGCGCACGAACCGGGGAACGGCGAATTCGAGCTCGCCGCGCCGACGGCCGCCCCGCGCGCCGCGAAGCCCAGCGCCCCGCGTCCGAAACCCGCGGCGAAGACGCGGAAGCGAAAATGAGATAATTTGGGAATTTGGGAATTTGGAAATTTGGAAATGTCGCCTGCACGCGCAGATTTCCCAAATTTCCAAATCTCAGTGACGGGATGTAGCGCAGCCTGGTAGCGCACCTGACTGGGGGTCAGGGGGTCGTGGGTTCGAATCCCGCCATCCCGACCAATTCTTTCGACACTTTCACCCCTGTCCTTTCTTGATCTCGACGAGCCGATCGAACTGCAGGCCGCTCGACCCTTCGCCGCGCCCGACCTGCTTCGTCGCGCCAAGCCACACCACGACGCGGCCGTCGGTCCAGCGCGTCCGCTGATACGCCTGCCGCACCCGGGCGCCCGCGCGCGGAACCTCCTCTTCGTGGACGAAATACTGCGCCGCCGGAGCGCGATCGAGGCCCTCGCGCAGAAGGCTCGTGCGCGGCTTGATCTTCTGGGCATGCGTTGGATCGTTGTCGATGGCGCGCAGCATGCTCGCGCGCTGGAGCTGGATCTTGCGTGAGCTGCCGGGGACGTGGACCGGTATGAGCGGAATCCAGTGCTCCGGCACGGTGTTGATCAGCTCGTACCGGACGCGCGCGTCGTTCGCGAGTGGCGTGTGGGCCGCGGCGGTTCCGAACAGGCGCTGGTAGAAGCGCGCGACTTCGGCGGCGGCGCCGCCGCCGGCGCGCCCCTCGCCGTGCGGCATCGGTACGGTCAGCTCGACGCCCCAGACCATGTTCGCCATCTCGTCGCGGACGAGCGCGACGTCCTCGAGCGGCGCGCCCTCCTGCACCTTCGGGACGGTCGGCAGCATCAGCAGTCCCTGGTCGGGCTGACGCGTGGGCGTCACCTGTGCGAGCGTGAAGAGGTTCCAACGCTGCCACGCGTGCTCCGGTGCGCGGCCCGCGGCCTCGATCCACAAGCGCTCGCCGAAGACGTTCGTGACCGCCAGGCCAAGGACGTCGGCGACGCTCCCGCAGTCGAGCGGCACGGGCAGCACGCACCAGTCGTTCGCGTAGACGAGGCCGAACTCGATCAGCAGCAGCTTGGCCAGGTCGGTCGTATCCGGCTTGATGCCGCCGAAATTCACCCGCTTGTCCTCGAAGCTCCACCAGCGCGTGTTCGCCATGCCGCTGAATTCGACGACGGTGGGCACAAATGTCGTGGTCACCGGCCGAATCACTTCCGGACGCCGCGCCGGAAGATCCGAGGCGGGCGCCACATCGAAGGCATACCAGTCCAGATCTCCCTCGTGATACTCGGAGGCGATCAGATCTTTCCGTCCGCCGGAGACCGGCGCGGAACAGCCGAATCGATATTCGAGCCGCGACGCGTCCCAGGCGTTTTCATCCGGCGTGGCCGGTTGAGCGATCAGCCGATCGAACCAGTCCACGAACGCGTCCGCCAGCCGATCGATCGCGAGGACGTCGCCCGGATCGATCGACAGCGGCGCGGGCAGCGTCGCGAGATCGCGCGGCGCGGGGTGCTCGACGATCCAGCGATACCACTTGTAGCCGTCCATCGCGCGTCCCGCGTACGCCAACTGATGCTGCCAGGCGTCGCGATGCGCGCAGACGAGCGCGTCGGCCTGGTCGTTCGGATCCGGCGCGTCGATGCCGAATGCCCGGCGAAAATCCGAGGCGTAGCTGTCGAGCGCGTTCTTTGCGAGCAGTTTCATCCAGCGCCGGCCCATCAGGACACGCACGTCCAGGGCGAGCGCCTGCGTTCCAGCGGCGAAGGGAATCGCCCGCTGCTCGACGCGCGCCTCGAGCGGAGTCGTCTCGTCGAACGCCTGTTCGGCGCGATCCCCGGGGCGATACGTGGTGAGCTGCGTCACGCCCAGGTGCAGCTTCGCGAACACCGGCGATCCCGCATCGTCGCCGCGCAGCTCGCCCATCTGCCATTGGCGCGCCAGCATCCAGAGCGCGTCGCGCACTTCCGCGCGCAGCGCGCGCGAGAAATCGTGCGTGCGGGGAATGCCCTCCAGACGATGCCAGCGCGTGATCGAGGGGAACGCGCGCTCGGCGAGGAGATTGACGATGTCGTTCTTGACGATGGCCATGTCAGCCGTTCCGTGAGGCGAAGGCGAGATCGGCCGCGTGGATCCGGCTGCCGATCGAGATGCCGCTGGAGGTGAAGGCCATGAGCGTCGCGGGCAGGAACCGCGCGAGCGGCGTCGCGCTGATGTCGCGCGGCTCGGCGGCGCGTTTCCGTGCGAGCGCGAACGTCTCGGGGATCGCCGATGCGACGTCGAGCCATTGCCACTCGGCGCCGGCGCTCGCCGGCGTGATCAGCAGCAGCGACTGCGGCGGCTCGCAGTTCGGACGATCGTAGTTGAAGGTCAGACCCGCCGTCTCACGGGTTCCTGGAATAGTCTCCGTCCACTCGTCGAGGAGAAGGCCGCCGTGCGTCGCGGCGGTCTTGTCGAAAGCGGCGCCGGGGTACATCGCCGAGTACAGCAGGTGCTCGCCGGCCGCCTCGAGATCGAAGCCGGCGGGCAGCTCCATCGCGAGCCAGGGCTCGCCGCTGCGGAAGGGAAACTGCAGCGGCGTGAGGATCGGCTCGCTGCGCTCGAACGCGGCGGCCAGGTTGATGACTTTTTCGAGATCGTGCACCCGGGGCCGCACGCGCGCGACCCCGTACAGCCAGTCGTCAGCGGGAAGGTCGTGCAGGCTCGACGCATGCACGAGCAGCGACGCGCGGTCGTCGAACGCATTCTGCCATTCACTTGCTTGCGCCGGCAGGATCGTGAAGCGGGGAACGATATGGAAGCCATCGCCGAGGAAGGCGGCGGCCGCGTCCTGAAGCAGCTTCGCGCGGGGCTCCGGACCGGCCGACGCCGCATCGGTGACGAGGCCGTCGCCTTTGTCGAGGCGCGCCCGCAGCTCTCGGATGAGGCCCGTGAGCTGCTGCTGCATGTCGGCGATCAGGACGCGCAGTTGCTGTTCTTCGGTGGATGTGTCGATCACGGTGATGTCGTGAGCGGCGCGCGGCGTGAACGTCGCGGCCCATGCCGCCCACAAAGCGCCGACCGTAGTGGCCGTCGATCCCTCCACCCCTGCGATTTGCGCCTTCACTGCGAGGAACGCGGCGCGCTTCGCCGTGACGGTCGGAAGAAATGCGGCAGCCGTGGCCGGCGCGGGCGTCGTGTAGCTGGTCGACACCGCGCGCTCCGCCCGGACCAGCGCCTGGACCTTGACGCTTTGGGGCTTGGCTGGATCCGCCGCCTCGGCGATCGCGGCGTCGCAGTCGGCCAGCTTGGCGTTCCAGAACGCGGCGAGGGCGTGTGTCTTCGATCGGACGAGGCCGAACCAGTCGCGTACCGAACGCATCGCCTGACCGGCGGCGGAGAGTGAGATTCCGCACAGCCCGGCCCGCCGCTGAATCGCGAGGAACGCGGACAGCGCCGCGTCGACCCCGGCGACGATCGCGGCAAAGGCGGCTCCCGGATCTGCGAGCGGGGTCACCGCGGCCGCAAGCGCGACGGCATCCTGGCGCAGGGTGTCCACGCTTGCCCGCGCGGCGGCGATTTGCGCGGCGGGCACCGTCAGTCCGGCGTTGAGATCGCCCGACGCTTCGCTTTCCATCGCCGCGTCGGAGGGCTTTAGCGGACGGGCGTTCAAGAGCAGGCTGCGGAGGCCCGCGACGAGGGGCGCCGTCTCGAACGCGGTCTTCTTCGCGCCGGAGACGGCGCTGGTATACCCAATCCGGACCGGTGCATCCGGACAGAGACCAGCGGTCATGATGACCCGCTGCACGACGCGGTCGTCGAGATCGGCCATCGCCTGATCGCGGTCCGGGTCGAGGAGATAGATCAGATCGATGGGCCGAAGCCCGAGCGCATCCATGGTCACGTCGATGACGTGCGGCGTCGTGTCGCCGGCCGCGTTGGCGTACTCGACGTGCACCGCGATCTCATCCATCGGCGGCAGGATGTCGCCAAGCCACCGGTCGATGCCGGGCTCGGCCTTCGCGCGCGGCGTTGCGCCCGCGCCGGCGACCGCGTCCACGGGCAGGTGTACGGCGATGCGATGGGTGAGCGTCGTGCCGCGGCGCGGAGTCCGCACGACATCCGGCTCCGGCGGGAACGTGCTTTTCGAGTACGCGTCCATCGTGGCCGCGGCGCGCTCGCTGTTGCCCGTCGTCGCCTGGTGTACGCTCTCGGCGATCGCGAGATCGGCGATGGCGTCCTGAATGTCGAAGAGCGCGGCGACTTCTTCGTTGATGATCGCTTCCTGCCCCGGCGTTCCGCGATCGAGGTCGGTATCCCACGGATACGTCTTGTTCGCGGCCGTGCGCACGTGCTCGATGAGGAGCAGTCCGTCGCAGACGTTGCGCGCCTCGATGTTCTCGATGGCAGTGTCCGTGGCGTTCTGGTCGACGGTGTCCGCGATGCGTTTGGCGGCCAGCGGAAACGCTTTGCGAATCAGGTAGATGAACGTGTCGACTTCCGCTTCGTCGTGGCGGTCGTGCAGCCGCCGCTCGAACTGGTAGCCGAGCAGCGCGCCGAGCGGCTGCCCGTTGCGAATGCCTTCCAGGAACTGCAGCGCGACGCGGACGCGCCCCGAGGACAGGTCCACGGCAAAGAGGGTCGGCTGCGCGGGCGACGCGTTGTTCAGATAGCCGTTCCGCAGGACCGCGGCCGTCACGGCGTGATTCAGCGACGGCGCCAGGACGTGTCCTCCGTTGGCCGGATCGCGCTGGAGCGCCGGCTGGCCCGGCGTCTCGAAGATCAGGCGAAGATCGTCGGACAGGTTGACGGGGAGCAGCGGTGCCGTGTCCGGCGTCAGATCCTCGATCCACCCGTACGCTCCGAGGTACACGCCCTCGCGGCGCGGAGCTTCAGCGCCCTCGGGCCGGCGCATGGCGGCCAGCCGCTCCTGCACGAGGCTGAGCGTCCACGCATCCCAGCGGTAGCTGCAGAGATCGACATGCTCGGCGAACGCGCGCTCCAGCCGCGCCGTCGGGATCGTCTCGAGCACGGGCAGCGCGGCGAGCTGATCGGCGAGCGTGCTTGTGCGGCCCGCCGACTGGAGCCATGCCGGTATGAACTCCGCGACCAGCGTGGTGGCATCGCCTGTGATGGCGGCATTCTTGTCGTACAGCAGGCGGTAGCGGCTTTCGCTCGCCTGGCTTGCGGCGACGTGCACGAACGACGGCTCACGGTAGGTCGCGGCGACCTGGCCGGCCGGGATCGCGCCGCTCGATTCGTGGAGCCCGACGGCGGCGTCGTAGTAGCCAAGCTGCAGCGCGTGACGGAGCATGTGATAGAGCAGCGCGTTGGGCGTCTTGCCGTCGCTGAAGCCGGCCTGCTGCCGCAGATCGTCGAACGCGGCAGCGGCCTTCTCGCGGCACCACTGGATGTAGTTCTTGTTGTCGTCCGTGCAGATCGACAGCCCGATCGTTTCGGAGAGCGGCGCGGCATCGATGACCGGGCGCGTCATCGGTCCCTCCACGGACGCGACGAACTTCTGCACGATTTCAGGCGCGGGTCCCACATAGCCGAGCGACGTCAGAAGGCTCGTGCCGGCGAGCATCAGTTGTTCCATCGACGGTTGCAGCAGCGCGCGGTTGCGCAGGCGGAACGTCGCCTCATTCCAGATCCGATCCGCGCTGTCGAGGACCTGGAGATGGAAATCGACCGACGACGCGTGAAGGCCGATGATGTCGAGGAGCTGCTGCTGCGGATCAGGGCTTGGCTGGCCGACACGCGGCACCGTGTTTGCGAACCGGCTCCAGAAAGCCTCGTCCAGCGCCCGGAGCACATCGCGCAGGCGGCGCAGGAATGTCTGATGCGCGGAAGTCCTCACACCGGGGTCGTCGAGCCAGGTGAGACGCGAGAACGCCGTCGTCGCGAGCACGCCGTACGGCTGATGGCCGATGCGCAGCGACGGTATGCGGCCGCGGCCGGATACGCGATCGATGAAGTGTGCCCGCGTCCGCTCGATCGCTTCGTCGCCGAAGACCGGCCGCATCTGCGTATCCATCCAGTAGCCGAGCGTCGCGGGCCATAGCGCGGCGTTCATCGCGCGCGCCTCCGCCTGATCGGTGGATGCGGCGCCCGGCACGTGCTGCAGCGCCTCGGCGTCGATGCCCAGCGCCTCGGCGAGCACCAGGCCATCCTTCTGCTCGTACGGATCGACGGCATCGGGATCGAAGAGGTCGAGGCCGGCCTGCGCGGCGCGAGACTGCGCGAAGAGGACGTCCGCCTCCTGAACGCGTGTCCACGCCGAGGGCCCGTCGTCGGTGTTGTTCGTCGGCGTCCCCTGCGGTAGAATCGCGAACCCGCTCTGGCTGCGTAGGTGGTCCTGAAAGAGTCGTTCGAGCTCTTTTCGGGCGGAGTCCTCGTCCGACGCCAGGCGCAGGCCGACGACGAAGAGACGCTCGAAGCCGACCTCGGCCTGACGCGGCGTCAAGTCGATGCGGAATGCCATGCCGGCACGTTCCGCCGCCTCGAAGTCGGTCATCCACTGAAGCGCGGGCGGGACGACGATGTCGCCGCCCGCCGGCTGGAACTGATCCGCGCCCTGTGCAAGCGGGTCCGGTCCCACCGCGAGCGGCTGTGTCACCATGCCGCCGACCAGCTCGACGTGCTCGGCGCCGCTGTCGGCGATCAGCACGAAGCGTTCGGGCAGCAGGGCGGCGCTCGGCGGACGCGTCCACGACTGCCGCTTGACGGCGGCCTGGTCGGCCGGGGTGAGCACGACGAAGTCCACCCTCACCACAGCCGTCGCGCGATCGACGCCGGTCTGGGGCGGCTCCTTGCTGTTGTACGGGACGATCGTCTTGCGGATCTCTTCCGCCCGCGCCGCTCCAACCAACCCGCTCAGCGTCGCGAAGGCCG
This sequence comes from Vicinamibacterales bacterium, assembly GCA_035495955.1. GTDB lineage: Bacteria > Acidobacteriota > Vicinamibacteria > Vicinamibacterales > 2-12-FULL-66-21 > JAICSD01. The sequence continues at coordinate 58,984 of DATJFE010000041.1, read as the reverse complement.
CCTCGTCGTTGCCCGCGCGCCATGTTGCCGTCCAGTAGTCCGCGATGCGTCCTCGTTCGGTCGTGTCGGAAATCGCCGCGTCGACGGGGATCGTCAGGATGATGTCGGCCGCGCTCGTGCGCGCCGGCCGAGGATCCGATCCGGCGAGCGGCGCATACTGCCCGATCAGATACAGCGCACGCCCCGCCCCGTGCGCCGCGCACAACGTGCGCCACGCGGCTCGCTCGAGCGGCTCGTCGCCGCCGGCGCTGAACGTCTCGCACCAATAGCGGCGGAGATTCGTGACTTCGGCCTCCGACAGATCCGGCTCGAAGCTGTCGACCAGGCAGTCGTCGGGATAGATGCGGACGAGCAACTGGCGGCCGGCGTCGCGCGTGACGAAACGCGTTTCGAGGCGCACCGGGAAGAGCAGGATCGGGAAACCACTGCTCAACGCGCCAATCGCGCGGCGCGGATCGGTCAGCGGTGCGAGGCTGCCGTAGGCGGCCTTCACATCCGCGAGCGCGACGTCATTGGCGGCGCCGAGTCGCGACAGACGCGCACGACTGCCCTCAATCGCGCGGTTCAAATCGTCGCGCGTGCGTCGGTCGGCCGGATTATCTGGATCGAAGCGGCGTTCGAGGTTGCGCGCAGCCCGCTCGAGCCGGGCCAGCCCCGCTTGCTCCACGACCACCGCCCGCGACGCCGCGTCGCTCGCCGTGCGCCGCGCGGCCAGCGTCGTCCGTAGTCGATCGAGGTCTGCCATGGTCATGCCTCAGGGTGCGGAAGCATCTCGGCGGCATGCACAGCGACGAGCACAGGCAACTGGTAAAGCACGTACGCGACGTCGCCGGCGTTCGTATCCGGGTCCCAGACGAGTTGCCGATCCTCCAGGTACTGTTCCATTTCCTCAGGGCCTTCCGCCGCCGACGGCGGCGTCGTCAATTGATATGTCTGCATACCCGCGCGCACGCGAAGGTAATCGTGATCTGTTGTCACGTCTTCCCACGACAGGTCGCTCCAGGTGTTGATGGGCGCGCCGCCGCGCTCGATGTCGAATCCGAAGCGCGGCTCGCCCGGGCGCTCCTTGATGATGAAGAACCACCCGGCATCGTCGGTCTCCGGATCGCCGCGGGCTTCCTTTACCGTCAGATCGAAGCCGAAGAACGTGATGTCGGGGTCGACGCGCGCTTCGTACAACGGCGTCTTGACCTTGTCGCGCGGCGGATTGGTCTCCTCGGCGCCCGTCAACTCGATTGGCTGGCGGATCAGCGACTTGTCGATTGCTCCGTCGGTGCGCTGCCAGTCCGCCTTGTGCGCGTAGATCACGGCGGTCGGGTAGCGCTTCAGCAGCTCGCCGCGGATGGAGAGCACGACCTCGTCCTTCGGCGGACTGTCGGGCGGCTGACGGTTGTCGTGATCGCCGAGCACGGACGTGCTCAGCCAGCGATGCAGCTTCGGAATGTCGTACAGCGACTCGCGCCGCGCATCGGACGATTGCGTCGTGTTGTCGCGGTACCCGCTGACATCCCAGAACTGACGAAAGTAGCTGCCGCGCTGGTCGGTCGGGTATTCGCGGAACAGCAGCTCGCGCGCGAACTCGTGGTTGAGGCCGACCATGTAACTTTCGATGAATGGCTGATTCGTTTCGAGCAGGCTGATGCTGTTCTGCGGAATCAAGCCGACGTTGGGCAGGAACAGCTCGGTACCGAGCGCCGCCAGTGGCTGGAACATCGGTTCGTCGATGCGCGGGTAGGCCATCGCTTCCACGAAGTCGTCGCGCATGCCGTTCCTGATCCGATCGGGCAGGAATACGGCGCTGGCGAATCGGCGCGGAATCGTGACGGCCGGATCGATGGCCGCGAGCACCGTGGCCGCGGTCGCCGGGAGATCCATCGCGGCGCGGGCGATCGGTCTGTTCACCGCGGCCGCCGCCTGCGCAAGCGTGTTCGCCGACTTCAGGGCGGCCTTGAACCGAGCGGCCTCCGCGTTGTCGGTGCCCCCGGCGGGCGCGGGCGCGGGCGTTGTCCCGAACGGAGTCACCGTGAAAGCCGAATCGGCCGGCAGGGCATCGACCGAGGCGGGCGTCTCCTCGTCGGGAAGGATCGCCGTCGCGCCAGCGATCTCCATGGCCGGTCCCCGCAAGAAACCGTAGGCGGCGCCGGCCGACAGGGCGAGGACGAGAGCCACGATCGGAAAGCCGATCGCGAACAGGAAAATGGCGAGCAGCAGTCCGACGATCAGAATCCACTGCGGCAGGCGACGGTTGCGCAGCAAATCGATCAGCCATCCCGGAACATTCGCCAGCAAAGCCTGCGACAGATCGCGCAGCGTTGCGGCGCCCGGGGGGAGCGCCGGCGGCTGCGCCGAGGTCAGACTGCCGTCGTTCAGCCGCTGGACCAGGCGGATGGCGGGCGGCCCCGCTGAAGAATCCGAGGGCCGAAACGCCCTCGCGAGGCGTCCGTTCGGCCGCAGCACGCGGCGCATCGCTGTGCTCGTCGACGCCACCGGCACGCGACTGGCCGTCATCTGTCTCTTCACCGTCAGTCCGTTCGAGACGACGCGCGCCATGACCGGTGAGGTCACCATGAGGAGCCGTTCGGGCGCCGCGGCGCGCAGCGTGGTCATGTTCTTCGTGAACCACGCAAGCGACGCCGCCTTGCCCAGCTGCGCGAGCCGCATCCGGCGGTTGGCTTCGAGGACGTCGCCAACCTGCTGCCACGCCGCGTTCACGTAGTCTTCCTGGCGGTCGCGCACGACTTTCGTGCCGAGGCCGGCCGCCGACCGATGGCGCGGATCGAGGTTGAGCTGGTGCACCCAATTGCCGGTGTTCTCCGTCGGCGTGCCGTCGCGCTTTTTCAGCAGTCGTTTGGTGAGGGCGTGCCAGGTGCCGTACAGCGGCGGGGTGACGACCGGATCGGGATCCGGATCCCCATTGGGCAGCGCGCCGATCGCGTCGGGCACATCCGGGCCGTCGTTCGCATCCTCGGCCGTCTTGTCGGCGTAGTCATCCGCGAGATTGATGAACGCGGCGAGGTCGGTCTGGAATCGATGCGGGCGCGGATCGTCCCAGTGCTCGAATCGATCCGCCTCGGCGATCTGGTCCTCGGTCAGCGCCTCGTCGGGAACCTTGAGAGCGCCGCCAAGCCGCAGCACGCCGTCGGCGTTCGGGCCGGCGATCCCTTCGAGATAGATCGCCGGCTTCTGCACGTCCATGTCGCGCCGCCCGACGCGCGCATCCATCGGCTGCGGCTTCAGCAGCCGGACGAGATACTCGAAGTCGCCCGCGTTGCCCGTGCGGAAGTACCAGCGATAGTAGTACGGGAAGCTGTTGCCCTCCAGATTCGCGCGCTGCGCGTGCGCTTCCCACGCGCCGCGCATGGCGTCGTCGACTTTGGTGACGTCGAGGCTGAGGCCAGCCACGCGTCCGGTCTCGAACGTCGGCAGCAGGAATGCGTGATACGCCTTGTTCGCTTCGAGCTCGCGCGGGCAGATGATGCGCGAGTAGGCGAGGTCGGGGTCTTGCGCCAGCACTCCCTGGAGCGCGGCGGCGATCGCCACGCCGTCGTCGTTGACGATGACGGTGTCGTTCGCGCCGAGGTTCCGATTCGCGTGGACGTGCGCCCACGCCCACAGCTCCTCCTTCGCGGGCAGCAGCGCGAGGTCCGCGATGTCGACGAAGGGGAGCGGCTTGCCCGTCGCATTGCCGTCGGTGAACTCGCCGTCTTCGAGCACGACGAGCGCGATCCACGGACGATGGCGATGCGCCGTTCGATCGGCGCGCGCCGGCGTGTAGCGCCACGGAAAGTCCTCATCGTAGAACTCGATGTGCGCGAGATAGTTCGGTTCGAAGTTGGTGATCCAGTCGCGCGGCTCGGTCTTGACGATCGCGCGCCGCTCGATTCCCAGAACATCCCCTGGCCCGTAAAGAGCCACGGAGCGATCGACGGGTGTGTCGGGCACCGCGGCGGCGATGCCGTCGGCGCGCAGCGTCAGGTGCACGTCGATCGAGGCGCGCAGCGCCGCGTTGGCGGCCGTCTCGTCCTGCGTAATGCTGTTGCTCAGACCCTGCCGGACCCAGGGCAGAAACGTGTAGGTGGCGAGCGGATCGCTCATGACCTCACGCGGCCTCGGCCGACGGGATGACGTGGAGGACGGCTGCGGCCGCCGGATCGCTCGCGGCCAGGCGCGTGACGTACTCGCGCGCCTCGATCTCGCTGGCAAAGCCTCCGGCGGGGCTGTGCGGCGCGTTCGTGTCGACGCTGGCTACGACGTAGCTGTCGCCCGTCACGCGCACCTTGTCGGCGCCGAACGGGTCGAGCTGCGAGCGGTGCGCCTGGCTCACGGCGCTCTTCGCGACCGCATTGCCCTTCAGCAGATGCGAGAAGAGGCCTGCCGTCGACTTGCGCACGCGCTGGTGCCGCTTGTACTCGGTATCGATCAGAATCTCCTCGTACCGGACGATCCGGCGCGCCATGTGATCGGCGGCGAGCGGCGCGCCGGCGACGCCGAGGTCGAGTCCGCCGATGCCCGTCTCGAACGACGGCCGCGACAGCTTCGCCGCGTCGTCCATCTCCTGGAACTGCGCCATCGCGAACCGCTCGCGCGCGTCCTCCTTCTTCTCGAGCGCGCCGCCGGCGACGACGAGATCGAAGCGCTTCGCGTCGCTCGGCTTCTGTGTGCCCAGCTTGTCGATCCCGATCGTCAATGGGACGAGCCGCTGCGACAGACGGAGCGTGCCGAGCGGATGCAGCACGAGGTCGCTCGCGCCTTCGTCGAGCCCGCGCAGCGAGACGAGGAGGTTGTTCGCGGCGGGAAGCGTCGCCGTCCAGCTCTCGAGCTTGGCGAGCTCCGCCGCCAGGAGCGGCACGATCGCGATCGGCGGGAGCGTCGTCTGCGCGCTGTCGCCCCAGGTGACGTCGAAGTCGGCGCTGATGCTGAAGAAGAGCAACGAGACGTGGCCGGTACCTTTCGCGTGCCACGGCGTCGGCCCCTCGAGGCTCAGATCGACGCGGACGCTCAGGAGATCCAGCCCGCTGACCTTGAGCGACAGCGAGATATTGACCTGGATGATGAAGTAGAACGGCGAGAACCGGAACAGCGCGTCGAATCCGAGGTGCCCGGAGATTCCGAAGCTGCTGAACCCGAACCTCAGCTCCGCCTGCGCTCCCACCTGCGCGGTGTTGCTCGTGACCGCGAAGTACGTGTCGATCCGTACCATCGCGTCGTCTTCGTTGAGGATGCAGAGGGCGAGCCGCGCAGGGCTCGGAAAGGGCAGCGGCGGCGGAGTGAACTGCGGATGGAACCCGCCGATCGTGAAGACGAACACGGGATCGGCGCCCCAGGAGAGCAGCAGTCCCATCTCGCCTTCGAGGGTGATGAAGAGGATGCGGCTCTCGAAGAGCGTGGCGAAGAAGAAGAGCCGCTGCCTGTCGAATTCGATCGCGCCGGCGAAAGCCACCTGCAGGATGACGACCGCGTCGTCGGGATCCGGCAGCGCGAGCCGCAGCACGCCGATGATCGCGATGTTGCCGGGGATCTCGATGATGACGCCGAGCGACACGCTGACGAGCGTCGGCGTGCCCCAGCCGATCTTCGCCATCGGACCGATGAGGAACTTGCCCTGATAGGGCGGGAAGATCGTGCGGAGGTCGCTGATCAGGCGCGGCGCGTTCGCGATGATGTCGCCGACGGGAAACATGATCGCGTTGATCGTGCCGGTCCGAACGCCGGCGACCAGCGGCTCCAGCATCATCGTGCGGTTCAGTCCGAGCAGACCGCCGAGGCCGTTCAGCGTGAAGCCCATGCCGAGCTGAATGCCGGGACTGAACTCGACGGTGATGATCACGAGCAGGCTGAAACCCTGCGAGCCGTCGGGCATCTTCGTCGTGATCAGGCCGATCGCCGTGATCGAAATCGTGTCGATGATGCTCAACTGCAGGACACCCGCGTACTCCTGCCGATCGAAATCGAAGAAGAGGAAGCCGCCGCCACGGACGGCGCCCGCGTCGATCGACAGGCCGACGCCGTTCGGCGGTTTGAAGCCGACCGACAGATCCATCGGCCCGACGTTGCCGGGCGTGAAGCGCGCGTTGAGCGCGACGCCCATTTCCTGGACGGCGACCTTGAGCGGCCCGAGATCGCCGTTCAGCGTGAGCGCCGCCTGGATCCGCACCTTCGGGTCGGGGTCGGCGGGGACGGACAGCGACAGCGTCAGATCCGGAATCTCGATCGGCCCGAGCTGCAGGTGCGGGTGCAGCGCCACCTCGAAGTTGGCGGACCCGCGGAAGCCGAAGCCGTGCTTGCTGTTCCAGTCGACGCCAAGCGGAATGTCGACTTTCGTTTCGCCGTCGCCGAGCAGCGTGTGCAGGAAGCCGTCCCCTTCGCCGGCGGCGATGACGACGGCGACCTCTTTCAGATCGAGCGACAGCGTGAGCTCGATGTCGTTCACGGGGCCGGACGCCTCGATCGCAGCGCGGAAGCCGCGCATCTGGAGCCGTACGCCTCCGCTCGTGCCGAAGATGATTAAGGGGTCCGGCGGGTCGAAGCTGACCGCGACGCCGAACGTGACCGTCGGGATCGCCGACGCGTCCATGAACGGATACTTGACGCTGAGGCCTTCAGGGCGAATCAGGATCCCGAACTGCTGCGCGATGTCGCTGCCGGCGGTGATCTCGAGGCCGACCTCGTCCGCCAACGCCACCTGCAGCGGGATCGTCGACGGCACCCCGGGCTGAATCACGAGGCCGGGCTTGAGGCCATTCGCCGCGGCCAGCGGCAGGAGCTGGAACGACAGCTCCACGGGCACGTTGGCGATCGACGTGAAGTAGAACGGCCACTTCAGGCCCTGGCCGCCGCCGAACGATCCGTAGCGATTCCCCGCGTACGCGCCGATGACGCCATCGCCCGGACGAATGATGCGGACCGGAAAGCCGAGACCGTCGAGGAAGCTCGCGAGGTGATGGCAGATCCGCGCCATGTCGAGCCGATCGGTGCCCCACCCGTACACGCGCTGCAGGATCAGATGCGGATCCTGCAGCAGCTTCGGGATCTCCTCCCACTTGAACACGTGGCGCACGAATCCGCGCTGCGTTGGCGTGTCGGCGACGCTTTCGGTGACGATGATCTCGGTCGCTTCGAAGAGCGCGAAGATCGCGGGCCACTCGCGCCCGAGATACTCGCAGATCAAGAGGTCGCTGAGGTTCTTGCCGACCTCCGCGAGCGCCGCGCCGGGATCCATGCCAGGCGGCAGCGCCGGGAGCGGGTCGAGCTTGCCGTACACGTTGACGGCGTGCCCGAGGAGCTCGCCTACCTGGGTCAGCTCGAACGGACCGTCGACCATTTCCTCGACGGTCGCGACGGCGGCCGTGAGCTCGCCGCCCGCCTCGACGTACTCGTTCGGAATGCCCGTGACCTTCCAGCCCAGAGCGTAGAGAAGGCGCTTGAAGTGCTCCTCGTCGGTGAAGCCCAGGCGCAGCGGCTCGAGGACGAGCAGCAATTGCCGCGCGAGGCTGACGAGGGTGTCTTCGGTCTCGCTCATTCCTGTGGATAGATCTCGTCGGAGTCCGGATCGATGAAGAGGTGGCGGCTCGGATCGATCGCGTCGACCAGCACGTACTTGCACACATGGCAGAACCGCGAGCCGCTATCCTGATCGCTCATCACGCAGCTGCCGGTAGGGTGGAAGATCCCCGTCGCATTGCCGCTGCCGCCTTCGTACAGCGCGACCATGAATGGCAGCGACGCGTTGGGAAATCCCTTGCGAATCGTTGTCATCGACCCGACCGACGGCAGCTCCGGCAGCGAGAGGTCCGAATTCGTATGGCCGAGCGCGGCGTGCAGGAACGTCACCTGCTCCATGACGTTCTTCGCGATCAGCTCCGCATACGGGTACGTCGCCGCGTCGAAGACGCCGGCCGGCGCTTTCGTCGGCTGGTACACGATCGAGCCCGCCGGAAACTTCGCCACGAGGTTGGCGGCCTGGACGGTGCTGCCCGCCGGATAGGGAAACGCGACGCCGGGCTCGACGTGGAGCCGTACGTTCTTCACCGGCGGCGCGCCCGTGTCGAACGTTTCGACGAGTTTGAGCGGGACGCTGACGAGCGGCAGCTTTATGAGGTATGAGCTCTGATCGTCGTAGTGGACGTCGCGCCACGCAAAGTTGATGTCGCGGAATCGCAGGTGCACGATCTCGCCGACGGGAAACCCGAACGCGTGGCTCATGCGGATCGGCGCCGAAAACATCCCGGCGCCCTCGTCCTGGAGGGCCCCGATGATCTCGGCGGCCCAACGGATGCGCGGCCAGCGCCACTTGATCTCTTCGCCCGTGATATCTCCAGCGACCTTGAGCGATGTCGGCGACTGCAGGTTGCACTCCGTGCGATGGTCGTGCTCGACCTCCGCCGGAAACAGCGGCCGGTCGTTGAACCCGCCGTACTCGTCGCCGAGATCGAACGAGTGGCTCAGCTCGTGGACGAAGACGCGCGGTTCCGCCGGATCCGCGGTTGCCTTCAGAAACAGCGCCGCCGGGACGATGTCGTTGACACCCGTGACCGTGCACGTCTGCAGATCCTTCTGCGTCTGGGAGAGCATGAAGTAACCATCCGCATTCACCTCACGGCCCTGGCCCAGCGTGACGATGCAGACGAGGTCGTAGTTGCGCTTGCTGTCGTCCGTCCAAATGTTGTTGAGTTGGAGTCCGGACGTGGCGACGTCCTTGTCGCGGATCGCGGCCACCAGATCGTCGAGCCGCTCGCGCGTCATGCGATCGGGATTGAGAGTGATCAGATCGTGGTTGAAGTCGACGCGCGCCGCGCCGCTCATCACCCCCAGCGGCGTGTCGACATCGTCGAGGATCCGGCGTGTGCCGAGCGCGCGCCAGTTGTCAATCAAACCCGTCAGATCACCAGGATCCGCCGGCAGATGCGCGTGATAGCCGGTCCCGAACAGCGTGTCCCAGTCGGACATGATCCCCGCGTCTGTCCGCGCCGTTCCCGGACGGTCGGATGGCTTGGGCAACCCGACTTCGTAGATGAGTCGATCCAGATCCCAGATCGGAACAACCGGCACTTCGAGCGGCCGCACCGGCTTCGGCAGCGCGAACACGAGCGGGTCGCCGGCGACGCCGCTTCTCGCGAAGACCTCCGAGCCCCATGTAATCCCCTGCTGATCCGACGCGATGAAGGCCGCCCAGAAGTTGATCGAATCGGCGAGGACGTCGTACGGCTTGCAGAGCGGATTCTTCTTGATGAAAGCGACGAGCGAGTTGACGTAGGTGAAGAACGCGGGGTCGGATCCGGCGGGGAAGCCGTCGGGGACGAAGAGCACGTTGGGAACCGCCTCCAGCGCGAATGGCTTCGGCCAGCCGCCGCCGGGCACGAGGCGCGCCTCGATCGGCGCCGACGGCTTCCACGGCTCGATCACCCGAAGCGTCGCGGTCACCGTGCCGAGCGCGGGAAAGGCGGTGAGCTTGGCGGCGACCGTGATCGGCGCCGCGGCGCTGTCGCCCGCGAGGATGGTGAGCGTGCCGTCGCTGGCGTCGATGTTGTTCGTCGTCGCGGCGCCGCGCGTCGTCTTCCATTCAACCCCGACCCAGTCGGTGATGTCGCCGACGGTGTCGTCGTCGAAGCGCGCGCGCAGGCCGAAACGGACCGGCGTCGTTTCGGGAAAAAGGCCGGCGTTGCGCGGCCGCAGCTTCATGGTGCTCGGCGTGAGCCAGATCTTCGCGATCGACTTGTGAATGTGGATCCGGATCATCTCCTTGAGTGGTTCCGCCGCGCCGCTGTTGGTGGCGGTCACCTCCACCAGAAAGTTCTGCGGGAAGAGCGGCGCCAGCGCCGGCAGCGGCTGCGCCGGCGGGTTCGGGTTCGGCCCGACCGTCACTTCGCCGGAGTCGGTGTTGAGCCTGATGCCGAGCAGCGAGAAGTCGCGCGTGCTGAGCCCTGGCTTCTTCGACGCGTCGGCGATCGTGAACTTCAGCGTGACGTCGGAGTTCGTGATGAAGTACTCCGCCGCCTGCTGGTACTGGATATCGTGGTTGGCGTCGCGCGTCTGGAACAGCAGATGCTGGATGCGCAGATCCGCGGACGTCGTACCGGCGAGGACGTGGATCTCCATCGCACGGACGTCCGTGCTCCAATACAGCCCCTCGATCGGCATACCGTATCCTCGGGGAGGAACCTTGTCGCGTCGTGCGGCGCAGGCGCCGTCAGACTACTAGAGTGACGCGCCACGCTCAATCGTTCTCTCTCGGCATCGAAGATTTTTTTTGCGTCAGCGACGGGTAGGAAGTGCTCGCCTGCTGAGCCGCGTCGCAATGTTTGGTCGCCGCGCGAACAATGGTTAAGATCCGGCGCGGGAATGATCTGCCCACATTGTCAGCACGAAACGCCCGCCGACGCCGACGTCTGCGCGACGTGCCACGCCCCGCTGCCGGGAACCGACGGCGGGGAAGTGACCCGTTTGTCAGCCGGCGAAACCTCGGCCGTCGGCGATTGGCCGCCCGCGTCGACGAGCGCCGGCTCCATGTTCGGTCCCGGCGTGCTGTTCGCCGGACGGTACCGAATCGTCCGACTGCTCGGTGCGGGCGGCATGGGTGCGGTCTACGAGGCGGTCGATCAGGAGCTGGGCCTCTCGATTGCGCTGAAAGTCGTCCGCGCGGACGTGACGCCCGATGCCGAGTCCGCGCGCGATTTCGAGCGCCGCTTCAAGCAGGAATTGCTGCTCGCCCGGCAGGTCTCCCATCCGAACGTCCTGCGCATCCACGATCTCGGCGACGCCGGCGGCATCAAATACATCACGATGTCGTACGTGCAGGGCCGCGATCTGGCCGCCCTGCTCAAGCAGGAGCGCCTGTCGCTGGCGCGCAGCCGCGCGCTCGCGCGGCAGCTCGCCGCCGGCCTCGCTGCCGCCCACGATGTCGGGATCGTGCACCGCGATCTGAAACCCCAGAACATCCTCATCGGCGAGAACGACCGGCTCTATATTTCCGACTTCGGCCTCGCGAAATCTCTCGAGGCCACGACCGCCGGACTCACGCGCCCCGGTGAGTTCTTCGGTACGCCGCGATACGTCGCTCCGGAGCAGGTCGAAGGCGGGCCGGTCGATCACCGCGTCGACATCTACGCGCTGGGGCTGATCTTCTACGAAATGGTGGCCGGCGAGACGCCGTTCGAAGGACCGTCCGCGCTCGAATTGATGCTCAGGCGCGTGCGGGAGCGTCCGCGTCCCCCGCAGGAAGTCGTGCCGGAGCTTCCGGAGTACATCAACGGGATCATCATGCGTTGCCTGGAGCGCGAGCCTGCGGCGCGCTATCAGAGCGCGCACGAGATCGAAAGGGACCTGGCCCAGGAGCGATCCTCCGTGCTGAGCGTCGCTCAGCCCGTGCCGCCGCGTACGTCGGCAAGATACGGGTGGGGGATTGCAGCGGCCCTCACGGCGGCGGTGGCCGTGGTCGGGCTCGCGCTCGCGCTGCTCATTGTCCCGACGATCCGCCGGGCGCTGCTACGGGGCGCTCCGCACGACGCGAGTGCCGGCATATCGTCGGCGTCTGCGACCCGCGTCGTCGTGCTGCCATTCAGTGTGACCGGCGACCAGGCGGTCCTCGGCCCGACAGCCGCCGGCCTCGACGAGTCGCTGAGCTCGAAGCTGTTCGGACTCAACGGCGTTGCGCTGACCTCGGCGTCCGCGGGAGAACGCGCCGCCCGCAAGGGCTCGCTCCAGGCGATCGGCCGTGAGGTGGGCGCCGCCTTCGTCGTCACGGGGACGGTGCAGGGGGGAGCGGATCGGCTGCGAGTGATCGCGAACCTGGACGATGTCGCGGCAAACAAGCGTGTATGGTCGGAGGAATTTTCCGGCGTCCCTGCCGATCTCCTGACGCTCGAGGATCGCGTCTACCAGGCGCTCGTGAATCACCTCCACATCACACCGACGAGCGCGGAGGTGGCGCGGACGCTCGGGCATCCGACGGAGAACATCGATGCCTACGCTGCGTATCTGAAAGGCCGTCGCGCGATGCGCGGCGAGCAGGACCTCTCCAACGTGCGTGCGGCGATTGCGGACTACGAGGATGCGCTGAAGAAGGATCCGAACTTCGCCCTCGCGTACGCGGGCATTGCCGACAGCTCGCTCCGCATGTATCGCGCGACGAAGGACGCCTCGTGGGCGGCGCGCGCGCTTTCCGCCGCGCAGCAGGCGCAGGGGATCGACGACAAGCTGGTCGAGGTGCACGTGTCGCTTGGGAACGTGTACCAGGCGACCGGCCGCACTTCCGAAGCAATCGTCGAGTTGAAGCGCGCGGCAGAACTTGCGCCGAACTCCGACGATGCGCACCGGCGGCTGGGCCGGGCGTACCTGACGAGCGGCCGCGGCGACGAGGCGATCGCCGCGTATCGACAGGCCGTGGCGGTCAATCCCTATCACTGGGTGAACAGCGATTCGCTCGGCGCCGCGTACCTGCAGCTCGGCCGCTACGACGAGGGGATCGCCTCATTCAAGAAGGTGATCGACCTCGCGCCCGACAATGTGAACGGCTACAACGATCTGGGCGCCGCGTACCTGCGGACGGCGCACTTCGACGAGGCGATTGCGGCGTTCCAGAAAGCGCTGACGCTGCAGCCGATTCCCAACACCTACACGAATCTCGGCATCGCGTACGCAGACGCCGGCCGCTTCAGCGACGCCGTGCCGATGTTCGAGAAGGCCGTCGAGCTCCAGCCCAACGCGGAAGCGTTCGTTGGAAACCTCGCGGACGGCTATCGCTGGGCGGGGCAGCGCGCCAGGGCCGACGCGACCTACGACCGCGCGATCGCACTGGCGCTGAAGGCGCTCCAGGTGAATACGCGCGATGCCGTCATCAAGGGGAACCTGGCGCTCTATTACGCGAAGAAAGGGGATGCCGCGTCGGCGCGCCGTTTCATGAGCGAGGCACGGGCGATCGACACGGCGAGCGCCGATCTGCTGTACAACGAGGCGGTGATGTCGGCGCTGCTCGGAGACACCGACCGTGCCTTCACCGATCTCCGGAAGGCGCTCGACGCGGGACTGCCGTTCTCCTCGATCGACACGGATCCGGACCTGGCGCGGCTGCGGAAGGATCCGCGGTTCGCGTCGCTGCGGACGGCGGCGGGCCGACGTTAGAGATGAGAACGCATCTCACAAAGCGCCACGCGCGCGCCGCCGGCGGATCGCCGCCGCCCCTGCGCCCATCGCCAAAAGAGCCAGGCTGGCCGGTTCCGGCACCGTGATTCCGTTGACCGCCGACACCGTGAACTCGGTCCCAGGGTCGAAGCCGCGGAACAGGATCACGGCGTCAATGGGTGAACAGCCGAGCCCACCGACGTCGCCGTCGATCACCGGCCCGCAGGAAATAGTGATGCCGGGGCCGCCCGACAGGATGAATCCTGTCTTCGTGAACGTGATGCCGCCTTCGCCGGTTCCGAGAGCCGAGCCCTCCAGCACGACGAGGCCGTCGAGCTGGGTGAGATCGGTGAGCGTGAATTCGATCGACGTGATGGGGGATCCGTAGAGCGGTCCCGTCCCGCCCGAACCGTTGTCTCCCACGATTGATCCCACGCCGAGATTGTTCTCGGGACACGCCGTCCCCGACGGAATGTTGGTGCCGGTAATCGGCACGATGAATGTCAGCCCGAGCAGCTGATCCGTTCCGCACTCGGCTCCTGCGACGCTGATCGCCGCGGCGCTGGCGACGTGACACGTTCCGAGGACGGCAAGGAATAAGCCCGGAAGAATACGACGCATAGGCAGGGAACCCCGGGCGCTGCCGAGAGCAAGATTGCGGCCGTTGCGCACGGGTTGATTTTTGTCTGTGAAATCGATGCCGCGCGCGCTGCGCGCCGCGGAAGTCACCTCAGGCCGCGACCAATGGCGCCGCTCCGCCTCATCAGGCGCATACTAGAGCGCGTACGTGATCCATATGCCTGAGCCGGGCCCCTTCGAGGCCCTCGATGTCCTCGGTGTTGGCGAACTGCGACAGCGCCTTCAGTCGCTGCAGGCGGTCATCGCCCGCGCGCCCGTGCCCATCGCGATCGCGCACGACCCGGACTGCCGCTTCATCTCCGGCAATCGCGCGCTTGCCGCGCTGCTGGGCCTGCCCGCCGACGCCAATTTCTCCCTGACGCCAGGACCGGTCGAACGGCCGCTGTACCGGATTCAGCGCTACGGCCGCGACCTGCAGCCCGACGAGCTGCCGATGCAGTACGCGATCGCGCATCGCTGCTCGTTCAGCAACGAGATCGAGATCGTCCGGGCCGACGGCTCAATCCTGCACGTGCAGAACGACGTCGAGCCGCTGTACGACACTCGCGGCCGGATCTACGGGTGCGTGAGCGTCTGCGTCGACCTCACCGATCGCAAGCGCGCCGAGCACGCGCTGCGCGAGGCCGATCGCCGCAAGGACGAATTCCTGGCGACGCTCTCGCACGAATTGCGCAACCCGCTCGCCCCCATCCGCACGGCGCTCGAGGTCATGCGCCTCGCACAAGGCAACGCCGCCGTCGTCGAGAAAGCGCGCGCGACGATCGAGCGGCAGTTGCTGCAGCTCGTGCGGCTGACAGACGATCTGCTGGACGTGGCGCGGATCACGCAGGACAAGGTCCATCTCCGCCGCGAACGCATCGATCTGCGGTCCGTGGTCCAGCAGGCCGTCGAAGCGATCCGGTCGCTCGCGGACGCGCAGCGGCATGCCCTCTCGATCGATCTGCCGCCAACGCCGATCTGGGTCGACGCCGATCCGGTTCGCCTCGCCCAGGCATTTTCCAACCTGCTGAACAACGCGACCAAGTTCACCGAGCCTGGCGGCAAGATTGACGTCCGGGCGGACGTCGACGGCCATGCCGTCGCCGTGAGCATCTCGGACAGCGGCGTGGGGATTCCGGCGGCGATGCTTCCGCGCGTCTTCGAGATGTTCACGCAGTTGCAGGGCTATCGCGACCGGGCGCTGGGCGGCCTGGGCATCGGCCTGACGCTTGCCAAACGCCTCGTCGAGCTGCACGGCGGCACGATCGATGCGCACAGCGAAGGACTCGGGCGAGGCAGCACGTTCACGGCGCGCCTGCCGATCGCGCCCGCGATCGAGCGGAGCGCCGAGGGGGGCGGCGCCGATCGCATCGCGACCTCTGCCGCATGCCGCGTGTTGATCGCCGAAGACAACGCGGACGCGGCCGATATGATGCGCGTCATGCTCGAGCTGAAAGGCCATGACGTTCGCGTCGCGGCCGACGGTCTCGAGGCCGTGGCGATCGCGAACGAGTTCATGCCGATGATCGCGTTTCTCGATATCGGCATGCCGAATCTGGACGGGTTCGAAGCCGCGCGGCAGATTCGCGCGCGACTAGGGCAGCACGTGATGCTCGTGGCGCTGACCGGCTGGGGCCAGGACGAGGACAAACGGCGATCCCGCGAAGCCGGGTTCGATCATCATCTGACGAAGCCTCCCGAGCCCGACCTGCTGGCGCGCCTCATCGACGGCTGCGGCGATCGCCGGCGCCTGTAGACAAGAAGGGATCTCACTAAGCCACGCGAACGGAGCGCGCCGGCGCAGCGGCGCGCGAGAGCGCGTGTAGGGGAGTCCGAGGGGCAAAGCCCCTCGGATGACATTAGATCAGGCGCAGGCCTTGCGGCGGCGGATCGGCGTTTCGGGGAGCCGCGAGCGCAGGTCTATCAGCTCCCTGCCGATCTGGGCCAGGGCAGCGCCCCAGTAGCGCTCGAAGAATGGCGGCGTCTTCGGACGGGGCCTGGCATCCTCGTGCCACACGTGGCCGCAGGCGTTACAGCGCCAGTACGCGCCGTAGTTCGTCTCGATCGTCATCTTTGCGTCCGCGCTCGCACACACCGGACACCGTGGGGGCGCGGGCTTCTGAATGTCGCTGGCCGGCATCGTCTGTTACCCCTTGCTCGTTCCCTGCGCGCGCTTCAGCTCCAGCTCGATCAGCGCGTCGAAATACGGCGCGGGCACACCGCCCGCCGGCAGGCGCCGGCCGTTGACGAAGAAGGTGGGCGTGGAATCCACGCGCAGCGCCGCGCCTATCGAGGCGTCGGTCTTGACCTCCTGAATCGCACGGGGATACCCGGCGTCGAAGTCGGAAACTTTGCCGACATCGGCCGCCGCCCGGCGAACCGTGGCGGCGCTCAGCTCCGCCTGGTGCATGAACATCCAGTCCTTGAGCGCCTCCGCCGCCCCTTTCGGCCGCGCCATCACGTACGCCGCCGCCGCGTCGCAGGCCGCCGGGTGGAGCAGCCGCTGCACG
This sequence comes from Vicinamibacterales bacterium, assembly GCA_035495955.1. GTDB lineage: Bacteria > Acidobacteriota > Vicinamibacteria > Vicinamibacterales > 2-12-FULL-66-21 > JAICSD01. The sequence continues at coordinate 42,740 of DATJFE010000041.1, read as the reverse complement.
GATGCGTTGCAGGTCGGATTGAGCGGGAACTGCTTATAGAGAAACTTCACGTCCTGCGGCCGGCCGGCGTACTTCTCCAGAACGGGCTTCAAGGCGACATACATCGCGCGGCAGTGCTCGCATTGAAAGTCCGCGAACTCGACGATCAGCACTTTAGCGCCGTCGTTGTCGTACGGGAATGCAGGACTTTTCGGCTGGCCCTCCCACCATCGCTCGAATTCCGCACGCTGCGCCTCGCTCATGACAGGAGGCTGCGCCTGGGAGACGCCAACAAACAGGACGAGGGCGATGATCAGTGCGCGCATCGACATCAAAGTGTCCACGCTCGCAAGCCCGCAAGTCAAGCGAGTCCATGACGATTCTGTAGGTCCCGGGAGAATTTCGAAACCGCGAGGCGACGCGTATCCCGGGAAACGCGCGCCTCCGGGCCGCCGTTCACGGGCCGCAACATTGCTCGGATCGCACCGATGCTCCCGCTGGGCCTCTTCGTCAAGATTGTGACGCCCGTCGTCATCGCCTACAAGCTGCGGGTGGGAACTCCGTTCACACCACGCGTCATTGCCACGTACATCCTCGGCATCGCGGGATTGCTGGCCTTTTATGCAGGATTCGATCTCGCGGCGCAGGAAGAAGCGCGCGCGCGGTACGGTCGTGTCGTGACAGGCGTCATCGAAGAGCGATACAGCACGACGTCACGGGAGGGCACGCGTCACATTGGCACATACGGCGGCCGCAATCAGACCGTCACGCAGCCTGTGGTCACCATCAAAGGCTTCCACTTCTACGAGACGTTCGCCCGATTGCTGGTGACAGGATCGCCGGCGGCGTGGGTCGTCGATTACCGGTTCCCCTGTGATGCGGGGCCGTCGTGCTACGGCCGGGATTTCGTGACCGAGGAGCTATGGTCTCGTCTTCGCGCGGGACAGACCGTGAACGTCCGGCGTGCGGTTGGCGAGACCGGAACGTCGCGTCTCGACGAGAATCCGCAGTGGAGCATTGCGTTCGCCCAGCTCGGCATCTCGGCGGTGCTGCTTCTCGCGACGGGAGTGGTGTCCGGACGTCTGACGGTGTTCGGCGGACCCGCGTGGATTACCGCGCCCGCGGTCGTGACCGCCGTCGATCGCGTCACGTACAAGGACGCGGTCCGCTGGCGCGTGCGCTTCGCGTACTTCGATCCCGACGGCGTGGCGCAGGAAAGCGCGGACGAAGTCGTCAATGAGCTGTGGAAGCCGGGCGACGAGTGCCTCGCGGTCTTTCGTCCGAATGAGCCGGCTCTGGCGACCATGCGTCCGGTGTCGCTGCGGCAGAACGGCCTGCCGGCGACGTAGAGATCCGATCAGGTCCGCGACGTTCCCTGGGCGTGCGAATGGCGGTCGGCCGCGGGTCCACCGGCGTGCGACACGTTCCGGGCGGTGTTGATGAGCGAGACGTGCGAGAACGCCTGCGGAAAGTTGCCGAGCAGCCTTCGCGCGCGCGGGTCGTATTCCTCTGACAGGAGCCCCAGGTCGTTGCACACGCCGAGCAGGCGCTCGAACGCCTGTCTCGCTTCCTCGTCGCGTCCCTGCAGCGCGTAGTTGTCCGCCAGCCAGAACGTACACGGGAGGAATACCCCTTCGCCCGCGGGCAGCCCGTCGACTTTCTCGGATCGGGGATCGGCCGGATAGCGCATCAGGAAGCCGTCGTGCATCAGCTCTTTTTCGATGGCCGCCACCGTCCCGAGGACGCGCGCGTCCCGCGCCGGAAGGAATCCGACCAGCGGTACCATCAGCAGGCTCGCGTCGACGTGCCTGGCGCCGTAGTACTGCACGAAGGAATTGCGGGCCGCGTCGAATCCGCGCTCGCACACCTGCGCGTGAATCGTCTGGCGAATCGTGCGCCAGTGGTCGAGCGGCGCCTTGTCGCGATGCCATCGCTCGGCAATTTTGATTGCGCGATCGAAGGCAACCCAGGCCATCACCTTGGAGTGCGTGAAGTGCCGCCGCGGACCTCGCACCTCCCAGATTCCTTCGTCGGGCTCCTCCCAGATCTGCTCCAGGAATTTCATCAGCTCGAGCTGGAGATCCCAGACGGCGGGATCCGGGTCGACGCCGGACCGCAGCGCCACGTACAAAGCGTCCATCACCTCGCCGAACACGTCGATCTGCAACTGGTCGACCGCGGCGTTGCCCTCGCGCACCGGCGTCGATCTCTCGTATCCCGGCAGCCACGGCAGCTCCAGCTCCGTCAGCCGGCGCTCGCCGGCCGGGCCGTACATGATTTGCAGATCGGCCGGATCGCCGGCGACCGCGCGCAGGAGCCAGCTTCGCCAGGCGAGCGCTTCCTCGGTGTAGCCGCCGACGAGGAAGGCGTACAGCGTGAACGTCGCGTCGCGAAGCCAGCAGTAGCGGTAATCCCAGTTCCTGACGCCGCCGATCCATTCAGGTAGCGACATGGTCGGCGCCGCGACGATGCCGCCGGTTGGCGCGTAGGTCAGCGCCTTGAGCGTGATGAGGGAACGCAGCACTTCGTCGCGCCATTCGCCCTCGTAGCTGTAATGGCCCGCCCACGATTCCCACCATTCGCAGGTCTGTTCGATCGCGTCGGTGGGATCGATCGGCTTCACGTTCTCGTGCGAGGGGTGCCAGACCAGCAGAAACGGCACGCGCTCCCCTTCGTGGACCGTGAATTCCGCCCGCGTCGTGAGATCGACGCCGTGCGTCTTGACTCGCGTCCAGAGCGACAGCGCATCGGGTCCGGCGATCGCCCGGAGCGAACCGTCGACGCGCCTCACCCACGGCACGATCGATCCGTGGTCGAAGCGGATGATCAGCTCCATCTGCATGCGCACTTCGCCGCGGACGCCTTCCACGACGCGCACCAGATCCGGATCGCGATCGCGCGGCGGCATGCAGTCGACGACCCGGACGGCGCCGGTGGCGGTGGTGAATTCGGTTTCGAGCACGAGCGAGCGGCCGCGGTACCGCCGCGAGCGGGTCTGCGGCTCGTCGGCTGGGGCGATCAACCAACGGCCGTGCGATCGGTCGCCGAGCAGCGCCGCGAAGCAGGCATGCGAGTCGAACCGCGGCATGCAGAGCCAGTCGATCGAGCCGTCGCGGCCCACCAGGGCCGCCGTCTGCGTGTCGCCGATAAGGCCGTAATCTTCGATGCGCACAGACCGTCTCGCTATCGTAGAATAAGACGCTCCCCTCGATGCCGAAATCCGTGGACGGCCAGTTCGTGCGCGCGTGGGCCGCCGTGATCCTGCTGCTCGTTGGCGCGCGGCACGCGTCGGCGCAGATATCCTCCGCTCGTGCGGACGTCAGGATTACCGCGTCCGACGCGCAGCAGTCCGCGATTCCGGGCGCGACATGTTCCCTCATTTCCGCCGGCGCGCCGCGCGGCGAGCTGACGACGAGCGACGAGCGCGGCCAGTGCGTCTTCAGGGACGTCCAGCCGGGCACCTACGTCGTCCGGGTCGAAATCGATGGCTTCGATCCATTCGCGCGCGCGAACGTCGTCGTCGGCCAGGCGACGGTGGACGTGACCGCGCTGTTGTCCGTGGCGCGCGTCGCGCAGACCGTGACCGTGTCGGCCTCGGAACAGACAACCGCCGGAGTGCTCGCCGGAGCGGCGCCGCCGGCGGCGAACCTCCAGCGGGCCGTCCTGCGGCGTCTGCCGCTCGCCACTGCCGCTGTCGACGCCGCGCTGCCGCTGGTGCCGGGCGTGCTGCGGTCCGCGACGGGCGAGCTCAGTTTCAACGGCGCGAGCGAGCGCCAGAGCGCCCTGCTCGTGAACGGCATGAACGCCGTGGATCCCGCGACCGGCAATTTCCGCCTGAGCCTGCCGATCGATTCGGTGGAGGCCGTCCAGGTATTCCTCCATCCCTACACCGCCGAATACGGGCAATTCACGGGCGGGGTGACGCGGGTGTACACGCGCGAAGGAGGGGATCGCTGGCACTTCGAGCTGAACGATTTTCTTCCCGACCTCCGGTTCGTGAATGGAGGCGTCAGGGGGATTGCGGAGGACGCGCCGCATCTCAACGTCAGCGGCCCGATTTTCTCGGGACGGCTGCGGCTGTCCCAATCGATCGCCTACACGATCGCCAAGCGTCCGGTGCGCGGCCTCGAGTTCCCGGACAATGAGACGCGGACCGAAAGCGAGAGCTCGTTCTCTCAGCTCGACGCCAATCTGCGCCCCGGCCATTCCGAGCGGATGACGTTCGGCTACGCGCCCGAGCGGGACGATTTCGTCGGCCTCGACGTGTTCCGGCCGAAGCCGGCCACGCCCAGCCGCACCCATCGCGACGCGTGGCTGACGCTGCGCGACAATTCGGAGATCGCGGGCGGGCTGCTCACCTCGTCCGTCTCGTTCCGCCGCTTCTCGGTCGACGTTTTCGGGCAGGGCGACGCCGAGCTGACGCTCACGCCGACCGGGGAGATCGGCAATTATTTCGCGCGGCAGGATCGCCAGTCGACGCGGTTCGAGCTGTTCGAGTCGTACGCGCTCGCGACGCGCCATTGGCTCGGCGCGCACGACTTCAAGTTCGGTGTCGACGTAAACCGCAGCGGCACTTGGCTGAATTTCAGTGCGAACCCCGTCAATGTGGTCCGCGCCGACGGCTCGCTCGCGCGGCGCATCGAGTTCGAACCGTCGCCGACGATTCGCGCGGACAATCTCGAGACGGTCGGCTTCGTCCAGGATCGCTGGACGATCGGTCCGCGGCTGAGCATCGATCTGGGGCTGCGCTACGAGGACCAGCGGATCGCGGACCCGCACCCCCTCGTGCCCCGCGCGGGTTTCGCCTGGGCTCCCCGTGAAGGGGGCGCGACCGTGGTACGCGGGGGCCTCGGCGTGTTCTACGACAAGGTCCCGCTCAACATCCGCAGCTTCGCGCAGTACCCGGCGCGCGTCATCACGCGCTACGGCGCCGACGGCACGACGGTGGTCGATCGCCGCGTCTACGAGAACGTCCTGGCCGACGCCGAGGCGCCGCGGGTGGTCAACGCCAAGGACGCCAACGAAGAGACCGCGCTCGTGCCGGCGAACCTGACCTGGAATCTCCAGATAGAGCGCACGATTTCACCGGACCTGGCGCTGCGCGCGAACTTCGTGAGCAGCGAGACCGAGAATATCTACATCGTCCAGCCCCTCGCCCACGCGTCGGGCACCGGCGCGATCCTCCTCAGCTCCACGGGCAGCTCGCGCTATCGGGCGCTGGAGCTGGCGGGACGCATCGGACCGGCGGGGCACGGGGTGAACCTGTCGTACACGCGATCGCGGGCGCGGGGCGACCTCAACGACTTCAACGCGTCGTTTGGCGACTTTGCCGCGCCGATCCTCCGCGCGAACCAGTATTCACAGCTTCCGGAGGACGTCCCGCACCGGTTCCTTGCCTGGGGATCGCTGTCGCTGCCGCGCCGGATCACGCTCGCGCCGGTCTTCGAGGCGCGCTCCGGGTTCCCCTATTCGGTGCGCGACGCGGAGCAGAACGTCGTCGGCGTGCGGAACGCCGATTCGACGCGATTTCCGTGGTTCATCGCGCTCGACATGGAGCTGGCAAAGGAGTTTCGCGTCAGCCGCAACTACGGGATCCGGCTCTCGGTCCGCGGCTTCAACCTGACGAACCGGTTCAACCCGCGCGACGTGCGCGCGAACCTGGCCGACCCTGGTTTCGGCCAGTTCCTGGCGTCGTACCGCCGCTACTTCGCCGGGGGCTTCGACATCGTGTTCTAACGCTGATCAGCGTAAGTTCTCGTACGCCTCGTCATGGCCGGGGACGATGATTCCGTCGAACGCCTGGATGCGCGCCTGCGACGCGCGGTAGACGTCGAGCGACCAGGGCGGCATCATCGGCGCCGCGTAATCTTCCTCGCCGCGCAGCAGCAGCGCATCGCCGCAGATCAGAACCGGCCGGGCGCCGGTGTCGATGACGAACGAGACATGGAACGGGGAGTGGCCGGGCGTCTCGAGGAGTTGGATGCCGGACGGCAGGGGGGCGTCCTCGAGCCAGCACGCCTGCGCGTCCGAGCCCCAGCGCGCGTGGTCCCAGAGCAGCTTCTCGATGCCCAGCACTTTGCGAATAAGCTTGGGACTGTAGTCGCCCTTTGCGATTTCAGGGTAAAAAGGGGCGACGTGTTCCGGACCCGGATCGGCGACCGCCGACAACACGGCGTGCACGTCGCGCGTCCACGCGCGATCCCGCCGCGAGCAGAAAACACGGGCCCGCGGAAACAGGACGTTGTTGTGGGAATGGTCGATATGCGCGTGCGTGTTGAACACCAGCGTCACGTCGGCCGGCGTGAGGCCTTCGGCCGCGAGCGCGGCCACGAACGAGCGCTCGTGGTGGCCCATTCCGGTATCGAAGATCGCGATGTCGCGGCCCCGGCGCGCCAGCACGCTGCTCGCGCGCGTGGCCCCGCCCCGCATCAGGACGGTGACCTGCCACATCGCGCCGCCGCCAGGAAGTGAACGATGGGTCTCCGAATCAACCTTCAATGGCGTGTGCTGGTCGTCATGACCGCCGGCATGGCGCTCGTCCTGGGTCTGTCCGCATACCTGAATAATCTCATCACTCGAGACCTCATCGAGGACGATCGTTATAACACCGCCATCAGCCAGACGGTCGCCATCGCCGAGCGCATTGCGACCAGGCAGCTTTTCAGCAAGCCCGACGACCTTCAGCGAGACATCACGCTGGTCGCCGAATCGCGCCCGGATTTCAAGCAGATCGACGTGTACCACAATGCGCCCGGCGGCGGCTGGACGCTCGAAGCGAGCACGTCGCCCGACGCGCCCCGCCTGCCGCGGCTCGACGAGCAATCGCGCGACAACGATCTGCGAGAGATGTCGCGCCTGCCCGAGCTGGTGACGATGGAAGAGCTGCGCGGGGGCAGCCGCTACTGGATCATCTCGAAGCGCAGCCATCACGACAACGACACCTCCTACGTGACGGCGCTCGTCGTGAAGAACTCGCGGAACCCGCTCGTCCTCGGGCTGCAATGGAAGAACAACCTCGTGTTGACCGGCGTCATCCTGGTGAGCGCCGGGCTGTCGGCGTTCCTCTTCTCGCATTTCTTCCGCCGTCCGGCGCGCGACATCGTGAACGCGATGTCCTCGGCGCGCGGCGGCAATTTCCGCGCGCGGGCCACGGTCCGGCGGCCCGACGAGCTCGGCGAGATCGCGGCCGGCTTCAACGCGCTGATGGACGACCTCAGCGCGCGCGATCGCGAGCGTGACGCGCTGCTGACGCGGATCAGCGGGTTCAACGAGGAGCTGCGCGCCGAGGTCGCCCGCGCCACCGCGGAGCTGCGATCGGCAAACGAGGCGCTCCTGCTGTCGCAGCAGCGGCTGGGACGATCGGAGCGGCTCGCGGCGATGGGACAGGTGGCGGCCTCGCTCGCCCATGAAATCGGGACCCCCCTGAACTCGATCTCGGGGCATCTGCAGCTGCTCGCGCGCCGCCTGCCGCAAGACGCGGACGCGCAGCGACGCGCGGGAATCATCAGCCAGCAGCTCGATTCGATCGTGGGCAGCGTGCGGGCGCTGCTGCGCCGCACGCACGCGCGGCGCGCGTCGCTGAGGCCCATCGATCTGAACGGCCTGATCGCGGAGCTGCTGCGGCTCGTCGGCCCGACGCTCGACGCGCATCGCATCACGGTCTCCACGGTCCTGGATCGGAGCCTGCCTCTCGTCCTCGCCGATCCCGACGGCCTGCACCAGGTCCTTCTGAACCTGATCAACAACAGCGTGGACGCCATGCCCGAGGGGGGCCGCCTCACGCTGATTACGCGCGTCGACGCGCACCGGGTGTCCGCCGAGCTGGTCGTCGAGGACACGGGCACCGGCTTCGCGCCGGAAATCGTCGACCACCTCTTTGATCCCATGTGGACGACGAAGACGACCGGGAGCGGTTTCGGCCTGGCGATCGCGCGCGACATCATGAGCGATCACGGGGGGTCCATCGAAGCGGCGACAGCCGCGTCGGGCGGCGCCTCCTTCCGGCTGCACGTGCGTCTGGCAGATGCGGCCGCCTCCGCCGGAGCGGGCCATGCCGGCTGATCGCCCGCGGATCACCGTCGTAGACGACGACCTCGTGACCTGCGAGTTGCTCTCGGAGGTCTTCACGCAGGAGGGCTTTGCCGTCCAGTACGCGCAGAGCGGCGAGTCGGCGCTCGAAGCCATCGCCGCCAAGCCGCCCGATGTCGTCGTCAGCGACATCCGCATGAAGGCCGGGCTCGACGGCCTCGGGCTGCTCGACCGCGTGCGGCGCGATTATCCCGAGATGCCGGTCGTCCTGATCACGGCGTTCGGCTCGATCGATACCGCGATTCGCGCTGTCAAGGAAGGGGCGTTCGACTACATCAGCAAGCCCTTCGACATCGCGCTGCTCGTCGCGACGGTCCGTCGCGCGCTGGCGGCGCACGCGGCGCCGCCCGCGGAGGACGCGCTCGTCGGCGAGGACGAGGAGCCCACGGCGCTCGTTGCGCGGCAGATGATCGGGCGCAGCCCGGCGATGCTCGACGTCTACAAGATGGTGGCGCGCGTGGCGGACGCGAACGCCGCCGTGCTGATCACCGGCGAGTCGGGCACCGGCAAAGAGCTGGTCGCCCGCGCCATCCATGGCAACGGGCCCCGCTGCGCGGCGCCGTTTGTCGCCGTCAACTGCGGCGCGCTGACCGAGACGCTCCTCGAATCCGAGCTCTTCGGCCATGTCCGGGGATCGTTCACCGGCGCGATCGCGAACCGGCAGGGCATCTTCGAGCACGCGGGCGAGGGTACGGTATTCCTCGACGAGATCGGAGAAATGAGTCCCGCGCTGCAGGTGAAGCTGCTGCGCGTCCTGCAGGAGCGCGAGGTCGTGCCCGTCGGCGGCAGCGCGCCGGTGGCCGTCCGGGCCCGCCTGATTGCGGCGAGCAACACCGATCTGGAGCGGCTCGTCGGGGCCGGAGAATTCCGCCGCGATCTGCTGTACCGGCTGAACGTGATCAACATCCACCTGCCGCCGCTGCGCGATCGACGCGACGACATCCCGCTGCTCGCGGCGCACTTCCTGCGCAAGTACGCGCCGGCGGGCGAGCCGGCCCCGGTCCTGACCGAAGGCGCGCTGCGCGTCCTGATGGCGTGGATGTGGCCGGGCAACGTTCGCGAGCTCGAGAACACGATCGAGCGCGCCGTCACGTTGAGCCGGCGCGGCGCGATCACGGAAGAGGATTTGCCCGATCCGATCCGCCGGCCGCGGGCGGGCGAGCCGGGAGCGGCCGCCGACGCGGCTACGGCGTTCGCCGGGCTGCCGACGCTCGACGAAATGGAACGGCGATACCTGCTCCACGTCCTCGACGCGGTCGGCAACAATCGAAAACAGGCTGCCGAGATCCTTGGGATCAACCGGCGCACGCTCTACCGGATGGCGGAGCGATTCAAGCTGGACATCAAAGAGTAAGTGGGGCAGTTTGTCCCGGTCCCGGGGGCCCCGCCGCCAAAACGCCACACTTTTGCCGCATCTCTCTCCGGTTTTCGCCGTTTTCCCGGCTGTTTGCCGCGGCACGCCCGTTGCTCTGTCGGTAGATGAGGCGGAGGCGCCGCCGTCCGCGGCGCGTTTGTGAGATTCACCGACAGCATCACGATCGACGCGTCCGCAGGCACTTCCCAGGCCTCGCTGTTCGTCGAGGCGACGGCGGACTACCTCAAGGATCATTTTCCCGGCGCGCCGACGCTTCCCGGTCTGGTGATGCTCGAGAGCGCCGTTCGCGCGGCGGCGGCGCTGTGGGAGGCGGCGGCTCCGGAACACGAGGGCGCGGCCGCGCTCGAGCACGTCGAGCGGCTTCAGATCGTCCGGCCGGTGGTTCCGGGCGAGACGCTGATCGTCGACGCGACGATCGAGGCCGGCGACGGCCGGCCGGGGACGCGGTGGTTCATGGCGCGGGCGACGGTTGGCGGTGAGACCGCGATGCGCGCGCGCTTCCGATTGATTCGAGGAGAAACACGATGACCCGCGACGAGATTGCCGACCGCGTAGCCCAGGCGCTGGTGCAGGCGCTGGGCGTGAGCCGAAGCGACATCAGGCCGGAGACCTCGCTCGCCGGCGATCTGGAAGCGGAATCGATCGATTTCCTGGACGTCGTGTTCCGGCTCGAGAAGGACTTCGGCATCGAGATCGCCCGCGGGGAGCTGTTTCCGCAGGAACTGCTCCGCGATCCCAACCTTGTCGCCGGCGGGAAGGTGACGGCGGCGGGCGTCGCCGCGATCCGGGAGCGCTTCGGATTCACCGACCTCTCCGGGCTGGCGGCAGGACTGAGCGTCGAGGACTTGATGAACAACATGCTCACCGTCAGGCTCATCGTCGACTACGTCGAACACAAGCTGCGGGCGGCGGCCTCGGCCGTCGAGCGGTAGGGATTGCATGATCTGCGGCGCAGGAGTGGACGTCGCGCCGATCGCGCGCGTCGCGCGGCTCGTGCGGGATCACCGCCCGCAAATCGCGCGCATCTTCACCGCGTCGGAGGTGACGTATTGCGATGCGGCCCGAGCGTTCCGTCGCGACGGCCGGTACGCGGCCGCATTTGCCGCAAAGGAAGCCGTCCTGAAAGCGCTCGGCACGGGCTGGCGATCCGATCTGGAGTGGTCCGACATCGAGACACGGGGCGCGAGCGCCGGAGCGCCCGTCGAGTTGTCGGGTGGCGTGCTACGCGAGGCGGAGCGGCAGGGCCGCGTCCGTGTTTTCGTGAGCGCCGCGGTGACATCCGCGAACGCCATTGCGGCTGCCGTTGCGGAGCGCGATTGACGATGCGCACGGGCACGCTCGCCGGGTTTGTCGCGGCGGCCGGGGTCATCTTCAACGGCGCCGGCGCGCGCGGCGCCGTACAGACCGTCGCATGGGAAGACGTCGTGGCGAGCTACGAGCGCGTGCACGACTACACCACGACGTACGAGAAAGAGGAGCGCGCGATCTCCAATGGCGAGCCTCAGCGCATCAAGCTGTACTTCCGGAAGCCGCTCGACGTCCGCATGGAGTGGCTCGACGAAAAAGGAGCCGTCGACCAGATCGCGGTGTACCAGCAGGACCGGAACGACGGCAAGCTGATCGCGCGGCGCCACGGCATGCTCGGTTCCGTGGTCGGGACGATGCGCCTCGACATCCACGACCGCCGGGCGATGGAGGATTCGCGCCATCCGATCACCGAGGTGGGCCTCGGCCACGTCATCGCGCAGGCGTCGCGCGCCATGCGCCAGGGGCAGGCAGAATCGAAGCCGCCGGTCGAGGAAACCGTCCAGGGCCGCCGCGCGGTGCGCTTCGAGATCGACGGCAAGGCCGGCGCGCCGCTCTTCGGCGTCGCGGGCGCTCGGCGCGCGACGATTTGGGTCGACCCCGAGCGGAAGCTGCCGATAAGAGTGGAAATCGTCGACGAGGCCGGCGGCATGCTCGAGCGGCACCGCTTCACGGACCTCCGGATCGACGTCGGCCTCACGGATGCGACCTTCACTTTGTCATGACCGCCTGATATGCAGATGTTTGCCAAGCGCATCGTCGTAACGGGCGTGGGCGCGGTGACGCCGGTCGGCCACGACGCCACCAGTTCGTGGGATGCGCTCGTCGAAGGCCGGTCCGGCGTGGCGCCGATCAGCGCGTTCGAGACCGGCCAGGGCAGGCCGTCGTACGCGGCAGAAGTAAAGGATTTCGCGCCCGAGCGGGCGGGTCTGCCGCGGCGCAAGCTGAAGATGATGGGCCGGCAGGCGCAGCTCGCCTTCGCGGCGGCCGAACAGGCGTGCGCGGACGCGGGCCTGACGGGGGCCGAGCCGAAACTGGATCCGACGCGGCTGGGGATCATCCTGGGCGTCGGCATGCTCAACGCCGACGCGGCCGAGCTGGGGCGGACCTGCCACACCATGCGCGCGGCGCTGGAGGGGGAGCGGTTCGGGGCGGCGGCATTCACGCGCGCGGCCGCGACGGAGCTCTTCCCGCTCTGGCTGCTGCGGCACATCCCGAATCTCGCCGCCGCGCACGCCTCGATCCATCTCGACGCGCAGGGGCCCTCGAACACCATCGCGACTGGATGCGTGGCCGGCGCGAACGCGATCGGCGAAGCGGCGCGGCTGCTCGCGCGCGGCGAAGCGGACGTGATGCTCGCAGGCGGGACCGACGCGCGCGTCAGTCCGCTGGGGACGCTCCGGTACCGCGATCTCGGCTGGCTCGCCACGCGGGACGATATCGATCCGGCGTCGATCAGCGCGCCGTTTGACGAGGACGCCTGCGGCTTCGTCAACGGTGAAGGCGCCGGAATCCTGGTCCTCGAGACCCTCGAACATGCGCAGGCCCGCGGCGCGCGGATCTATGCCGAGCTGGCGGCGTACGCCGCCGCGAACGAAGCGGGCGACATGCTGCGTCCGCAGGCGGAGGGGCGCGCCCTGGCGCGCGCCATCACACAGTGCGCGGCGCGGAGCGGCGTGTCCGTGGCCGACGTCGACGCGATCTTCGCTCCCGCTCCATCGGTGCCCGGCTACGACGCCGCAATCGCGTCCGCGCTCCGGACGGTGCTGAATGGCTATACCCGTCCGGCCGTCACGGCGCTGCGATCGCTGCTCGGCCATACGCACGCGGCGTCCGGCGCGCTCGACTGCGTCGCGGCCGTGAAGGCGATTGAGACGTCGCAGGTGCCGGCCACGGCGAATCTCCGCCGGCCGATTGCCGATTTGCCGTTCGTCACCGACGCCGCCCGGCGCGACGAGGTCTCGGCGAGCCTCGTCTGCGCGTACGGCTTCGGCGGCCATGCCGCCTCGCTCGCCTTCAGGGTGTGCCCGTCGTGAAGCGCCGCGTCGCGATCACCGGCATCGGCGTCGTTTCACCCGTCGGCATCGGGGTCGACGCCTTCTGGGAAGGGCTGATCGCGGGCCGCTCCGGCATCGACACGATCCGCCGCTACGACGCCTCGGGCCTGCCGGTGCGGATCGCCGCGGAAGTCCGCGGCTTCGCGCTCGAGCGCTTTCTCGGCACGCCGGCCGTTTACGCCGGACCCGACGGCCGCGTCCCCCTCGATCTGCGCACCCAGTACGCGCTCGCCGCGGCGGAGATGTGCGTCAGGGACGCGGACCTGGCCGGATCCCCCGACTGGCTCGAGGCGAGCCTCTATTTCGGCGCCGGCGAGGGAGACAACGACATCGCGCTGCTCTCGCGCATCCTGTCGCCGTACGCCTCGGCCGAGCCCGGGTGCGACGTCGCCGGACTGCTGTCGAACGGCCGCGTGGACGGCTTCGCGCTGCGCGATCAGATGATGGAACCGACCGCGCCCGCGTCGCTCATCGCCGCGCGCCACGGCATCGGGGGCGAAGTGACCACGTGCCTGACCGCGTGCGCGGCGAGCGCGCAGGCGATCGGGGAAGCCATGCGCCGGATTCAGGAAGGGGAGTGCGATCTGGCGCTGACCGGCGGTGCGCACGCCATGACCGCCCCGCTCGACGTCCTGGGCTTCGCGATGCTGTCCGCGCTCTCGTCGCGCAACGACGCGCCGGCGCGGGCGTCGCGGCCCTTCGATCGCAACCGCGACGGCTTCGTCCTCGGCGAAGGCGCGGGCGCGCTAGTCCTCGAGGAATGGGATCGCGCGCGGCGCCGCGGCGCGCACGTCTACGGCGAGCTGGTCGGCTACGGCAGCGCCAACGACGCCTACCGCGTCACCGACATGCATCCGGAAGCCCGCGGCGCGACCCGGGCGATCTCGCTCGCGCTCGAAGATGCGGGCCTCGAGCCGGACGAGATCGGCTACGTCAACGCGCACGGGACCTCGACGATCGAAAACGATCGGGCGGAAACGGTGGCCTTGCACAACGCCCTCGGCGATGCCGCGCCCGGGGTGCCCGTCAGCTCGACGAAGTCGATGACCGGACATGCGATCGCCGCCGCCGGCGCGATCGAGCTCATCGCGTCGCTGCTCGCCCTGCGCGATCAGGTGCTGCCGCCGACGATCAACTTCGACACGCCGGATCCCGACTGCGATCTCGATTACGTGCCGAACCGCGCGCGCAGCCACCCGTTCGACGTGGCGCTCTCGAACTCGTTCGGGTTCGGCGGGCAGAACGTCGCCCTTGCGGTGCGGCGCGCCGAAGGGTGTTTCCGATGAGCGGAGACGTCTGATCCGTCATGCGCTACGTGCTCATCGATCGGATCACGGGTCTCGAGGCCGGCCGGACGTTGACGGCAGTCAAGAACGTCAGCCTCAGCGACGATCTGGTCGCGCGTCTGGGCCCTGGCGTGTCGGCCTTGCCGCCCTCGATGGTGCTCGAAGCGATGGCGCAGGCGGCGGGCCTGCTGACGGTCGCCAGCGCGCCGGCGCCCGCGCAGCCCGTACTGGCGAAAGTGCAGCCGTTCACCGCGTTTGCGCCGGCGGTCGCGGGCGACCGGATCGAGCTGCGCGCCGAGCTGCAGGATTTGCGCGCCGAGGGCGCGAAGGCGCGGGTCGCGGCGTCTGTAGACGGCCGGCTGGTTGCCGAGGCGACGATCTATCTCGCCCTCATTCCGCTCGACGGACCCGGCGATGCCGGGCGGGCGGCGCTGCTGCGCGAGCGCCTCGCCGACACGTTTCCGGAATGGTTTGCGGCGGGGACCGCGGTGGGAATGCACTGATGAAAAAGACGCTGATGTTCAGGAACGCCCTTCGCCAGGCGCGGCACGGGTTCGGCCGGCCGTTCATGGTGATGTTCGAGACGACGCTCCACTGCAACATGAAGTGCGGCTACTGCGCGATCTGGCAGAACCAGCAGCCGGAAGACCGCGCCGTCCGCGACCGCGTGTTCGCGCGCATGGACGAGGCGGCCGACTTCGGCGTCTTCGCCTGGAGCTTCTCGGGGGGCGAACCGCTCATGAACCCGAACGTGCCCGCCTATATCGAGTACGCCGCGCGCAAGGGCTTCTTCACCTCGATGCCCACCAACGGCCTCGCGCTCAAGAAATGCGCCGAGGCCTGCGCAAAGCTCGATCAGCTCGAGGTATCGATCGACACGCTGGATCGCGCGAAGTTCGCGAAGCGCCGGGGGATCGACGGCCTGCCGACCATTCTGGCCGCGCTCGATCACCTGCTCGGCACCTACAAGCACAACACCATCCAGATCAACGCCGCCGTGGATCTGGACAACCTGGACGATCTGCCGGCTCTCGCGAAGTTTTGTCAGGAGCGCAAGCTGCTGCTCCACACCGAGGCGGTGCACAACGTCGTCCGCACGACCTGGAAGACCGAAGACGTCGAGCTCGAAGCCAAGGATCTCGACATCGTCGCGAACCGGCTCATGGCGCTGCGGCGCGAGTTCCCGTGCGTGCGGTTTTACAAGGATTACTACGACTTCTATCGCAACGACGGGTTCACGAAGAAGTTTCCGTGCCGCTCGGCGTCGCATCTCGTGAACATGCGGCCCGACGGCTCGATCCAGTTCCCCTGCGCGTTCGTCAACGTGCATCGCGGCGCGCCCGAGATGTCGCTGCGGGAGATTTACGGGTCTCCGGAGGTGCGCAAGCTGATCGCCGAGTCGACCGAGATGTGGGACTTCTGCAAGGGATGCAAGATTGGATGCCCGTACGAGGTGTCCGCGTACCGGAACAGTCCCCTCCTGGCGATTCGCGCCGCGGCGGATTTCCTTCAGCTCAATTGACCGCGTCACTCCGACCCACCGCGACGCTGTCCGAGGAGGCCGTGTGCGTGCGCGGCCTCGTGAAGCAGTATGCGGACGGGACCCGCGCGAACCGCGGCATCGATCTCGATGTCCGGTCCGGCGAAGTCGTCGCCGTGCTCGGCCCGAACGGCGCCGGCAAGACGACGTTTCTGCGGCAGTTGACTACGGAGCTGCGTCCGTCCGGCGGCACGATCCGCGTCTTCGGCATCGACGTCGTGGCCGAGCCGCAGCGCGCGAAGCGGCTCATGGGGATCACGCCTCAGGAAGCCGGGATGTTCGAGTCGCTGACCGTGCGGGAGCACCTGCAGTTGTTCGCGCGGCTGAAGGGGCTCGCGCGCCGCGCGGCCGACGCCGCGACGACCGAGGTGATTGCGCTGCTCGCCCTCAGCGAGCACGAGCGGCGCTCGGTCGGATCGCTGTCGGGCGGCTTGCGCCGGCGGATTCTGATCGGACTCGCGCTGCTCGGCGATCCGCCCCTCCTCGTTCTCGACGAGCCGACGACCGGACTCGATCCCGCGTCGCGCCGCACCGTCTGGAGCGTGCTGCGGCAGATCGTTCAGCAGGGGACGACAGTGGTGCTGTCGACGCACTACATGGAGGAAGCCGAGCGGCTGAGCGATCGCATCGCGATCATCGACAGCGGACGGGTGATCGCGTTCGGCAGCGTCCGCGAGCTGCTCGCGCGTCTCCGGGAGAGCTACCGTCTCAGTTATCACGATCCGGCAGCCGGCAACGGCGACCTCCGCGTGCAGCGCTACGCGAGCTTCGCCGATGCGCAGGCGCAGATCCAGCGGCTGCGGCTCTCGGAATACTCGATCGCCCGCGCCTCCCTCGAGGACGTGTATTTCGAAATCGCCGGGCAGCCGTTCCGGGAAGACGAAGCTGCCGAGGTGCTGCGGTGACGCGCCGGCTGACCGACATCATCTGCGTGTTCCGGATCCATCTCGCCCGGTTGCGCCGCGAGGCCGGGCCGTTCGTGCTCGCCGCGGTCGTGTTTCCGCTCGTCATGTATATGTTCGCGACGGCGGTTGGCGCGACGGGGGACGCCGGCAGCGTGCACGATCCCTCGCAGCGCGTCCGATTTCTCGCAGGCTCCATCGTCTTCTCGCTCTCGCTGACGGCGGTCAGTTGGCTCGGCTATCTGCTGCTCGAGAATCGCTTCACGGGGCGGCTGAAGCTGTTCGCCACTCTGCCGCTGGCGCCCTCTTCCTACATCCTCGGCATCGTCGTCTTCGCGCTGGCGCAGGCGGCTATCGGGACGGTCGTTCTCGTCGCGATCGCGCGGGCTTTTGGCGTGCGGACGGCACTGTCGCTTCCGGTCGGCGGCCTCCTGCTGGGGGCGGTCCTCGTGCTCACCGTCCTCTGCGTGTGCGGCATCGGCGTCATCATCGCCGCGCGCGCGCGCAGCTTCAGCGAGGGTTCGCTCCTGACCGATGCGCTCGGCGCGGGCCTCGTCTTTCTCGCGCCGATCTATTGCGCCCCGGAAGCGCTTCCGCGTCCGCTGCAGATCCTCTCGAAGGCGCTGCCGACGACCTATGCCGCGCGGGGCGTGCAGACGACATTGCTGGGAGGCACCGGCGTGGCCACGGAGCTTCTGGCGCTGACGGTGATGGCTGCCGCGACGCTCGCTGTGGGCTTTCGCGTGATGCGGTGGCGGGAAGACTGATGGCGGCGAAGCCTCGTATCCTCGTCGTCGCCCTGTCGTTCGGGTCCGGCCACATCCGCGCCGCGGAGGCCGTGGTCCAATCGCTGCGCCGTGAGATGCCTGACGCCGACATCCGGATGATCGACGCGCTCGACGGCTGTCACCCGCTGTTCCGCGCGTTGTACGTCTGGCCCTACTGGGCGATGGTGCGCTACGCGCCGTCGCTATGGGACCGGTTTTTCGCCGGGCGGCTCCGGCGGCGCTCAGAGAGTACCGCGCCGGCGTGGGCGTTTCGCGTCGGCTGCGCGCATGTGTTCCGCGCCATCGCGGAGTTCGCGCCCGACGTCATCGTCGCCGCGGAAGTCGCCGCATCGGAGATCGCGGTGCTCGCCCGCCGGAGCGGACTGACGTCCGCGCCGATCGTCAATGTCGTGACGGATCACCACGCGGAGCCCGCCTGGGTGAAGCGCGAGGCGTTCGCCTATGCGGTCGCCAGCGAAGCCGTCCGAGATCAACTGCGCCACTGGGGCGCCAGGGCGGAACGTCTGACGGTGACCGGCATTCCGACCGCCGCTGAGTTCAGGGCCTCGTCCGATGCTGCATCGACGCGTCTGCGTTATCAGATCGCGCAGGACGCGCCGCTCGTGGTCCTGATGGGGGGCGGCATGGGACCCACGCGCATGGATGCGATCGCCGAGGCTTTATGTGCCAGTTGCCGGCCCCTGCACGTCCTTGCCGTCGCCGGCCGGGACAGTCGTGCGTTCGCGAAACTGAGGCGGCTCGCGCATCGCTATCCGGACACGCTCACCGTCAGGGCCTGGATCGATGACGTCGGCGATGTGATGAAAGCCGCGTCGGTACTGGTCACGAAGCCTGGCGGGATCACGACCGCGGAAGCCGCGGTCTCCGGCGTTCCGATGGTGATGTTCGATCCGATTCCCGGACCGGAGGAGCACAACGCATCGCGCGTCGAACAGACAGGCGCGGGGATCCTGACCAGAGGGACCCGGGACACGATCGCGGCGGTGGAACGCTTGCTCGACGATCCGTCGGCTCGCGCGGCGATGTCGGCGAGGTCGGGGGCCATTGGAACGCCGCACGCCGCCGACCTGGTGGCGCGCCTCGTCGGCGAGGCGTACGCTGCCGGGCGCAGGCCCGCCCTGCTGGCGCTGACGATCGGCAACGGGGCGGGGCACACGAGCGCGGCGGAGGCGATCGCCGCCGCGGCGGGCTTGCGCGCGCCGTCGCTTCGGATCGAGCTGCTCGACGTGGCGGATTACATGACGACGCCGGCGCGGCTGACGCACCTCACGATCTATCTGTGGCTCGTCCGGCACGCCCCGCGGCTCTGGGACCGCATCGATCGATACCAGAAGCGGCAGCAACACACGAGCCCGGAGTGGTACTACCGGAAGGGCTGTCGCGCGCTGTTCGAGTTCACGCGCCGGCTCCAGCCTGCGGCGATTGTCGCGACGGAAGTCGGCTGCTGCGAAGTCGCGGCGCTCATCAAGCGCGATCTCGGACTGGCGTCGCCTCTCATCGCGGTCAACGGCGAGTATGACGCCGACCATGCCTGGGTAAAGCCGGAAGTCGACATCTACTGTGTGCCCGAGGCGCATGTGCTCCAGGAGCTCGCGAACGCCGGCGCGCCGCGGTCGAGGATCGTCGCATGGGGCGTGCCGCTGGCGCCGGAGTATGCCACGCCGATCGATCGAGGCGCCGCTCGTGGCGAGGTCTGCCGTCGATTCGGATTCGACGCGGAGCGGCCAATCGTCCTGGTGTCGGGCGGCAGCGAAGGTCTGGGCCGCCCCGACGCGGTCGCCGCAAGAATCCTCTCGCTGCGGCGCGACCCGCAGGTGATCGTGCTTGCCGGACGCAGCCGCGCGCTGCAGAACCGCTGCGAGGCGCTCGCCCGATCACAGACGCCGCCGCGTCTTCGCGCTCTGGGCTGGACTCCCGACGTGCGCGAGTTGATGGAGGCGGCCGATCTGCTGGTCGGGAAGCTCGGACATACGTTTGACGAAGCGATCGCGACGGAGCTTCCGATCGTCGCGCTTCCGCCGCCGCCCGGCTCCGAGCGGGTCCAGTACCGTCTGCTCGACGTGTGGGGCGTCGGCCACGCGGTCGGCTCGCTCGACGAGATGGCGGCCGTTGTCGAACGGCTGCTGGGGGATCCGGCGCGGCTCGACGCGCTGCGGCAGGCAGCGGCACGGCGCCGCCGTACGGATGCGGCCGGACGGATCGCCGGCTGGATTCTCGAGCGCACCGCCGATCGCGCTGCGGCGCCCTTCGCCCGGGAGCGGAGCGCGTAATGGGGCCGTTGCAGGAGATCGTCGGCGTTTCGGTCGTCGCCGCCGGCGTCGGCGGCGCCGTGCGCTACGCGGCGTACGGCGTCCGCTCCCAGTGGTTTGGGCCGGCGGTCTGGCAGGGGCGCGCCGACACCGCCGCCGTGGCGCTGACCTTCGATGACGGGCCGGGGCCGGACACGGAAGCGGCCCTCGACGCGCTGGCCGCGCGCCAGGTGAGCGCCACGTTCTTCATGGTCGGGCGGCAGGTCGAGCGTCATCCCGAGATCGCCCGCCGCATCGTCGCGGACGGCCACACCATCGGAAATCACTCGTACTCGCACCCGCTGTATTTGTCGCGGACGCCGCGGCAGACCCTGGACGAGCTCACCCGGGCGCAGCAGGCGATCGCGGAGATCACGGGCGTCCGGCCGGAATGGTCGCGTCCGCCGTACGGCGTGCGGACGCCGGGCTATTTCCGCGCGGCGCGGACGCTCGGCCTCCGCACCATCCAGTGGACCGTCGCCGGCTTCGACTGGAAGCAGCGGCCGGCCGCGCGCATCGCGCGCGACGTCCTGCGCGGAGCGCGTGCGGGCGCCATCGTGCTTCTTCACGACGCGGATTCGGCCGGGAGGCGAAACCGGCGCGCCACCGTCGCGTCGATTCCCGCCATCGTCGACGGCGTCAGGGAACGCGGCCTCGACGTCGCGCCGCTGGGCGCGCTGCTCGCGGCGCCCGCAGCCGGCGTTCCGGAGCGTGTGCATGTCTGATCCGATACAGAGGCCCGTGGTCTTTCTGGATTTCGACGGGACGATCTCGCGCGTGGATGTCGTCGACGCCATCCTCGATCGCTTTGCCGACCCGGAGTGGCTGCGCGTCGAGCAGGAATGGAAGGCAGGACGCATCGGGTCCCGCGCGTGCCTGGCGGCGCAGCTTGCGCTCGTCAAGGCGTCGTCGACCGACGTTGATGCGCTGCTCGACTCGATCGAAATCGATCCGGGCTTTGTGCCGCTGCTGGACGCGTGCGAGACGGCCGGTGTGCGAGCGCACATCATCAGTGACGGCTTCGATTACTGCATCGCGCGGATCCTGGCCCAGATTCCATCGGCGCAGCAGGACCTGCTCAACGCGGTGACCGTCTCCGCGAGCCACCTCGAGCCGGAGGGAAGCGATCGGTGGCGGACGGCGTTCCGGTTCATGGAGGAGGGCTGCGCCCATGGATGCGCGACGTGCAAGCCGGCCGTAATGCAGGCGCTCAATGCCGGGGGCGCCCCGGCGATATTCGTGGGCGACGGCCTGTCGGATCGCTATGCGGCGGCCGCGGCGGACGTGGTGTTCGCCAAGGACAAGCTCGCCGCCCACTGCGCGGACCAGGGCATCTCATTTTTCCGTTACGAGACGCTCGCGGATGTGGCCGCGTTCGTTTCCGCCGGCATTCTTCGGGAGACGCATGAGTACAGATGACAAGGCCCTTCTGCAGGTGATGCGAACCACCGGCGAGAAGGAGCTCCTCGCGCTCGAGCGGAAACACTGCTCGTGGGGCGACACGGTCCATTACCTCGATCCGCCGAAGTTCTTCGATCGGGCGGAAGGCACGTTTCTGTACGACCGCGGGGGGACGGCGTATCTCGACCTCCAGATGTGGTACTCGGCCGCCAGCTTCGGCTACGGCAATCAGCGGCTGCAGCAGGCGCTCAAGGATCAGCTCGACAAGCTGCCCCAGCTCGCCTGCCAGTACCTGCATCCGGAGAAAGTGCAGCTTGCCGCCGCCATCGCGCGCCTCAATCAATCCAAGTTTGGACTCGACGGCCGCGTCCATTTCAACGTCGGCGGCTCGCAGGCGGTCGAAGACTCCCTGAAGATCGTCCGCAATCACACGGGGAAGAACCTCGTTTTTGCGTTCATGGGCGGCTACCACGGGCGCACGCTGGCCGCGACCGCGATCACGTCCAGCTATCGCTATCGGCGCCGGTACGGCCACTTCTCGGATCGGGCGCACTTCGTCCCGTTTCCGTACTGCTTCCGGTGCCCCTACGACAAGAAGCGCGAGGACTGCGGGCTGTACTGCGTGAAGCAGTTCGAGAAGAACTTCGAGACCGAGTACAACTCGTTCTGGGACGCCAAGGCCGGCGAACCGGAGTTCTCGGCGTTCTATGTCGAAGCCATCCAGGGTACCGGCGGCTACGTCATCCCGCCGGCGGAATACTTTCCCGCGCTCAAGAAGATTCTCGACGAGCGCGGGGTGCTGCTGGTCGACGACGAGATCCAGATGGGGTTCTTCCGCGCGGGCAAATTCTGGGCGATCGAGAACTTCAACGTCGAGCCGGACATCATCGTGTTCGGCAAGGCGCTGACAAACGGGCTCAACCCGCTGTCGGGCGTCTGGGCGCGTGAAGAGCTGATCAGCCCGGAGACGTTTCCGCCCGGGTCGACCCACTCGACGTTCTCGTCGAATACGCTCGGAACCGCGGTGGGACTCGAGGCCGTCCGCATGATGCTCGAAACCGACTACGAGTCGCTCGTCAACGCGAAAGGCGCGTACTTCCTGACGCAGCTCAAGCAGCTGCAGAAGAAATATCCCCGGGTGATCGGCGACACGGACGGTATGGGGCTGGCCCTGCGGATGGAGATCTGCCAGAAGGACGGCTACACGCCCGACCGCGAGCTCACCGACAAGATCTTTGCCGAAGGCATGAAAGGGGATCTCGACGCGCACGGAAAGAAGATGGGCCTGGTCCTCGACGTCGGCGGCTACTACAAGAACGTCTTCACCATCGCACCGAGCTTCACGATCACGGAAGCCGAGATCGATCTCGGGATCGAGCTGCTCGATCAGCTCATTCGCCGCTGCGCGGCGGATCGCGTCTAGGACGTATCTTCCAAAGAACCCGAATGGCGACAATCGAGACTAGAGTGAACAGACGGCGAGTGAGCCACGCGGGCGGAGCGCGCCGGCGCAGCGGCGCGCGAGCGCGCGTGTAGGGGAGTCCGAGGGGCGAAGTCCCGCGGAAGAGACCAGATGCTGACGAGGTTGACCGAGCAGATCGAGCACGTGGCGCTTCGGGCGGCGCCGGCGGGCACCGCGCGCGTCATGGGCGCGCTGCCGCCCGGCGCGCTTGCCGCGCTGCAGACGGCTCGTTTCCGGAAAACCCTTCGCCTGGCCGCCGAGCGCGCGCCGTTCTATCGCGACGCCTTCCGGCGGCGCGGGATAAACGTCGATCGGATCGGTCATCCTTCGGAGCTGGGGGATTTTTTTACGACAGGGGAAGACCTCCGGACGCACGGTCCGCAGGCGTTCCTCGCGGGCCGCGCGGAGACGGCGTTCGAGACGACCGGGACGACGTCGCCGGCGCCCAAGCGCGTCTTCTTCTCCAATCGCGAGCTGAACGCGATGGGGAGCGCGAGCGCGGCGGCGCTCCATCTGATGGGACTGCGGCGCGAAGACATCGTCCTGAGCGCGTTCGACTGCTCCTTCTGGGTGTCGCCGGCCGTCGCGCGCTCGGCGCTGCAGTACATCGGCTGCTTCCACGTCGAAGCCGGAAAGATCGATCCGCTCGAGTGCTATATGCACGCGATCGAGTACAAGCCGACCGTGATCTTCGGCGAGCCATCCTGGATGATCCGCTTCGCGCAGATCGCCGCGGAGCGCGGCGCGTGGCCCGTGAAGCTGATGGTCGCCGGCGGGGAGAACATCGCGGAGACGGCGCGCAGGGAAGTCGAGCGCGTGTGGGGCGCGCCGATGCTCCTGAACTACGGGCAGACGGAGGCGTTCGGATCGCTCGGTCTGGAGTGCCGCGAGCAGCAGGGCTATCACCGGAACGATCTGCACTTCCTTTTCGAGATCGATTATCCCGACAGAGACGGCTACGGCGAGCTCGTCTACACCACACTGACCCGCGACGTCATGCCCCTCATCCGGTATCGCGCCAGCGACATCACCAGGCTGATCGACGAGCCGTGCGCCTGTGGATTGTTCGCGAGGCGGCTGGCGAAAATCCGGTCGCGTGCCGACGAGATGGTCGTCTGCGGGATGGGCAACGTGGGGCCCTGGGTGTTCGAGGAGATCCTCCGCGGCATCGCGCAGGTACACGACGAATGGCAGGCCGTCCTCACCAACAATGGCCGCTATGACGTGATCGAGCTGCGAATCGAGGTTGGAGGCCAGGGAAGCGAGGTTGGCGCGGCCGTGCTGACGAGCGTGAAAGAACGCTTCCCGGATTTCTGGAAGAACCTGCAGATGGGATTGTACGAGTTGCGCGTCTCGCCGAGCGCGCCGGGCACGCTGCGCACCGGCCGCAAGCTGCGGCGGATTGTCGACGAGCGCGTGCTGACCCCCTCGTCGTAGACTGAGCGGCATGACCGCCGCGGACGTCCTCGACTTTCTACGCCTGCAGCGACTGGCCGTCCAGGCTTCCGTCTCGCAGTCCGGAGCGCCGCAGGCGGCCCTCGTCGGCTTCGCGGTGACCGATCGATTCGAGATCGTCTTCGATACGCTGGCGGCCAGCCGCAAGGCCCGGAACCTGAGACGCCACCCTGGAATCGCCCTCGTGATCGGCGGGACGACGGCGGGCGACGAGCGCACCGTGCAGTTCGAGGGAATCGCCGATGAGCCGTCGGGCGCGGATCTCGAGCGACTGAAGCAGGTTTACTACACCGCGTATCCGGACGGCCCGAGCCGCCTGTCGTGGCCCGGCCTGATTTACATCCGGGTCCGGCCGGTCTGGCTCCGGTTCAGCGATTACAACCGGGATCCTCCCGAGATCGCCGAGTTCCGGGCGGAGCAGCTCACACTGCGATGACGTCGAACCGCGCCTGTCCGGATTGCGGAGCTCCGCTCGGCGGACGCGAGGGGTGCGACGCGGCGTTCCACGAGCTCGGCGCGCGCGCGTTCGCCGACGCCGCCTTCGCGTATCGCCGCCGCGCGGTCGTGGACGCGTACTGCCTGCAGCATCCGGCGTACATCCTGTCGCTGAAATCGTTCGCGGCGCACCTGTGCGGACTGTGCGCCGCGGTCGAACGGGCGGACGATCCGCGCGCGGAACGCGCCGTCTGGAGCGACCTGCGGATCCCCCCGGACGCCGTGAAGCCATCCATTCCGGCGCTGCGAGGCTCGCGCACCGTGTCGGACGTCCACAAGGCCGCCTGCCCAGAGGCTTTTCGCGCGGCCGTGGACGCCTGGATCGCCGAGGTCTGGGACGCGTGGCGCCAGCACCACGATCTGGCGCGGCGCTGGCTCGATTACTCGATCGCTGCCCCGCACCGCGTGCGTCGCTGAGCCGAAGCGTGCCTATTTCTGGATGAACGTGCCTTCTTTGAGCTCTCGGAAGGCCTGCCGCAGCTCCGCTTCGGTGTTCATGACGATCGGTCCGTACCATGCGACCGGCTCCTCGATCGGACGCCCCGAGACGAGCAGGAACCGGATCCCTTGGTCGCCGGCCTGGACGACGATCTCGTCGCCGCGGTCGAACAGCACGAGCGATCGATTGCCGGCGGAGCTGTATTCGACGGTGTCGCGGCCATCGACCGACTCGGTCAGGACCGACCGCGGGGCAGAGGCGTCCCTGAAGATCCCCGATCCCGCGAAGACGTACGCGAACGCGTTCCGGGCGCGATCGACGGCGAATCGCCTCTGGCGGCCCGGGGGCACCGAGACGTCGACGTAGATGGGATCGGCCGCCACGCCTTCGACGACGCCCTTCTTGCCCCAGAACTCCCCCGTGATGATCCGCACGCGCGTCCCATCGTCATCGATCGTCTCGGGGATGTCCGCGGCCTTGATGTCCTGATAGCGGGGCGCGGTCATCTTGAGCGACGCGGGAAGATTGGCCCAGAGCTGGAAACCGTGCATCCGTCCGTCGGCGTCTCCCTGCGGCATCTCCTGGTGCAGGATGCCCCGGCCGGCCGTCATCCATTGCACGTCGCCGGCGCCCAGGGCGCCTCGATTGCCGAGGCTGTCGCCGTGGGCGACCGTCCCTGCGAGCACGTAGGTGATCGTCTCGATGCCGCGATGCGGATGCCACGGGAAGCCGGCGAGATAGTCGGCGGGGCGGTCGTTCCTGAAATCGTCCAGGAGCAGAAACGGATCGTACTCGGACGTCTGGCCGAAGCCGAAGGCGCGGTGCAGCTTCACGCCGGCGCCCTCTACGGCCGGGGTGGATTGCAGAATCTGTTTGACGGCTCTGACTGACATAATGTGTGCAACTATACAATAGTAAGTATACGAAAGTCAACCTCCGCGTCTGCGTGTATGATGCAGCCGCCTCATGCACGTCCAACTGATCGACATCGTCATCATCGCGCTCTACGGCGCAGTCGTCCTGGGGATCGGCTTTGCGCTTCGCGGCCGGATGAGCAACAGCGGGGAGTTCCTGCTGGCCGGCCGCTCGATTCCGGCCTGGACCGCGGGGCTCGCGTTCCTGTCGGCGAACCTGGGCGCCCAGGAAATGATCGGGATGGCCGCGAGCGGCGCGAAGTACGGAATCCTGACGAGCCATTTCTACTGGGTCGGCGCGATCCCGGCAATGGTCTTCGTCGGCGTGTTCATGATGCCGTTCTACTACGGCTCGCGCGCACGGAGCGTCCCGGAGTACCTGAAGCTGCGCTTCGATGAGAAGACGCGCGCGTTCAATGCGCTGACGTTCGCGGTCATGACGGTGTTTTCGTCCGGCATCAGCATGTACGCAATGGGTGCGCTGCTGTCGCTGCTCCTGGGCTGGAACATCCACGCGTGCATCATCATTTCCGCGCTCGTTGTTCTGTGCTACATCGCGCTCGGCGGCCTCACGAGCGCCATCTACAACGAAGTGCTGCAGTTCTTTCTCATCGTCTTCGGATTCGCGCCGGTGGTCTATCTCGGCCTGCGCGAGATCGGCGGCTGGGACGGCCTGCGTGCGCGGGTGCCGGAGTCCTTCGTCCATTCGTGGACCGGGATGGGAAGCGCCGCGACGAATCCGCTCGGCGTCGAATGGTTCGGGCTGCTGATGGGACTCGGCTTCGTGCTGTCGTTCGGCTACTGGTGCACCGACTTCCTGGTCGTGCAGCGCGCCATGGCGGCCGATTCGATGAACGCGGCGAGACGGACGCCGCTGATTGCCGCGATGCCGAAAATGCTGTTCCCGTTCCTGGTGATCGTTCCAGGCAT
This sequence comes from Vicinamibacterales bacterium, assembly GCA_035495955.1. Taxonomy (GTDB): domain Bacteria; phylum Acidobacteriota; class Vicinamibacteria; order Vicinamibacterales; family 2-12-FULL-66-21; genus JAICSD01. Next base: position 16,036 of record DATJFE010000041.1, on the reverse strand, counting down.
CATCGCTCTCGGGCTCACCCTCCACCCGCAGCCGGGCGCTGCGCCGCTGCTGCCCGCCGCCGCGGGCGGTGGATACGACTACAACATGGCGCTCCCGATGATGATGGCCCGCTACTATCCGGCCGGCCTCCTTGGCCTGGGCCTTACCGCGCTGCTCGCGAGCTTCATGTCGGGCATGGCCGGCAACGTGACCGCGTTCAACACGGTGTGGACGTATGACCTCTATCAGTCGTACCTCGTCCGGGGCGCGAGCGACGCGCACTACCTGAACGTCGGCAGAGTCACGACCGTGGTCGGAACATTGATCAGTGTGGCCACGGCGTATGCGGCGATGCGGTTCAACAACATCATGGACATGCTGCAGCTCGTGTTCAGCTTCGTGAACGCGCCGCTGTTCGCGACATTCCTGCTCGGGATGTTCTGGCGCCGGACGACGGGGCACGCGGCGTTCTGGGGGCTGGTCGGAGGAACCGTCGCGGCCGCGCTGCACTACGAGCTGACGGGCGTCGCCGGCGGAGGCTCACTCGTCAGCAAGATCGCCGTGCTTCACGTGTATCGATCGGACATGGCGCAGAACTTCTGGGGGGCCATCTGGGCGTGGACGATCTGCTTCGTGGCGACCATTGCGGTCAGCTTGATCACACGCCCGAAGCGCGACGAAGAATTGAAGGGACTGGTCGTCGGGCTCACGCCGGCGCCGTCGGAAGGCCATCTGCCCTGGTATCTGAAACCGCTCATCCTCGGAGTCGTCGTCCTCGCGTGCACCGCGGCTCTCAATCTGCTGTTCTGGTAACCGCATGGGAATCGATCTTCGCAAGCCGATCGGGATTCTGTTTCTGGCCTACGGCGCGCTTCTGGCCGTCTACGGCGTCGTCCGGCCGCAGCCCGTCCTCGATCTGAACATCAACCTGATCTGGGGCGTGGTGATGGCGATCTTCGGCGCCATCATGCTGGCGCTCGCCTGGCGCAAGCCGAACGCGATCAAGCGGTAGACACCTTCCAACTCCCAACTCCCAACCTCCCGTTCCCAACCTCCAACGCCCAGTTCACTCCAGATTCAGCGCGGCCATCGGCTCGATCTTGAGCGCACGGCGCGCCGGAAGATAGCTGGCGAGCCCGGCGACCAGGCCGAGACCGGCGATGACGCCGGCGAGCGTGGGCACGTCGAGCGGCTTCACCTCGAACAGCAGCGTCTGCATCGCTCGCGTGAGCGGAATCGCCGCGAGCAATCCGACGCCGAGGCCGACTCCCGCGAGCGCGAGGCCGCGGCCGACGATCATGCCGAGAATGTCTCGGCCGCTCGCGCCGAGCGCCACCCGGATCCCGATTTCGCGCGTCCGCTGCGTGACGAAATACGACAGCACGCCGAAGACGCCGATGCTGGCGAGCGTGATAGCGAGTCCGGCGAAGCCGGCGAGCAGGATCGTCCGGAAGCGGGGCTGCGAGACGGCGTCCGAGGCGAGCGCCGCCATCGGCTGCACGTCGTTCAGCGGCATGTCGGGATCGATCGACGCGACCGTGGCGCGCGCGCCCGGTGTGAGCGCGGGCGCGGGCTGGGTACCGCGGACGACAAAATAGACCCCGCGCGACCAGGTGTTCATGAAGTCGGGGTCGAGCTGCGAGTAGGGGAGGCTGACTTCGGGGCGCGCCTCCTCCGCGGGACCGGCGTGCCGCAGGTCGCCGATCACTCCGACGACGGTGCGCCACGTATCGCCGCGGCTGCCGTACTCACGCAGCCGCTTGCCGAGTGGATCCTGGCCCGGCCAGTACCGGCGCGCGAACGCCTCGTTGACGATCGCGACGCGCTGCGAGCCCGCCCGGTCCGCCGTCGTGAAGAAGCGGCCCGCCCTCAGCCTGGCGCCGAGCGCGGCGAAATAGTTCCCTGCCACGCCTCGTTGACCGGCAACGGGGACCTCGTCCGGGGTCGACGGTTTGTAGCCTTCGATCTCGAAGCCGTTTTCGAGATTCTGGCCGCTCATGGGCAACGCAGTCGTCATCCCCGCCTGCTTCACGCCGGGAAGCGACTCGAGGCGCTCGGACAGCCCACTCGTCGCGGCGATCTGAGCCGCCGCGTCGACGTACTTCCGCGGCGAGAGGACGACCGAGAACGTCAACTGGCCGTCGGCATCGAAGCCCGGATCCACCGCGGTGAGTCGCACCAGGCTGTGCAGCGCGAGACCGGCGCCGATCAGCAGCACCACCGACAGCGCGATCTCGGAGACGACGAGGGCAACGCGGAAACGCTGGCGCGCGCGACCGGCGCTGGCGGTCCGACCGCCCGTCCGAAGCGATTCCGCGGGATCGGCGGCGGAGCCCTGTACAGCGGGCGCGAGCCCGAAGACGAAGGCGGTCACCAGCGACAACGCGATGGTCGCCGCGAGCACGCGGCCGTCCATTGACGTGTCGGCGAGCCGCGGGATGTCGGCGGGCCCGAGCGCGACGAGAGCGGAACTGCCCCAGCTCGCGAGAGCGATCGCCCCGGCGGCGCCGAGGCCGTAGAGCACGGCGGTCTCGGCAAGGAACTGCCGCACGAGCCGCCAACGTCCGGCGCCGAGCGCCTGGCGGATTGCCACTTCGCGATGCCGTGCGGTGGCGCGCGCGAGGAGCAGGTTTGTGACGTTCGCGCACGCGATCAGCACGACGAGCCCGACCGCGCCGAGCAGGACGTACAGCGGCGTCTTCACGCCGCGGACGTTGAAGTCCTGAAGCGGCGTCGCTCTCGCCGTCAGGTTGCTATCGGTGTCGCCGTACTGCAGAGCGAGGGCGCCGGCGATCGTCCGGACTTCGGCGTTCGCCTGCTCGTACGTCGCGGACGGCTTCAGGCGCCCGACGATCTGCAGGTAGTGGGCAGAGCGGTTGTCGGGGGGCATGTCTGCCGCGCGCGGCGAGGGTAGCGGCGACCAGAGCTCGTAACGCCGACCGGGGTACTCGAAGCCCGCAGGCATCACTCCCACGATGGTGTGCGGCTTCCCATTCACCGACACCTGCGTGCCGACGATCGCTGGCGAGCCGCTGAAGCGGCGCATCCACAGCCGATGCGACAGGACGATCGTCTGGTGCCGCCCGGGCGTGAATTCCTCAGGCGTGAACGTCCGCCCGAGCGCCGGCCGGACGCCGAGCACGCGGAAGAAGTCCGGGGTGACCCGCTGTCCAATGACGAGCTCCGGATTACCGCCGCCGCTGAACGCGAACCCGGTACCGATGTGTCCCGCCAGGCTCTCGAAGACGCGGGCTCTCGTCCGGTAGTCTTCGAAGTCCAGGGCGGACGCGCGGATCGTGTTCGCGTTGGGATCGGTATTCTTCACGTTGAAGACCAGGACGAGACGGTCCTGGGCCGGGTAGGGCAGCGGCCGAAGCAGCACGGCGTTGACGACGCCAAACATCAGCGACGTGACGCCGATTCCGAGCGCCAACGTCAGCGCCGCCGTCGCGGTGAATCCGGGCGAGCGAAAGAGCGTCCTGAGGGCAAATCGGAAGTCCTGCAACATGCCGTATGCCGGAGCAACCGCGATGCCGCCGCGAATGGGCTCAAATGCCTGAAAATTGTCACGATCCGCCTGTCGGCCGTGACCGCTCGCGACCGCCGTCGTCCCGAAGCCGGACAGCCACGCCTCGCGCCGCCACGTAGGCGGTCGACCAGCTCCACTGGAAGTTGAACCCGCCAATGCGTCCGTCCACGTCGAGAATCTCGCCCGCGAGAAACAGTCCGGGGCATACGCGGGACTCCATGGTGGAAGCATCGATCTCGTCGAGCGCGACGCCGCCTGCCGTGACCTCCGCGAAGTTATATCCCCGCGTGTCGACGATGGGGAGCGGCCACTCCGTGAGCGCGCGCACGAGACGCCTGCGATCGTCCCGGGCGAGCTCGGCGAGCAGCCGATCGGGATCGACGGCTACCGCGTGCAGGATCGCGTGCGCCACGGCGCCTGGAAGATCGTCCGCAAGCGCGCCCTGAACGGTCGCCCGCGGCCGCCTGGCGGCCAGTTCGGTCCATCGGCGATCGAGATCGGTGAATGACCTGCCCGGGAAGAAGTTGAGGGTCACGCGGACGGCCCGGCCGTCGAGCCGTGCCCGGGCCCAGTGGCGCGACGCGTTGAGCACGACCGGCCCGCTCACGCCGAAATGGGTCCACAGCAGCGCGCCGGTCAGCCGGACGTGAAGGCGGGCGTCGATCCAGATGGCGAGTTCGACGTCCAGCGAAATGCCTGACAGCGCGGCGTGGCTGGCTTGCGAATCAAGGATCAGCGGCGCGAGAGCAGGCGTCACGGGGACGAGAGTGTGTCCCAGCTCCCGCGCCATCGCGTACCCCGCCCCGTCGCTGCCGGTTTTCGGCAGGGATTGTCCGCCTGTGGCGAGGACGACCGCGCGCGCCGACAATCCGCCGTCAGCCATGCGGAGCACAAAGCCCTCGGACGTGCGGCCCACGGCCCGGACGCGAGTGCCGGTCTTCAGCTCCACGCCGACGTCGCGGGCGGCCCGCAGCAGCGCGTCGAGGACATCTCGCGCGCGATTGCTGTCCGGGAAAAGCTTGCCGCCGGCTTCTTCGTGGAGCGCCACGCCGAGGTCCTGAAAGAAGGCGGCCGCCGAAAAGGCGGGAAAGGCGCGCAGGATCCTGCGGACGATCGTGGATTTGCCTCCCCAGAAGTCCGCTTCCGTGACGATCGTGTTGGTGACGTTGCAGCGGCCGCCGCCGCTGACGAGAATCTTGGCGCCAGGACGCACGGCTCCGTCGATCAGGACGACGCGCAGGGACGGATCGGCCTGCCGCGTGAAGATCGCGGCCGCGAGCCCGGCGGCGCCCGCCCCGATAATCGCCACGTCGGACGAATCCGTCATTGTTGGTTCAGCTTGCGTGCATCCATGATGACGGCATAAACTGACGCTGTCTCCCCCTTCTTCTCACTGGGCAGGACTGAATGGCGGACTACGCCGTGCAGCCAGGTGCACGCGTCGTGTGGTGCCTCAAGCGCCGCGCGACGGACGTGCGATGCGTCGTGCTGTCGCACGGCATGCCGGTCGAAGTCCAGGTCGTTCACGACCGCGACGTCGTCGTCACCGAAATGTTTCAGGAAGAGTGGATGGCGCTGAACTGGGCGCGCGCCTATCGTGAACGGCTGCACGCCCAGGGCTGGCAGGATGTGCTGGAGGACCGCTAGCCGACGACCAGCGCGGCGGCGGCCCACAGCAGGACCGCCAGCACGGACGCGAGCGTCAAGTCTTTCCAGAGCGGCGTCGCCTGTTCGATCGTGGTGTCGCTGAACTCCAGGCCCACGAGCCTCGGCTCGGTCTTCCAGCGCTCGATGATCCAATCGTCCGTCTTGCGGTTGATCACTGGCCCTCCGGATGAACCGGGCGGCCATTACAAGACGGGCGCCAGCGGTGGACGTGTGTTTTCCTTGGATATTCACCGCTGATGTTCGTTGGCGCGCCGCAAATCACGACGCCGACGTCGGGATCAAATACAGGCGGGCGGTAGTAGACTGGGACGGCCAGCCCTCTGTTCGCGAGGTGCACGTGTTCCAGTTCGCGCGCTTGCTCGGTCTTGCGCTTGTCGCTGTTCTCACGCAGTCAGGGCAGACGCCGCCGGCGGCTCCACCGCAATCTGGACAGGCGCCGCAGCAGCAACAGCCGACGCCGCAGCCGCCGCAGCCGCCCCGTTTCCGCACGGAGGCCAACCTGGTCCGCGTCGACGTCTTTGCGACGAAAGGAGGCGAGCCGGTTCAGGATCTCACCGCCGCCGACTTCGAGCTGTACGAAGACAACACGCCCCAGAAAATCGACAGCTTCGAGCACATCGTCGTCAATCCGGCGGGACCGCAGGGCGCCCGCGTGGAGCCGAGCTCGGTGTCGGCGGCGAACCAGCTTGCGGCGGATCCGCGCCGCCGCGTGTTCGTCGTGTTCCTCGACACCGAGCACGTCGACGTCAGCGGATCGCACGCAATCAGAGAACCGCTGATCGAGATGATGACGCGAGTGATCGGCGCAGACGATCTGGTGGGCGTGATGACGCCCGAGATGAGCGCCGATCAGATCACGTTCGGGCGCCGCACGGAAGTGATCGAGCAAGGACTGCGCACGCACTGGTTCTGGGGGCGCCGGGACACGATCCTGCTCGACGAGCGGGAGAAGATGTACGATCAGTGCTTCCCGCCGCTGCCAGGCGAATCCGCGCCCTCGGCTCTTGCGTCGGCGCTCATCAAGCGGCGCCGCGAACGCATGGTCCTCGACAGCCTGCAGAACCTCGTGCGTCATATGGCGGCGATTCGCGAGGGACGGACCGCGGTCATCACGGTCAGCGACGGATGGGTCCTGTACCGGCCGGATCAGACGCTGACCATCCTCCGGACGGACGCGCAGGGTCGGCAGGTCGATCCCATTCCCGGTGGCCCGCCGCCGGTCGGCGTGGGGCCGGGCGGCACGCTGGTGAATCGGCCCCACAGCGACCTGCACAACGTCGATCGGACTGAATGCGAGAAGGACCAGATGGATCTCGCCATGAACGACGACGAGCGATACTTCCGCGACATCTTCGGCGACGCGAACAAGGCGAACGTGAGCTTCTATCCGATCGATCCGCGAGGCCTGGCGGTGTTCGACACGCCGATCGGTCCGGAGACTCCGCTGTCGGTGGTGGACGATCGCGCGCAACTGACCCAGCGGGCCGAAACCCTGCGCACCCTGGCGATGAACACGGACGGCATCGCGATGATCGGCAACAACGATCTGCGCAAGGAGCTGCGGCAGATCGCCGACGATCTCACGTCGTACTATCTGATGGGGTATTACTCCACGAACACGAAGCTCGACGGCCGATTCCGGACGATCAAAGTGCACTCGAAGCGTCCCGGCGTGCAGATTCGATCGCGGCACGGTTATCGCGCGGCGACGGAAGCGGACGTCGCCAGGGCGAAGGCGGCGACCGAGACGGTGATTCCCGAGGCGAAGCAGGCGCTCGGCCGCGCGCTCGGCTACATCGAGAGCGACGCGCGCGCGCAGGGGCGCCCCATGGCGCGCGGCAAGGGAGAGCCGCTCCTGTTCCACCGCGGCCCGTCGACGGGAAATCAGATGCAGCCGGCGCAGGGGCGCGTCTTCCCGCGCAGCGATCGGATTCGCCTGGAGCTGGAAGCGGGGTCGGCCGATCCCGTCTGGACGGCCGTCCTGCTCGATCGCAACGGCGCGAAGACCGTGGTGCCCGTCACGACCGCCGAGCGGACCGACGCCGCGAGCGGCCAGCGATGGCTCACAGCCGACGTGACACTCGCGCCGCTCGGACCCGGCGACTACGTCGTCGAGCTGACGTCGGTCGCAGGATCGGAGCAGAAGAAAACGCTGATGGCGATCCGTGTCACACAGTGAGGCTTTTAGGCTTTGGGCTTTAGGCTTTGGGCGCCCGTCTGACGCTTGAGCCGTGAGGCCTGAGGCTGATACGATCGATTCGCCGCGGGCTTAGCATAGTGGTAATGCCCTGGCTTCCCAAGCCAGTTAGACGGGTTCGATCCCCGTAGCCCGCTATCCTTTCCTGGCGCTCGGCGCCGACGCGTCAGGAGCGGCAGCACCTCGGCCGCTACTTCAGGTTGAAACTCACGACAACGGTCGCCGTCGTCGCGATCGGCTGACCGTTCTTCAAGGCCGGTTCGAATCGCCATACCTTCACTGCGGCAAGGGCGGCGTTGTCGAGATCCTCTGTCAGCGATCGCACAACGCGCGCGCTCTTCACGAGGCCGTCAGCTCCGATCGTCAGCTCGACGAGCACGGTGCCGCTCGTCCGTGATCTCCGCGCCGAGTCGGGATACGGCGGATTTGGCGCGTAGATCGGACGGGCCACTCTCGAGCCGTCCGACCCTGCAGCCGGCACGGACGGAAGCTTCTGAGTCGGATCCCACGTGAACATCCGCCACTCGCTTTTGTCGCCGCGGCGGCCATTCCGATCGATCGCCCAGGCGCGCCAGCGTCCGGGCTGGTTGCCGACAAAATCCATTGTGTAGGCCGGCGCCGGAAGGTTCTCGACAACGAAGTCCGTGCCGTTGACGTCGAGATTCCACCCCTTCTCGTGGTGGTAATCCACTTCGACGCCGTAGCTCGCCGCGTCCGGTATCTCGGCCCAGTGCATCTCCAACACGCGCGGATACGTAGTGAAGGCTGCGCCGTCGGCGGGCGCGATCAGCATCGGCACGCCGAGACGCGCTGGTGCGGGCTGGCGCGCTGATGCGGGTGGATGAACGCTTTGAGGCGGAACCCTATGGCAGGCCGAGACGGCGAAGCACGCCGCCGCGACCAATGCGGCACCAGGCCACCGCATGGCAACCTCCTCTTCATGGCCGACGCCAGGTCGGCCTCTATACTGTATCGCTCGTGCGCTCCAAGCCTGAGCCTCGAACCTCCACCGTGCGCGCCTTGGGAATGGAAGTTAGGAGTGATCAGGATCGAATAAAGGCGAGAACCTCGTCCCGCTTGGCGTTCATGACTTCTTCCGTCGTGGCCTCCAGATTCAGGCGGAGCAGCGGCTCGGTGTTCGAGCCGCGCACGTTGAAGTGCCAGTCGGGAAACTCCGCAGAGATGCCGTCCATCGTATAGACGCGCCCCCCCTGGTACTTCGCGGCGAGCGCATCGATCTTCTGCTGCGCCGTCCGCATGTCGACGACCTTCGTGTTGATCTCCCCCGAGATGAAGTACTTTCGCCGCAGCGGCTCCAGCAGCTCGCGGAGCGTCTGCCCCTTGCGCGACATCAGCTCCAGGATCAGCAGCGCCGGAATGAAGCCGTTGTCGGCGTAGAAGTTGTCGCGGAAGTAATAGTGCCCCGTCACCTCGCCGCCGAAGATGGCGTTCTCTTCCCGCATCCGGCGCTTGAAGAAGGCGTGGCCGACGCGGTTCATCAGCGCCTCGCTGCCGTACCGGGCGGCGGTGTCCTTCACTGCGTAGCTCGCTCGGACGTCGTACACGATCTTCGCGCCCGGATGCTTGATCAGGAACGCTTCGGCGAGGAGCGCCGTGATGAAATCCCCGGCGATGAACTCGCCCGCGCCGTCGATGAAGAAGCAGCGGTCAGCGTCGCCGTCCCAGGCGATCCCGATGTCGGCCTTCTCTTCGATCACGCGCTCCGTGATGTCGCGCCGGTTCTCCTCGATCAACGGATTCGCCTCGTGATTCGGGAACGTTCCGTCCACCTCGAAACAGAGCGTCGTCAGCGTGCGCGTCGGAACGTGGGCGAACAGTTTCGGCGCCACCATGCCGGCGATGCCGTTGCCGGCGTCGAGTACGACCTTGAACGGCGTAACGATCGACGGATCGATGAACGACAGGACGTGCGTGACGTAGTCGTCCACCACGTTACGCTGCGTCAGGGTCCCCGGCTTCGGCGCGGGCGGCGGCAGGCGATCGCCGGCGATCATGTCGCGGATGTCGCCGATGCCGGCGTCGCCGGACAGCGGGAAGGCTTCGCGGTGGACCATCTTGATGCCGTTGTATTCCTTCGGATTGTGCGACGCGGTGATCTGGACGCCGCCGTCGAGACCGTCGCGGGCGACGGCGTAGTACAGCATGTCGGTCCCCATCATGCCGTAGTCGATGACGTCGGCTCCCTGCGCCCGGGCGCCCTCGATGAAGGCCGCCGCCATCGACGGCGAGGACACGCGCATGTCGCGCGAAACCGCGATGCGCGCCGCCTCGAGATAGGCGACGAAGCCGCGGGCGACGAGCCGCGCGGCATCTTCGTTCACCTCCTGCGGATAGAGTCCGCGAATGTCGTAGGCCTTGAAGATGCTTGGGTTAATCGACATTTCTTCTTTGTCTGCCGCCCTTCCGCCTTCCGCCTTCCGTCTTCTGTCTTTTCTTCTACTGTCAAACCCTGCTGTAATCAGTGATGGCGGTCTTGTCGCCGAGCACGACCGGCGCCTCGATGAGGGCGTTGCGGCCGACATGGCAGTTGCGGCCGAGAATCGAGCCGCGCAGCGACGCCTCGGGGCCGATCCAGCCGTTCGGCCAGATGATCGACGCGTCCACGATCGCGCCCTCCTCCACGTGTGTCTGGCGCCCGATGACGGAGTAGGGCAGGATTTTCGCGCCCGTCTTGATCACGGCACCCTCGCCGATGAAGCAGGGCGCGTGGATCTCAACGCCGTCCTCCACCTTCGCGTCGGGCGAGGTCCAGGCCGAGCTCGTGCCGTTGAACGGCGGCGCCGCATAGCGTCCGTCCATGATGTCGCGATGGACTTGCAAGTACTTGGCCGGCGTGCCGATGTCGATCCAGTAGCCGCCGTCGACGTAGCCGACGAACGTCTCGCCGCGATCGATGAGCGAGGGGAAAAAGCTCCGCTCGATCGACCAGGCCGTATCCTTCGGGATCCGATCGAACGTATCGGGCTCGAGGACGTAGATGCCCGCGTTGATCGTGTTGCACGTGATCTCGTCCTCGCCGGGCTTCTCCAGAAACCGCCGAATGTTGCCGTCGGGATCGGTCTCGACGAGCCCGTAGGCGCGGGGATTGTCGACCGGCGTCAGCACGATCGTCGCCTTGGCGCGGCGCTCGCGATGCAGGCGCAGGACCGCCGGCAGATCGACCTGCGTCAGCACGTCGCCGTTGAAGACGACGACCGATTCGGTCAGCGAATCCCCGGCGTAGCGGATGGCGCCGCCGGTGCCGAGGGGCATCGGCTCGACCACGTACCGAACGCGGATGCCAAGCCCGTCGCCTTCACCGACGATCTCTTCGATCCGTCTGGGCTGGTAGTTCAGACTGAGGATCACTTCGTCGATCTCCGGTATCTGTTTCAGGAGGTCGATCTGGTAGTAGAGGAACGGCCGATCGAGGATCGGCACGATTGGCTTCGGGGTGTGCACCGTCAGCGGGCGCAGCCGCGTGCCCTTGCCGCCGGCGAGAAGGATGGCCTTCATGTCAATCCGCTATCTTATGCTTTTGATAGAATCGCGCAAAGGATGAACCTCCCGAACGCGCTGACCGTCGGCAGGATCTTTCTCGTCCCCCTGCTCGTCGTCGTGCTGCTGACGAAATTCGAGGGTCGGCTCATTCTGGGCATGCGGAAGGAACTGGTCGGCGCGGCGATCTTCGGACTGGGATCGCTGACCGACGTGCTCGACGGCTACCTCGCGCGCCGGCGGCAGCAGATCACCACGCTCGGGCAGCTCATGGATCCGCTCGCCGACAAGCTGCTCATCACCGCCGCCTTCATCTCGCTCGTCCAGATGGACCTGGCGCCCGCGTGGATGGTGGCGGTGATCCTCGGTCGGGAGTTCGCCGTCACCGTGCTGCGCAGCATCGCGCACGCCAGAGGCATGGTCATTCCCGCGTCGCCGCTCGGCAAGATCAAGATGGCGGCGGAAGTCACCGCGATTCTGCTGCTCATCCTCTGCGGCGGCATGGGCGCGGTCCGCGAGGCGCCGCTGCGCCAGTTCTTCGTGCTCGGCACCGTGTCGCTGTGGATCGCCATGGTGACCGCGACGATCTCGGGCGTCGATTACTACCGGCGGGCGTCTCGGGAACTAGGCTTTAGGCTTTAGGCCTTAGGTGGCTGTCGGATCTCGGTTCTCCCCCGAAAGCCCAAACCCCAAAGCTACCGCGCCAGCCGATTAATGGCAGCGAGGTCGCCGACGTAGACCGGCTCGTGAGACGAATCGATGCGAATGAGGGAGAGTTGCGGACCGACGGTCAGGACCGTCGCGCGCCCGACGTCGATGATCGGTCCACGCCCGCTCATCGTCTCGCGATAAATCGTGACGGTCTGGCCGGCGCGGACCGAATGATCGGTGCCGCGGTTGAGGATCATCACGAGTCCCTCGAAACCCATCTGCCGCCGCTCGTCGGCCATGACGATGCGCCCCGGATGCTCGAAGTCCGGCTCGCCGCCGAGGGCGGGTGCGGGCTCCACGGGCTCGACGTAAGGCTCCAGGAAATCCCCCTCGAGAATTCCGTCGCACGCGTGCGTGATCTGGGCAATCGACATCGTGTCTTTCGCGTCGACGATCGTCAGCCAGCCCGCGGTATGGATGCTGTACGGCTGGAAGTCGAGCGAGACCGGCGTGAATCGATCGTGGATGTATCGGCGGACGTAGTACTGCTGGCCGGACTGGACGCCCTGCGCGCGGCCCGCATTGACGATCACCGCGTCGCCCGGCGCAAACATGAGCCGGCCGTGCACGGCGCTGCCGGCGACGCGCATCCGGTCGAGTGGCGGAGCGGCGAGGCTTCGAGGCGCACACGCGATCTGCTCGCGGATCACCGCCGGCGAGGCCGGGGCGGGTGCCTGCAGCACGAGGGACAGCGCCGCCAACAGGATCATCGAGGCATCGCCTTTCCAGGTGCGGCCGGGACGGTGGTCTTGAGCTCCGCGATGCGCTTCTTCGTCTCGTCGAGATACTGGCTCTGCTCGAATTCCTTGACGAGGCGTTCGTAATAGGGAAGCGCCTCCGCCGGCCTCTTCACTTTCTCGAGCGATTCGGCCAGATAGAAGTACACGCCGTCGCGATTCGTGTACTCCGGATCCTTGTCGATCAGCGGTTTGAGGCGGTTGATCGCGCCCGGGTACCATTTGAGCCGGTAATACTGCACGCCGACGCCGAAATCCCAGTCGTCGACCCGGTCCTTGGCTTCGCGCAGGTGCTGCTTGGCTTCTCCCATCAGCGGCGAGTTCGGATACCGCGCCACGAACGTCTCGAGCTCACGGATGGCGTCGCGCGTCTCCGTCTGATCGCGCATCGGCGCGCGCATCTGGTAATAGTGCGCCATCGCCAGCTTGAACTGCGCGTAGTCGGCATGCTCGTGCGTCGGATAGAAATTCAGGAATTCCCGGAACTCGTTGATCGCCAGCACGAATGATTCGGCCGAATGCTCGCCGATGTACGTATCGCCCACGCCGAGCTTCGCCGACGCGCGGTAAGGGCTCTGCGGATAGCTGTCGACGAGCTGCCGGAAGTATTCGCGCGCCACGATCCAGCGCCGCTTCGTCAGGTTGTCGCTGCCGCGATCGAACAGGAACTTGTCGGGCTCGAGCGTCCCGGCCGGCGGCTTCGTGGCGCCGCCGGACGCGCAGGCGCTGGCGAGCGCCGCCAGCAGGACGACCGCGGCGGCTCGGGCTACACGAGCGCGGGTGACGATGACAACCATCGGTATTCTGCCTGGATCCCTTCTTCGAGCGGCACTTTCGGGGCGAACCCGAGGTCCTGGCGCGCCAGCGACGTGTCGGCGTACGTGTCCCGCATGTCGCCCTTCTGCGCGGCCTCTCGGATCACTTTGAGCGGGTGGCCGGCGAGCCGCTCCACGATTCGCAGGACCTGATTCATCGAAACACGCGAGCCGCCGCCGACGTTGTAGGCGCGGCCGTGAACGCCGCGCTCGCCGGCGGCGATCGTCGCCGCGACGGCGTCGGCGACGAACGTGAAATCGCGCGTCTGCTCGCCGTCGCCGTACAGCGTGATCGACTCGTCCCTGACCGCGGCCTTGATGAACCGATGGAAGGCCATGTCCGGGCGCTGGCGTGGGCCGTACACCGTGAAGTACCGCATCGCGACCGTCGGCACGCCGAAATTGACGTGATAGAGATAGCAGAGCTGCTCCGCCGCGAGCTTCGTGACGCCGTACGGCGAGACAGGCTGGGGCAGCGCGTCCTCGCGCATCGGAATCGATACGCGATCGCCATAGACCGAAGAGCTCGAGGCATAGACGAAGCGCGTCAAGGGCCGTCCGACGCACGCTTCGAGCAGGACCTGGCTCGCTTCGACGTTGTTCGTGGTGTAGATCGCGAAATCCTTTCCCCAGCTCTTGCGGACGCCGGCCTGCGCGGCCAGGTGAAACACGTGCGTCACGTCGTCGAGCAGGGCGGCCAGATCCGCATCCTGGATTCGCGTTTCCGCGAACCGAAAGCCGTCGCGCAGGCGATTCTCCTCGAGGTTCTTCTCCTTGATCGACCGCGCATAGTAGTCGGTAAACGAATCCACGCCGACCACCGTCGCGCCGTTGTCGAGCAGCGTCGCGGCAATGTGCGATCCGATGAATCCCGCGACGCCGGTGACGAGCGCCTTCATGCGAAGACCTCGCGCACGCGGGCCGGCAGCCGGCAGGGTCTCCCCGACGCATCGAGCGCCGCATGGACGGTCCGCCCGGAGGCCGCGACGACGCGATCCTGCTTTCTGACGACTTCGTATCGAAATTCCATGCGCACCGGCGACAGCATCCGTCCCTCAGTCTTCACTTCCAGCTCGTCGTCATAATGGGCGGGGCGGCGGTAGTCGCAGTGCGCCTCGATCACGGGCAGCGAGATCCCGGCCAGCTCCATCTCCCGATAGGTCCAGCCGAGCGAGCGCAGCAGATCGGCGCGCGCGACCTCGAACCAGACGAGATAGTTCGCGTAGTAGACGACTCCCATTTTATCGGTTTCGGCGTAGCGAACCCGAAGCGTGGTCACCGACGCCGGCATTACTCTTGGCCGGGGGGCTTCGCCCCGCCGGACTCCCCGACACGCTCACTCGCGGAGGTCCCGTGCCCCGCTCCGTTCGCGTGCCTCACTCGCTGTCGCTCGTTCGGGATGACAAGGCGACCGCTTCGGCGGCCGCCCGCAGCTCGCGGATGGCGCGCTCCGGATCGGATGTGCCGAAGATGGCGTGGCCCGCGACCAGGATGTCGGCGCCGGCGGCGACGATCCGCGGCGCGGTGCGCACGTCGATGCCCCCGTCGACCTCGATGGGCGCCGTGCTGCCCTCGCGCCGGAGCAAGTCGCGCACGGCTCGTACCTTAGACTCCGAGCGCGGAATGAAAGTCTGGCCGCCGAAGCCCGGGTTGACGGTCATCACGAGGACGTAATCGACGTCGCCCGCGATCTGCTCGAGGGCGACCACCGGCGTCGCCGGATTGAGCGCGACGCCCGCGCCGATCCCGAAGCTCTTGACGAACTGCACGGTCCGATGGAGATGGACGACGGCCTCGGCATGGACCGTCAGGCTGGCCGCGCCCGCCTCGACGAACGCCTCGACGTAGCGATCCGGGTCCTCGATCATCAGGTGCACGTCCAGCGGCACGTGGGCGATCCGCTTCAGCGCCTTCACGACCGGCGGACCGATCGTGAGGTTAGGAACGAAATGGCCGTCCATGATGTCGACGTGGATCAGATCCGCGCCGCCGCGCTCCGCCTTCGCCACGGCCTCGCCCAGCGCGGCGAAATCCGCGGAGAGCAGCGACGGCGCGATCTGCAGATGTCCGGCAGGCTTCATCGGCTCACTTCGAGCGAAATCGGATCCGAGGGGCCGATTTGGAATCCGCCCTGCGGACTCTGCCTGAGCACGATGCCGGCCGGGACGCCCGGGTAGGGATGGTCGCCGACCACCGTCACGCGGAACCCGCGCGCGCGGAGCAGATCGGCGGCGCGGTCGCCGTTGACGCCGATGAGATCCGGCATGACGTAGGTGACGCCGCGTTCGCCGCGATTGACGAGCAGGGTGAGCTTCGCGCCGGTGCTGTTGGGGGGCGGATTCTGGGCGACGACCGCGTTGGCCGTGTAGTCGGCGGATCGCACTTCCGCGATCGACGCGAGCTGGAGGCCGTCCTGCTGCGCGCGGAGCTGCGCGGTCCGCTCGGACTCGCCGAGCAGCGACGGCACTCGAGTCGCGCGCGGGCCGGCGCTGACCCAGACCTTCACGCTGCGCTCGCGCCGGGTGCGTCCGCCGGCCTGAGGATCCTGGCTGAGAATCTGCCCCGCCGGGACGGTCATGTCGGGCCGTCGGACCTCTTCGACTTTCAGGGTGAGACCGGCGGTCGCCAGCAGCGCGCCCGCCTCGTTGATGGTTTTGCCGCTGAGCGGCGGGACCACGACGTCGCGGCTCTTCACCGCGATGCGCATGGCGGCGGCCGCGAAGACGAAGTAGGTGAGGATCAGGCCGCCGCCGAGGAGCATCCGCTTTCCGGCGCCCCAGACGCGCGTCGATAATGCCATGTATTCAAGAGTTTAGCAGATGGCGCCGGCGCCGTGTACGCGCGGAAGGACAGTGGGGTCGGATCTTGATTTTCGACGATGAGCTCATCGTCGAAAATCAA
>DATJFE010000040.1:0-50326 GCA_035495955.1 Vicinamibacterales bacterium | reverse complement strand
GCTGCACCGGCTCGAGCAACAGGGACTGATCGAAGCCGAATGGGGCAGCTCGGAAAACAACCGTCAGGCCAAGTTCTACCAGCTCACGCGAGACGGCCGGAAGCAGCTCGCGGAAGAAACGAAAAACTGGGAACGCCTTTCCACCGCCGTCGCGCGCGTGCTTGCCGGGCTCTGACATTTCCGGAGGCCAGCCATGTTCCGTCACCTCTCCGTCCGGCTGACGTCGCTGTTCAGGCGCCAGCGGCTCGAGCGCGAGCTCGACACCGAGCTCCAGTACCACATCGACATGCTCGTCGCGCAGAACGTCGCGCGCGGCATGACGCCTGACGCCGCCAGGCGCGAGGCGCAGCGTGTCTTCGGCACCGTCGCGGGGATCAAGGACGACGTGCGCGACAAATGGCTGTCACGATTCGTCGAAGTGGCGGCGCAGGACATCCGCTACGGCGTCCGCAGCCTTCGCCGCAATCCCGGCTTCGCGCTGGTGATCATCGTCACCATGGCGCTCGGCATCGGCGCCAACACCGCGATCTTCAGCGTCGTCAACGGCGTGCTGCTGCGTCCGCTCCCCTACAAGGGCGGTGAGAAGCTCGTCGAGCTCCATCACGGGGCAGGCGATGCGGTGGCGAACGACATGAGGTTTTCCCCGAAGGACATCGCCGACTACCGGCTCTCGACGTCGCTCGGCGACGTCGTGGAGTTCCACAACATGCTGTTCACGCTGCTGGGACGCGCCGAGCCGCTGCGCGTCTCGACCGGCGTCGTGTCGCCGAACTATTTCGACGTGCTGGGCGTGCGGCCGCTGCACGGCCGCACGTTCGTCGCGGCCGACGACGCACCGGGTGCCCCGGCGGTGCTCGTCCTGACCTACTCGTACTGGGTCAAACACTTCGACGAGGATCCGGCCGTGGTCGGCAAGGTCTTCCGGATGAACGACAAGCCGCACACGGTCATCGGCGTGCTGCCCGACGTGCCGCTCTATAACCCGCAGGGGTCGGACGTCGATGTGTTCATGCCGAGCTCGGCGTGCCCGTTTCGCGCGCAGCAACAGGTCATCGACGGGCGCAGCCCGGGGCGCATGCTGAGCGCGTTCGCCCGCGTCCGGCCCGAGGCGACGCTCCTGAAATCCGCCGCGGATCTGGACATCACCGCCACGCGCCTCCAGAAGGATTATCCGAAGGACTATCCCGAAAAGGATTTCCGCGCCGTCGAGATTCCGCTGAAGGACGAGATGACGGTGAACTTCAAGCCGACACTGTGGATCCTGCTCGGCACCGCAAGCTTCGTCCTGCTGATCGTCTGCGCGTCGGTCGCGAATCTGCTGCTCGCGCGCATCGTTCGCCGCGAGCGCGAACTGTCGCTGCGCGCCGCGCTCGGCGCGACCCGATCACGGATGCTCCGGCAACTCCTGACCGAGAGCCTGCTGCTCGCCGTCGCCGGGGGCGTGCTCGGCCTCGTGCTGTCGGCGTTCGCGATGAAGCTGCTGGTCACGTTCGCCGAGCGGTTTACGCCGCGCGCACACGAAATCAGCATCGACCTCAACGTGCTCGCGTTCACGTTCGGACTGTCCGTGCTGACGGGACTGGTTTTTGGATCGATTCCGGGTCTGTCGCGCCGGGTCGATGTCGCGGATGCGCTACGTGAGGGCAGCCGCACCAGCCAGAAGAGCCAGGGACTCCGTCGAGCGCTGATCGTCGCGCAGATCAGCGCGTCGTTCATGTTGCTGATCGCCGCCGGCCTGATGCTGCGCAGTCTGATGAAGGTACAGGGAGTCAATCCAGGGATCCACACGGAGCACCTGCTGACGTTCCGCGCCGATATGGCGTTTAACAGGTTCCCGCTCAGCATGCCCAACAGCGAACGGCGTCCGAAGATCGGGAACTACTGGTCGCAGTTCGAAGATCGGCTTCGCGCGATTCCCGGCGTCACCGACGTCGGCGCGGGCGGTACGTTCCCGTTGAACGAGGTCCCGCCGTTCAGCCGGTCGCTCATCCGCGAGTCTCACCCGCTTCCACCGGGCGTCCACCCGCCACAGGTCAACGCCCGTCTCGCGACGCCCGATTACTTCCGCACGCTCGGACAGCCACTCCTCGCGGGCCGAACGTTCCGCGCCTCGGACGTCTACGCGGCGCCCGGCGTGGCGATCGTCAGCCAATCGGCGGCGAAGCAGTTCTGGCCCGGCGAGGATCCCGTAGGCACGCGCATCCTGACCGGGACAGGCGTCATCACCATCGTCGGGGTGGTCGCCGACGTACGCCAGCAGCTCGATCACTCGCCTGCGGCCGAAATCTATGTGCCGCTTCAGCAGCTTCCGTTCTTCGGCACGACCTGGATCGTGAAGACCGATCTGCCGGCCGGCGACGTCGAACGTGCGATTCGCGCGGCGGCGCACGCGCAGGACACGGATCTTCCGGTCACCAGCTTCCGCACCCTCGCCGAAGTTCGCTCGATCACGCTCGCGCCGAGGCGTGTGATCGTGGCGCTCATCGGGCTCTTCGGCGTGCTCGCCCTCGTCATCACCGCCGCCGGGATCGCGGGTGTGGTGGCGTTTTCGGTGAACCAGCGCACGCACGAGTTCGGGATCCGTATGGCGCTCGGCGCGCAGCGCGGACGCGTGCTCTCGCTCGTCCTCCGCGAAGGCCTGCTGCTGGTCGCCATCGGTCTCGGCATCGGGCTCGCGGGCGCCGCCGTGCTCACCCGAATGCTGGGCCGGCTGCTGGTCGCGTCGCAGCCGACCAACGGCCCGCTGCTGTTCGACGTTCCGCCGACCGACGTTCTGACGTATGCCGGCGTCGCGATCGTCCTGCTGCTCGTCGCGGTCGCCGCGTGCCTGATGCCCGCGCGCCGGGCGGCGACGGTCGACCCCATGATTGCGCTCCGCGCTCAATAGGCTCGGGGTTCCACCCAGAACCGGAACCCGTTGAACCCGTTGAACCCGTTGAACCCGTTGAACCCCTAACCCAGAGATGGCAAGCGGCTGGCATCCATTCCCTGGATGCCGCCGCGCGTCGCCGTCATTCTCGCCCTCCTGCTCGCCGCCGCGCGACCTCAACCGCCGGGGTCCGTCAGTCTGGAGGGCCTGCTGAGCGGCGCTACCCCGGCCGTGCTGACCCTGGTCGCGCCCTTGAACGAGCTCTTCCAGAAGGATTCCGGGAACGAGGAGTACGGGGTCCGCGGCACGCTCTCTTATAAAGATCCTGACGGCCGCGATGTCGCACTGCCCGACGTCACCGTGTCGGTCCGCGGACATACGAGCGAGACGGAGTGCAGCTTTCCGAAACTGAAGCTGAAGGCCAAGGGTAGCGGATCGCTCAAGATCGGCACGCACTGCGGCGAGGAACCCGACGACGCCCTGTCGAAGAAATACGGGCGCCTGACGAACGAGAAATCGCCGCTCCGCGAGGCGCTGGCCTACAAGCTGCTCGAGGCGCTCGAGGTACCGGCGCTGCGCACGAGACCTGCCCGCATCACCTACGTCGATTCGAGCGCCTCGGCCGCCGCCCCGCTCGTCCGCAACGCGATTCTCGTCGAAGACGACGCCGACGCGATGAAGCGGGCCGGCGGAACGACGGAGCTGTCGATGGAGACGTTCGGCGACGTCAGGAAGCGCAGTGCCTCACACGACGCGGCGCGCATCGTCTTCGGGGAAGCGCTGATCGCGAACTTCGACTGGTGCCTGAAGTTCTCGCCCGACGACGCCTATCGCTGCAATGAGCAGAAGCCGCTCTGGAACCTGCTCGCCTTCGATCGCGGCGGCGGACAGGCGGCGCTGATGATGAAGGATCTCGATCTCGCCGGCATCGTCGTCGGCACGCATCCGTGGTTCTCGTCGATCTTCAATCCGGCCTTCGTGCCGTCGAAATCAGAGGTGGACGTCGAGGTGATCAGCCAGGTCCAGCGGACGCGCTCGCTCTATTCGCGCGCGGATCTCGATGCGCTGCGGCGCGATTTCGCGGGACGCAAGGCCGCCGTGTATGCGGTCGTCGACAAGGCGGATGTGGACTCGCGCGGACGAGAGATCGCGCGCGCCCACGTGGATGCGTTCTTCGGCGCGATCGCGGACGAGGCGTTCTATCGGCCGGTGGTCGCCACGAGGGACGTGCAGCTCTACGTGGATGCCGCCGGGACAAAGGAGGCGTGCGGCCCGAAGGATACGGTCGATGTCGGGACGCCCGTCAACGTCCTGCAGCAATCCGGGTCGATGAGCCAGGTCGTCGTGCTCGATGCGTTGTGGCGATGGGGGCCCAAGAATCAGTGCGCCGCCGTGGAAAAAGGGTCCGTCTGGATCCGATCCGACGCCATTTCCAGCGATTATCCGCGGTAACCCGCGAAGCGCGAACCTTCTGCGCGTCGTAGTGTCCAACTGATTCGTACCGGACTACGTCTAAGGTCAAGGTGCGCTGGTCAGGGGGAGGCCGACGAATGCGCGGATTCGCACAGTGTGCAGTCGTGAGCACTTTGGCCGCGGCTGCATCGATATTGCCATTGGCGGCCGGCTCCTCCGCGCAGACGGCGCAGAGCCAGCGGGGCGCCCTCACCGCTAGAGACCCCGCAGGCATCCTCGCGGCCGCCCGATCGGCGCTCGGTGGCGAGCAGAAGCTGTCCGCGGTCAAATCCTTCACGACGACGGGCCGGACGCGCCAGGTGCGGGGGGAAAACCTCGTCCCGATCGAGTTCGAGATTTTCGTCGAGCTGCCGGACAAGTACGTCCGCAAGGATGAAATCCCCGCGCAGGAGAGCGGCCCGACTTCGTCCGGCTTCAACGGCGAAGACCTGCTCCAGGATCCGCAGCCCCCTCCGATGCCAGCGCCGGCGCCGGCTCCAGCGGGCACTCCGCGCGGCGCGCCCGGGGGATCGCCGCCGGCCGGGATGCCCGTGCGCAATCCGTCCGCCGCGCGGGTGACAGCGCTCAAACAGGATTTCACGCGCCTGCTGCTGGGCATGTTCGCGTCGTCTTCCAGCGCCTATCCCCTGACGTTCACCTATGTGGCGGAAGCCGAGGCGCCGCAGGGCAAGGCTGACGTGCTCGAAGGCAAAGGCCCGAACAACTTCGCGCTCCGTCTCTTCATCAGCCGCGACACACACCTGCCGGTCATGGTCACCTGGCAGGGGCCCGCAGGACGGGGTCCCGGAGGTCCGGGGCGAGGTCCTGCGACTTTGGGTCCGGGAGCCGCAAGTGCCGGTCCGCCGGCCGGCGGCGCGCCCGGCGGTGAACGAGGTGCAGCGCCGCCCCCGGCGGGAGCCGGCGCGCCTGCGGGACGCGGCGAGCAGCGAGGAGCGGCCCCACCGGCGGCGCCGGAGAATCGTCTCTATTTCGCGGAGTATCACGAGGTCGACGGCATGCAGTTCCCCTTCCGCCTCCGGCGCGCCGTCGGCACGGAGACCGTCGAGGAGACGACATTCGATCGATTCAGGATCAACGCGAAGATCGATCCGAAAAGATTCGAGGTCCACAAATGATTGCCGTGCTCGTCGCGCTGCTCGCGATGGCGCCCGCGCAGCCGCCCGCGCGCGACGCGCGCGTGGCCGTCACCGTCGTCGACCAGACGGGAGCGATCATCCAGAACGCGACCGTGACCGTGACGCCGGCCGATAGTCCGACCACGCCAATCGCACCGGCCAAAACGGACGACAAAGGCATCGCGGCGCTGACCGGCCTCGTGCCCGGACGCTATACGATCCAGGCCGAGTTCCCGGGCTTCGAGACGCACACGCTGAAGGACATCCGGCTGAAACCCGGCGACAACAAGCACGTCGTCGTGCTGGCGATTCAAGGGCTGCAGGATTCGGTGACCGTGTCGCGCGACGCCCGCGAGGCGGCATCGGACCGGCGGAGCACATTCGGAACCGCGCTCACGCGGGAACAGATTGCGGCGCTGTCGGATGACCCCGACGAGATGGCGCAGCAGCTCCAGGACATGGCCGGCGGCGGCGCGACCATCCGGGTCGACAGCTTCGAAGGCGGACGGCTGCCGCCCAAGGCGATGATCAAGTCGATTCACATCACGCGTGATGCGTTCGCGGCGGAAAACCACTTCGCCGGGGGGCTGTTCATCGACATCATCACGCAGCCCGGCGTCGGGCCGCTCCGCACCAACTTCAACACGCGCCTGCGCGATGGCTCCCTCAGCGGCAAGCCGCCCACGGACATCACGACGTCGCCGAAGGGACCTGAACGGACGCAGGGCTACAACGGCGGCCTCGGCGGATCGCTGATCAAGCAGAAGGCGTCGTTCAACGTCAACGTCAACAGCAACCTGCAGTTCGACACGCCCTACTTCAATTACACCGGACCCGACGGCGTGAAGGTCACCTCGCTCGCGCCGCGCCGGCGCAACGACAACATGTTCGTCTTCGGCAACTTCGACTACGCGATCACCAAGGACCAGACGCTGCGCGTCAACTACCAGGAGTTCCGCTTCGACAGCAAGAGCGTGGGCGTCGGCGGAGTCGACACGCTCGAGCGCGGCTACTCGAACGACGATCACAACCACACGCTGCGGATTCAGGAGGCCGGCCCGCTCGGCCGCCGCTTCTTCACCAACACGCGCGCGTCGATCAACTGGTCGAACAGCGATTCGCACTCCGTGTTCGAAGCCCCGACCATCCAGGTGATCGATATGTTCACGGCGGGCGGACGGCAGCAGAAGGGCGGGACGCACTCGAAGACGACCACCCTGCAGTCGGATCTCGACTATGTCCGCGGGATGAACTCTGTGCGCGCGGGGATTCAGCTCGACGGCGGCTCGTACCGCTCGGATCAGTCGAACAACTATCTCGGCACGTATACGTTCGAGACGATGGACGACTTTCTCGCAGCACGGCCGCGCAGCTACACGCTGCGGATCGGCGATCCGAACATCGAGTACTGGAACCTGCAGGCGGGCTTCTACGTGCAGGACGACATCCGCGTCCGCAAGAATCTCACGCTCAGCCCGGGTATCCGCTACGAAGCGCAGACGCACCTCTCCGACTACAACAACTTCGGGCCTCGTTTCGGCGTCACCTGGTCGCCGGGCAAGAGCGGCAAGACGACGCTGCGGGCGAGCGCCGGCATCTTCTATGATTGGCTGTTCTCGAACATCTACGAGCAGACGCTGCGCGTCGACGGCGTCCGGCAGCGGGAATTGAACGTCTTCGATCCGACGTACCCGGTGGTCGATCCCGCGGCGCTCGGCGTCGCGGCGCCGACCAACAAGTACCTGCTGAATCCCGATCTCCAGATGCAGCAGAACACGCGCTACAGCGCCGGCTTCAGCCGCCAGGTGACGCGGATGCTGCAGGTCAACGCCACCTACGCGCATACGACCGGGGAACACCTGATGCGCGGCAGCAATCTGAACGCGGCGGTCAACGGCCTCCGTCCGGACCCCGACTTCATCAACGTCGTCGAGGTGCTCGGCGACGCGCGGTCGCGGCAGGACACGCTGAACATTGGCGCGGTGGTCAACTTCAACGCGCCGAGGGCCGGCGGCGCGCCCGGCGGCGGACCGATCATGATCAACGGCGGCAACATGGTGATGGTGATGGGCGCTCCCCCGCCGCCGCCGCCGCCGCCGGGAGCGAAGCCGACGCCGGCCAACGCGCGCTGGAACTGGCGGCGCATGAACCTGTTCACCAATCTGAGCTTCGGCCGATCGCTCAACAACACCGACGGCGCGTTCAGCACGCCGGCGACCGGCAATCTCGCCGACGATTGGGGGCCGGCGGCGTTCGACATTCGCCGGCGCTTCAACGTCAACTGGGGCAGCCAGCAGCTGCGCAATTTCAACGCGAACCTGGGCTTCAACGCCGCCGGCGCGCCGCCCTACACCATTCGTTCCGGCGTCGACACCAACGGCGATCTGATCTTCAACGATCGCCCCGTCGGCGTCGGCCGCAACAGCGCGCGCGCCAGCGGCCAGTGGAGCATGAACGGCTTCTTCACGTATTTCTGGCAGTTCGGCAAGCCGGTGGCGATGCCGGGCGGGATCAATTTCCGGTCGGAGGGCGGCGCGCTGGCCGCGTCACAGGGCGCCGCGCAGAGCGCGGGCCGCTACCGCCTGTCGATCAACGTGAACGTGCAGAACTTGACCAACCATGCCAACTACGCGGGCTACATCGGCACGATCACCGCGCTCGATCGATTCGGCAAGCCGACGACTGTGCTGAATACGCGGAAGATCGATATCGGGATGGGAATCAGCTTCTGATCGCCAAAGGCGGAAGGCGGAAGACGGAAGACGGAAAGTACTTCCGTCTTCCTTTGCGCCTTCCGCCTTCCGCCTTCCGTCTTTTATCTATTAGGTACCACGCACCCCGGGCCCGGGTAGGTCGCGGTAAAGCCCGAGCGGGTCACCGTCCCGCCGTTCGAGTACTCCGGCTGCACCCAGAAACCGCCGTTGGTCGTCTGATACAGGTTGTGCCACGCGCACTTGTCGTCGGCTTCGTAGCCCTGCCCATCCCACCAGGCGGTGCCCAGCGAATCGGTCACCGCTTCGCGGATCTCGTGGCTCGTCACGATCGTCAGGATGTCGGCGACGGACTTGCCCGCCATGGAGCAGGCACGGCAGTCGGTGTACGGGAACACTGCGTACTTGATCAGCATGCCGTTGTACGTGAAGTGGCTGTGATAGCCGCAGAAGCTGCTGCACGACGTGCCTCCCTGCAGCGCGATCCTCATCCCGGTCGGAAAGTACACACCGAAAACCGTGTTCTCGCTCGGCGACTCCGCCCCTGAGCCGAACAGGCCCGCCAGGTAACTCTGGATGGCGCCGTCGGTGATCCGCCCCTTGCTCGCTTGCGTGTCGACACGGAAACCGGCATTCGGCAGAGTGTTCGCGATCGGATTGCTCGATCCGTACTGCTGGATGATCGTGTAGTCCGACGTGTTGCTGCCGTTGTAGTTGGTGTTATTGGCGAACGCGTTGATGAACCCGTTGATCTGATCCGAGATCGTCGGGTACCCGAGCGACGTCGCGGTGGAGTTGGCGACGCTGGCGTTCCAGTAGATCGCGCGGAATTGCGCGCTCGAGATCTCCGGGCCGCCGTGATCGCTCAGGTTCCCCGACCCATAGCTGCTCGGATAGACCTGCAGGCCGCTGACGAGCGGCGCGTCGGTCGGCTGCATATCGCGCGGGTTGTGAATGGCCGCTGGCGCCGGCAGCACGTGGATCGTCTCGCCCCTGTCACCGTAATCGAAAAACGGATCGTGCGGATTCTGCGCGCCCGCACGAATGACCGCCACCGAAGCAACCAGGACGGCGACGCCGCCCCATGTACATATCTTTAGTAACGACGTCTTGCTCATCCAGCCCCTCCCTGATATGGCCCAGTCGGACTATACCCCAGCTAGGGGCTGGATCCACCCCGGCCGTTACGCTTTCACAACTTCCAGCTCGATTACAATTTTGACGTCGTCGCCGACGACGAATCCGCCGGTTTCGAGGGCCACATTCCAGGTGAGACCGAAGTCGCTTCGTTTGATGCTCGTCGTGGCCGTGTAGCCCACGCGCTGGCCGCCCCACGGATCGGTGACGCGCCCGTGCTCGGTGACGTCCAGGATCACTTCACGGGTGACGCCATGGACGGTCAGGTCGCCTGCCAGCTTGAACTCGCTCGCGCTGCCCTCGATGACGCGCCGGCTCCTGAAGGTCAGGGTCGGAAACGTCTCCACATCGAGGAAATCCGCGGATCGCAGGTGCGCGTCCCGCTGGGCTTCGCGCGTGTCGATCGATGCGGCGTCGATTGTGACCTCGAGCTCGGATTTCGATCGATCGGACTCGTCCGTCCGGAGCGAGCCGTGGACGCCTGTAAAACGCCCTTTGACCGTCGAGATCATGAGGTGCCGAACGGCGAACTCGATGAGGGCATGGCTGGGATCGATGTTCCAGGTCGTGACGGGGCCGGCGACTGCCGTGGCTGTACGCATCTGAATCCTCCTTAACTAATCAATCTAGTGTGACTATACAAAAGTAAGTAGATTGTGTCAAGTGGGCTTTGTCTGGTAGAATTCCGGCATGGCTCTCAAGCCGCAGTTGTGCGCGCGTTTCCACAAGGCGGTCGAGCTCATCGGCAGCCGATGGACAGGCGCGGTCATCCAACTGCTCCTGAACGGACGAATGCGGTTCGCGGAGCTCCGCGGCGGCATTCCCGAGATCAGCGATCGGATGCTGTCGGAACGGCTGAGGGAGCTGGAAGCCGAGGGCATCGTCGCGCGCATCGTGGTGCCGGAGACGCCGGTGCGCGTGGAATACGAACTGACGGACAAGGGGCGCGCGCTGGAACACGCCCTGGCGGCGGTCGGCCGCTGGGCCGAGCGGTGGATTATGGACGCGCCGCCTGCCGCAGGCGCTCAGCCGTCCACTCGAGCAGCTCACCGATCCGCCCGAGCGTCACGTCCGGCGGCGGCAGCGTCGTCACGCGCGCGTCGGTGACGTAGTGCCCCTGCCGCGGCCAGACGGTGGTGACCCGCGCGCCCCAGTGCCGCTTGATCGCGTTCAGCAGCCAGAGCTTGTCGTCGACGATCACGTAGCGCTCCGCCGGATACCGCCGCTCGACGTCTTCCAGCTCCTCCTCCTTGTGCACGTAGATCAGGATGTTGCGATCGACCGCCTCGAGGAGGCCCGAGCGCTCGATCTTTCTCGGCTGGAACACGACGTCGCCGTCGGAGAGGATCACCGCCGGCCCCCATTCGCGAGCGCGATCGACGACGTCGAGCGATTCGGGGAACAGGCGGTTGGCGAATGGATAGTTGATGAGGAACTGTGAGACGGCGAGCACGTGCGAATCGCGCGGATGCCGCTCCCGATAGCGCTGCAGCGCGCCCAGATAATCCGCGTAGCCAAGCTCGGCGCGCAGGGCCTCGAAGATCCTCCAGTAGTCCTGCCGGCGCTCCTGTCCGAGCTCCCGATCCATGAACCGCATGAGATCGGCCACGACACGATCGTTGTCGAGCAGCGTGTTGTCGACGTCGAGCAAGGTGACCAGTGGCGGCATGGTTATATTCTGATTGAATGCGTGCGCTGATATTCGACCTCGATGGGACGCTTGTCGATACCGTCTACGCCCACGTCCTCGCGTGGCAGCGTGTGCTCGACGAGGCGAACATCCACGTCGAGGCGTGGAAGATCCACCGTCTCATCGGGATGAGCGGCGGCCTCCTCGCGAAAGCGGCGGGCCAGGAGATCGGTCGGGAGCTGTCCGGCGACGAAGTCGAGCGGCTGCAGACGCGGCACGGACAAGTTTATCCGGAGGTGCTGCCGGAGAGGCGTCCCTTGCCGGGCGCGGTCGAGCTGCTCCGCCATCTGGAACGCGAAGGGCTCGCGTACGGAATCGCGACGTCGGGGAAGCGTGAAGACGTCAAGCCCTCGCTCGCGGCGCTGGGTGTCCCTCCCGGCGTGGTCGTTGTGGATCGCGCGGACGTGCAGCGCGCCAAGCCCGAGCCGGATCTGTTTCTCGTCTGCCAGCAGAAACTCAACGTGCGGCCCGAAGAATGTTACGTGATCGGCGATGCGGTGTGGGATCTGCTCGCGGCGCGCCGCGCGGGGATGCTGAGCGTGGGCCTCCTCAGCGGCGGATACGGCGAAGCAGAGCTGGCGCAGGCCGGCGCATACCGCGTGTATCGAAACGCCGCCGAGTTGCTGGCGTCCCTCTACCAGCTCGGTCTCCGGCGCTGAAGGTGGATCCCATTTGGCAAGTGTCGGCGTCTGAAAGGAATGTGCGGGCGATGAAGGATGGATGGACCGCGATGGCGGTCATTTTTGTGATGATGGCCGGCGCGGCGCGCGCGGCCGCGCAGGGGCAGCCGGGCGCCCCGGCCAACCCCTTTTTCGGCAGCCGTCCGAAAGGGACCGTCTCGACCGAACCGCTGCCGCTGTCGGTGAAGGACGCCTTGCAGCGCGCGCTGCAGAGCAACCTCGGGCTGCTGCTGGAGGAAGAATCGGAGGCCTCGGCGCGCGGCGCGCGATGGCGGGCGCTGGCGGATCTGCTGCCGAACGTCTCCGGCTCGCTCGCGGCGCGACGGCAGGTGATCAACCTGCAGGCGTTCGGCTTTCCCGCCAATCCGCCGCTTGTCGGTCCCTTCAACATCTACGACGCACGCGTGGTGCTGTCACAGCCCGTGGTGGACCTCGCCGCGGTGAACGACGCGCGCGCCTCGTCGCTCTCCGAGAAGGCGGCCAAGTACGGCGTGAGGACCGCCCGGGACCTCGTCGTCCTCGTGACCGTGAATCTGTATCTCGAGGCCGTCGCGCAAAGCAGCCGCATGGAGATGGTCCACGCCCAGTTGCAGACGGCCGAGGAGCTGCTCAAGCAGGCGCAGGACCTCAAATCGGCCGGCGTCGTCGCGGGGCTCGACGTGGTCCGCGCGCAGGTGCAGATGCAGACGCAGCGGCAGCGATCGATCGCGGCGGAGAACGATTTCGAGAAGGCGAAGCTGCAGCTCGCGCACGCGATCGGCATCCCGGTCGGCCAGCCATTGACATTGACGGACAGCATTCCGTATTCGCCGCTTCCGATGCCGACGGTCGATGAATCGATCGCGCGGGCGCTCGAGACGCGGTCCGACTACCTCGCGGCGAAGAGCCGCGTGGACGCCGCGCAGGCGACGAGCCGCGCAGCGAATGCCGCGCTGCTCCCATCGTTCCACGTGGACGCGGATTACGGCGCGATCGGCCAGACTCCCGGAGCGGCGCTCACGACGTACACGATGGCGGCGACCGTGCGGATTCCCATCTTCGACGCCGGACGCACGACGGCGCGGCGCATCGAGGCGGCATCGACGCTGCGGCAGCGCGAGGCGGAGCTCGCGGATTTCCGCAGCCGCGTCGAGTTCGAAGTCCGGTCGGCGCTGCTCGATCTGCGCGCCGCGGAGCAGCAGCTGCAGGCGGCGCAGACGAGCGTGCAGCTCGCCGGCGACGAGCTGCGGCAGGCGCGCGACCGGTTCGCGGCCGGCGTCGCAGGAAATCTCGAAGTGACGCAGGCGCAGGAAGCCGTCGCCACGGCGTCGGACACGTACGTGTCGGCGCTCTACAGCCACAATCTGGCCAAGGCATCGCTCGCGCAGGCGCTTGGCATCGCGGAGTCTGCTGTGATGGCGTATCTCGGAGGCGGCAAGTAATGGCGGAGGCGAAAGCGGAGACGGAAAAGGCGGACGCGCCGGCGGGCAACGGCCGCCGCTGGCGCATCGGCGGCGCGGTAGTGGCCGTGCTGGTCATCATCGGAGGGATCGTCTGGCTGCGCTCGCGCGGGCACGAGTCGACCGACGATGCGCAGGTGGACGGCCGTATTACGCAGATTGCGGCACGCGTGGGCGGCCCGGTCCTCAAGGTCGCCGTCGAGAACAATCAGCCGGTCGCGGCGGGCGCGCTGCTGGTGCAGATCGATCCGGCTGATTACCAGGTGGCGGTGGATCGCGCGAAGGCGGAGCTCGCCGACGCGCAGGCGAATGCCGGCGCCGCGCGCACCGGCGTGCCGATCGCGCGCGTGGAAACCCGGGCCGGCGTCAGCAATGCGGCGGGCACCGTGGAGCAGGCGCAGGCGGGGGTCTCGGGCGCCGAGCACGAGGTGCAGGTCGCGCAAGCCAACCTCGTCACCGCCCAGGCGCATGAGCGCGAAAAGGAAGCCACCGCGCTCAAGGCGGCGAAGGACGTCGATCGCCTGCGGCCGCTCGTCGAGAAGGACGAGATCTCGCGGCAGCAATTCGACGCGGCAGTGGCGAGCGCCGACGCCGCGCGTGCGGCGGCCGATGCCGCGAAGTCGGACGTGGCCTCGGCGCAAAGCGCCATCACCGTGGCGCAGCAGCGGGTGGCCCAGGCGCGCGGCGGGGCCGCGCAGGCACGTGCCGGCCTCGCCACCGCGGAAACGGCCCCGCAGCAGCTCCAGGTGACGCAGGCCCGCGCCGCCGCCGCCGAGGCGCGCGTGCGGCAGGCCGAGGCGGCGCTGAAACAGGCGGAGCTGAACCTGCAGTACGCGACCATCACCGCGCCCACCGCAGGCGTGGTGAGCCGCAAGAGCGTGGAGCCCGGGCAGGTGCTGCAGCCCGGACAGCCGGTGCTCGCGCTCGTCGATCTGGATCGGGTCTGGGTGACGGCGAACTTCAAGGAAACGCAGTTGAAGTCGATGCGTCCCGGGCAGAAGGCGGTCGTCGAGGTCGACGCGCTCGGCGGAAAATCGTTCGAGGCGCACGTCGACAGCATCGCCGCGGCCACCGGCGCGAAGTTCAGCCTGCTGCCGCCGGAGAACGCCACGGGCAACTTCGTCAAAGTCGTCCAGCGCGTGCCCGTGCGGATCTTCTTCGAGCCGAACCAGGACCCCAATCATCTCCTCCGCCCCGGCATGAGCGTCACGCCGACGGTCTATGTGAAGTGAAGCAGGTTCCGAAACCTCCGGAACCATTGGAACCCCTGGAACCATCTCGGATGAGCGAACACAAGCAGGTCAACCCCTGGATCGTCGCGATCGCCGTGATGTTCGCGACGTTCATGGAGGTGCTCGACACCACGGTCGTGAACGTCTCGCTGCCGCACATCGCGGGGAACCTGTCGGCGACGATTGACGAGTCCACGTGGGTGCTGACGTCCTATCTCGTCGCCAATGCGATCGTGCTGCCGATGACCGGCTGGCTCGCGCGGACGTTCGGCCGCAAAAGGCTGCTGATGACCTCGGTCACCGGTTTCACGCTCTCGTCGCTGCTCTGCGGCCTGGCGCCGAACCTGCCGCTGCTCGTCATGTTCCGCCTGATTCAGGGGGCGACCGGCGGCGCGATGCAGCCGCTCTCCCAGGCCGTCCTCCTCGAGGCGTTCCCGCCGCACGAGCGCGGCAAGGCCATGGGCTTCTGGGGCCTGGGCATCGTCGTCGCGCCGATCCTCGGGCCGGTGCTCGGCGGCTGGCTGACCGACACGTACAGTTGGCGGTGGGTGTTCTACATCAATCTTCCGGTCGGCGTCGCGTCGCTCGTCATGACGCAGCTCTACGTATTCGATCCGTCGTACCTGCGTCATGAAGTGACGAAGGTCGACTACTGGGGCATCGGCCTGCTTGCGCTGTGGATCGGCTGCCTGCAGATCGCGCTGGATCTGGGCCAGGAGCGCGACTGGTTCTCGTCGCGGTTCATCACGGCGCTCGTGCTGACGTCGGCCATCGGCGTGGTCGCCTTCATCGTGCGGGAGTGGGTCGCGAGGGAGCCGATCGTCGATCTGCGCGTCTTCCGGAACCGGACGTACAGCACCGGCGTGTTTCTGATGACGACGCTGGGCTTCGTCCTGTACGGCAGTCTGGTGCTGCTGCCGATCATGCTGCAGACGCTGCTCGGCTATCCGTCGCTGCAGGCCGGAATCGCGATGGCGCCGCGCGGGATGGGATCGCTGATCGGCATGCCGCTCATCGGCCTGCTGATCGGCAAGATCGACGCGCGAAAGCTCGTGGCGATCGGGCTCGTCGCCGGCGCGGTGACGTTGATCTGGCTCGGGCAGCTCAATCTCAACGCGGGCTACTGGGACATCTTCTGGCCGCAGTTCTTCCAGGGACTCGGCCTGTCGGCGCTGTTCGTGCCGCTGACGACGATCAGCATGGACCCGATCCCGCGCGAGCGGATGGGCAACGCGACCAGCCTCTTCAACCTGATGCGGAATCTCGGCGGCAGCGTCGGGATCGCGGTGACCGGCACGCTCCTCGCGCGGCAGCAGCAGGTCTACGTGGGCGTGCTGGGCGCGAACGTGGACGCGTACTCGCCCGCGGCGCAGAGGGCGTTCGAGAATGCGCGGAGCGGGTTTGTGGCGCGCGGCGCCGATATTACGACCGCGACGCAGCGCGCGTACGCGTCGCTCTTCGGGGTGGTGCAGCAGCAGGCGTCGATGGTGTCGTTCGTTCAACTGTTCCGGCTGCTCGGCGTGATTTTCCTGCTGCTCCTTCCTCTGATCCTTCTGATGAAGCGGCCGCGCGGCGGCGGACCTGTCGGTGCACACTGATTCCCTGCGCTCGCTCGCTTCGTGGCAGGCGGCCCATCGCGCGGCGGAGCGCGCGGAACGCCGCCAGCATCTCCGAATAGGCGAAGTGCGCGTTGCGCCCGCTGGGATTCGGCAGCACGAAGATGCGGGCTCCGTGCACCGTCGCCTTCTGAAAACCGGGAACGACGTCGGGAGGCTCCGCGTGCCCGAGGACGCGCCACAGCGCGCGGTACATCGTGACGCCGACGAACGCCGCGATCTCCGGACGAAAGCGATCGATCTTGGCTTCGAGAATCTTCCAGCCTTCGAGATACTCGGCCGGCTTCAGCACGTCGATGCCCGGACTCGGCCGGGCGATCAGGTTGGTCATCCCGATGCCCCACTCGGGCAGCCGCACGTCGTCTTCGTGCGTGATCGGCTCGGGGACGATTCCGGATTCGTACAGGAGACGCCAGAACCGGTTCGTCGGTCCGGCAAAGTGATGGCCGGTCGTCGCGGACATCACCCCGGGATTGATGCCGATGAGCAGAACGCGGACGCCGGGCGCGATCCGATCCGTCAGTCGAAGATCGGCCCAATTGGGCTTGGGGCTGGGGCCTTTAGGCTTTAGCATCTGACGATGAATTGGCTATTCAAGGAAGAGCCGTCCAACTACAGCTACGACGCGCTGGCTCGCGACGGGAAGACCTCGTGGACCGGCGTGCGCAACCCGGTCGCGCAGAAGCACCTGCGCAGCGTCAGGAAAGGCGACAAGATCTTCTTCTATCACACCGGGAGCGAGAAGGCCGTCATCGGCATCTGCCGCGCGGCCGGCAACGCCTATCCGGATCCCGCGGACAAGACCGGCAAGCTGTACGTCGTCGACGTCGAGCCGGTCAAGAAGCTCAAGAATCCCGTCACGCTCGCGGCCATCAAAGCAGACAAGTATTTCGCGTCGTTCCCCTTGACGAGAATCCCGAGGCTTTCGGTCATGCCGGTGCCAGACGCCGAGTGGGAGCGGATTCTGAAGATGAGCGCCACAGACTGATCGGAAGAAAACCACGGAAGATCTCAACACAGAGCCACAGAGCGCACGGAGACCCACAGAGAATTCCAGGCCACGGACGACACTGACGGCGCGGACGGCTGCTGCAAAGGTCCGCGCGGACGCAGGAGACACGAATTCGAAAGGCCGCGACCTGTCCACGCGAAGCAACGGCCTCCGTGCGTCTCTGAGAACTCTGCGACTCCGTGTCGTACGTCGTACGCGGCTCTTTACCCCAGCTGCGAATGTTCGAAGAGCACCGGGCCATCCTCGCCGTCCCACTGCTTCAGGACTACCGACTGCGGCGATAACGTCCGTTTCCCGACGTACCACGGCGTGTCCGGCTCTCCGGCATTCGACGGCGTGGTCGTGAGATAGACGTCGCGCACCAGGCCCGCGTCCACGAGCTCGGTCGCGGATCGACGGCCGCCGATGGAGCACAGGCGATGGAGGCCACGCGCGCGCAACGCCTCGAACTGCTGTTGAAGCGAGGGGCCAGTGATCGGCGTGATCCACGGACGCACGTCGAGGGCGGGCAAGAGACGCTCACGTCCGCGTGGGGACGTGATGACGAACACAGGCACCTCGGGCACATTGAACAGCAGGACGTCTTCGACACGGACGCTGCCGTCGGCGCTCAGGACGATCTGGGCGGGATGGCGGGGACGTCCGAGCTCCGCGCGCAGCTCGATCAACTCGCGGCGCCAGACGCTGAAGAACGAACCCGGATGAAGAGTACCGGCGCCGACGACGACGCCGTCAGCGGCGACGCGCGAGAGACCTTCGTAGATCAAATGCTGGTCGACCGCGCCGCCGCCGAACGACGAAGGATTCTTCGCGCCCGTGTTGCCCTCCGCCGAGCGGACGAACACCACGCCCAACGAGTCGCCGCGCGCCTGATAGAACGGCCCGTCGAACGCCGCCTGCGACCATGGGCTCCCTATCGCCTCCAGATCGCGGCGCCCGCCGGCGCGCTCGTGGATCGTGTGGACCGGCGCCAGCGGCGCCCCGGCTGCGGCCGTACGCCGCGCGCACGTATCCTCGAAGCGCGCGCGCCAGTCGCGCGTCTCACGCCCCGGGTTTGAGGAGGAGGAAGCCAAGGGGCGGCAGGAAGAGGCGCAGCGATTGCGGATGTCCGTGCGACGGGACGGGCTCGGCCGTGACGAGACCGCCGTTGCCGACATTGCCCCCGCCGTACACGCCGGCGTCGCTGTTCAGCAGCTCCGTGTAGCTGCCGGCGCGCGGGACGCCGATCACGTAGCCCTGCCTCGGAACGGGCGTGAAGTTCAGGATCGCGACGACGAAGTCGTCCGGATCCGCCGCGCGGCGCATCAGCGAGACGACCGAGTTGTCGCTGTCGTTGCAGTCGATCCACTGGAACCCGGACGACTCGAAATCGCATTGATGGAGCGCCGGCTCCGCGGCGTAGGTGCGATTCAGATCGGTCATGAAGCGGCGGATGCCCGCGTGCAGCGGCTGCTGCAGCAGGTGCCAGTCGAGGCTGCGGTCGTGGTTCCATTCGGCGATTTGGCCGAACTCGCAGCCCATGAACATCAGCTTCTTGCCCGGATGCGCGTACATGTAGCCATAGAGCGCGCGCAGCGTCGCCGCCTTCTGCCACTCGTCGCCGGGGACCTTCCCGAACATCGATCCCTTCAGATGGACGACTTCGTCGTGCGAGAACGGCAGGATGAAGTTCTCGCTGAAGGCGTAAAGGAGGGAGAAGGTCAGCAGCCGGTGATGGTAGCGCCGGAAGATCGGATCCTGCCTGACGTACTCGAGCGTGTCGTTCATCCACCCCATGTTCCACTTGTACGTGAAGCCGAGTCCGCCCAGATACGTCGGGCGGCTGACGGAGGGGAACGAAGTGGATTCCTCGGCGACGGTGATCGAGCCGGCCTGCTCGCCGTGCGTGAGCGCGTTCAGCTCGCGCAGGAAGTCGATCGCGTCGATGTTTTCGCGGCCGCCGAATCGGTTCGGCACCCACTCGCCCGCTTTGCGCGAGTAGTCGAGGTACAGCATCGAGGCGACGGCGTCCACGCGCAACCCGTCGATGTGGTACTCCTCGAGCCAGAACAATGCGTTCGCCGTCAGAAAGTTGCGGACTTCGTTGCGGCCGTAGTTGAAGATCAGCGTGCCCCAGTCGCGGTGCTCGCCCTGGCGCGGATCGGCATGTTCGTACAGCGCCGTGCCGTCGAAGCGGGCGAGGCCGTGCGCGTCCTTCGGAAAATGCCCGGGGACCCAGTCGAGAAGGACGCCGATGCGCTGCTGGTGGCAGGCGTCGACAAAGGCCTTGAAGTCCTGCGGCGCGCCGAAACGGCTCGTCGGCGCAAAAAACCCGGTGACCTGATAGCCCCACGATCCGAAAAACGGATGCTCCATCACCGGCAGCAGCTCGACGTGCGTGTAGCCCATCTCCTTCACGTAGGGGATGAGGCGATCCGCCAGCTCGCGGTAGCTGAGAAACCGGTTCTGCTCTTCCGGCACCCGCGCCCACGATCCCAGATGGACCTCATAGATCGCCATCGGCCGGTTGAACCAGGCGTTTTCGCCGGCGCGATCGATGAACCACTGCGCGTCGTGCCACGCGTAATCGCGGCGCGCGACAATCGACGCGGACAGCGGCGGATGCTCGAACCGGAAGCCGTACGGATCCGCCTTCAGCAGCAGCTCGCCGTGCAGGCGCGACCGAATCTCGAACTTGTAGCGCTGCCCTTCCTGGACGCCGGGGATGAAGATCTCCCAGACGCCGTTCGGCGCGAGCTCCCGCATCGGATGGACGCGCCCGTCCCACAAGTTGAAGTCGCCGACGACGCTGACGCGGTCCGCGTTGGGAGCCCAGACGCCGAAATGCGCGCCCTCGGCATCGCCGATGCGCATCAGGTGGGCGCCCAGCTTGTCGTACACGCGCGTGTGCTTCCCCTGCGAGAACAGATACACGTCGTACTCGGTGATGACACGTCCATAGCGATACGGATCGTCGACGTCGGCGACGTGTCCGCCGGGATACGTGATCCGGAGCCGGTAGTCGAAGACCTGCGCCGTCTTCGGAAAGACCGCCTCGAAGACGCCGCCGGGATGGATTCGTGCCATCGGCGTCGAGCCGCCGCCCGGCCGCGCGACCTCGACACGTTCCGCGGAGGGCTGATACGCGCGGACGACCACGGCGCCGTTCTCGACGTGCGGGCCGAGAACGGAAAACGGATCGCCATGCCGCGCGCCGGCGAGAGCGTCGAACGCGTCCTGCGTGATCACTGCCACTCATTATGTACCTGGTTCGCACGGGGACGTTGTCGAACGCCGCCGGCGTGCCGCAAGCTGACCCGTACCGTGCTCTAATGGCGCCGCTGTGCGCAGGGTCATCGTCAAGCTGCATCTCTTGGGAGGCTTCACCGCCGCGATCTTCGTGATCGTCCTCGGAGTCACGGGCGCCCTCATGGCATTCGAGGAGGAGATCGATCACGTCACGCATCCGCACTTGTTCAGAGTGAGCCCGAGCGGCAATTCCATACCGCTCGAAGATCTCGGGAGGCGAGCGGCTGCGGCATTCCCGGGTTCGCGGATCGTGGCCTACGGCCTCGGCGTCGTTCCCAGTCTGTCGTCCTCCGTGATCCTGCAGGGCAAATCGGTATACATGAATCAGTACTCCGGCGAGATCCTCGGCGTGAGGAGCGGGCCGACGTGGCTGAACCAGGTCCACCAGCTTCACCTGCGGCTGCTGGCGGGCGATGCGGGAAAAACGATCGTGTCCTGGGCCGGCGTACTCATGGCGCTGCTGACGTGCTCCGGGCTGTATCTCTGGTGGCCGGTGAAGCGCGTCAGCATCATGTGGTCCGCCGGAGGGCGCCGAGCGTGGTTCGATCTCCACAATGCCGTCGGCGTCGTTTCGTTCGTCTTCTTCTTCTCGCTCGCGCTCACCGGCGTTGTGATTGGGTTCGAAAGCCGGACGGTGCCGCTGCTCTATCGAATCACGGGATCGGAGCCGCTGCGGCCACCGGGGCCGGTCGCACTCAGGCCGGGCGCGCCATTGCTGGGCCCGGACGCCGCGCTGGCCGCCGCTCGCGCGGCCATGCCGGGCGCCGCGCCCGTGTTCATCAACGTTGCGGGACCGCGGACGGCGTACAGAATCGCGATGCGGTTTCCCGAGGATCTGACGCCCGGCGGCCGGACGCGCGTGTTCGTTGATCCTTACACGGGCGCGGTCCTGCAGGCCGAAAGTTCCAGGACGACCGCGGCCGGGACCCGGCTCGTGAATCTCAATCGCGCCATCCATACCGGTGACGTGTTCGGTGTCCCGACGAAGATCCTCATGTCGGTCGCCAGTCTCGCCGCCGTCGTGCAGGTGGTTTCGGGGCTGATGATGTGGTCGCGCCGGCGGCTCAGTTCTTCAGCGGCGAGAACACCTCGATAAGGTTGCCGTCGGGATCGCGGCACTGCGCGGCGTTGATGCCGCGCGCCGCCTGGCTCGGTGGATGCTGACGCTGACGATCGATCAATTGCACGCGGAGCGGCGCTGGCTGGAGCGCGTCGAGCGCCAGGCGTCACGAAGGGCGCCCGCGCGGAAACGCTGATGCCCGATCAGTGCGGAACCGCGCCAATCGGCGCGCGTCCAAGGATCTCCCACAGCCATCGGTGCGCCCGGTGCACCCCCGTGGGCCGCGCGTACATAAGGATGCATTCGCCGCAGACCGCGTCGAGGTGCAGCTCCCGGCAGAGTGCCTCTGCCTCTGCTGAGGACGCGCCCTGCTGGAGCCACACACGCCCGATGCCGCCCGCAGCGGCCGCCCGGATCACCTCCAACGCTTGCTTCGGCGGAACGACGATGAGGGCCGCGGCGACCCGATCCGGCAGATCGGCGAAACTGCGATAACACGCCAGACCGTCGATCGCCGTCGCCGTCGGGTGAATCTGATAGATCTCGTATCCCTTCGCACGCAGCTCACGGCATGCGATGTTGCCGAACTTCTTCCCCGAACGGGACACGCCGACGATCGCCAGCGTGGGTTCGCTGATGAACGCTTCGATTGACGCGCGCGACACCATGGCGGCCTCCGAAGGGCTGGCACCGGATTCCCGGCTGACCGCCGAACACCCGGCGAACCGTCGTGCGCCGGCGCCGATTTCCGGCGTGCGGCGCGCGGAGGGTCGAGGCTGCTGCAAGAGCAGCGCCGGGCGGCCATCGTCTCTCGGTCCGCTGCCGGGTTTCCGTCACCGGTGCCGGGCAGCCGCACGACGCACCCGAAACAATCCTGTTTCCGGCTGGTACTGCCGTTGCTGCCATCGCTCTCACCTAATTCCATGGCCCACGGCTACGCCCTCGTCACGCCAGGTCGGCCGCTGGAGCGGCGCGGCCTAGGCGAGCTCATTCCCGGCGATGACGAGGTCGTCATCGAGGTGGCGGGTTGCGGGATCTGTCATACGGACGTCGGATTCGCCGCCGGCGGCGTACCGACCCGTCACCCGCTGCCGCTCGTCCTTGGCCACGAGATCGCCGGCCGCGTCGCCAAAGGCGGGGGGCGTGCGTCGCGCTGGGAGGGCGCGGCTGTGATCGTTCCAGCCGTCATTCCCTGTGGCGCGTGTCCGGCGTGCCGCGCCGGGCGGCCGACGATCTGTCGCAATCAATTCATGCCGGGCAACGATGGTGACGGCGGATTTGCCACGCACGTGAAGGTGCCCGCGCGCGGCCTCTGTACGGTCACCGAGCCGCTGCCGGCGGCGCTTCCGCTCGCGTGGCTCTCGGTCGTGGCCGACGCCGTGACGACGCCGTACGAGGCGGCGAGACGGGCCGGACTCGGGGCCGATCACGTCGCGGTGTTTGTCGGCGCCGGCGGCGTCGGCGGCTTCGGCGTGCAGATCGCCGCCGCGTTCGGCGCGGCGGTGGTCGCGATCGACGTCGATGACGGGCGTCTGGCGCTGGCGGCCGCGCATGGCGCCGGCCTGACGCTCAACTCGGCGCAGCTCGATGCGAAGGCGGTGAAAGCCGCGGTGCGGGCGTTCGCGAAAGCCAGCGGACGCGGCGGCATCGGCCTTCGGGTCTTCGAGACCAGCGGCACCCCGGACGGACAGCAGACCGCCTTCGGCCTGCTCGATTTCGGGGCGCATCTCGCGGTTGTCGGGTACACGCCGAACCCCGTCGAGGTCCGCCTCTCGAACTTGATGGCGCTCGACGCGACGGCCGCGGGCAACTGGGGCTGTCCGCCGGAGCGGTACCCCGACGCGCTGGCACTCGTGCTCAGCGGTCGGGTGGCGCTCGATGCCTATGTCGAGACGTTTCCGCTCACGCGCACTCCCGAAATATTTCAGGCGGCCGTGGATCATCGGCTGACGCGGCGCGCGATTCTGACTCCGTGAGAGCCACACCATGAAGAACCACGATCTCGTCGAGACGTTGAACCCGCGCGACATTCTCATCGACGAACGGCCCGTCCGGGATCGCGCCGGGCGCGTCGCGGCAGGCCTGCATACCGTCTGGATCACGCTCGACAATCCGCGCGAGCTGAACTCCTACACGACGTCCACGGTCAAGGAAATCATCCTCGCGCTGCGCGCGGCGTCGAACGATCGGGCGGCGGTGGCCGTCGTGCTGACCGGCGCCGGCGATCGCGCCTTCTGCACCGGCGGCAACACACGCGAGTACGCGGAGGAGTATGCCGGCGCGCCGTCCGAGTACCGCCAGTACATGCGGCTCTTCAACGACATGGTGACGGGGATCCTGGAATGCGACAAACCAGTCATCGCGCGCGTCAACGGCATGCGTGTCGGCGGCGGACAGGAAATCGGCATGGCGTGTGACTATTCCATCGCCAGCGATCTGGCCGCCTTCAGCCAGGCCGGACCGCGGCACGGCTCCGCGCCCGATGGAGGCAGCACGGACTTCCTTCCACTCTTCGTCGGGATCGAGCGGGCGATGTCGAGCTGCACGCTGTGCGAGATGTGGAGCGCGCACCGTTTCTATGCGTACGGCGGGCTCACGGACATCGTTCCGGCGCTCAAACTCGACGGCCGGTGGATTCCCAACCCGCTCGTCGTCACCGATCGCGTACTGGACGAGTACGGACGGTTCGTGCTGGGCGAATGGAAATCCGGACCGGCGCGCGAGCGCGCCAAGGCGCTGCTGCTGCAGGGACAGATCGATCTCACGCGGTTGGACGAGGCGGTCGACGATCTGGTGACGAAACTGCTCTACACGATGCCGGATTGTCTGACGAAGACGATCGAGAGCCTCCGCAAGCACAAGCTCGAGCACTGGAATCGCAACCGCGAGACCAACCGCGCGTGGCTGTCGCTCAACATGATGACCGAGGCGAATGCGGGCTTCCGGGCGTTCCACTACGGGACGCGCGAGGCGCGCGAGGTGGATTTCGTGCGGCTGCGGCAGCGTCTGGCGGAAGGGGCGAAATGGAGCGAAGAGCTGGTGCGCGAGATCGCGCCGTGGGCGGCGGGCCCAGTGGAGAAGATCTGACGGCGCCCAAGGCGACGATCGACTATACGCACGCGGGTCGCATCGCGCGGCTGACGCTGCGCGCGCCGAAAGCGAACATTCTCGACGCCGCGATGCTCGCGGCGCTGGATGCGGCCGCGCGCGAGGTCAGCGCGCGCGACGACCTTCATGCGCTCGTCATCACGGCCGAAGGACCGCACTTCAGCTTTGGCGCGAGCGTCGAGGAGCACCTGCCGGACCGCATCGGGCCGACGCTCGCGGCGCTGCACGGGCTGCTGCGCCGCGTTGTCGACGTGCCCGCGCCGACGATCGCCGCGATCCGGGGCCAGTGCCTGGGCGGCGGTCTCGAGCTCGCGCTCGCCTGCGATCTCCTGATCGCGGAAGAAGGAGCGCGCCTCGGGTGTCCCGAGATCAAGCTCGGCGTGTTCCCGCCCGCCGCATCGGTCTTGCTCCCGGCGCGTATCGGGGCCGCCCGGGCGGCGTACCTGACCCTCACGGGCGATTCGATTAGCGGTCGCGAGGCGGCGGCGATGGGGCTCGTCGCGCGCGTGGCGCCCGAAGGAGGACTCGACGCCAGCCTCGATGCGTGGCTGACGGACGCGTTTCTGCCGCGATCGGCGACCGGGCTGCGTTTCGCGGCCGCGGCCGTCCGAGCCGAGGTCCACCGTGCGCTGAGCGGATCGCTGCAGGAGGTCGAGCGCCTCTACCTGAATCGTCTGATGCGCGAGCCCGACGCCGCCGAGGGGATTCGAGCGTTCGTCGAGAAGCGCGAGCCTCGCTGGAGCCGTGGGACGACCGTATGACGCCGAGTCTCGCGGCCATTGTCGCGCGTGCCGAAGCCCTGGCACAGGATGTGTCGCTCGATTCCGTTCGTGCGTGGAAAGCCGCCGGGCGGCAACGACGCGCCATCGGGCACATGCCGATCGCCATCCCCCGCGAGCTGATACACGCCGCGGGGATGCTGCCTGTGGGCATCGGCGGCGGCGGCGATCGTCTCGAGATCATCCGCGGCGACGCGTATTTCCAGAGCTACATCTGCCACATCCCGCGCAGCACCATCGAGCTCGCCCTGTCAGGGCGTCTCGACGCGCTCGACGGCATGCTGTTTCCGTCAATCTGCGACGTGATCCGCAATCTCTCGGGAATGTGGCGTCTCCTGTTTCCAGATCGGTACGTTCGCTACGTCGACGTGCCGCAGAACTTCGACCCGCAGGTCGGCGGACGCTTCTGGCGCCAGGAGCTCGACATCCTGCGCGCGGACCTCGC
This sequence comes from Vicinamibacterales bacterium, assembly GCA_035495955.1. Classification (GTDB taxonomy): domain Bacteria; phylum Acidobacteriota; class Vicinamibacteria; order Vicinamibacterales; family 2-12-FULL-66-21; genus JAICSD01. Next base: position 24,672 of record DATJFE010000040.1, on the reverse strand, counting down.
GGACCTGGCCGGCCGCGCCATAAACGACGGGGCGCTGCGGGCATCGGTCGCCGTCTACAACGAACAGCGCGGCGCCCTGCGCGACCTGTACGAAGCGCGGGCGCGCGAGCCGTGGCGCTTTCCCGCCGCGGAGCTCTATCAGGTGATCCGCGCGGGCAATCTGCTCTCCGCCGAGGAGCATTCGAGATTCGTGCGCGAGTACCTGCGCGAGGCGCCGCTCGATCCCGATCGCCGCGATCAGGATCGCTCACGCGTCGTTGTCGTGGGCATGTTCTGCGAGCAGCCGCCGGTCGGCCTGCTCATGACGCTCGAACGCGCCGGCTGCTGGATCGTCGACGACGATCTGCTGCTGGGACTGCGGTGGCTGACCAGAGACGTGCCGCTCGAGGGCGATCCGCTCGACAACCTGGCGCAGGCGTGTCTCACCTCGCACGTCCGCACCGCCTCGATGTATGAACCCGAGGGCCGGCGCGGGAGCTGGCTCGTGGAGTCCGTCCGCCGGCTGAACGCAGACGGCGTCATCTTCTGCGCCCCGAGCTTCTGCGATCCGGCGCTCCTCGATCAGCCGATGCTCGTTGCAGCGCTCGACGCAGCCGGCATCCCGCACACGCAGTTCAAGTACTCGGAAGATACCGGACAGTTCGCCGTCATCCGCGAGCAGGCAGGGACCTTCTCGGATTCGATTCGCCTCTGGAGCCAGGCATGACCGCGCGCGGCGAGGCGATGGCCCCCGGAGTACAGAAGGAGCCCAGCATGCTCCTTCAGAAGGCGCTCATCGGCGGGCATTACGACGCGCTCGCGCGAGCGCGCGAAGACGGCAGGAAGGTCGTCTACACCTTCGTGCCGGGGAATCTGACCGAACTGCTGCGATCGTTCGACCTGCTGCCCGTGCTTCCGGAGATCAACGCGCTGCAGTCGGCGATGCGCAACAAGTCGGCCGGCTACATTGCCGAAGCGGAGAAACACGGCCACAGCGAGGACGTCTGCACGTACGTGAAGTGCGACATCGGGATGCTCAAGAAAGGCAATCTCGGGCCGACCGGCCAACCGCTGCCGAAGCCGGACCTCCTGCTGCTTTCCTACACCGGGTGTTTCACGTTCATGAAATGGTTCGAGCTGCTGCGGCAGGAGTACGACTGCCCCGTCGCGATGCTGCACGTTCCGTATCAGGCGGACGGGGTGATCCAGCCGCATCAGCGCGACTACATCGTGCGGCAGCTCCGCACCGACGTGATCCCGATGCTCGAATACGTCAGCGGCCGTCGGTACGACGAGGCCGCGCTGCAGGAGCGCCTCGCGTTGTCCGCGCGCGCGGAAGACGACTTCGTGCACGTCCTGGAGAGCGCGAAGCACGTACCCTCGCCCATCGACGCGTACTTCGGCGGGGTCTACTATGTGGGCCCCATCTTCAGCGCGTTTCGCGGGACGAAGGAAGCGATCGAGTACTACCGCCTCCTCCGCGAGGAGGTCGACGCCCGCGTGACGATCGGCGCCGGCCCTATCACTCCAGACGGACCGATGGGAGCAGAGCGCTACCGGCTGGTCGTCGAAGGCCCTCCCAACTGGACGAGCTTCCGCGAATTCTGGAAGATGTTCTACGACGAAGGCGCCGTCGTCGTGGCCAGCAGCTACACGAAGGTCGGAGGCCTGTACGATCGCGGGTTCCGTCACGAGCCCTCGCGCCCGCTCGAAAGCCTTGCCGACTACTGTCTCGGGTGCTACACGAACCTGGGCCTGCCCTCGCGCGTGGCGCTCCTCGAACGCTACGTCCGCGACTACCGCGCGGACGGGTTTGTGATCAACAGCGTGAAGAGCTGCAATTCATTCAGTGTAGGGCAGCTTCTGATCCTCCGGCAGCTCGAGGAGCGGACCGGCGTTCCAGGCGGCTTCATCGAGAGCGATCTCGTCGACCCCCGCTACTTTTCGGCGTCCAACATCCGGAACCGCGTCGAGAGTTACCTGCAGATGCTCGACCAGAAACGCCCCGCTGGAGCACGCCCATGACCGTCATGGACGTGTTCGTCGGCATCGATCTCGGATCGACGACGACGAAGGCGGTCGTGCTCGACGGGAAGGGCGGCGTCATCGGCCGCGGGATCACGAACAGCCGGAGCAATTACGACGTGGCCTGCGGCATCGCGCGCCAGGAGGCGTTCGTCGCGGCGCGCTTCGCCCTCACCCAGGCTGCGCTCGCGGCGACGCCTTCCCTGTGCGATCGGGCCGCGACGCTCCTGCCGGCGCTGTCCCGCAGTTTCCGTCTCCAGCAGCATCTCGGGCAACTCGACCTACTCCGCGACGCGCTCCATCGGGTCGCCGCGCAGCCGCGCTACCAGGCGTCCTCGCGCGAGCTCGATGGGTCGGTCGACCTCATCGTGGATACGATGCGCGATCGCGCACCGGCGATGTTTGGTTCCCTGAGCGTCAGGAAGAGCGATTTCTTCCGCGATGTGGCGGCTGCCGAGTACATGCAGCTTGCCGAAGAGCGCGCCGGACGGAAGGGGGCGACGTTCGACGCGCTCGCGGGGCTGTTCGATGCGGCCATTCTGCCGGTCGAGAACACGGCCGCCGACAACCTGTTCGAGACGCATATCGGTCCGGCGCTCGATCGTGTGCTCAACGCGCGGGACGACGCCGCCATGACGGAATCGATGCGGGAGGTCGTCACGCGCGTCCGCGGAATCGACTTTCACGAAGCGTCGGCTGTGGGAACCGGGTACGGACGACAGCGGCTGCCGTTTCCGAAGGAACAGATCAGAAGCGAGATCCTGTGCCACGGCCTCGGCGCGCACGCGATGTTTCCCGGCACGCGGACGGTGCTCGATATCGGCGGGCAGGACACGAAGGCGATCCAGGTGGATCCGCAGGGCATCGTGACGAGTTTTCAGATGAACGATCGCTGCGCCGCCGGCTGCGGACGCTACCTCGGGTACATCGCCGACGAGATGAACCTCGGCGTGCACGAGCTCGGACCGCTGGCGCAGCAGAGCCGGTGCCGCGTGAAGATCAACAGCACGTGCACCGTATTCGCCGGCGCGGAGCTGCGGGAACGGCTGTCCCTCGGGCAGCGCCGTGAAGACATCCTCGCCGGCCTGCACCGCGCGATCGTCCTGCGCGCGATGTCGCTGCTGGCGCGATCGGGGGGCGTCGCGGACGAATTCACGTTCACCGGCGGCGTGGCCCGAAACGCGGCCGCCGTCGCCGCCCTCACGGGCCTCGTGCACGAGAATTACGGGCAGCGGCGGTTGAACATCTCTCCCGACTCCATCTATACGGGCGCGCTCGGGGCTGCTCTTTTCGCGCAGCGCACGGGGCATCCGTGAACACGGACGTTCTCATCACGGCCGGGATCGACGTCGGATCGAGCGCCGTGAAGACGGCGATCGTACGCCATCCGCCCGATAGTCCGCCCGAGGCCATCGCGCTTCGCACCGATCGGATCCGGCGGCGCGAGCTGCGCAAGGTCATCGACGAGTCGAACGCGGCGGCGCTCGAACAGGCGGGGCTGTCGCGCAACGACGTGGCGTACGTGGCGAGCACCGGCGAGGGCGAGCTGGTGGACTTCCGCCGCGGTCACTTCTACGGCATGACCACCCACGCGCGGGGCGCGGTCTTCCTGATGCCGTCCGTCCGGGCGGTGCTCGACGTCGGCGCCCTGCACGCGCGCGCGCTGCGTGTCGATGAGCGCAGCCGGGTCCTCGCGTATCGCATGACGAACCAGTGCGCGTCTGGCTCCGGACAGTTCCTCGAGAATGTCGCACGGTACCTCGGCGTCACGCTCGATGAAGTCGGTCCGCTATCGTGCCAGGCGACCGACCCGCAGCAGGTCAGCAGCATCTGCGCCGTGCTCGCGGAGACGGACGTCATCAACATGGTGAGCCGCGGCATCTCCACTGCTGACATCCTTCGCGGGATTCATCTGTCGATGGCCGGACGCTACGTCAAGCTGCTGCAGGCGGTCGGGGCTGAAGGCGACGTGCTGATCACCGGAGGATTGGCGGCCGACGAGGGACTGGCCGGCGCGTTGCGGGATCGCGCGAATGCCGAGAGGCTGGCGATCACCGTGCGCACGCATCCGCAGTCGATTCATGCCGGAGCGCTCGGCGCCGCGCTGTGGGGCGGCTTCCGGCACGACGTCCTGTCGAAGCGCGCACGGCTTTCCGCATGACGGCGATGGCACTCGACGGGCGCGTCGCCGTCGTCACGGGTGGCGCCGGCGGAATCGGGCGATCCATCCTGCGGCACCTCGCCGGGGCGGGCGCCATCCCCTACTCGCTCGACATGAATCCCTGCGAAGACGCGGAGTGGATCGCGACTGATGTTCGCGACGACGGATCGGTCGCTGACGCGGTGGCCAACGTGGAGCGGCGGCGCGGACGGCTGGACATTCTCGTGCACGGCGCCGGGATCTCGCACGACGCGGTTCTCTGGAAGATGCCGGTCGACGAATGGGACCGCGTGCACGCCGTCAACCTGCGCGGAGCCTTCCTGCTCTTGCGGCACGGCATCCCCGCGCTCCGCCGCGCCGCCGGCGGCCGCATCGTCCTGATCGGATCGATCAACGGATCGCGCGGCAAGGCTGGAACCGGTGCGTACTCGGCGAGCAAGGCCGGTCTGATCGGGTTGGCGCGCACCGCGGCCCGCGAAACCGGTCGTTTTGGAATCCGCGTGAACGTCATCGAGCCTGGATGGGTACGCACGCCGCTGACCGACGCGCTGCCGCGCGAGATCGTCGATGCGGCGGTATCGGAGAGTCTGCTGGGAAGGCTCCTCGACCCTGATGACATCGCGCGCGCTGTCGCTTTTCTCTGCGGGCCCGGCGGGGATTCGATTACGGGCCAGGTCCTGCGCGTGGACGGTGGTCAATATCTCGGCGGCTGGTGATCGGTCCGTCGAGCCACGTCACATCGCCGACAGCAGCGCGGCGCCGCTGAGCGCGATTGCCGCGAGGAGCAGCCAGGGGGCGGACAATTCGGCAACGCCCGGCCGCGATTCCGGCGCCTGCCGGGCGCCGTCGTGCGCGCTCCAGGCCGCTATGCGCTGCCAGCCGGCGAACGCGCAGCCGAGGGCGCCGATCGCGCCGGCCCACCCGCCTGCCAGCAGATAGCGCGCGCCTCCGCCGCGCATGCCCGGCATCCAGACCGCCAGGGCGGCCGAGAGCATCCATACGCCGATCGCCATGACGGCAACCAGCCTGACCTGTCCCAGCGCGCGATCCGCGGCCTGGCGTCTGAGCTCGGCGCGCAGCGCCTCTTCCGCGCGCTGGCGTTCGGCGTCGAGGTGCGCGCGCTCCAGTTCCATCCGCACGCGATCGCGATCGAACGCTTCCTTGAGCGCGGCGACCACCACACCGGCCAGGCGCGTCTCGAGCTGGGCCAGCGGGCCGCCGCCCGCGGGGCCGCCGCCTTCGGACGTCTGCTCGGGCTTGCGGAACCGGCCGGAGAGCTGCGCGAGATTCGTCACCGCGTCGAAGACCCGCATCCATTGAGTGAGACCCACAACCGCAGACTATCAGCAATCGAGCGCCGTCCATCAGCGGACCCCGAGCTGCTGAAGACGCTTGAGATTGTCCAGGGCCGGCGGGTAGTCCGGGCTCAGCGCGAGCGCGCGCTGGACGTGGCGCAGCGCCTCGGGATAGCGCCGGCGGCGAGGACGCCGGCGAAATCGTTGTGAATGACGGCCGACTCCGGTTCGAGCTCGACCGCGCGTTGAAAATGCGGCAGCGCCTCGGCGAGCCGGCCGCGCGAGAACAGCAGCGTGCCAAGGTTGACGTGCGCGTCCGGAAAATCCGGGTTGATGGCGAGCGCATGCAGATAGGCGCGCCCGGCTTCGTCGAAACGCGACGACTCGCGCAGGGCGTTTCCCAGATTGAAGTACATGCGCTCGTCGCGCGGCGCCAGCAGCGCGGCGCGCTCCAGATGCGCGAGCGCCTCGGACCGCCGGCCGAGCGACAGGAGCGCCGTTCCCAGATCGTTGTGCGCGGACGCGGACCGCGGGTCGATCCGCAGCGCCGCTTCGAGCGGCGGGATCGCATCGCCGAACCGGCCGACCTCCACGTAGCTGCCGCCGAGGAACGCCTGGTATTCGGCGTTGTGCGGCGATGGCCGCGCGCGCATCTCGGTCGATGATCGCGTAGTCGCGCTGGCCGGCCGGGATGTCAATCGACTTCGATGACATCTTGACCGTCAGCGGCACCTGCACGGGCGCCTTGTCGCTGAGGAACAGCCCGACGGTCGGCTGGACGACGAGCGCTTTTTTCGGCGGGATCAGATGCAGCTCGACGACGAGGTCGGCCCCTTTGTCGAGCCGCCACGGCATGCCTTCCGTCGCGGCGATCGGCCCGCGCCCCGGCGCCCAGCCCACAAACGATCCTTCGGGATCCTGCGCGTTCTGGAACGCCATCCCGTCGAAGCCGGGTTGCCCATCCTCTCCGTCGCGCCGGCGCGACGCCGATGTCCGATCGACGCGGATCACCGCGTGGTGGATCGGCGCGCCGTTGGTCTTGAACTCCACGGCGCGGACGAAGACGCCGGAGCTCAGGGACGTCCGCAGCACGAGATTGCGATACACGTCGTCGGTGCCGGGCTTGACGTGGTACGGACGGTCCGGCGTGAGAACGACATCGGGCTGACCGAGCTGCCACCCGCCCGTCCACACAGGCGGCTTCGGCAGATCGGACGGGCGGCCCTCGGCCATTCCGGTCTTCACCCATCTCTGAATGGCCTCAATCTGATCGTCGCGGAGCCATCGTTCGCCGAGAATCGGGAACTCGCCCCGTTCGGGCAGCCACGGCGGCATGTGGCGCGCGCGCGTCTCCTTCGCCATTGCGTCGGCGTGCTTGACGGCGTCGGCGTACGAGAGCAGCGTGAAGGGCGCGACTCACCAGGGCGATGGCACGGCGCGCAGTTGGCGAACAGGATCGGGGCGATGTCCTTGTTGAAGGTCGGCGCCGGCGATGCTGCCGGAGGATGACGGCATGCCGCCGGCGCGAGCGGCAGCGCGGCCGCGCAGAGAATGATGAAGACGCGTTTCACAGGAGGGCGGCCCGGGTCACGCGGAAGCCGTCCAGATTAGCACGAGCGGCGATGCGCTATTCCGCGCGGAGCGAGTTGATCGGATTGACGCTGGTTGCGCGCAGCGCCGGCACGTAGCTCGCCAGCAGCGTCGCCGCGCCAAGGCCGAGACAGACGCTGACGTACGTCAGTGGATCGGTCGGGCTGACGTCGAACAGCAGCGATCGCAGAAGCCGCATCAGCAGCAGGGCCGACGCAACGCCGCAGCCGATGCCGATGGCCGCCAGCCGCAGGCCGTAGCGCACGAACATGTTCGTCACTTCCCGCTGCTGCGCGCCGAGGGCCATCCGAATGCCGATCTCGCGCGTCCGCTGCGAGACCGAATACGAGAGCACGCCGTAGATCCCGGCCACGCCGAGCAGCAGGGCCATCGCGCCGGCGAGCGCGAGCATCACGAGTGTGAACGAGGTCCGCGCCATCGACGCCTGCACCATCGAATCGAGCGTGCGAACGGAGGCTAGCGGAAGCTCGCTGTTGACAGACCAGACGGCGCGGCCGATCTCGCCGACGAATCCAGTCGAGCCCGTGCGCCGGCTCCGAATCAGATAGGACATCGTCCGGCGCGCGAACACGTCGTCGCCCTCGAAGTTCGACATCTGCATCGGCCAGAACGCGGTCGTCGGGGCCGGCTGGTCCATCCCCGCGTCGCGCTCGTCGTTGACGACGCCTATCACCTCGCGCCAGGTGCCGGTCATGTTCTCGCGAATCCGCTTGCCGATCGCCGCTTGCGGCTGTCCCCACAGCTCGCGCGCGAGGTTTTCGGACACCATCGCCACGGGCCGCTTGTCTTCGACGTCGGACCAGGTGAAGTCGCGCCCGGCGATCAGCGTGTTCCCGGCCGTCCTGAGCAGCCCGGGCGACAGGAACTTGAACAGACGAATCGGCGGGATCTGCGAGGCCGCATACGTCTTGTCCTGGGCGAAGATCGGATCGTGCCAGCCCGAGTCCGACATCGGCACGGTGGACGCGAGGGCGACCGAGTCGACGCCTGGAATCGCCGCAATCTTTTCCGCGATTGCCCGCTGCATCCGGACGACCGCGCCGAGATCCTTCACCTGCGTCGCCGGAATCGCGAGGCTGAGGGTCTGCACCTGTTCGGGATGCGTGAACCCCGGATCGACTCGCCGCAGAGCCTGGAACGTGCGGATCATCAGACCCGAACCGACGAGGAGCACCAGCGCCAGCGCAACCTGCACGATGACGAGCGTGCTGCGGGCGCGGTGGCGCTCGCGGCTTGCGCTCGCAGTACGGCCGCCGCCGCGGAGAGTCGACGCAACGTTCGGGCCGGCATACTTGAGGATCGGAATCGCGCCGAACAGCAGCCCCGAAAGGATGGAAATCGCGAGCGTGAAGAGGAGCACCGGCGCGTCGATGGAGATGTCGTCGAGCCGCGGTATGTTGCCCGGCGCCAGCGCGATGAGCGCGCGCACGGCGCCATAGGCGAGACCAACGCCCACGACGCCGCCAAGCATCCCGAGCATCACGCTCTCGACGAGCAGCTCGTACGCGATCCGCCCCCGGCTGGCGCCCAGCGCGGCGCGGATCGCCAGCTCCTGCTGCCGCCCCTCGGCCCTCACGAGCAGGAGGTTGGCAACGTTGGCGCACGCGATCAGCAGAACCATGCCGATCGTCCCCATGAGCACCCACAGCACGGAGCCGATGTCTCCGACGACGTCGCTCTTGAGCAAACGCAGGTTCGGCGCGAGGCGCGCCTCTTCGAACATCCTGGCGCTGAAGCCGGGAAAAGCCGGGAAGCGCCCGATCGCCACAGGGATCATCCGGGAGACGTCCGCGGTCGCCGCGTCGAGAGTCGCGCCTGGCTTCAGGCGTGCGAGGGCCGAGTAGCTGAAATTGCCAAGGTGTACCTCCGCTCGGTTCAGCCGCAAGGGCAGAATCATCGCTGGCTTCTGATCCAGAAAGCGGAACGTGTCGGGCAGGACGCCGACGATCTCTCTCGGCCGCCCGTCGAGCCGGATCCCGCGGCCGATTACGGATGGATCGCCGCCGAAGCGCGTGCGCCAATAGGCCGCGGTGAGGATGACGGTTTCCGGAGTCCCCGGCGAATCATCGCCTTTCGTGAAGAGCCGCCCGAGCGCCGGCTTGACGCCCAGCATGGGCAGGACGGCATCGGTCACGTCCACGCATCTCACTTCTTCAGGCTCGCCGACTCCCGTGACGCTGACGGTATCGCCTGTCCACATGCCGACGTCCTGGAACACGCGGCCTTCTTCGCGATAGGTGAAATAGAGAAAAGGCGCCGCGCCCGTTCGCTTCAGGCTGACGCCGGGCGCCGAGTGATCCAGCACGATCAACGCGTCAGGGTCCGGGTACGGCAGCGGCTTGAGCAGCACGCCGTCGATCACGCTGAAGACGGCGGCGTTCGCGCCAATCCCGATCGCAATGGTCAGGACGGCGCCGATCGTGAAGACGGGGATCTGCAGCAGCCGGCGGAAGATCTGGCGCGGACGCATACCGTCTTAGTTACGAACGGCGCCGGACAAAGTTCAGGCGCGGCTCGTCACCGGACGACGGTCACCGGCGTCCGCCAGAAGGCGGCCCGGCCCGCGGACGGATCGAGCACCGTCACCTGGCAGTCGTACGAACCCGGCTGCAGACGGCCGGGGTCAATCGTGAACCGGATCGGCACGGCTTTCGATTTCGGGTCCAGGCCCTCGCTGACGCCCAGCGGCTCGGTTTCGAACGCCTTGGCGCCGTCGCGGTAGAACGCCACGAACGCCACGAGCGGCCGCATCACGGACGCGTCGCGCTCGTAGGACTCGAGGAAGACGAACAGCGGGCGCCCCGCGCTGAATGTCCGCGTGACGCTTGGAATCAGCTTCCGTCCGTCCTGGACGAGCGGATTGCCAACGTCGGATGCGACCTTCTCCTTGACGTTGAACAGCGCGTCGCCTCTGGAGGCGCGCTGTGTCGCGAGCACCACGCTGCTGATAGGAAGGCGAACGTGCTCGCGCTCCAGATTCGGCACCGTGAACGATTGCAGGAATGTCCCGATACGGCCCGTCGTCGTGTCGCGCGCGAGAATCTTGATCGCGTACTTGCCGGGCAACAGCGTGAAGCCCGTCTCGTACTGGATGGGCCGTCGGGCCACCTGTGCCGCCTTCGCGGGATCCAGCGTGAACGCGAGGCGGTCTTTCGCGTTCCGGATCGTGACGCCGTATTCGTCCTTCACTTCGCCGATCATGTCGATCTCGGCGCGGGCGGACGTCTCGCGAGGCCGCGTCAGCTCGCTGCCGGGCATCCGCACGGAGACGGGCACGAAGTATTCCGCGGCGTCGAGCTGAAAATAATTCACCTCCACCGCGATCGGGATGTCAGTGATCGGATCCTCGAGCTTGAGCGCCTCTTCGAGCTGGCGCTCCTTGTCGGCCGCGTTGAATCGGGCGTAGTCCTTCGCGCCGTAATAGCCGGGGCGGTACGCGAGATCGGCCGGCAGATCGTTCGTCAGGGCGATCCTGACCCTTCGAAAGCGGCCGTCGAGCGCGGTGTTCGTCGTGTAGTAACCAATCATGTAGTAGCCGGTCACCGCCTGCGCCGCCTGGACCATGCCGAGTGACAGATCGTTGTAGTCGAACATCGCGCGGCCGCCCGTGTCCTTCGCGAGCGCGTAGTAGGTGTCCTGCGCCTGCTGCTGCCGGATCGTCGCGGCCTGCGCGATCGCGCCCGAAAACATCCCGACGCCGCCCGGCGACGCGCGCGTCGCGTCGCCGAGGGGCGGCGTGGCGACGAGACCGCGGGTGTCGATCGGGTTGATCGTCACGTTCGACCGCACCGCGGCGTTGACCGTGGCGCGGAGCTGCGCCTGATTGTCGGCGCCGTTCAGACGCAGACCGCTCCCGAGGTAGATCAGCGTCTTCACCTCGGGCAGCGGACCAAGGTCGGTCACGGCCGTCTGGAGCGCCGCGAGCTGACGGTCGGTCGTAAAGAGATTGAACGTGTCGTCGTCTTCGCCGAACGCGCCGCCCGACTGGATGGCCAATCCACCGCCGTTGAAGGCTTCGTCGGCGGCTGCTTCCAACTGCCGGACGGCCTCGCCGAGCGCCGCCCGATCGTCGGTGAATTCCAGCTTCGTCCGAACGGCTCCGTTCTGGAACACCATGATGGCCACGAGATCGGCGGGCGTCAGTCCGGTCGCGATGTATTTATGCGCGCTGGCATACACGCGCAACTGATCGAAGAAGCTCATGTTGTAGAGATCGAAATACAAGACGATGAGACGACGGCCTCGATACCTGACGTCGCCCGGCAATGGAACGGAAACGGCCACGTCGGTAGCGGGCGGCACCGCCGACGGCGCGCGCGCCTGCACCGACGGCGACGATCGAGGCGCCGCGTCGAGCGGCTGGTACTCGACGAACGCGATCTGCTGAGGCTGTCCGTCCTCGGTGACGACGAAGTCTTTTGCGGTCAAGCCTTCGACGGGCTGTCCCTTCTTGTCCTTGACGCTCACCGTTTGCACGATCAGGTGTGTGGCCGAGCGAAACGTCGGCGGTGGCGTCTGCTGCGCCTGCGCGACGATGACGAGCAGTGCGGCCATCATCGATGTCAGAACCGCAGCCGCAGGGTCATCTGGATCCGCCGCATCGGATTCGCGAGCGTCGGACGACCGAACTGCGGACTCGCGATCACGGTTTCGATCGTCGAGAAGGTGACGCGATTGAAGACGTTGGTCGCCGCGACGCGCCATTCCAGATTCAGGCGGGCGTTCAGCCGGAAGACGCGCGCCGCGCTCGCGTCGAGGGCGACTTGCGCGGGTCCGCGAATCGAGTTCCGCCCGGCATCGCCCCACGTACCTGAGAGCGGCGCCGCGTACGCGGCGGAATTCGCGTAGGCGCCCGATGGCGCCGGCACGGCCGCGACGCCTGTCAGGCGCGGACGCACGCCGACGAAGCCCGTGCCGGCAACCGCGGCGAAGAAGATGGGAGTGAACGGGAGCCCGCTGCCCGCCGAGATCTGGGTCGCAATCGTCCAATCCTTGAACAGCGTTCCCCAGACGTTGTCCGCGAGCGTCCCGCCGGCGACACCCACGCCGCTCGTGTACTGCGCCATCGCCGAGACCAGGTGCCGCTGGTCGAACGACGATGGACCGCGCTCCGCTTCGAGATGCAACCAGTCCTGCGCGATCGCCAGCGCTGTCGGCGAGACGGCGGTGTTGCTGAACGTCGCCGCATCGTCCGTGGATTTCGCGAGCGTGTACTGGACGTTCGCGGTGAAGCCGTTGTGCAGCCGCCGCCGAAGCGTCAACTGAAGGGCATTTCGCAGTGACGTGCCGTCGGAGGTGACGAGCACGTAGCCTGACGGACATGCCGGACAGGGATTCTCTGCGCCCGCGGGATACGTGTTCGGCAGCGACGCCTGCGTCAGATGACTGCCCTTCGCGCCGAGGTATGCGGCGATCGCCGTCAGCGACGCCGGCAGATCGCGCTGTAGGCTCGCCTGCCAGTTGTGCGCGTATCCGGCGCGGAACCCGGGATCGACCGCGAACGTCGTCGCGCTCGAGAGCGACGCGGGAAACGGATTCGCCAGCGTGAGTGGCGACAGCGGACCGTTCTGCACGCTGAACGTCCTGGAGTAGGGCGGCTGCCGTGCAAGGAGCAGCGCGAGCGGCTGGTAGAGGCCGAGATTGCGGTAGATGCCGTAGCTGCCGCGAATGACGAGCGACGAAGCGGGCACCGGACGCCACGACGCGCCCAGACGCGGCTCGAGTCCGCGGCGATCCGGCCGCAGGCCGCCGGCGAGACGCCCGGACGCTTCCGTGAAAGGCGTTTCGTACTCCCAGCGCATCCCCAGGTTGAGCGTCAGGCCGCTCAGCCGCCAATCATCCGTGGCGTACGCGTCATAGGCCCTGCCGCGCAGCCGCGCGCCGGCGCTGCCGAACGCAATCGTGCTCGTGGACGGTATGCCGAGCAGGAAGTCCGCGAACGCACTGCCGGTGGCGGCGCCGGTGAACGCGAGCGTGCCGCGCGGATCGCCCTGCGACGTCACGTCGACGCCGCTCCACCGGAGATCGCCGCCGATCGTGATGTCGTGCCGGCCGCGCTTGAACAGGAGATCGCCGCCGGTGGCGTGCGACGCGCTGCGCGAGTGCTGATAGTCGGCGTCGCGAAGGCCTGCGATGTCCGGGAACGAGAGCGCAGGCGGACCCCAGTCCGCCGGATCCTGGCTGTTGCCGGCGATGCTCGCCTCGCCGGAGACGTTCGTCCGGTTCGCGAAGAACGGCGTCACCGTCGTCGCGGCGCGCCCGAACTGATATCGCAGCCTCGCCGACGACCGGGTCCCGAACCGGCGCGCCCATCCCACTGTCGTCGTCAGCGACGACTGCCGGCTCGTGTCGGTGAAATCGAACAGATTGATCGAGTCCGTCGCGGCTCGCTGAAACGCAAACGTGCCGCTGAGCGTCGTGCGCGCGGTGACGGCTTTCGACGTGGCGAACTGAAGGTTGTCCTGCGTTGTCGCGGTGACGATCGCCGTCTGATAGTTCGCGCCGCGGGCGTCCGCGGCGTTTGGCAGCGGATAGTACGCGAGCAGCGCCGCGGCCTGCGGACTGATGCGCTCCGGCGGCACGATGCCGCCGGGAAACGGCAGTCCCGTGAGCGGATCCCGAACGCCGAGCGCGGACTGAGTGAGATCGCCCGCCCGTTCAGACGCGGTGGGCATCAAGGCCGACTGGGTCGTTGCCGTGTGCAGCAGGCCGTGCTGATAGCCCAGGAGCATCTGCGGGCCGTTCTTGACGAGCCACGGAATCTTCAGTGGACCGCCGAGGCTGAATCCCACCTGGACGTCGCCGTACGACGGCGCCGGCGCCGCGGAGCCCGCGAACGAGAACGGCCGCGCGTTCCATGCAGAATTCCCAAGGACCAGGCTGACGCCTCCCGTGTAGCGCGCGTTCAGTCGCGGCCGGTTGTTTCCGAACGCGCGGGGCTGCGCGAACGGCGTGGCGGCGCCGTTGATGACGCTGCCGTTGATGACGTCCACGCCGACGAGCTCGTCGAGATTCGGCGGCGCCGGCTGTTCGGCGGATGGTGCGACGGCAGCCGGCGCGACCGATCGGACGATTTCCTGGTACGACTGCATCGCCAGCGTGACCGTCAGCGTGTCGGCGATCGGCAGCGTCACGTCGCGCGTCGCGGTGACAAAGCCACGCATCTCCACGCGGATCTTCCACGTCCCATCGTCGAGAGCAGAGAAGTGGAACGCGCCAGCTTCGTCGGACACCGTCGACGCAGCGCGCGTGCCCCGCGTCGCGGTCACCGTCGCGCCCGGCACCGGCAGGTCCGAGAACAGCACATTGCCCGAGAGGTCGGACGGCGCAGCCGCTCCATGCCCCGCGGTCGCCAGCATCACGATCAGGACGCCGAGGGCCGCGGACATGCTCACTGTCGGGAGTTGGGGCGCTCGACGTGGTCGATAACGTAGGTATCAACGGACCCTTTGGTCGATTCCAGCTTCAGGCCAAGCTGCTGCTCCAGGGCTGTGAAGAGAGTCGGAAGCGAGCTGAGGTCCGGCCTCGGTCCCTCTCGCGATTCGGCGGCCGGGGAACGCGGAACGTCGGCCGCGGGCGCCACTCCTTCCGCGAAGGGATTCCATTGCAGGAACACATCGAAAACCCCGTGCACGCCCGTGCCGTCGATGACCGGCCGATCGGACTGACTGCTCAGCAGCAACGCCAAGTCGGACATGTCGACGCCGGACCCTGTAAGTCGGGTCGGATTCCCGGAGAAGCTATGACACGCCGTCGCATCGGCGCTGCAGTCCCTCTGGCTCTCTCGAAGCTTCCGGCCGCTCTTGGCGACAACCAACCGGTACACCGGCATCTCCTTCGTTTCACGGCGGACCGCGAGCTTGAACCGATCAGCCAGGAGCGTCTGAAGCATGAGACGGGTTCTCTCCCACAGCACTCGACTGGGTGCGTCCGCGGGAATGACGCCGGCAGCAGCCTTGGCCTCAACGTCATATCGCGCCGAATCGATCCACCCAGGGCCGCCCGCCAGGAGATAGGGCATCGCCGAGATGCCGTATGCGTTCAGGATCAACGCCCGGAGAGTGTTGTTTGTGGCTGTAAATCTCCCGCCGGGAAGGATCAGCGAGGGCGAGCGAGCGTCGCTCGATTGATTGGGTTTGACCGACGCGACTTCAAAGGCCAGCGCGGAAGGCTGCGACGCGGTTCGTGGCGTGAGCGTGGCCGCGGCAAACAGCCCTGAGGACGCCGCGCAACACGCGAGCGTGCAGAACACACGGACGCGCGAGATCCGCGGCGCCGGAGTGTCCGCGAGAATCTGACGCATGCGCTGCTTCAGCCCGCTGCCCGGCATCGCCAATCCGACGACGTGCACGCGCCGGCCCTCGTGGGCGACAGAGCGCGCGAGATCGAGCAGGTACGACGAGTAGTCCTGCGGCGAATGGCCGGCCGCAAGCACGACGGCATCGCAGGCCTCTTCGGCGAGGGTCGATAGCCGCCGCTCGAGCCACCATGCGAGCGGGTGGAACCAGAACACCGCGCGATTGACGAGCGCCGCCATCTGCACGAGCGGATCCCGCCGCCGTGCGTGTTCGCCCTCGTGCGTGAGCACGGCATCGAGCTTCGCGCTCGGCCAGTGTTGCCACCCCTCGGGAAGAATCAGGGTGGGCGCGAGCCATCCGATTGTGATCGGCGTCGCACAGCGCGCGCTCGTGGCATGTCCTGCCCGCAGCACCGCACTGCGACGGAGTCTCCGGACGTGCGCGGCGCCGATCAGCAATCGCGTCAGCAGCAAGCTTGCGCCAGCGAGGTAAATCCCCACGAGCACGTCCTGCCAGCTCAGTGGCGCCGGCGCAGAGCCGGCCGGCAGATCGGGCGATGCCGCATCCGCCTGCGACGAGACGTTTGGAACGGCCTCCGCCGGAGTGGCGACAGTCACGACAGGCGCCGGCGTTGTGCGCAAGACACGCAGAGAGAGTTTCGGGCCGATGCTGGACCAGATCGGCAGCAGGAGCATCGCGGCGACGACCGCCGTCCACGCGGCATGGCGCGTGGCGGGGCTCTTGATCCGCATCGCCCACAACACGACGGCCGTGCCGCCGGCGATCAACGCCGCCCTCACGGAACACGCGACGAGCAGGGCCGTCATGGCTTGCTCCTCTGGCGCCGTGCGCGCGCGAACTCTTCGAGCTTCCCGATCTCGGCGCTCGTCAGCACCTTGGCGTCGACCATGCCGCTGACGAGCTCCTCGACCGATCCCTGGCAGAAGCGGTCGATGATCTGCCGCACCGCACGGGCCGCCAGGCTCCGCGACGGCTCGGTCGCGCGATAGAGATACGCGCGTCCTTCCGATTCGTGCTGCAGATAGCCCTTCTGCTCGAGCCGCCGCAACAAGGTACGCACCGTCGTCTCCTTGAGATCGCGGCGGCGTGAGACGACGTCGTAGACGGCCTCGACCGATGAGGGACCGCCATCCCACACCGCGCGCATGACCTCGTTCTCGAGGTCCGTGAGCGGCGCCTTGACACGCGCCTCCTGTCTAGGACGTTTTGTCATGGTACAAGTTGTACCAGTACACGTTGTCGCGCGTCAAGCAGGCGATCGTCGCGATCCCAGCCCGCGCGTCTCGACCGCGGATGACGCCGACTGGCCACCGGCCGATGGACGCTCGACGTGATCGATGACGATGAATCCCCGGGGTCCCTTGGCCGGCTCCAGCTTCAGCCCCCACTGCTCCTGCACCGCCGTGAAGATCGACGGTCCCGCCGGGTCCGCCGTACTCCCTTCAGGCGCGTATTCGAGATAGAGCGTGAATCGACCCGGCAGCCCCGTCTTGTCGAGGACGTGCCGGCCGACGGCGCTCGACAACCAGTAGGCGACGCCGTCCATGGGGACTCCGTTCAGCGCAAACGTTAAGTTCGCGCCGTTCGTGCCGGCCATGACGCCGAGTCCGCACGGCGGCTTCTCGCCGCGACGGATCATGTCGATGACATCTTTCATCGGCGGCGGCTTCTGCGTCGCGCGATCCCACTCGGTGCATTCGTCCTGTGCGCCCCAGGGTTTGATCTTCGGGCCGCCTTTCGCGACCGTGAGCGCAAACATCGCGACGTCCGGATCGACGTCGCGGTGGATCTTCAACTGAAAGCGATCCTCGAGCAGCGCGCGCAGCATCGGACCGTTCATCACCTTGCGATCGGGCGTGCCGTCGGCCTTGGCCTCGATCGTGTATTTGTCGGCGTGCGCCCAGTCCGGCCCTCCTCTGATCCGCTCGGTCGGCCGGACGAACATCCCTTCGCCGCCGTCGGCGGGCCACTGCACGTATCCGGGATCGTCGTTCAGCAGCCGTTCGCCGTTGGTGATGTAGGCGACGTTGATCAACTGCTCGACACTCATGCAGGCAATATAAAGACGGCCCGGTGACAGACCCGGACCGCCGCTTCTCCCGCCGCGCCCGCCGGGCCTGGGCTCCTGCGGGTCGCACGGCCTGACTGACGCCACTTCGAACGTCTCCGGACTTGTCGCGGACTTCGCGGAAGCAGATGTCGTCTGTGCGCGCAGCGGCGCCGTCATGACGCCAATCGCAACGGGACTGACGAGTGCGCCGGTTGCCGCCAGCGACAGGACGCCCTTCCGCAGGATCGTCAGGCCGATCCCCGTGCGCTTGATCATGATGTCGTCGAGCCGCTTCTCGATGTTCGATCCGGTGACGCCGGATACGCACGCGAGCGGCGATTCGACGTAGAGCTTGCAGACGTTGAGGATCGCGTCGGCATAATCGCGCGGCTGCAGGCCCTCGCTCAACACGGCCTCGTCGCACGCGCGCTCGCGCTCCGCGACCAGACGTGCGCCGATCCACCAGACGAGCGGATGGAACCAGAAGACGGCCTCCACGAACATGTGGAGGGCCGCAGTGAGATTGTCGCGTCTGCGGACGTGACACCGTTCGTGCGCGACCACGGCCTCGAGCTGCTCCGGCGTCAGGCGTTCCACGATGCCTGCCGGCAGCAGCAAAACGGGATGCGAGAGACCGACAACGCCGGGCTCGAGCAGGCCGGACGACGAGCGCATCTCGATCGGCTGGCTGGCGACCTCGGTCATGGAAACGCTGAACCGAACGGCGCGGCGAATGCGCCGCCAGCCGCGTATCCTCACGAGTGCAATGACGGCGAACCCGGAGAACCACACGCCAAACCCGATCGGCATCCAGTCGACCCGGCGCCGTGCCGGGCGCATCGAACTCGCCGGCAGATCCGGAAACGGCCGCGCGAACTGGCCGACCGCCACAGCAAACGCCGGCGGTTCCGAGGCTGACGTGACGGAGCTTGCCGGCCGCCACGGCACGAGCGCGCCGGCCGCGATGAGCAGCGCAAACGGTACGAGGAACTTGATCGACGCCGCGAGCCACACCCAGTAACGCACGTGAGCGCCGTTGCGGCGCAGCGCGAGCGCGAGCAGGGCCGCCACCAGCGCGAAGACGGTGGACTGCCAGAGATGGTTCGTCAGTTGCGCGATCATCGCGACTTCTCCGTCTTCCCCGCCTTCCGCTCGTGGTCCCGCTTCTCGATCGTCTTTTCCAGCTCGCGGATGTCGTCGCGCGTCAGCTTTCCGGCCTCGGCAAGCTGCGCCATCATCGGGAGCGCCCGGCCGCCGAAGAAGCTCAGGATCTCGTCGAGCAGCCGGTGCCGCGCGACGTCGCGCGCCACAACCGGCTCGAAGATGTGCGCGTTGCTGATCTTCTTCACGCGGCGGACGGCTTTCTTCGCTTCCAGCCGATAGACGGTCGTCTGGATGGTGGTGTACGCCGGCCGCGGTTCGGGAAACGCTTCCTGAATCTCGCGGATGGACGCCTTTCCCTGGGCCCAGAGGACCTCCAGGATCTGCAGCTCGAGTCGAGTCAGTCGCGGCGCGGCCACCATAGTCCTCCTACGTTGTGGCTAGATCTACTATTTTGTAGTAGACGTGTCAAGCGCACGCATCAGGATGACGTCCGTCCCCGATTCTCAGCGACCCGGGCTCAGCGGCTCGACATGATCGATGACGAGATAGCCGCGCGGCCCTCTCGTCTTCTCGAGCTTGACGCCCACCTGCTGTTCGAGCGCCGTGAAGACCGACGCGGCCTCCGGCGCACTCGTGTCCCCTTCGCGCTCGGGCGGCCAATGGATGCCCGGCGTGCTCTCGTCCGGATGGAACTCGAAGCGAAGCATGAACTCGTCGGTGACGCCCGTGCGATCGGCGACGTAGCTGCCGAGCGCGCTGGAGAGACGCGCGGCGAGCGAACGGAGCTGGAAGCCGTTGAACTTCCAGACCACGTTAGGGCCCCTGCCGCCCATCGTGAGGTTGCCGCAGGTGGGTTTCGGCGCATTCGGGTCGAACGTAGCAGCGTCATACGGCGCGCACTCGCCCGGCCGCATCGGCTTTATCTTCAAGCCGCCCTTTGCCACGGTCATCGCCCACATCGGCACGTCTTCGGTCTCTCGATGCACCTTCAGATGAAAGCGCCCCTCGAGCAGCGACTGCAGCATCGTCCCGACGAGCACATAGCGATCGGAGGCTCCGGCGGCGGTCGCCTCGACCGCGAACTTGCTGTGCTGCGAGTGAACCCACGCAGGTCCGCCTCGCACTTTCCTGTCGTCCGACGCGCCGCCCGGGACGACGTTCTCGAGCTGCTTGTCCAACGGCGCGCCGGCTCCCGCGTACGCAAGGTAAATCAACTGCTCGAGCGTCGCGCACGGCACGTTCATCCGCCCGGGCGAGAAAGACGCGTTCGTGCCGCCCATGCCGCCCCGCGCGGGACCAGGCGGCGCCTCTTCCGCTTGGCACGGCCGGATGGACGCGGCGTCGAACCTCTGCTCGTTCCCCGCAGCCCTGGCGGACTGGAATGATGTCTGTCCGACGGCAACGAGCCGCAACGGCGAGACCGCCGTCAGAATCAGCGCCGAGACCGCCGCTGCCAGCCCGACCCACTGCGCGCCCGCGCGTCCGCGCGGCTGCGTGGTGTCGAGCACCGCGCCGACGCGCGTCGCGAGGTCGTGGCGATTCGCCATCGCGAGCACCGGCGGTCGAGATGCGCCGGACAGACGACGAGCGAGCACGACGAGCTGGTCCGCGTATGCCGTCGCCTCCGCCCTTCGCAGCACCGCGTCGTCGCACGCGCGCTCGGCTTCGAGGTTCAGGCGGCGCCACGCGATCCAGACAGCAGGATGAAACCAGTAGCAGGCGCACGCCACGCGCGCCACGCATCGGCTTGGCCAGTCGCCGCGGCGGACGTGCTCCAGTTCGTGAACGATCGCCCGGCGCAGATCGTCGTCCGCCCACGTCTCCGCATCGGACGGCATCACGATCGCGGGACGGAACGCGCCACAGGTCATGGGTCCGGACATCGACGCGTGCAGCAGCACTTCAACGTGCCGTCGGATTCCGGCTTCGCCCTTCGCGCGATTGACGACCGCCTGTCCATCGCGCCAGGGCAGGCCGGATCGTCTCAGCACACGCACCTGCCACAAGCCTGCGAACACCGGCACGAGAAACATCGTCGCGCCGGCGGCCCAACCGGCGACGAGCAGCGCAGACGGCGAGAGCCTCGGCACCCGGAATGCCGGCGTCATGACGGCGCCGGCCTGCGCGGGTTGGCCGGGCACGCTCGCCTCAGGGATCGTATCGGGAGCAGACCGCACGATCGCGGCCTGCGGGGCGATTGGCACCGCGATGCGGACCGCCGGCGCGACGATGGAGGCGGCGGGCAGAATGAGGAGGACGGGAAAGAGACCCGCGAGGAGCACGTGGCGCACGGCCGCGCGGCTGCCGCGCGCGAGTCGCGTGCCGGCGAGCGCGAGCACCGTCACGACGGTGGCCTTCGCAAGGATCGACGTGGCAAAGGCGATCATGAGCGCTGTTTCCTTTCCTTGCGGACGCGGTCGATTTCCGCCCGCAGCGTATCCAGATCTTCGTCGCTCCACGAACCGTCCGCGACGAGCGCCGTCATCATCTGCCTCAGCGAGCCGCCGAAAAACGTCTGCACGTACTGCTGCAGCGCCGTCCGCTTGGCGACCGCCGGGGAAATCGTCGCCGAGTAGAGGTACCGGAGGCCGTCCTGCTGGTGCTTCAGGTAGCCCTTCTTCTCGAGTCTCGCGAGCATGACGCGAACGGACGAATCGCCGGGAGGACTGCTCAGGCGCGCGCGGATGGCCTCGGCCGAGGCGCGGTTTCCGAGCGCGAAGAGTGCGTTCATGATTTCCCGCTCGCGGCGGGTCAGGGCGGCCATGTGCGACATGTGTCGCATATTAGACGCGACAGATGTCGCATGTCAAGCGGTCACGTTTTCCACCGGGCGCGGGCCGCGGCGGACGCGATCTCGCGGCGCCGCTTCGGGCTGAGGGCGGCCGCGCGCGCGAGGCCCCCGCGGCGGGCGCCAAGCTGCGCCAGGGCGGCCGCGTGCGGATTCCGCGCGACCGGCTCGGCGCGCCGCGCGAGGACGTCGACCCGCTCGGTCGGGGCGCGGCAGCGCCCACAGGCGGGGCCGATCACGTCGGTGTCCTCCGCTTCGGCGATCTGTTCTTCCCAGTCACAGACGAGGCAGCGCCGGCGGACGTCCAGGACGATCCGTTCGCGTCTGGGCCGCCTGGCGTTCGTCATGGGGCAAAATTTTCCCACACGCATCACTTTCCGACGGGCGCCGCCCGGGGGCTGACATTGGGCGTCCCGGGGAACCTGTATTTGGCCCGCGATCACGGCGCGCGTTCCGTAGCTTGCACGAGCAAGCATCATGCCTGCACGGGCAAGCATGCCTGGCCGAAGATTTGAAACAGCGGAGGCCCGTGCGACAGGACGCCGTGGATCGGCTGCGCCGCGCGCGGGCGCTCATCGAGCGCACGTCCCTGACCGTCGAGGACGTCATGGCGCTGGTCGACTACGCCGATCCGGATGCCTTCTCGCGCGACTTCCAGCTCGTCCACGGGATCACGCCGGCGGCGCTTCGCGCGAGCGGGTTCGTGACGCCGTTTGACGCACCACCACCTCAGGGCCCGATCGGCTGACGCGCGCGGTTCCCCGGCCAACCAAGCGGCGTTGCGATCGGTCTTACACGTTCGAGCGGTATGGCGTCGAGGCGTCGGGGTCGGTCACAACATTCGTCACAGCGTTCAGCGCGGGACCGCATTGAGGGACGGAGAGAAATCATGAAAATGCGATCGATCGTGTCAGTCTGCGGCGCGACGATCTGGGTGCTCTGCGTTTGCGCGCCATTTGCGTCCGGCCAGACCATCGGTCAGTTGACGCCGCACAACGTGAAGCTGGAGTCCGTCGACTACCTCGGCAAGCGGGCGATCAAGGTTACCGAAGATGGAGAAGTGGCCAACGGCGAAGCGTACGCCGTCGTGAAGGACGCGGCGCTCCACGATGGCGCAATCGACGTGGAACTGGCCGGGCGTCCCACCGCAGGCGCTGCCGCCGCCGCACGCGGTTTCATCGGCATCGCCTTCCGTCTTCAGAACGGCCGGTTCGAGTACATCTACCTGCGGCCGACCAACGGCCGCGCCGACGACCAGGTCCGCCGCAATCATTCCACGCAGTACAGCGCGTACCCGGATTTCAGCTTCGCGGTCGCCCGCCAGCAGGCGCCGGAACGGTATGAGAGTTACGTGGATCTCGAGCCCGGCGCCTGGACTCGCTACCGCATCACGGTCGAAGGCACGAAGGCCCGCCTGTACGTCAACGGCGCCAGCCAGCCGTGCCTGATCGTGAACGATCTGAAACTCGGCGATTCGTCGGGCGGCGTGGCTCTCTGGATCGGGCCAGGGACGGAAGGTTATTTCACGGGGCTGACGATCCGGCCGCAGTGAACTTCTCATTTTTTCCTCATCACTGTCTCATCTTTCAGGTGCCCAAGCGTCATACGCTCGCCTCATCCTTGAAAGGAGGAGATTATGAAACTGTCGAACAAAACCGTCCTCGTGACCGGCGGAACTTCCGGCATCGGACTTGAAGCGGCGAAGTTGTTCTGGGAGGAAGGCGCGACGGTCATAATCGTCGGGCAGAATCCTGACCGGTTGCAATCTGTCGCAGGTCAACTCGGGGACGGCGTTACCGTGCTGGGCGGCGACGTGAGCCAGCCCGCCGCGATTGAAAGCATCATCAAGCGGATCAGTGAAAAGTTCGGCCGTATCGACGTACTGTTCGCGAATGCCGGGATGGGTCTTGCCTCGCCTTTGGAAGCCGTCACCGAAGATCAAATCGACAGGCAATTCGATGTGAACTTCAAGGGCGTCTTCTTCGCCATTCAGAAGGCTGCCCCGTTGCTGGCCAAAGGCGGCAGCATCATTGTGACAACTTCGTTCCTGAACGAAATGGGCGTGCCTGGCCTTTCTATCCTATCGGCCACGAAAGCCGCCGTTCGTTCGCTTGTGCGGTCGTTGGGCGCGGAACTTGCGCCGCGGGGCATTCGCGTGAACGCCGTGAGTCCCGGCCTGATCAGCACGCCGTTTCACGGCAAGCTCGGACTTTCCGAGAAGCAACTCAACGAAGCGGCCTCGGCAATCGGGAATCGGGTCCCGCTTCATCGTTTCGGCGAGGCCGGCGAAATCGCAAAGGCAGCCCTGTTCCTCGCGAGCGACGATTCCTCCTTCATGACCGGATCGGAATTGGTCGTCGATGGGGGCCTAACGCAGATTTGATTTTCTCGATCGCTGCTAGAATACCGCCGCGTCGGAATACACGGGTCCGGGGTGGTGGGGTGATGCCTCAGGAAGCGCGAGCACCCGCGAAGGACACAGGTACCCTGATACGGTCCTCGGAACTGTCGAAAATGCTCGGCCTGATCCGAGACGACGGGCCGCGGCTCATGTACGTCCACGGAATACCCGGCATCGGCAAGACCACCCTCCTCAGCTCGTTTGCAACGGCGGCAAGAACCGGCGGTGTGACGGTCGTCGGACTGGACTGTCGGAGCATCGAGCCGACGGAGCGAGGTTTTCTTCACAGCCTGTCACGGGCTATTGGCAGCAAGGCCCGCTCTCCCAGCTCCGTGGCGGTTCGTCTCGGCAATCTCGGCGAAAGGGTCGTGCTGACGCTCGACACCTACGAGGTCTTCCGGTTCCTCGACGTCTGGCTGAGGGAAGTGTTCCTTCCGTCCTTGCCGCCGAATGTGCGAGTGGTCCTGTGCGGGAGGGAGCCGCCTGTGGCCGATTGGCTGGTGTCGGGGAGGTGGGACCGGACAAGCCTCGGCAGCTTGCAACTGCAAGGCATAACCGACGACGAGGCATTCGACCTCCTCGAAAACATGGGCGTTGACACCCCGGCCGCGCGTCGCATCAACCGTCTTGCTCATGGCAACCCGCTCGCTCTAAAGCTCGCAGCAGCCACTGTCGCGGCAGATCCCAGTCGTGATCTGGAAATCCAGGCGCTCCCTGAGGTCATCGACTCGCTCGCCAGACTCTACCTCGCCGACGTCACAGATCCCGTGACTCGACGGGTCCTCCAGGCATGTTCGGTGGTGCGTCGAGTGACGCACTCGGTCTTGCGTGCAATGCTGCCGGAGACCGCGCCGGACGACGCATTCGAGCGCCTGCGGATGCTGCCCTTCGCAACAAGTGGACGCGACGGTTTGATTATTCACGACGCCGTGCGCGAGGC
>DATJFE010000039.1:0-163258 GCA_035495955.1 Vicinamibacterales bacterium | reverse complement strand
GGCGGCGCGCGGCTGCGGCTTCGGCAGCGCCTTCCGCGGCAGCTTCTCGTCGCGCATCGCGGCGTCGTAGGCAAATACCGCGGCGACCGTCGCCTGCTGGATCAGCTCGTCGCGCTGCACCCGATCGTAGACGTCCATGTTCGAGTGATGGGTGCGGGAGTTGTACTCCAGCCGATCTTGCACGAACTGGAATCCGGGTAGCCCCACGTTGTCGAACGACACATGATCGGTCGACGACACGCTGCGCGGCGCCAGGATCGTGACGCCGAGGTCCTTCAGCGGCGCGATCCATTGATCGAAGATGGAACGGACGGCGAGGTTGCTCTGCATCCAAACGCCGCGGATGCGGCCTGTCCCGTTGTCGAGATTGAAGTACGCGGCGAGCTTCGCGTGCTCGGGCTTGAGTTGCATCGTCTCTGGATCGCCGAAGTGCGCGGCCACGTAGGCCTTCGAGCCGAGGAGGCCTTGTTCCTCCCCAGTCCAGAGGCCAATGCGGATCGTCCGCCTTGGCTTCAGGCCCAGCGTCCTGATGATGCGGACGGCCTCGAGCATCGCGGTCGAGCCCGTGCCGTTGTCGGTCGCGCCCGTCGCAAAGGGATGCGAATCGAAATGCGCGCCGAGCATCACGACCTCGCCCGCCAGGTCCGTGCCTGGAATTTCGCCGACGATGTTGAAGCCTTTCGTGTTCTCGTGGAACTTCACGCGAACGGCGAGCTCAACTCGCACCGGCACGTTGTGCTCGAGAAGGCGGACCATCCGGTTGTAATGCTCCACGGCGAGCGTCACCTGCGGCACGCCGGCCAGGGCGTTCGCGCGATTCACGGTTCCGGGGAACACCGTTCCGCCGTCGGGATGCTGCTGCTGTACGGAAAGGTCGCTTCCCACCGACGCCGTGTCGCTGTCGCTCCCGCGATCGAAAACCGCGACGACCCCTTCGTCCTTGTAGAACTGCTGCAGCCGCTGCTGAAACTGCTGGTTGAATTGGCCGCCAGGCTGATCGCCGGCGGGCGGGTCGCCCGCCGCCGGCGCCTCACCCGGACCGCCGCGTGCGCCGCGGCCGCCGCGCCCGCCGTGGCCCCGCGGCGCCGGTACGGGCGTCGTCTCCGCTTCCTTCGTCAGCGCGTCGTCCATCCGCACGATGATCGGTCCCTCGAGCATCCGAACGGCGCGCGAAGGCTGCGACAGCACGATCTTGCCTTTGAGCTGCCCCTTGTATTTCGCGAAGTCCGCATCGGCCGCAATCGTCGCGCGCACAACGTCGGCGGTGACGGGACCATCGGTGCCGACCGAGTTCGTCTTCGGAAAGCCGATGAGCGGCTGGACCTGTGGCTGAATCATGTGAGCGCTGAACCGCTCCAACGACCAGCTCCGGCCGAAATCCCAGTCCTCTCGGTGCACGTTCGAAATGCCCCACTCGGTCAGCTTCTTCATCGTCCACGCGCCAGCCTCATCGGCCGCAGGCGATCCGGTCAGGCGCGGACCGTACCGATCGGCGAGCCAGAACAAGGTCTCCATCGCCTGCGACCGATTGAATCCCGCGTCGCGAATCTGACCGATCGCGGCGTAATCGAGCTTCTCGGCTTGCGCTCGAGGGACGGCGACAAACGCGGCGATGAACAGAACGACGATGGAGAACCTGCGCATATGGCGCGGATTCTAACCTATTCGAATCCCTGATCCCTGATCCCTGATCCCGCATCCCGCATCCCGCATCCCGAAACCCCAATCCCTAATTCTGGGATGAGCGATTCAGGATGCGAGATTCGGGATTCAGGATCAGGGATGAGGGATTAGGGATTGATATCATCCCCGGATGCAATACCGCACGTTCGGCCGAATGGGCTGGAAGGTGTCCGAGATCGGCTACGGCATGTGGGGCATGGCCGGATGGACGGGATCGGACGATGAGGAATCGCGACGCTCGCTCGACCGGGCGGTCGCGCTCGGGTGCAACTTCTTCGACACCGCTTGGGCGTATGGCGAGGGACGCAGCGAGGAGCTGCTCGGCGAGCTGTTGAAGCGGCATCCAGAGAAACGGCTCTACACGGCGACGAAGATTCCGCCGAAGAATCGCAAATGGCCGGCGCGATCCGACTATCCGATCGACGAGGTGTTCCCGGCCGACTATATCCGTGAGTACACGGAGACGAGCCTGCGCAACATCGGCGTGCCGGCGATCGATCTCCAGCAGTTCCACGTCTGGACCGACGCATGGGCCGACGACAATCGCTGGCAGCGCGCGGTGTCCTCGCTGAAGGAAGAAGGGCTCGTGCGCGCGATCGGGATCAGCATCAACCGGTGGCAGCCGGCCAACGTGCTGAAAGCGCTCGCCACGGATCTGATCGACGCCGTCCAGGTCGTCTACAACATCTTCGACCAGGCGCCGGAGGACGAGCTGTTTCCTGAGTGTCAGCGCCGGAACATCGCCGTGATCGCTCGGGTGCCCTTCGACGAAGGAAGTCTCACGGGGACCCTGACCGCAAGCACGACCTGGCCGCCCGGAGATTTCCGGAACATCTATTTCCAGCCGGACAATCTGCGGCAGACGCTCGAGCACGTCGCGGCGCTCCGGCCGAAAGTCCCCGCCGGCATATCCATGCCGGAGCTGGCGCTCCGGTTCATCCTGCAGCATCCGGCGGTGAGCACGGTGATCCCGGGAATGCGAAAGCTGAAGAACGTCGAGACGAATCTCCGGGCGAGCGATGCGCGTCCGCTGCCGGCGCCGGTCATGGACGAGCTTAGACGCCACCGCTGGGATAGGTGGATAGATATCCCTTAGCGGTTCAAGGATTTAGCTCTGTGGTATACTGTAGTTTTTCTCGTCGTCCCAAGGAGCTCGCTGTGAAGGAAGGGATCCACCCTAAGTATTTCGAGATCGAGGCGCGCTGCGCGTGCGGCGCGACGTGGAAGACCCGGTCGACGAAGCCGGAGCTGCACCTCGAAATCTGCAACAACTGCCATCCGTTCTTCACGGGACGGCAGAAGCTGATCGACACGGAAGGCCGCGTGGAGCGGTTCACGAAGCGGTTCGGCGCGCAGACGTCCGAAACGCGGAAGGCCGCCGCGAAGACCGCCAAGACGGTCAAGGCCGCCAAGGCGCCCGCGAAGCGAACTGCCGCCGCCAAGTAAGGCCGCGGAGCACGCGGAGGACGTTCCATTAGGGCCGCGGACCACGCGGATCACACGGATCACAAGACGACGGAACACGCGGAAGACGTTCCAGTAGGGCCGCGGATCGCACGGATCACCAGGGCGGCGGAACAGACGGAACGTTCATGACAGCCACCTACGCGAACAGGTGGCTGTCGTTTTTCCTGGCGATCTTTCTTTCCAGCCGTTCGAGACGATGGCGTCCGTGTTCGTGGACGCCGAGATCTTCCTCCAGCAAACGAAGGGTGAGCTCCCTGGCGCCTTCGTAGTCTTTTTCGCGATGTTCGTGGTGAATCGCCAGCGCCTCGACGGCGAACTGACGGAGCGGCGCGAGCAGCGCGCTGCGACGTCCGGACCGCCCCTGCTTCAAATCCAGGATCCGCCGCCACACGGCGGCCGCATCGATGAACCGTCGCTCGCGCCGCAGCCGCAAGCCCAGCCGGTATAGCGCTTCGGCGGTGACGTCCATGTCTGCCGACGGATCGCCCGCGGCGTGTTCGTAGCAGGCGATCGCGCGGGGGGCGCATCCGGCGCGCTCGTAGACCTTTCCCAGCGCGATCGCTTCCGCGGCGTCGCGGCAGCGCGGCGTCCCGTCCTCCACCAAAGCCACGGCATGGGCCGTGACCGCGGCGAGGGAAATCAGGTCCAGCCGGTTGTGCTCCATTACGGGCTCGAGCGGACGAGCGTCGCCGCTGCGGAGAAACTGGAAATAGCGGCCCGGGATGTCCATGCCGGGGATGTCTCCGGCGCGCGTGACGCCGCACAGCACGCGTTCGAGCGTGGCGAGCCGGCAGCCGCCGTTTTCCTCCGAGACCGCGCCCGCACGAGCGCGCCACAAGCGGCGCGCCGGATGCAGCATGTCGAAATGCCGGATCGATTCCAGCGGCATGCGCATCCGATGGAACATCCAGCGCGTTTCCATCACGGGGACGTCGAACGTCTTTCCGTTGTAGGTGACGAGGAGCGTCGCCGCGTCGAAGGCATCGGCCACGGCGCACAGCAGCGCGCGCTCCGACGCGTACGACGTGAGCAGGAACTGGCGCACCTGGAAGGCGCCCATGTCGAACCAGCCGACGCCGACGAGGAACGCTACGGTACCTGCCCCGCCGCTCAGGCCAGTGGTCTCGAGATCGACGAACACCGTGCGCTCGCGCGCGCCGGCCGCCTCCGGTAATCCGGGATCGAGCAGGCGCAGCGTGTCGCCGTCGGCGAACGCGCACTCGCCGACGCGCCGCTGGCCATGAAAACGCTCGGATTCGTAGCGCCGATCGACGACGAGCGCGCGCCCGAAATCGTTCGCGACGATCCGCCCGCCCAGCACGTCGGCCACGCGATCCAGATCGATCGTGGCCTCGTAGCGTCCGGTGTCGGGCTCGTAGGTCAGTTCCCTGGGAGTCGCGCCCTGGGGACGAACGATGGATCGAAGTCTCGACGTCAGATCCACCGCCAGCCTCCCCCGGCATCACGAGGCCACGGCCGACTCACCACACTCTCGCTCCAAGCAGCAATCTTTCGAGGATCTCCGAGGCGACCACCTTGGCGTGGGGACCGGTGTTCCCCTCCGGTCCGACGCAGGAGGGGCAGCCTGACTCGCACGGGCACCCGGTGATCAGCTCGCGCGTCCGCGCCAGAAGCTGGGCGTGCACATCGAACAGCGGGCGGCTGAAGCCTATCCCGCCCGGATAGTTGTCGTAGATGAAGATGTTGGGCTCGGCCTGAAGCGCCTCCGGCACGCCGCCTCTTCCGCCCGTCCGCGTCGATCTGTCCAGCGACCCGCCGTCGATCGACACGCCGATGTCGTGCCGATCGCACATCAGGAGCAGTTGCGCGACGTGCCGCATCGCGAACGCCAGCCCGATCACGCCGTCGCGCCGATCGTCGCCGCCATATGGCAGCGACATCATCACCGCCGACGGGATGGTCAGCCAGTAGGACGAGGTGTGCATCTGCTGCTCCGGCAGATCCAGCTCCCCGGACCCGACGTTTTCGTTCGTGTAGAACTTGATCTTCTTGAATCCCACCACGCGGGAGACGACGTGGACCTCGCCATGGGAGCGCTTCGCGTAACGAGGCCAGAGGTCGGGGACGGGAGGTCGGGACGACGATTCCCCATCCTCCCTTTCCCAACCTCCAACCTCCGTCGCGAATGTATCCAGGATCGTCACCTTCGTATACGTAATCGCGTCGGTGTAGTAGTCGCAGTCGACCGATCGGACGTAGGCTTTCCGGCCGTCGAAGTCCAGCCGCTCGACCTGGAAGAGTTGTCCCTCGACGATGTAGATCGCCTTTTCGTGGAGCGTCGCCGGACCGCTCGAAAAATCCGTTTCGCCAATCACGCGCTCGCCTCGCGTGATATCGACGACCACGAAGTTGTCGGACGAGACCGATCTCAGGCTGACGGCATCGGCCGGGTACGACTCGTGCGTCCAGTTCCACTGGCCGTCGGCGTGATGCACGAAGCCTTCTTCCGAGAGGACGGACAGGATTTCCTGCACGTTCTCCTGCCCGAATCCATCGTCTGCCGCAAACGGCAGCTCGAATGCGGCGCACTTCACGTGATCGACGAGAATGTGGAGGTTGTCGGGATTGATGAGCGCGTGTTCGGGCGAGGCGTCGAAAAAGTACGACGGGTTGCGGATGATGAACTGGTCGATCGGCGCGCTGCTGGCGACGAGGACGGCGGCCGATCTCGTCGACCGGCGGCCCGCACGGCCCGCGCGCTGCCACGTCGCCGCAATCGTGCCGGGATACCCCGCCATCACCGCGACGTCGAGCGCGCCGATGTCGATTCCCAGCTCGAGCGCATTGGTCGAGACCACGGCACGGACGGCGCCTTCCCGCAGGCCGCGCTCGATCTCGCGGCGCCGGTTCGGCAGATATCCTCCGCGGTACCCGCGGACGGCATCCGACGCGCCCGTCGGACCCTGATACGCATCCTTCAGGTACGTCGTCAGGATTTCGGTGGCGAGCCGGCTCTGCGCGAAGAGAATCAGTTGAAGGTTGTGCTTCAGGAACTCGAGCGCGACCCGCCGCGCTTCCGTCAGATACGACCGCCTGATCCCGAGCGCCGCGTTCACGACCGGCGGATTCACGAACAGGAAGAACTTCTCCCCGCGAGGCGCGCCGCTGCGATCGACGAGCTCGAAACGCCGGCCCGTCAGTCCCTCGGCGAGCTCGCGCGGATTGGCGATCGTCGCCGACGAGCAGATGAACACCGGATCGGAGCCGTAATGCCGGCAGACGCGGTGAAGCCGCCGCATGATGTTCGACAGATGGCTTCCGAACACGCCGCGATATGCGTGCAGCTCGTCGATGACGACGAACTTCAGGTTCTCGAAGAGCTTCGCCCAGCGCGGATGGTGCGGAAGGATCCCCGAGTGCAGCATGTCGGGATTGCTGAGGACGACATGCGCCTTGCCGCGGATCGCGCGGCGCGCGTCCGACGGCGTATCGCCATCGTACGTGAACACGGCGATCTCCGGAGCGCCGTGCTGGATCGCCAGCTCGGACAGCGCGTGCAGCTCCGCGAGCTGATCCTGCGCGAGCGCTTTCGTCGGAAACAGATACAAGGCGCGCGTCGAGGGATCCTTCAGGATCGCGTCCAGGACAGGTCCGTTGTAGCAGAGCGTCTTGCCGGACGCCGTCGGCGTGATCGTCACGACATGACGGCCCGCGAGCGCGTGCGCGAAGGCTTCGGCCTGGTGCGTGTAGAGTTGCTCGATCCCGCGCGCCGCAAGCGCGGCGCGCAGCTTCGGATCGGTGCCGGTCGGGAACGGCGCGTAACTGGCCGGGACGGCCGGCAGCCGGCGCGTCGCCGTGACGATTGCATCGGCGTCGGCCCCGCCCGGCTTGGGGGAGAGCCCCAGCCGCGCCACGGCTTCCTGAAGCAAACGGTCCTTGTCACCGGCGACGACGGGGAGCGATGAGGGCGTCATAGGGACGTAAGCTACTGCGGCCGAGAGGATTGCGGACCGATACTAGCAGGGACACGGAGGGCGATCAAGAGGCGAAACCAACCCAACGCCCAACGCCCAAGGCTTCAAGTGTTATCGATTCGTCGTCAGTTGCTCGCGGGCGATCTTCGCGACAATCCCGCTCAAGCCGATCACGCCGATCAGATTCGGGAAGACCTGCAGCGCGTTCATGAGATCGCCCCACGCCCAGACGACTTCGACTTTCGTGATCGCGCCGAACGGAATCAGCAGGCAATAAATCCAGCGGTACGGCATCGTCACCCTGCGGCCGAGGATGTACTCGAAGAACTGCTCGCCGTAGTACGCCCAGCCGATCAGGGTCGTGTAGCCGAACAGAAACACGCAGAAGGCGACAATCCAGCCGCCGACGGTCGGCATCACCGCGTTGAAGCCGGCCGCGACCGCCGCGCTGCTCGTTACGCCGGTCTGCCACACGCCGGTGAGCAGGATGGTGAGCGCGCTGATCGTCGACGTGACGAACGAGACGGTGAACACCTCGATGATGGCATTGAGGCCCTGCTGGACCGGCTGCGAGCTCTGCGCGGTGCCGTATGCGACCGCCGCGGTGCCGTAGCCCGCCTCGTTCGCGTAAATGCCGCGCGCGATGCCGTAGCGCATCGCGATGAACAGGCCGAATCCGAGGGCCGACCGCGGAGAGAGCGCTTCGCGAAACACGAGCGCGAATACTCCAGGAATCCGTCCGGCGTTGAAAACGATGACGATCAGTCCGCCGACCAGGTACAGTCCGACCTTGAGTGGCGACAGCTTCTCGGCCGCGCG
Source organism: Vicinamibacterales bacterium (assembly GCA_035495955.1). GTDB lineage: Bacteria > Acidobacteriota > Vicinamibacteria > Vicinamibacterales > 2-12-FULL-66-21 > JAICSD01. Next base: position 155,354 of record DATJFE010000039.1, on the reverse strand, counting down.
CCCGATCGACTTGATGCCGCCGATGATTACGAGCCAGGTGAGGACGGCGACGATGACGCCAATCGCGACCTTCGGTATGCCGAACACGCTGTTCACCACGAGCGCGATGGAGTTCGGCTGTGTGAACGGCGTCGTCGTGAGCGCGGCGACGGCCGCGACGCAGGCGAACGTCCATGCGAGCGCGGGCGACTTCAGGCCGTCGCGCAGGTAGTACATCGGCCCCGACAACACCGTCGTCCCCTGCACGTCGCGGAAACTGAGGCCGAGCGTCGCTTCCGCGAACTTGATCGCCATGGCGACGAAGCCATAGACCCAGATCCAGAACAATGCGCCCGGCCCACCGGACACGATGGCCGTGGCCACACCGGCGATGTTGCCGGTGCCGATCGACGCCGACAGCGCCGTCATGAACGCCTGGAATGGCGTCAGCACGCCCGTGGTCCCGGCCGCGCGGCGCACGAACGCGACCCGCCATGCCTCCGCAAAGCGCCGCACCTGCACGAACCCCGTCCGCATCGTCAGGACGACGCCCGACAGGAGCAGGACCTCGATCACGAGGTACTTGAAGAGCGTGTCCGCGAGCGACTGAATCATGTCAATTTGCAAACTGGGAGATGTGGAAATTGGAAGATCGAACGAAGATTACCAAATTTCCAAATTTCCACATTTCCAGATTTACAAATTACTCCGTCCCTGGCATCCGTCGACAACCAGCGACGCTCCGCTGATCCAGGAGGCGCGCGGCGAGGCGAGAAACGCGACGAGCGAGGCGACTTCGTCGGGGCGGCCGAAGCGGCCGAACGGCAGATCGCGCTTGATCATCTCGGCGATGCCGTCAGGATCGACCTGCTGCCGCTTGTGCCACGATCCGCCCGGGAACATGATCGATCCGGGCGCGACGCTGTTGACGCGGATGTTCGCCGAGGCGAGCTGCTGCGCGAGCGCCTTGGCCAGGCTCGTTTCCGCGGCCTTCACGGCGTTGTAGGTCATCCGTCCGCCCGACTCGCGGCCCCAGATGGACGTGATCATGACGATCGCCCCGCCGCCGCGCTGTTTCATGTGAGGCACGGCCAGCCGCGAGGCGCGGATCGCCGGGAACAGCGTTTCGTCGAACGCCGCCTGCCACTCCGCGTCCGTGGTGCCCAGCAGATCCGATCCCGCCGCGCGCCCGACATTGTTCACGAGAATGTCGAGCCCGCCGAAGGTCTCGACCGTGCGGTTGACGACCAGCTCGATCCCGGGCACGGTGGAGACGTCGGCCTGAACCGTCGCGATCATGTTCGGCCGCTTCGCCGCAGCTTCGACTTCGAGCGCCGCCTCGGCGAGCGTCTCGGCCCCCCGCGCGCAGAGGCACACGCGGCATCCCTCCGCAACGAGCGCCCGCGCGCTTGCAAGGCCGAGCCCGCGGCTCGATCCGGTGACGAGGGCAATCTTGCCGGCGAGTCCCAGATCCATTATTCAGCGCTCGGGGCCGCCGCTTCGCGGCGGTTCCCTCCGGCCCCTCGCTTGAGCTCGCTCCATTGCGCTCGCCGCTTCGTGTTCACTCGCCGCGCCCGCCCGTCAGATCGTTCAGCCGCCAGTCCATCTCCATGAACGCCATCTTCCATTGGTTCTGCTGGACGATCTCCTTCTCGGACGGCAGCAGATTCGGATAGATGAAGGCGACGATGGCGCGTTCGAGCGGCGAGCGCTGGACGACGCCGGGTGCCGGATCGCCTTTGTCGTACGCGGCGACGAATTCGGCCTCGCGCCAGCTCAGGATCGGCGTCACCGAGAGCGTGTTCGCCAGGCGATCGAGACGATACATGTGCGTGTCGGCCACGAACTCGGCCCGGATGTCGGCAAGCTGTTTCTCGAGACGATCGGCCGTGTACGCCTCGCTCCGGAGTCGTCCGCTCCCGACGGCGCCGCGGCCGAGCGCCAGATAGACCCGCGGATCCTTGAATTCCGGCAGGACGGTCTTCTCGATCTGATCGAGCGTCACCGAGCGTCCGGCGGCGCGCCAGACGGTCTTGTCGAAGGCACCAGGGATCTGTTTGATCGTGCCGTGCAGCGGATAGTGATTGATCACGGTCTCGAGAACGAACGCGTTATAGGCGTCGATCCAGAACGCGGTCTTCTGCGCCGCCGACCAGCCCTCGTAGGTGGCGGGCGCGACATTGAGAGACGCGATATAGCGATCGAGCCGCCCGCGCTCGGCTTTCAGCGCGCGGTAGTACACGAGGCCGTCCCTGACGTTCACGTCGAGAATCTGATCGAGCGGCCGGTGCAGCAGCTCCGCGCCCGGCGCGGGAGTGAACTGCTGGGCCCGCAGCGCGGCGGCGGCGGCGACGATCAACAGGGGAATCCAGCGGCGCATCGGTCGATCATACCCGACGCGCGAGGCACGAGGCGCGCGGCGCGGAATCAGAGGTGCGCGAAGAGGAAATCGCGCAGCCCCTTCGAAAACGCGTCGGGCTGCTCGAGATTGGAAAGATGTCCGGCGTCGGGAATGACCGTCAGCGTGCTGCGCGGGATTTCGCGCTGCATCGCTTCGGCGTCCGACGGGGGCGTCACCGTGTCGTCGGCCCCGACCATCACCAGCGTGGCGCAGGCGATTCGCGGAAGATCGCCCGTCGAATCTGGCCGGGTCATCATCGCGCCGATTGCGGCGTCGATGGCGCGCGGCTGGTTCGCTTCGACGATCTGACGGGCATGCTCGACGATCGTTGGACGCTCCTGGAGAGTCCGTTCGCTCAAGAGCTTCGGCAGCATCTCGTCGGCGACGCCCGATGGTCCGCGCTGCGCCAGAATCTGCCGGAGTCCCGTGCGGCCGCGGCGCGCGTCCGCGGTGTCGGCCTGCGGACGGGTATCGGCGAGCAACATCCCCGAGAATCGCGATGGCGCCTGCCTGAACAGCGCGAAGACGACGTAGCCGCCGATCGACAAGCCGCCGATGACCGCGGTGTCGAGTTCGAGCCCATCCATCAGGCAGCCAACGTCGGTCGCATAGTCATCCAGCGTCAACGCGACGGCCGCCTCGTCCGGATTCGCGTCGTGCCGGTGCAACGGGGTCTGGCCGAAGCCGCGAAGGTCCGGCGCGATGAAGCGCCAGCCGCCGGGCACGTTCGCCAGCTGCAGGCGCCACATGTCGGCGTTGAACGGAAACGCATGGAGCAGAATGACCGGCCACCCAGCGCCGGCCTCGATCCAGGCGATACGCCGGCCAGCCGTTTCGATCGTCCGCTCTCTGATCATCCCTGTCAGACTACAACACACGGTAAGCGGACACGGTTCGGCTGGCGTAGGATCCACGAGTGTCCGCGGTCGATCTCTCCGGAACCATCGCGCTCGGCGCGGTCGGCTTGTTGACCGTCAATCTGTTGCTGGGGCTGCTGCTCTCGGTCGGCTACAACCCGACGCGGCAGTGGCCAAGACTGCGCATCAAGCTGTTCACGTTCCACAACTGGACGGGCTACATCGCGCTGGCCGCGGCGTCGGTGCATGCCGCGGTCCTGCTCTTTTCCTCCGATCCGCGTTTCACGCTGTCGGACGTGCTCGTGCCGATTCACTCGCCGGTGCAGCCGCTCTCGAACACGCTCGGCGCGGCAGGCCTCTATCTCGTCGCGATCGTGGTCATCACGTCGCTGAAGGGAGTACGCAGCGCGCTCGGCCGGCATCGGTGGAAGGCGATCCACTACACGACCTACGCGGCCGCGGGCGTGTTCTTCGCGCACGGCGTGATCGCGGATCCGCAACTGAAGAATCGCCCGGTCGATTTCATCGACGCGGAAAAAGTGTACGTCGAGCTGTGCGCGCTGGCAGTCCTCGTCGCAATCGCCTGGCGGATTACGCATCGGCGTGCGATTCGCCGCGCCGCGCGAACCGCGGCCCGTTAGTCCGCCCGAGTCAATTCACAACTCCCAACTCCCAACGTCACCTTTTCACAAGCTTGATTTCGAACACGCGCGGCCACCATTTTCCCGTCACGAAGAGACGATCCGCGGCGGCATCGTACGCAATGCCGTTCAGCACGTCGCTGCCGGCCCGCTCGGCCGGCGACAGCAGGCCGGCCAGATCGATCCAGCCGACGATGCGTCCGTCCTTGGGCGCGATGCGGGCGATGCGATCGGTCTGCCACACGTTCGCGTAGATCTCTCCCTTGACGTACTCGAGCTCGTTCAGGCGCTCGACCGGACCGGCCTCGTCGTGGACCGTGATCCGGCCGGTTTCCGTCAACGTCGCCGGATCGAAAAAGCGAAGCTGCGCCGACCCGTCGCTCATGATGATGCGGGTGCCGTCGTGCGTGAGTCCCCAGCCCTCGCCCTGGTAGCTGAACGTCTTCGTCTGCGCGAAGCTGTCGATGTCGTAGACGAACCCGATTTCCGATTTCCAGGTGATCTCGAGGAGCGTCCCTTTCCAGTCAGTGATGCCTTCGCCGAAGTACTCCGATCCCAGAGCCTTGTGCTGCAGCACTTCGCCCGTCTCGAGCTTCACCTTGCGGATGCCGGACTGCCCGTTCATCCCGGTGCCTTCGTAGAAAAACCCGTTCCGGAAGATCAATCCCTGCGTGAAGGCGCCGTGATCGTGGGGATAGGACCGCACCACCTGGTAGCCATAGGTTGGAGCGTGCCCGCCAGCCTGCGCCGGCCGGACGGAGCGGGTCGAAGGATGAGCCGGCAGAAATCCAATCGTGCCCATCAGCAGAGCGGCTCCCACAATGCGCATTGCGCTAGCATACTCGCACCATGATGCACCGCCGCACGCTCCTGTGCGCGTCCGCGCTGCTCGCCGCCCTGGGCGCGACCGCCGCGATTCGTTCCGCCGCCCAGCCCGCGTCCCGCGGACTGCGGGTGGAAATCGCATTCACCGCCGCCGCGCACGCCTCTCCCGTGACCGGGATGGTCTACCTCGCGATCAGCCGGGAGAATCAGCCGTCGCCGATCCAGCAGAGCGATACCACGGGGGCGCCGCTCTTCTCGCATTACGTCGAGCAGCTCAAGCCGGAGACCAGTATCGCCATCACCGCCGCCGACCGCGGGCATCCAGTCGCGAGCCTGCGCGACGTTCCGCCCGGCGAGTATTGGGTGCAGCCGTTCGTGAACGTCTACACGCGGTTCCCCCGCAGCGACGGCCACACCGTCTGGCTGCACATGGATCAGTGGGAGGGACAGAACTGGAAACGATCGCCGGGAAACCTCTACGGCGACCCGGTGAAAGTGCGCGTCGATCCCGGCTCGCCCACGCCGATCCGGCTCGTCGCCGACAAGGTGATTCCGCCTATCGTGCCGCCGGCAGACACCGACATGGTGAAGCGGATCAGGATTCAGAGCCAGGTGCTCACGAAGTGGTGGGGACAGCCGATCTTCCTCGGCGCCACGATCCTGCTGCCGAAGGACTACGAGAAGCATCCCAGCGTCCACTATCCCGTGAACTACATCCAGGGGCATTTCTCGCTGCGGGCGCCGGGCGGATTCGGATCGGCCGGCGAGTTCGACAGGATGTGGATGGCGGAGGGCACGCCGCGGTTCATCTACGTGACGCTGCAGCATCCGTCGCCGTACTACGACGATTCGTACGGCGTGAACTCCGAGAACAACGGCCCTTACGGCGAAGCGATCATGCAGGAGCTCCTCCCCGCGATCGAGACGCGGTTCCGCGTCATCCGGCAGCCGTGGGCGCGCATGCTCTCGGGCGGATCCACCGGCGGCTGGATCGCCCTCGCCCATCAGATCTTCTATCCGGATTTCTACGGCGGCACGTTCGCGAGCTGCCCCGACTCGGTCGACTTCACCTATCACCAGATCGTGAACGTCTACAAGGACGCCAACGCGTATTTCGTCGACGACGGGTGGATCAAGATCGATCGGCCAAACGAGCGGCATCCAGACGGCAACATCGTCTCGATGATGAAGGACGAGAACCACTACGAGCTCACGCTCGGCGACAAATCGCGATCCGGCGGCCAGTGGGACATCTGGGAGGCGACCTATTCGCCCGTGGGCGCGAACGGATACCCGCAGCGCATTTGGAACAAGGAGACGGGCGCCATCGATCACGCGGTCGCCGAGAGGTGGAAGAAGTTCGATCTGCTGGACGTCCTGAAGACCACCTGGACGACGATCGGCCCGCGCGTGGCCGGGAAGATCAACGTCTACGTCGGCGACATGGACTCGTACTATCTCAACGACGCGGTCGAGAACCTGAACGCGTTTCTCTCGAAAGCCGACAACCCGAAATGGACGGGCGAGATCGTCTTCCAGCGCCGCGCCCCGCACTGCTGGGGGCCGCGGGCATCCGAACTGCTGGAGAAAATGACGAGGCAGATCGACAAGTCCGCGCCGGCCGGCGCGGACAAGACGAGCTGGCGGTACTAACTCCCACTAGTGTCCTGAGTTAGAAATTCTTGAACATCATCATCGCGCCTCTCGTACTCGGGTACAAAGGAGGCGCCCATGGCGAACGGTCGTGCGATTCCGCCGGTGACGCTGAGCGCAGACGAGCGAGCGACATTGGAACGTTGGGCCCGTCGGCCGACCACGGCGCAGGCGCTGGCACTGCGCGCCCGGATTGTCTTGGCGAGTGCGGAGGGCAAACCGATCCTCCACGTCGCCCGGGACGAGGACATCAGTTGGGCGACCGCCCGGGAATGGCGACGGCGATTTCTGCGCCGTCGGCTCGATGGGCTGCTCGATGAACCTCGCCCCGGCGCGCCACGGCGAATCTCTGATGACGCCGTCGAACGGGTCGTCACGATGACGCTGGAATCGACGCCGCGCGATGCGACGCACTGGAGTACGCGGTCGATGGCGCGCGCGAGTGGCCTCAGCCAAACCGCGGTGAGCCGCATCTGGCGGGCCTTCGCGTTGCAACCCCATCGGACCGAAACGTTCAAACTGTCGAAAGACCCGCTCTTGATCGAGAAGGTCCGCGACATCGTCGGGCTGTACCTGCAGCCTCCCGAACGAGCGTTGGTGCTGAGCGTCGACGAAAAATCGCAGATTCAAGCGCTCGATCGCAGTGCGCCCGTCTTGCCGCTGCGTCCCGGTCAACCGGAACGCCACGCGCATGACTACATCCGCCACGGGACGACGACGCTGTTTGCGGCGCTCGATGTCCGCAGCGGTCGCGTCATTGGCGAGTGTCACGCGCGCCACCGCGCGCGGGAATTCCGCCGATTTCTCGATACCATCGACGCCCGGGTGCCCCGCCATCTCGACGTCCATCTGATTCTCGACAACTATGCCACCCATAAAACGGCGCTGATCCGGCGGTGGCTCGCGAAACGACCGCGGTACCATGTGCACTTCACCCCGACCAGCGCGTCGTGGATCAACCTCGTCGAACGATGGTTTGTCGAACTCACCGAGAAACAGATTCGCCGCGGCATTCATCGCAGCACGCGCGAGCTGGTCGACGCCATCGACAGCTATCTCGTCGTCACTAACGAAACCGCCAAGCCCTTTGTTTGGACCAAGTCCGCCGACGAAATTCTCGCCAGTGTCGCTCGTTTTTGTGAACGAACTTCAAATTCAGGACACTAGTGGCGTTTGAAGAACTGCACGGCGCGTTCGTGCTGCTTCGCGGCCGCCAGGCTCTTGAACGTGCCCAGATTGCGGCGCCTGCCCGTTTTCGGATCCTTCTTGCGCGAATACAGGCGGTAGCCGCCGGACGCGAGTTTGCGGATCATTTTTTCCTCGCGGCGGTGAACGTACCGCTCATCATGTCGCCGTACGACACCGAGCCTTTGATCTCGTCCTTGTCCGCCTTGCCGGTATAGGCGACATTCAGCGACGTGCCTTCGACGTTCATCGAAAACGAGAGACTCACGTCCGAGCCCTTGACGGTGCCGCTGATCGGAAACTTGCCGTACTGCGCGCTGATGTAGTCGCCGGTCACCTTCTCGCCGTCCTGCTTCAATACGAAGGTCGGCGTCGCGGTCATGTTCGGGAGCTCCAGCGTCACGTTCCAAGTCCCGGTCAGATCCGTCTTCGAATCCTTTGGATCTTTCGAGTCCTGGGATGGCGTCTCCTTCGCCTTCCGCCCTTCCCAGGATCCGGCCGGGCTGCCGCCGGCGGTGAACGACCCTTTGACGGCGTCGCCGTCGACCGTGCCGTCCATCTCGATCGCGATGGGTCCGCTCTGCGTCTGGAACGTGAACAGCACCGTCAGATCCTGGCCTTTCACGTGGGCTTCGACCGCTCCTTCGCCGTGCTCGGACGCGATCGTGCCGGCGATCTTGTCGCCGTCTTTTTTCAGCACGAGCGTCGACGGAATGACACCCTGTTGCGTTGAAAACGTCAGGTTCCATTTACCGAGGACGTCCGCGGCCGGCGCGGGCGTCTGACTGGCGGCGGGTGCCGCAAATCCGGTGAGCAACGAAATCAGCGCGATCGCCCGTCCTGCCCTCAGATTCATACGTCCACCTTTTTTCCCGACAACCGCGGGAAAAAGATTCTATAGTACCGATTCGTTTTGGAGGTGCGCTCATGAAAAAGCTTCTGATTCTGACGCTGGCCATCGTCTCGATGGCGGCCGGCGCCGCGCTCTATGCCGCGGCGGCGATGAAGACCTATCAGGTGACCGGACCGGTGCTCGAGGTGCGGCCCGACGCGATTGTCGTGCAGAAGGGGGCCGACAAGTGGGAAATCGGGCGGGATGCCGGGACGAAAGTGAAGGGCGACCTGAAGGTCGGCGCGAAGGTGACCATCATGTATCGCATGACGGCCACCGACGTCGACGTCAAGCCCGACACCGCCGCGAAGAGCAAAAAGAAATCTAAGTAATCGGGTAATCGGGTAATCGAGATTTCCAAATTACCCGATTTCCAAATCTCCAAATTTCCAGACTACCGTTCGCCCAGCCAGCGATCCGGCAACACCTGGAGCGGCTTGGTGTATTTCTTGCCGCCGACCTCCAGCGTGACGACATACGTCCCCGGCTCCACGGCGGCAACACCGCCGCGTCCGCCGCCCCCGCCGCCGCCGAAGCCTCCGCCCTGCTGGCCCGGAGGCGGCGTGGGCGCCAGGTTCCACATGACCCGGTTGATGCCCGCCGCCTTCGCGCCGTCGAGCGTGCGGATCACGCGGCCGTTCACGTCCGCGATGCTGATCTTCACGTCGCCCCCCGCCGCGGACTTCAGGTAGTAATTGATCGCAGCGCCGCGCGGCGCATTCTCGCCGACGAACACCTTCTGCCCGCCGACCTGCTGGTTGTTCTGCTGATCGTTCAGCCACGCCACGGCCGGCCGGATGTCGAACAGCGCGGCGTCGGACTCGCGCACCGCGGGCGTGAGCTGCTGCAGCGGCGTGATGTCGTCGGCGATCCAGACGCTGCGGCCGTGCGAGGCGACGATGAGATCGTTCTCGCGCGGATGGACGAGGATGTCGTCGGTCCGCACCGTCGGATAGTTGTTCATGAACTTCTGCCAGCCCTTGCCGGCGTCGAGCGAGACGAACAGGCCGAACTCGGTCCCGACGTAGAGCAGATCCTTGTTCTTCGGATCCTCGCGGATCACCTGCACATTGCCGTACGCCGGCAGGTTGCCGGTGATGCTCTGGAAGGTCTTCCCGAAATCGTGCGTCACGAACACGTACGGCTTCAGATCGTCGCTGCGATGCCCGTCGACGGACACGTACGCCGTGCCCTGATCGAAATGCGACGCGTCCACGCGCGAGATCCAGTACTGATTGTTGGCGGGCAGGCCCGGCAGGTTCCTGCCGACTTCCGTGAACGTGGCGCCGCCGTCCCGGCTCACCTGCAGGTTCCCATCGTCGGTACCGGCCCAGACGATGCCTGGCATGACGGGCGATTCGGAGATGCTGATGATCGTGCTGTAGGAGACGACGCCGTCGTTCTTCGAGAGCTGCGTGACGTTGCCCGGCACGCCCATCATCGGCACGGTGTTGCGATCGACTTTCTTGGTCAGGTCGTCGTTGCTCGCGACCCACGTATCGCCCTGGTTGTACGACTTGAAGAGATGATTGCCGCCGAGGTACACGATCTTCGGATTGTGCGGCGACATGATCACGGGCGTGTTCCAGTTGAATCGGTACACGTCGCCCGGAATCGCGTTGATCACGTTGGGCGGCCCGCCGCGGCCGCCGAAACCGGCCTGACCCCCGGCCTGCACGGGCGGCGCCGTTTCAGCACCGGGCGCGCCGGCGGCTCCGCCCGCCGGATTTCCCGCAGGCTCCGGCGCCGCGCCGCGCCCACCGCGTCCGCCGCCGCCCCCACGGCCGCCGCGACCGCCGCCCGCATTCGGGCGGATGCTCTGGCCGCGGCCCACCCGCAGGTCGTAGCGGTTGGTGTTGCCGTCCTGCGACTCGGTGATGACCATGTTGTAGTCGGTCGGATCGACCGCGGTGTAGAACCCGTCGCCGCCCCCGATGCCGAACCAGTGAGAGTTCATGATGCCGCCGCGCCCGCGCACGGCGCTGGGGCCGCCCCAACTGCCGTTGTCCTGCAGGCCGACATACACGTAGTAGGGATGCCGCATGTCGGCGGTCACGACGTAGGCGAGCGCCGTCGCCATCGTGTTGACGTAGTCCCACGACTTCCCCTGGTCCCAGCTCACGTTGAGGCCGCCGTCGTTGCCTTCCATGATGTGCTTCGAGTTTTTCGGATCGATCCAGATCGCGTGCTGATCGACGTGGCCCGGTTCGCCGTAGCCGCCGGCCGTGTCGAGCGTGGCGAACGTCTTGCCGCCGTCGAGCGACTTCGCGACGGGAAGGCCGCCGACATAGATCGTCTTGTCGTTCAACGGATCGACGCGGAGCTGGCTGAAATACATCGGACGCGAATTGCAGTTGCTCAACAGCGTCCACGTCTGCCCCTTGTTGTCGGACCGGAGCACGCCTCCGCGGGTCGGATTGAGTGCGGGCACGACGCGCGGGGCAGGCGGCGCCGCTTCCTGGGCGCCGCCGCCGCCGCCGAAGCCGCCGCGTCCCGGCGCCGGAAATCCCTTGTTCGGTCCCGCGTTGTTGCACCAGTCGTAGCCGCCGCGTCCGCCGCCGCCCCGGCCGACATCCGCCGCGGCGGGCTGTCCGGCTCTGCCCGCGCGCCCGGCCGGAGGCTGCTGAGCGCCGGGCGCCCCACCGGCCGGCGCCGTCGTCACCGCTGCCGCTCCCGGCGGCGTCGCTTCCGTCGCCGCCCCCTGCTCGACCGGCGGCGTCCGCTCGGGCGCTCCCGTTTCTCCCGCCTCGATCTGGGCGTACACGACGTTGGGATTCGAGCGCGAGACGTCGAGCGCGATGCGGCCGTATGTGCCGGGCGGGAGCCCGCTGCCGGTGAGCTTCGTCCAGGTTTTTCCCGCGTCGGTGCTCTTCCAGATTCCGCTGCCGGGCCCGCCGCCGTTGAAGCAGCAGCCGCTGCGGCGCCGCTGATAGCTGGCGGCATAGACGATGCTGCTGTTGGCGGGATCCAGCACGATGTCGGTGAACCCCGTGTCGTCGTCTATGAACTTGATCTTGTTCCAGGATTTGCCGCCGTCGGTCGTCTTGAAGACGCCGCGCTCGGGATTCGGTCCAAAGAGATGCCCGGGTGACGCCACGTACACGGTCTCCGGATTCTTCGGATCGATCACGATGCGCGCGATCGTCTGCGTGTCTTTCAGTCCGATGTTCGTGAACGTCTTGCCGCCGTCGGTCGTCTTGTAGATGCCGTCGCCGAACGAGGCGGTCTGCCGATTGTTCGCCTCGCCCGTACCCACGTACACGATGTTCGGATCTCGCGGATGGATGGCGATGTCGCCGATCGACGCGGTGTTGTACGTCTGGAAGACGGGCTGGAACGACACGCCGTTGTTCTCGGACTTGAACACGCCTCCGACGGCGTAGCCGACGTAGATGACGTTCGGATCGCTCTCCGACACCGCGATGTCGTCGATGCGGCCGCCCATGCTCGCCGGACCGATCGAGCGAAACCGGAAACTGTGAAGCAGCGGATCGGCGGACTCATTGATGACCGGCTCGGCCGGCGCCGGCGCGCCGCCCTGCGCCAACGGCCGTCCGGCGAAGAGCGGGAAGCCCAGCGCGGCGAGCGCGACGCCGAGCACGGCCGCTCGACGTAAATGATTGAATTTCAAGGTGTTGCTGCGCGGACTGCGGGCGGCTGCGCTGAATCGGGTCACGGCGCTACTCCAGGTGAGAGGAACTATTCGCGATGTTACGACGAGCGCCCCGCGGACGCTTACTCCGAATCCCTGAGCGCAGTGAGAGGACTCACGTGCAGCGCGCGGTACACAGACGGGGCCACGGCAATCAGGACGAGCGTCAACAGTCCTGCCACGACACCTGCGAGTGTCGGGGCGTCGGGGGCAGGGATCTCGAAGACGAAGGAGCGGCCGATGCGCGCGACCAGCGCAGCGGCGCAGACGCCGGCCACGACGCCCGAGCACGCAGGCGCCAGGCTCGCGGCGAGCAGATTCCGCACGAGATGGAGCGGGCCCGCGCCGAGCGCGAGGCGGAGGCCAATCTCGCGTGTACGCCGGCGGACGGTGTCGGCCATCACTCCGTACACGCCGACGATCGCGAGCGCCAATGCGATGATGCCGCACGCGGCAATCAGGACGGCCGTGAGCCGGTCCGTGGCAAGCGCCCGCGAGAGGTGCGTCTGGAAGCTGTAGACCTCCAGGCTGCGCGTCCGGCCCGCCTGATTCAGTTGCTGGAATACGTCGCGCTCCGGCGTCCCGGCGTCGCCGTGCACTCGAGCGATGGCATAGAACACGCGCGCCGTGTCGCGCGTCATCGGGTAGTACACCATCGGCTGCGGCGGTCCCTCGAGCGCGCGATAGCTGCGGGTTCGAACGACGCCGACGATCCTGACGCTCTGCCCCAGGCTGTCGGTCAGCGTACGCCCGTACGCGCGATCGGCGAAGTATCGCTGCGCGAGCGTCTCGTTGACGACAACCGGCTCGGCGCCGTCGAGGTCGTCCTGCGGCGTATAGAACCGGCCGTCGAGAATCGGCATTCGCATCGCGGAGAAGTACTCGGGCGACGCGAAGTTGATGTCGAGCTCGACCGACTCCCGAAGCGCGCCGCGCTGGATGCGGAACACGCGGCGCACGGCGCGCGACAGCGGCGGTGTGGCGACCCACCCGACAATCGACACGGACGGCGTCCGCCGCAGCCGCAGCGTGGCCGCCTCGCGATAGGCTTGATCGAAGGTTTCGACCGATCCAATCACCACCGAGCCGCCTGCCTGCGACGCATCCACATGCAGCGCGACGTCGACGGCTCTCGAAACCAGCATCGACCCGACGAGAAAGATCGTCGACAGGGCAAGCTGTGCGGCGACAAGCGCCATGCGCAGCCGCGCGGCGCCGGTCCGCTCGCCCAGCCGGGAAGGATCCCCGCGAAGCGCGTCCGGCGAGAGCGCGCGCGTGGCGACGAGCGCCGGCGTGAGGCCGAAAACGATTCCGGCGATTGCGCCGGCCGCGAGCGTGGCGAGCATGACCGTCCGCTGCACGTGGGTGTCGAGCAGCTTCGCGTGCTCGGGGGCGAAGAGCGCCGGGATCGTTCCGGCCGTCCAGACCGCCGCCAGCATCCCGGCGGCGGCGCCGGCCGTCGCGACCAGCACGCTCTCGAACAGGAGCGCGCGCACGAGCCTGACGCGGTCTGCGCCGAGCGCCGTCCTGATCGTGAGCTCGGTCCTGCGCGCGATGCCGCGCGAGAGTAGCAGCGATCCGGCGTTCACGCACGCGCTCAGCAGGAGCAGGCCCGTCGCCCCCATCAGGATCGTCCCCAGCAGCGCGACGCGGGAGCGGCCCGCGGGATCGGTACGGGTGTACGGGACCGCCGTGATGCGCCGCGGTTCATCGGGAGAGTGGATGGTGCCGACGTTGGTATCCGGATACCTCCGGGCGAGATCCATGGCGAGCGCGTTCAGGCGGGACTGCACTCGATCGGGGTCTCGGCCGTCGCGACGCCGGCCGACGATCGCCAATCGACGATCGCCGCGTCCCGTGTCCGCATCCCCCAGGGGGACCCAGACGTCGAAGATTCGATCGAGGTGGAGGCCTCGGAAGCCCGGCGGAGCGACCGCGCGGACGACATACTCGTGTCCGTCCAGCGAGATCGGGTGGCCGATGATGGCGGGGTCCCTTCCAAGTGCCGCCCACAAATCCTCGCTGATCACGGCAGGCGGGTGCTCTCCGTCCCAGGGCATCGACCAGTCACCCAGCAGGGGACGCAGCCCGAGAAGGTCCCAGGAGCCGGCACTCACCGCGGCAACGCGCCGGACCTCGGCGCTCCCGCCTCTGCGGACCTGCGCCACTTCGCGATCTTCGAACGCCGCCGCTCCCTGCAGCCCGGTGCCGGCAGTCACGATCGAACGGAAATCGGCGTACGACGAGTCTCCATACGTCGCGCCGGTGATCTGGCTTGTATAGATGTCGACGAGCGAGCCGGGATCCGCCACGCCGGCGGGGCCTCGAAACAACAATGCATCGAGGGCGCTGTACACGGCGGTGTTCGCGCCCGTGCCGAGCGCCAGGCTGAAGGCGATCATCAGCGACAGCCATGGCGTCCGCGTCACGTTCCGGACCGCGTGACGCAGGTCGTGCAGCATGGTTCGCTCATGGTACAGAATCTGAGCCCAAATGGCGCTACCAGCGAACGGGCGCGATCGGCTCTGGCTCGCGGTCCTCGCGGCGGCGTTCGCCTTCGGTCTTGCGGCGTCGTGGCATCGCTGGGGCGGCCCGCTCATCGACACCGGACGCGAAATGAACCAGCCGCTCCGGCTGGCCGCCGGCGAAGCGCTCTACTCGGACGTCCGCCACATCTACGGGCCGATTTCCCCGTGGTTCCACGCCACGCTCTTTCGCCTGCTCGGCCCGTCGCTGAACGTGCTGTACGCGGACGGAATCGCGAGCGCGATCGTGATTCTCGCGCTCGTCTACCGGCTGGCCCGCCGCCTCATGGATCCGCTCGCCTCGGGAATTGCGACACTCAGCGTGATGTGGCTGTGCGTGTTCAAGCCGGCCGGAAACTACATCCTTCCCTACTCCTACAGCGCGCTGCACGGGACCGCCCTCTCGCTGGGCGCGCTCGCGATTCTCGCCGCGGCGCTCGACAGTCGAGGTACGTCCGCGATCCCCTATGTCGTCGCGGGATTCGTGGCGGCTCTGGCGCTGCTGGCGAAGACGGAGCTGGGGCTGGCCGCGCTCGCGGCCGGCATGACGGCTGCCGCCCTCGCCGGCCGTTCCCCTGCGCGCAGAATCGCCTTGGGCGCCGCGTTCCTCGTTCCCGTGGTGGGCCTGACGACGGCTGTCTATGCAGCGATCGGCGCCCGCATCGGCTGGTCCGCGCTGTCGTCCGACAACTGGCTGCTCGCGTATAACCTGCCTCCGGAGCTGGCCTACTACAACCGGCGCATCTCGGGCCTCGATCGGCCGCTGCAATCTGCGGGGCGTGTGCTGATTGCCGCGATCAAGCTGGGGATTCTCGTCGCCGTCGTGAGCGCGGGGAGCCGCCTGGCCGCCGGCGGAACGGATCGCCGCCGGGCCTGGACCGTGATGAGCGCGGCCGCGGCGCTGGCCATCACACTCTCCCTGACCACGGGACTCGACTGGGACAAAGGACCGTATCTGGCGATGCCGCTGCTGCTGGCGGCCGTGCTGTTGATGCCGCGCGCGCGGACGCCGATCGTGGTCACGTACGCCGTCTTCGCGCTCGTCAGTCTCGCGCGGATGGTGCTGCACGTCCGCAGCGGCGGCGCCTACGGTTCGTTTCTGCTGCCGATGTCGGTCGTGATGTTCACCTATCTCTGGGTGGGACCGTTCGCGGACCATCTTTCCGATCCGCGTGCGCGCGACATCTTCCGGCGGATCGCGCTCGGCCTGATGCTGATCGTCGCCGTCGTGACCGGCGGCGTTCTCGCGTATCGCTATCGCGCGAGCAACACGGTGACGGTTGAAACGGCGCGTGGAACGATGATTGTGCCGCCGGACGTTGGACTGGCCTGGAACGAGGCGCTGGCATTCATCGAGGCGCGGACCCGGCCGGGCGACGCCGTCGCCGTGATGCCCGAAGGCACGTCACTCGATTTTCTCAGCGCGCGGCGCAATCCGCTGCGCGAGGAGATCGTGACGCCCGGCTATCTGAATTCAGCGGGTGAGGCGCGCGCGATCCGGCAACTGCAGGAGGCGCACACCCCGCTGATTCTGATCACCGACCGGCTGACGGAAGAGTTCGGCCCGGCCGTGTTCGGACGCGACTACTGCCGGCAACTGATGGCGTGGATCGACGCTCACTACACGCCGTGCGCGACGTTCGGACCGCGCAAAGACCCGGCGCTGCAGATCGGCGACAAGCCGTTTTTCATACACGCATACTGCATCAATCCCTGATCCCGGATCCCTGATCGCTGATCCCGCATCACTTCAGCTCGATCGGGAGCACCGAGAACGATTGGGGGCCGCCGAGGGGCGTTACCTTGTCGCCGGCGACGCGCCCCAGCGTGGCGCGATACCGGCCCGGGGCCACCACCGGTCCTTGCGGCGGACCGCCACGGCCGCCGCCACCGAAGCCGCCGCGGCCAGCCTGCGCGTCGGCGGGGTTCAACGGCGGCGCCTCCGCGCGAAGGTTCCACGCGATCCGCCGCAGCCCGGACGTCTTGTCGAGATCGAGCCGCCGCACCTGCTTTCCGGCCTCGTCGCTGATCGTCAGGACGAGCTTCTCCTCCGCGGGGAGTGCCCCATTGACGCTATACGTGAAGACGGCGCCGTACGGCGGATTCGGCGCGGTCCAGTTGCCCGACATCGGTCCGATGCCGGCGGTGCCGGCCGGCGCGAGCCCGGTCTGGCTGTAGATGTAGGCGTCGCGCAGCGAGTAGAGGTGCGCGGCGTCGTTCACCGGCGTCGATTCGGGGGACGCGAAATCGCGGAGCGGCGAATAGTCGTCGAGCACATAGAAGCCGCGCCCGAACGTCGCCACGACCAGATCGTTCTCGCGCTTCTGCACCGTCATGTCGCGCGCCTGCGCGACCGGCATCCCGCCTTTGAGCTGGAGCCAGCGCTGTCCGCCGTCCACGCTCGTGAACACGCCGAACTCGGTTCCCGCAAACAGGAGGTTGCCGTTCACGTGATCCTGGATGACCGACCAGACGTCGTGCCGATCGGGCAGATTGCCCGTGACGCTCGTGAACGTGCGTCCGCGATCCGTGCTCTTGAGCAGGTATGGCTTGTAGTCGCCGCGCTGCCAGTTGTTGAAGGCGACGAAGACGGTATTCGCGTCGCGCGGCGACGCAAATACGTCGGACACGTAGGTCCACTGCGGCACGCCCGGGAACTGCTCCACCTTCCGCCAGCTCTTTCCGCCATCCTCCGTCACCTGCAGCAGCCCATCGTCTGTTCCAGCGTACAGAAGGCCTTCGAGCAGCGGCGATTCGTCGAGCGAGACGACGTTGCTGAGCGCGGTGGTGGATTCGTGATAGGCGACCGAATCGGCCGGCCACACTTTGCCCATGATCGGCAGCTCTTCCCACTTCAGGTTGCGCGTGAGATCCGGGCTGATGCGCGTCCAGTTGTCGCCGCGATCGTCGCTGCGATACACGAACTGGCTCGCCCAGTACAGCCGCCGCGGATTGTGCGGGCTGATGATGTACGGCGTATCCCAGTTGGGCCGATCGGCGCCTTCGCCTCCGCCGCGCCCGCCGCCGCGGCCGCCGCGCCCGCCCCGTCCAGCACCTTGCGCCCCCTGCGCACCCTGCGCGTTCGCCGCCGGCGCCGCCGGCGGCGCGTCGCCGCGCGCGCCGATGGGCGCGGGCGGGGGCCCCGCGGGTCCACCTTCGTCCGCCGACGACGCGGCGACCGTCCGCGGACGAACCGGCTTCGACGTGCCAGTCCGCAGATCGAGCCGCGTGATGTTGCCGTCCTGCGACTGCGCGTAGACGATGTTCGGATCCTCCGGATCGCTGCGCGTCTGGAACCCGTCGCCCCCGCCGACGATGTACCAGTCGCTCGTGCGCACGCCCCAGCGGTTCAGGCTCGCGACGGGCCCGCAGTGCGACCAGTTGTCCTGCGCGCCGCCGCACACGTGGTAAAACGGCTTCGCGTTGTCGACCGAGACCCTGTAGTACTGCGTCACAGGCAGGCTCGCGAAGAACCGGAATGTGTCGCCGCGATCGTAGGTTTCGTAGATGCCGCCGTCGTTGCCGATCAGCATGTGGTTCGGATCGGAGGGATCGAAGCGGACCACGTGGTGGTCGACGTGCATGCCGGTCTTGTTCTCGAATCCCGTCTGCTGCCAGGTCTTCCCGCCGTCGCGGCTGACGTCGAGGTTCGTGTTCACCGACCAGATCGTGTCCGGCTGGTAGGGATCGACGAAGATCTCGCAGTAGTACGCCGCTCCGCCTCCTCGATACCAGTCTGTGGCCACCGGGCCGCCGGCGCCCGCCGCACCGCGCGCACCCTGCGCACCCTGCGCACCCCGCGCACCCTGCGCAGAAACGACCTTCCCGATCCTGGCCCAGGTCGCACCCGAGTCGTCCGATCGATAAAAGCCGGCCTCGTCGACTGCCGGACCTGACGTTGCCGGTGCGGCGGCCGGAGATTCTGCGCCGAAACCGCCCGCGCCGCCGGGAATGCCGCCGCGTCCTCGGGGCGCCTTCGCGCTGATCAGCGCGTAGACGCGCGAGGGGTTTTTCGGATCCACGCCGAGCGCGACGCGGCCGACGTCGTCTTTCGGCAGCCCGTTCTTCAGCTTCGTCCACGTCCTGCCGGCGTTGGTCGACTTAAAGATGCCGCCTTCCGGACCGCCGCCGATCATCTGGCCGACCGCGCGGCGCCGCTGATAGGCCGACGCGTAGATGATGTCCGGATTCCTCGGATCGAACACGATGTCGCTGATGCCGGTGTCGTCGCTGACGAAGAGCACTCGATCCCACTTCGCACCGCCGTCGCTCGTCTTGAACAGGCCGCGGTCGCCGCCCGCGGACCAGAGCGGTCCCTGCGCCGCGACGTAGACAACGTTCGAGTTCCGCGGATCGATCAGGATGTTGCCGATGTGCTCGGACGCGGCGAGCCCCATGCGCTGCCACGTCTTGCCCGCGTCGGTCGATTTATAGATGCCGTCTCCGAAGTGGGCGCTGCGCTGGCTCGCGTTCTCTCCAGTTCCCAGCCACACAACATTCGAATTCTTCGGATCGACGACGACGCAGCAGAGGGTGAAGGAACCGCCGTCGTCGAAGACCGGCGTGAATGTCGTGCCGCGGTTCGTGGTTTTCCAGAGGCCGCCGAATGCCGTCGCGACATACCACGTGTTCGGCGATCGGGGATCGATGGCGACGTCCTGGACGCGGCCGGTCGAAATCGCCGGACCGATGCTGCGCAACGCGATCCCCTTGAGGAGGTCGGCGGTCAGCCGGTCGGCGGGCGGCGGCGCCTGGCGGGCGCCAAGGGCCACCGTCGCCGCGACAATGAGCGCGGCCAGGGCCGCCGGAAGCGTTCGCGTCGATTTCATCGTCTGCACCTCTCACACCTCGGGTACGGCCTCGCGGCCCTCGCATCGAACGGATTCTGTTAGGATGCGGGCTGCGGGGTCAACTGATTGTCGATCGAGTGGAAGCGTCTCGCCGGAACCGCGTCGTTGATCTTCGCCGTCGCCGCGGCGATTCCTTCGTGCGCGCGGCATACGCCGCCCGCCTCGCAGCCGCCCGCGGTATCCGCTGCGAAGCCCGCCGAGCCGGCGGCCGCTCCGGCTCCGGCGCCCGCGGCCGTCCATCTTCCCGAACGGCTCTCGGACGCCGAGTTCTGGGCGCTCAGCACCGATTGGTCGGAGCCCAACGGCTCATTTCGATCCGAGAACCTGCTCTCGAACGAGATCTGGCTCCAGTGGGTCATCCCTGAGCTGCTAAACGTCGCGCGGCCCGGCCGCGTTTACATGGGCGTCGGGCCGGAGCAGAACTTTACCTATATCGCCGCCCTGAAGCCCGCGATGGCGATCATCGTCGACGTCCGCCGCGGCAATCTTGATTTGCACCTCATGTACAAGGCGCTGTTCGAGATGTCCTCGGATCGCGTGGAGTTTCTCTCGCGCCTGTTCTCGCGCAGGCGTCCCGACGGCCTGACGCCGGCGTCGAACGTGCGCGAGATCTTCCAGGCCTACACGGACGCCCCGCAAGACGATGGCTTATTCGAGCAGAACTTTCAGGCGATCGTGGATCACCTGCAAAAGACCCACGGCTTTCCGCTGCCCGACGAAGATGTCTCGGGCATCCGTTATGTGTATCAGTTCTTCGGAGAGAACGGACCGAGCCTCACATACTGGATGTCAGGCGGCCCCGGCGGACGGGGCGGCTTTCGCAACTCGCCCACGTATGCGGACCTGATGACCGGGACCGACGAATCGGGGACGCTGCGCAGCTATCTGGCGACCGAAGAGAACTTCCAGGTGCTGAAGACGCTCGAGTCGAAGAATCTTCTCGTGCCGGTCGTCGGGAATTTCGCGGGCCCGAAAGCCGTGCGCGCCGTGGGCGAATGGCTGAAGGCGCACGACGGGATCGTCTCGGCGTTCTATCTGTCGAACGTCGAGCAGTACCTGAGCATGGACGGCATCTGGATGGACTTCTGCGCGAACGCGTCGCAGTTGCCGATCGACGAGACGAGCCAGTTCATCCGCTCGTACCGCGCCAACGGGGGTCCCGGCTTCGGCGGCGGCAGCCTCAGTCAGGGCATCTTTCCGATGGCAACCCAGCTGAAACCGTGCGCGAAATAATCCTGGGCAAATCCTAGCGATCGTCAGCCGGCGCCGAGCAGTTGATCGGCCTGGGTCTTCAGCGCGTCGAGCTGCCTCTTCAACTCCGCATACCGCTCGACCGCGTCGCGGCCGATCTTCTGATCGACGCCGGTCGTCATCCCCGCCAGATACTGGATGTGCGACTGCAGCCCCGGCTTGTTGTAGCGGACGCCCTCCGGCGTGTTGACGAGCTGCTCGTAGATTGCGCGCAGCTTCGCCGCCTTGTCGCCGTCGGCGCCGCTCATGGCCGTCCGCACGCGCGCGACGAGCTGGACGGCGGCGGCGCTCAACTCGCGCATCCGCATGTTGTGGTCGAACTGTTCCTTGAGATCCGCGACGGTGACGCCCTCGGCGGCGACGCGCGGATCGATGAGCACGGTGAACGGCTGCGTCTCGGTGACATCGCCGACCTTCAGCCGCGCCTGATACGAGCCTGGAGGCGCCGCGAGACCCGATACCTGGCGCACGTCCCAGACGACACGATTCATGCCGGCGTCCTTCGTCACGCGCGGCGGCGGCGCGGCGCCGCGGCCGCGTCCTCCTCCGCCTCCGCCGGCCTCCGGATCGAACGTCTGCTCTTCGGCGGCACCGCCGCCCCCAGCGGCCGCGCCCGGCTGCGGCGAGCCAGGCTGGCCGCCCCGTCCCGCGCCGCCGCGCCCGCCGCGCCCGCCGCGGCCGCCGCCGCCCGCAGGCGCTTCGCTGTTGTAGCTGTTCACCACCGCGCCCGACGCATCGAGGATGTCGATTGTCACGGCGCCCCCGGGCGCCGACGGCAGGTAGTACTCGATCTGCGGTCCCAGCAGCGTCGGGCTGACGCGCGTCCGATAGCCGTCGCGCGGCTTGAACAGGTGCGCCGCGGACGTCGTGGTCTGAGACGAGAGCTGGTGCAGCGCGCTCACGTTGTCGAGGATCCAGAACGCGCGCCCCTGCGTCGTGAGGACGAGATCCTTGTGGTGGACTTTGATGTCGGTCACCGGCACCTGCGGCAGATTGAGCTGGAACGGCTGCCAGTGCCCTCCATTGTCGAACGAGATGTACATCCCGAACTCGGTGCCGGCATAGAGCAGCCCTTCGCGATCGGGATCCTCCCGGACGACGCGGGTCGGCGTGTCGGCGGGAATGCCGTTCTTGCCGTCGGTCAGCCGCGTCCACGTCCTGCCGTAATCGTCGGTCCTGTAGATGTACGGCGCATAGTCTCCCAGCAGGTAGCGATACACGGCGAAGTAGGCCGACCCACGGCGATGCGGCGACGCGTCGATGTATTGCACGCGTCCGCCGGGCGCGAGGTCCTTCGGCGTGACGTTCGTCCAGTTCTTGCCGTCGTCGCGGGTCACCTGGAACGGACCGTCGTTCGATCCCGTCCAGATCACGCCGCGCTCGAGCGGAGACTCGGCGATCGCGTACAGCGTGCTGTAGAACTCTTCGCCGGTCACGTCGCGCGTGATCGGCTCGCCGCTGACGCCCTGGCAGCAGTCGGGATGCGCGGTGAGATCGGTGGAGATCTTCTCCCACGTCACGCCCTTGTCCCGCGTGCGGTGGAGATACTGCGAGCCGTAATAGAGCACGTCCGGATCGTACGGCGAGGTCGCCATCGGCGAGACGCGCTGGAACCGATAGGTCAGATCGCGCGCGGGATTCCCGTAGAGCGATTGGGCGCCAACCCAGTAGTTTCTTTCCTGTCCCGTCCGCAAATCCATGACGCCGTACTGTCCCTTGCACGACCCGTAGACGATGTCGGGATTCTTCGGCTGCGGCATGATCGGGCCTGTCTCGCAGCCGGGACCGCCGCGCCAGTCGGACAGGTTGTACGGGTCCGCGACGCTCGAGATGATGACCGTGCTGCTGTCCTGCTGCGCGCCGTACAGCTTGTACGGAAACTGGTCGTCCAGCCATACGCCGTAGATCTCCGCCGTCGGCTGGTTCATCTGCGTGGACCACGTGCGTCCGCCGTCGTACGAGACGTTCGCTCCACCGTCGTTCGCCTGGATCAGCGTGTTGCCGTCGCGCGGACTGATCCAGATGTCGTGATTGTCGCCATGCGGCACCCGCATCGTCGCGAAGGTCTTGCCGCCGTCGACGGACTTGTAGAAGCCCTCGGCACCGGCGTAAACGACGTCCGCGTTGGTCGGATCGACGCCGAGCGTGTCGTAATAGAAGGGACGCTGCAGCATGCCGGACGCGATCGACGCCGGCTGCACGTCGATCTTCACCCACGTCTGCCCCGCGTCCTCCGATCGATAGAGGCCGCCACCCGGCTTGGCCTCGATGAGCGCGTACACGCGAGCGGGACTTGCGGCGCTGACGCCGATATTGCCCTTCCCGATCAGTTCGGCCGGGAGGCCGGCGGTGACCTTCGTGAAATGCTCGCCCCCGTCCGCGCTCCTGTAGAGTCCGCCCTCGCGCCCGCCGCTGACGATCGTCCAGGGCTTCCTCTCCAGGTGCGACATCCACGCGTAAACGACGTTCGGGTTGCCCGGCTGCAGCTCGACGTCCATCGCACCGACGCCATCCGAAACGAAGAGCGTTTTGCGCCACGTCTTGCCGCCGTCGGTCGTCTTGAATATGCCTCGGTCCGGATTCGACTTGAAGGCGTCGCCCTGCGCCGCGACCCAGACGATGTTCGGATCGGTTGGATGAATGCGCACGCCGCCGATCTGGCCGGCGCCTCGGAGACCGGCGAACGTCCATGTCTTGCCGGCGTCGATGGATTTGTAGATGCCGCGTCCGGTCGACACGTTGCTCCGCACATCGTCCGAGCCGGTGCCCAGATAGACCACGTTGGGATCCGAATCCGCGACGGCGATCGAGCCCGTGGATCCGAGGGGGACCTGGCCGTCGGTGATCGGGGCCCAGGTCGCGCCGCCGTCTATCGTCTTGAACAATCCGCCGCTGGCGACGCCCATATAGAAGGTGCGCGGCTGGGAGGGCACGCCTGTGACGGTCGTCACGCGTCCTCCGCGCGAGGGTCCCACGAGGCGATACTTCAGGCCCTTGAAGAGCGCCGGGTCGACTCCGGCCGTGGACGCCGGCGCCGGTGTCTGCGCCGACAGGAGCCCGAGGCACGACGCGAGGAGGACGGCGAGGATGAAAGCGGATCGATTTCGCATCCGCTCACTTTAGCGCAAGCCGCGGAGTACGCGGAATACGCCGACGGGCACTGCAGCGCCCCCGTCCGCGTGACTCCGCCGCGCGAAATGCTTATCCTGCCTGGCGGCACAGAGCGCAACATGAATATTAGGTCGCAGGGCGCAGCACGGAACCCGATTCGGCTTCTATTGCACGTCCCCGTGCCGTGGGTTTTCGTGCTCACGTATCTGATCGGCGTTGCCGTGGAATTCGTGCGGCCGTCGTCCATTCCCCCGCAAGCGGTCTCGGCGATCGGGGCTGCGGGCGCCGTCTTGTTCGTCGCCGGTGCGGCGATCGCGGGCTGGAGCCTGGTGATCTTTCACAGCGTGCGCACCACGACCGTCCCCGGGAGAATGTCTTCGTCGCTGGTCACGTGGGGTCCATATCGCTTCAGCCGGAATCCGATGTATGTCGGCCTCGTCGTGGCGTATCTGGGCGAGGCCGGAATCATGAAACACCTCTGGCCGGTCGCCCTGCTGCCGCTCACCATCGCCTACGTCAATTGGATTGTCATTCCAGTTGAGGAGGCCAAGCTCGCGGAAGTCTTCCGAGAAGAGTACGAGCAGTACCGCACGGGGGTGCGTCGCTGGATCTAACGAGGTAACTACGGGAGCGGGCGCATCTCCTGAATCGACACCGCAAGGCCGACGTGCAGCCATCGCGTGGGGAACTCGCCCGGCACGTACAGCTCGGGCTTGATGGTCTCGTCCGCGACCTCCACCAGAATCCACCCGTCATCGCGTTTCTCCTTGACGACGAAGGTCTGCGGCGGTCCGCCCCCCGGCCAGGTGAAGGCGTAGCGTCCGCCCACTTTCAGGAACGGCGGCGTCGCCAGGTGCACGGCGCTGCCGGTGGCGAGAGTGACGACGTCGGCGCCGGATGCGCGGACGCCCGCGGCGCGCCACGGCCATGCGACAAAGAGGAGGAGCACCAGCGCGGACGCGGCGGCGGCGAACAGCGAACGGCGAGAAGGACGACGAGCGGACATCGGGCCTCTCCTTTTGTATTAGAAGCGCACGCCGATCCCCAATCTGACTTGATTGACTTGGTACGGTCGGCCGGCATTGAGCGCCGACGCGATGGTGTTTCCCGCCGAGATCTTCTTGTAGCGATAGCCGAGATCGATGGACAGCGGACCACCGCGGAGCTCGAGACCGCCGCCGACGCCCAGCATCGGCTCCGTACGGTTGATCAGGTTCAGTCCCGTGTTGACGATGGCGTCGGTCTGTCCTGAAAACCCGGAGACGCCGGCGTTCAGCCGCGCGAATCCGGCGGTTGCCTCCGCGTACGGCCGCACCGCGGATCGCGGAGACGCGATGAAGCGCACACCGCCCTCGCCGTACCATGCCGACACTTGCAGGCCGACCGACGTGAAGTCGAGCAGATCGAAGAGCGGCGACTTGATGTCGGCAAGCCGGCCCGCCTCGCCAATCGCCTCGATGTTGGGCGTCAGGCCGATGGCTACGCGGCCGCCGAAGGTCGGCGCGGCCGCGCTGCCGAACGTCGACGTTCCGACCGTCATGCCGCCGAATCCCTGGATCTCCGTCTGCGCCTGCGCGCGCGCCGCCGCGGGCCAGGCGCAGACGGCGACCGCCACGAACAGAATCAGTTTTCGCATGTAGAGGACACTCCCGTAGTTGACGGACAGGAGACAGCAATGGGGATGCCGGGCAGGATCGGGAGAATACAGGGGGAAATTCGGGCGGGTGGCGGAAAGGCGGCCGCGGAGGGTGACCTCCACGGCGGACACCTCGGCCGCGGCCATGCGCCGCTGAGTACGCGGAAATACGTGCCGCGGAGTACGCGGAGCACGCGGAGTGCCTGCCGCGGAATACGCGGATTACGCGGAGTGTCTGCCGCGGAATACGCGGAGTACGCGGCCGCGGAATACGCGGAGTACGCGGAAGTACCCGGCCAAGGACTTGTTAGCGACGTACGCGAGTCGCCGGAGGGCCGCAGCAGATAGTGCCGACCTCGAGTCCATCCCTTGTGGCAAGCCGTGCGATCCCATATGAGAACCAGCGGCGGTTTTGGCGCATTCTCTTGAGTATTCTGGTTGGCGCGAATCCTGCGAGGCTGCAATTGCGGTGGAACAGCGCCCGAGCAACCTGCTTCACGGCGATCTCACGGGACGGATCATCCGCGTGTACCACGACGCGCACTACGAGTTTGGCGACGGGTTTCTCGAATGCGTCTGCCAGCGGGTAATGATCATTGCGCTTCGCGAAGCTGGCCTCATCGTCGCGCAGGCAACCCCCTTTGACGTGCACTTCCACGGCCAGCGAGTCGGGCGTTTCTACGCTGACATCGTTGTCGACAATCTCGTCCTCGTAGAAGTGAAATCGTGCCCAAGACTCGAGCCGCGACACCGGGCTCAGGTGATCAATTACCTTCGCGTATCCACGCTGGAAGTGGGCCTGCTCGTGAATTTTGGACCGAAGCGTGAATTCGAGCGCCTCGTATACGCCAACGAACGGAAACGACGCGCACCCGCGATCTGATCGAGATTCGCGGCTGGTACTCAGCGCGAACCGCGTCCTCCGCGGCCGTACCGATCCGCGTCCTCCGCGGCTGATACTCAGCGTGATCCGCGTCCTCCGCGGCCGTACCGATCCGCGTCCTCCGCGGCTGGTATTCAGCGTGATCCGCGTCCTCCGCGGCCAAATCGGTCCGCGTACTCCGCGGCCGTATCGATCCGCGGCCGCTATTTTACGAGCTGGTACTGCTGAAACCGCGGATCCGCGGCGAGCTTGCGCTGCTGAAAGAAAGCCCAGACCTCTTTGTTGATCGTCGAGGCGGACCCGTAATAGTCGTGCGTGTGTCCTCTGATCTCGGTGAGCCGGACATCGAAGCCGTGCGCGTTCAGCGTGTCGCGCGTCTGTCGGACAACGGAGAGCGGAAAGAACGCATCGTTCGTGCCGACCCAGATCGCCATTGGCGTTTTCCGCGGCGCCTGCTCGATCAGCGGCATCACCTCAGGGCTGACCACGCCGGCGTGTACCGCGACCGCCGCAAAGTACTCCGACTCGAGCACGCCCAGATCGAGACCGTGAATCGCGCCCGCCGAGTGGCCGAAGATGTACATCCGGCGGCCGTCGACGCGATCGTGCTGCCGGCGGACGGTCTCCAGCAGGTCGTGGAAGAAATCGGGACCCTCTTCGGGGATGCGCCACGCCTGCGGGTTGGACGCGTCGGGCGCGACCAGAATAATCCCTTCGGACTTCGCCAGCGGCAGCCACGGATCCATCAGCGACTTGCCGTTGCGTCCCGATCCGTGCAGCAGCAGGACGAGCGGCATCGGATCGGCGTCAGGCTTGTCCGGGATGAAGAGATAGTAGCTGTGGGCCGCGGCGCCGGACCCGAGCGTGAGCTTCTCGACCTTCGCGTCCGCGGCGGGGAGAAGCGGCACCAGCGAAAGACCGAACCAGGCCAGGAGCGCTGCACGAATCATCGTCTGACCTCGGACCCCGGCCCCCGCCCGCTGAACCCGGCGTCAGCTACACGCCTTGCACTTGTGATTGTTCTTCGCGCCGAGCTTCTCGAGGAGCGCGATCGTCGCCGGATACGGCTCGATGCGCGACACGGGGCTGTTGGCCATGTCCGCGGTCGTCTCGCCGGCGCGGTTCACGGCCTTTACGTCGGCCCCCTTGGACACGAGGTACTCGATCATCTCGTTGTCGCCGCGCGCGGCGGCGTGATGCAGCGCGGTATTGCCTTCGTGATCGCGGCCGTTCACGTCGGCGTGGAGCTCGTCGACGAGATACTTCACCGCCGGCAGGAATCCTCCCGGCGCCGTGCGATGCGAGTTGCCGGCGAAGCCCTCGCCGAAGCCGGATCCTGCAGCGGCCTGCAGCGGCGGAATGCCCGGGCCGCCGATCGGCACGGGCGGCAGCCCCGAAATGTCCTCGATCGTCTCGCGGCCCGCGGCATCGCCGGTCCGCGGCCGGCCGGCGGGCTTGATTGTCGGGATGTTCGGATCGGCGCCGTAGGAGACGAGCAGCTTCATTGCGTCGACGTCGCTTGCGTACGCGGCGCGCCAGAACGGCGTGGCGCCGATCTCGTCGACGCCGAGCAGCGGGAAGTTGTACTCCTGATACCAGACTTTCTTGAGCAGCCGGACGTTGGGATCGACGCCGGCGTCGAGCAGCCGTTTCATGAAATCCAGGTATGTGAGCTTCTCCTGCAGGTAGGCGCGCGGCTGGGGATAGAGCGCGCGCGGCGCCCACTGCACGTTCAGCGCGGCATAGAGCGGCGTGACGCCGTTCTCGCTGGCGATCTTCGGATCCGCGCCCCGCTCGAGCAGATAGGCCGCCAGATCGAAATGTCCGTTGATGACGGCCATCAGCATCGGCGACGTGTTGTCGCCGCCGCTCACCGTGTTGACCGCGGCCCCGGCGTCGAGGAGCACTTTGGCGCCATCGAGATCTCCCTGGCGCGAGGCGAATAGCAGCGCCGTGAGCCCGCCCTGGCCGTTGATCTGTTCGGCGTACGTGTACGGACGGCTGACGCCCGCGATGCCGGAGGCGCCCCCGCGACCGCCGCCGCCGCGGCGTCCACCGCCGCCGCCCTGGAATGCCGGGGCGCCCTGCGGGGGCGCCGTCCCAGCGGGCGCCGCTGCGGTGGATTGATCGGATCCGGCTGCCGGCGGTGCTGCGGCCTGCGGCGCCGCGCCGCGGCCGGCGCGTCCGGCTCCGAGCGCCGCGAGGTACGCTTCTTCTTCCGGACTCGGCGGCGCGGTCTTGAGACTCACGACTTTCGTCGCCGCGTTGACGTCGGCCCTGGCCGCGATGAGCAGGCGCATGGCGTCGACCCGCCGATTGGCGGCGGCGAACATCAGCGCCGTCTCGCCGCGCGCCGCTTCCGTGGCATTCACGTCCGCGCCGTGCGCGAGCAGCGCGCGGACCCCATCGGCCTGCCCAGACGCGCTGGCCAGCATGAGCGGGGTGACGCCGCTCGCGGTCGTCGCTTTCGGATCGGCGCCGGCGGCGATCAGGGCCTCGATGATTGCGCCATGGCCCAGTTCGCTGGCCATGAGCAGAGGCGTGTAGTTGCCCAGGCGGGTCGTCGCGCGGACGTTCGCGCCGGCGGCGATCAGCATGCGAGCCAGATCCGCGTCGCCGCGCCGGGCGGCCCAGTGCAGCGCGGTCATGCCGTCGCCCTGGGCGGCGTTGACGTCTTCACCCGCGGTCAGCAGCGCGCGCACGGCGTCGCGGCTGCCCTGCATCGCGGCGTCCGCCACGGGACTGCCTCCGGTCGCCGCCAGCAGCGTCGATAACGCGAGCGCAACGCTGAACGCCGTCGACGCCAGACTCCGTGCCCTCATCGTTACACCACCGTTGTCGACACCGCGTTGAGCTCGAGCGTGCCCGTGCTGTCGCCGAACGACCTCAGATCGTCCAGGCCGAGGCCGTGGAGCAGCGTCAGCATCGCGTTCGCCATGGGCGTCCCGTCGGCCGCCTTCACGTGCATGTTGCCTCTGAGCAGGCCGTTGGCGTGGCCAGCGAGGAACAGCGGGCATCGCTTGTGGTTGTGCGTGTTCGAGTTGCCCATCGGCGACCCGTAAATCACGAGGGTCTTTTCGAGCAGGTTCGCGTCCCCTTCATGGATGTTCTTCAGCTTCTCGAGGAAATAGGGGACGAGGCTGACGTGGTACTTGTTGATCTGCGCGAACTGGCCGATGCGCTGCTCGTTCTCGCCGTGATGCGAGGCTGGATGAAACGGCAGGGGGGCGCCGCTGTCCGGATAGACGCGGGCGGATCCGTCGCGTCCGAGCTTGAACGAGAAGACGCGCGTGATATCGGCGGCGAACGCGATCGCCTGCAGGTCGTACATCAGCTTCACGTGCTCGGTGAACGAATCGGGCACGCCCATCGGCGCGCCCGGCAGCTCGCGCGGCTCGCCGCTGGCGTTGTACGATTCGACGCGCTGGATGCGGCGCTCGATTTCACGGATCTCCGTGAGGTACTGATCGAGCCGCACGCGATCGGCCGGTCCCAGCGTCTTGGCGATCTGGCCGACCTCCGACGTCACCCAGTCGAGGATGCTGCGGTCGGTCTTGCGGTTGGCGGCGCGCTCGGCCGGCGTCGCGCCGACGCCGAACAACTGGTCGAACGCCGCGCGCGGATCGCGGACCATCGGAAGCGGCTCGGTCGGACTGGCCCAACTGATCGTGTCTGTGTACACGCACGCGTAGCCGTACGCGCATCCGCCCGCCTGATCGACGTTCTCGATGCAGAGCTGCATGGACGGAATCGGCGTGTCCTGCCCGAACCGCCGCGCGTACAGCTGGTCCAGCGACACGTCGACGTGGACGTCCGATCCTTCCGTCTGCTTCGGGTGCGTCTGCGTGAGGAACACGGCGCTCGATCGGAAATGATCGCCGCCGATTTCCGGCGTCGTGAACGCTTCGGCGTTCCTGACGTCCGTGTTGCTGACGATCGTGAGGTAGTCGCGGAACGGCTCGAGCGGCGCCAGACTGCCCGGCGAAAGGTCGAAGGCGTGCCCGGCGGCCGCGGGCGACCACAGGTTCTTCGCCAGGCCGATCTGCGTACTGCCGGCGGCGCCGTGCACCATCTCGATCGCCGCGAGCCGCGTCCGCCCCGCAGCCGCGGTTCTGGCCAGCAGCGTCCGCGCCGGCACCATTGCCTCGAGAAACGGCAGCGCGACGGTCGCGCCCATGCCGCGCAGCACGGTTCGCCGGCTGATGTGCTTCTTGGTCAAGAACATAAATGAATCCCTTATCCCTGATCCCTGATCCCGCATCCCGCATCCCTGATCGCTAATGTGTCGTCGCGTCCGCGCGGCTCATTCGAAACGCCGGACTTTTCACGACGCCGAGCACGTATGACGAGAAGTGATTCTGAGAGCTCTCCGCGTCGCGGACGATCTTGCGGATCGTCGGCATGTCGTAGTACTCGACACGCCGTCCGAGCGCGTAGGCGATCAGGTTCTCGGTGAACGTGCGCAGGACGACGTCCTTGCGCTTCAGGAGCGCGCGGCGCAGCCCGGCCGGACCGTTCAATTCGGTGCCGTCGTACAACTGCCCCGTCGCGTCGATCGATGAGCTGCCGTCTCTGATCCGCCACATCCCGATCGCGTCGAAGTTCTCGAGCGCCAGGCCGATTGGATCGATCACGCGATGGCACGATCGGCACTGCGGGTTGGAGCGGTGCTCTTCCATCCGCTCGCGGACCGAGAGCAGCCGCGATCCGTGCTCCGCCTTCGTCTCGTCCAGGATCGGGACGTTCGGCGGGGGCGGGGGCGGCGGCATGCCGAGCAGCACTTCGAGCACCCACTTGCCCCGCAGCACCGGCGACGTCCGGTCCGCGACCGACGTCAGCGTCAGAATGCTGCCCTGCCCGAAGAGGCCGCGCCGATTGTCGTCGGCGAGCTGGACGCGCCGGAACGATGGTCCGCTGACGTTGGGGATGCCGTAGTGCCGCGCGAGCCGCTCGTTGACGAACGTATAGTCGGCCGAGAGCAGGTCGAGCACGTCGCGGTCCTCGCGGACGATGCTGTCGAAGAGGAGCTCGGTTTCGTGGCGCATCGCGAGGCCGAGCGTCTGATCGAATTGCGGATAGAGGCGGGCGTCCGGCTTGATCTTGTCGAGGTCCTGCAGCCGCAGCCATTGCGCCGCGAAGCGCGTCGAGAGCGCGTCGGCGCGCGGGTCGGCGAGCATGCGACGCGTCTGCTGCTCGAGCCCGGCGGGCGTGCCGAGCGCGCCTTTCGCCGCCGCCGCAATCAGCTCATCGTCCGGTCCGGTGCCCCAGAGGAAGAAGGACAGCCGCGACGCGAGATCCACGTCCGAAATCCGGTACGTCTGGCCCGCGCGCAGGCTGGACGGCGCTTCCTCCAGGCGGAAGATGAAGTGCGGGCTCGCGAGCATGGCCTGGAGCGCCGTGCGAATGCCCGCCTCGAAGCCTTCCTTCGCACGCGCCGACGCGTAGAACTTCATCAGGCCGTCAATATCCATCGGCGTGACGGGCCGGCGATACGCCTTGGCGGCGAGCGTGCCGATGATGCGCGAGGCGCAGGCCTGTTCTTCGTCCGCTGCCAGCGGCCGGCACGTGAAGACCCTCCGCCGGCTCGGCGTGTCCGACACGCCCGTCACGCGCTGCGGGCCGACGATCGCGAATTCGCGCAGGTGCGGAAGCGTGGTCACGCCGGCGTTGCCGCTGCCGATCTGCGTATCCGCCAGCGTCTGCTCGACCGGCGCGAGCAGGTCGTCGATGGGCGCCTCCGATCGCAGGATGAACGCGGCGGAGACGCGCTGCGGGCCCGCTTTCACCGCGATCGGCGGCGTCTGCAGGTTCATCCCGTTCGGATCCGATTCGCTCATGCGCGGATTGATGTCGATGAGCGCCGCGCGCTGGCCGTTGATGGACAGCTCGATCTGTTCGCCGCGGACGCCGCTTCCGAAGAGCTGTCCGGTCGGAATCGAATGGAGCATCATCCGGAACGTGTATTCGCCGTCGGCCGGAAACGTGTGCACGACGGAGATGCCGCCGCGCGTGCCGAACGGCGCGCCGTCGACGTGCGACAACTGCGACGCCATCCGCGGAATCTTGTAAATCATCGACCCCGGGGCGGCCTGCGGATCGCCGACCGCCAGCCGGCTCACCTGCGCCGCGGCGCGCAAGTACCCTTCGAGCAGCGTCGCCGACATCGACTGCGTGTCGGCGATGTTGTCGAAGTTGTGGCTAATCGTGTCGGGCGGAAGGTATGCCGCGACGTCGACGTCGAGTCCGAGGAGATCGTGAATCGACTGCGCGTACTCCGCGCGGTTCAGCCGCTGGAACGTGCGATGCCCGGGATTCGGGTGCGACTCCGCGGCGGTATCCAGCTTCGTCTCGAGCGCGGCGGCGAGGCCATCCAGCGACCCGTCGGCCGGACGCTCGGCGCCGGGCGGCGGCATCATACCGGCGCGCAGCTTCCGAACCATCTTCTCGGCGATCTCCGCGCGCTGATCGGCCTTCGCCGGGTCGAAGGTCTCGAGGATGAGATCGCCTTTCGCGTGATCCTGATCGTGGCAGGTGAGACAGTACTCCTCGATCACCGCGCGCGCCTCGGGGTCCGACAGCCTCGGCGCGTGCGCGGGCACAGGTCGAATGGCGCCCGCCGGAACGGCGCTCACTGAAACGCGCGCCTGCGGCAAGGTCGCCGCGATGACGACACCCGCTGCGAGCGCAGACACAAACACTCTCTTCATCCGCTGGAAGCTCCTCCTCCGGGCAGTTTCCAACTCCCGAAAGTATAAGGGTTTGCCGCCCGGGCGCCGCGATCTTTTTGTGACGCGCCAGAGGCAGCCCGGACGGCTAAGGTGTTCCTCTGACGGAGGTTACTGCTTCGCCGCCGACAGGAACTGCTGAATCTGCCTGACGGCGTAGTCGACCTGCATGTCGAACTCGTACTTGCCGAGCTCAGCCGTCGACGGGCGCGCATCTCCCGTGATGCCGTTGTTGACGCGGGGCGGCGGCGGGGCCGCATTGGGATCCGCGGGCTGGCCTCGGCCCCCGACGGGATCGCCGAGGGCCGTCTTGATCAAGTCCTTCCGTACCCAGCCTTTGTCGCCGCCGAGATAGAGCATCTCGGAGGTGTCGATAATCGACGCATGGCCGCCGGCCGGCAGATTCTTCGATTTCAGGTACGTGTCGAAGTCCGCCATCCTCTTCGTATACACATCGTCGCAGTAATACGCATGGACGCCCTGCGGTCCGTATTTGTCGTCGAGCTTCTTCGCGGTCTCGCGATAGACATTCGGCTGGCCGCCGCCGTGATCGCCCATCAGGATGACGTTGCGGAATCCCGTGACGATGGCCTGCTCCGAAATGCGCTCGAGGATGGCGGCGAGCAGCTCGTTCGTCAGCCCGATCGTGCCCGGCAGCGTGGCGCTGGCGTTGTTCGGCGTGTAAGGAAGAACCGGCAGCGCGATCGCGTTCCCGAGCTTGATCGCGATCGCCCGCACCACTTCCCGGCCCATCAGCGTATGTCCGCCGTTGACGTTCTGCGGGCCTCGTTGCTCGGTGCCGCCGGTGTAGACGAGCGCAGTCGTCTTGCCGGCCTCGAGGGCGGCCTTTACTTCAGGCCACGTCATCATCTCGAACATCACTTCGCTCGGGGGAGCCTCTTTAGATTCTCCACCTCGCTGCGCCGTCGCGGTCGCGGCGAAACTGAACATGACGACGAGCGCGAGTGACAAGGATTTCATGCGGCGTAGCTTACAATAGCCGCCGCGGAATACGGCCGCGGATCACGCGGAACAGGACGGAGTACCAATGAACATCCACAAGCTCGCGGCGGCGACGTTGATCGCGTGCGCGGCGGTGGTCGCCGGGGCGGCCGGAATGCAGGCGCCCGCGCCCGAGCAGGGTCGGGGTCGCGGACCGCAGCCGCTCGTGCCGGTTGCGGCCAGTACCCTTGCCGCGAATCCCGACCGCTACATTGGCAGCACCGTCACGCTGACCGCCGCGGTCGATCGCGCGGTGTCGGCAACGGCATTTACCGTCGATCAGGATCGCGCGAAGAGCGGGGGCCAGGATGTCCTCGTGCTCGCCGTGCTGCTGACGGCGCCGGTGCAGCCGAACAGCTACGTGACGGTCATTGGCGAGGTCGTCCGGTTCGATACAGCGGCGATCGCCGCGCGGATGAAGGACGCCGCGCCCGCGCTGCCGTCAGACGTCGCGGCAAAGTATCAGGGCCGTCCGGCGATCATCGCCACGTCGGTCATCAACAGCGCGATGACGGACCTGGCGAAGAAGCTGCCGCCGCCGATGTCGCCGGCCGAACAGGGGCTCAACAGCGCGATGAAACAGGTCGGCCCGGGATTCACCGCGCTGAGGCAGGCCGCCGCGGCGTCCAGCACCGCCGATGCGTCGACGCAGGCGGCCGCGATCAGGAAAGGATTCACCGAAGCGGCCGCGTTCTGGAAGGCGACTCCGCGCCCCGATGCGGCGCAGTGGAACGCGGACGCGCTGCGGATGACCGACGAGATCGCCGCGGCTGCCGGCCGGGGCGACCTCGATGCCGTCAAGGCTTCGGTGCCGAAGCTCCAGCAGATCTGCTCGACCTGCCACAACGTCTATCGCGAGCGGCTCGACGACGGATCCTATCGATTCCGCGCGGCGGCAGGCTCGGATTCCCGGAGCAAGTCGGACAGATAGTCCTTCCAGACCGCCGCAATCGTGTGCGTGCCGTGGCCCGCCGTCCTGTCGCTGAGCGGGATCACGACGGCGCGGCCGTGCGGCACGCGCTTGATCTCGCGTTCGAGAAGGCCTATCTCCGGCGGGTTGACCAGATCGTCGGCGGAGTTCACCGCGAACAGCGGCGCCTTGATCTTCTCGAGGTCCGGCCCGGGATCGTAGTCGCGCGACGCCTCGAGCGCGTAAAGCTGATCGTTGGCGTCGTTGTGGGCCACCCAGTTCGCGACGTAGTCGTCGATCTCCTTGTCGGCCGCCGCAAGCGTCGGCGCCCGCCGCGCGCGGATCACGGGGTTGCTGCTGACGAGCCACAGCATCTCGGCGGCCGTGCGCGCGCTCTGCGGCTGCTTCGCGTAGTTGCCGCCCTGCCACTCGGGATCGTTTCGAATCGCATCGATCACGACGCGTCGCCAGACGCGGTTGCGGCCGGAGATCTGCCCAGGGACGCTCGCCAGCGGCATGAGCGCGTCCATGAAATCGGGATATTTCTCTCCCCACAGCCACGTGTGCATGCCGCCCATCGAGGTGCCCATCACCAGGCGCAGATGGGTGACGCCGAGGCCCTCGCTCAGAAGCGCGTGCTCCGCGCGGATCATGTCGAGATAGCCGTAGTGCGGAAACTTCGCGCGCAGCCCGTCGCTCGGCTTGCTCGACTTGCCGTGTCCGATGTCGTCGGGAAGCACGATGAAGTAGTTCGACGCGTCGAGGAGCTGCCCCGGCTGGAACAGCTCCCCGGCGAATCCGCGGCCGACGAACTGGCCACCGGTGCCGCCGGTGCCGTGCATGATCAGAACGGCATTGCGGACGATTCCCTGTGCGTCCTTTTTCGGCGTCCCGTAGGTGCGGTAATGAATCCTCAGCTCGGGCAGCACTTCGCCCGACTCGAACCGGAAGTCCCTGATGGCGAAGTCGCCTTCGCTGGGCGGCGGCGGCGCGGCGCCTGGCTGCGCCTGCATGAGAAGCGCAAGGAGAACAGCGACCATTACCACAGCCCTACCTTTCCGGTGACCGACGCGATCAGCTTCGCCGGATCGAAACCGACGCCCTGCTTGAAGACCGTTTCGACCTTCCGCACGTCGGCGATGTTCTTCGAGGGATCGCCGGCGATGACGACGAGATCCGCCTGCTTCCCCGCGGCGATCGATCCAACGCGCGCCTGCCGGCCCAGATACGTCGCGCCGTTCATCGTGCCGATCCGGATCGCTTCGAGCGGCGTGAAGCCGGCTTCCACGAGAAGCTCGAGCTGCCGCTGGTTCGAGTAGCCCGGAATGACGCCGCCTCCGCCGGTGGGATCGGTCCCGGCCGTCAGCAGGCCTCCCGCCTTCACGAACGCGCGCTCGAGCGCGAGCTCCTTCGGGAAGAGCGCCGGATAGACCGATTGCTGGTTCTGATTCTGCTTCGTGCGCTCGTAATTCTGCTCGAACTGCTGCTTCAACTGCGGCAGCAGCACGTCGAGTCCTGGAGGCATCGGCCGGCCGGGCGTGAAGGTCTCGAAGACGGTCAGCGTCGACGTCAGCGCGACTTTGCCGCTCACGAGCGTCCTGACGAGCGCCTTGAACAGCTCGCCGTTCTCGTCCAGCGCGGCGATCGAGCGCTGGCCGACGGCCTGCCCGGGACATTCGTCGGGCTTCTTCGCCGCCACGAAATCGGTCGCCGGGAAGAAGCCGTGCTCCAGATTGTCGATGCCCGCGTCGGCCGCTTCGGTGTAGGTGACCGAGCAGAGATGCCCGGTGACCTTGAGTCCTCGCTTGTGGGCCTCCTCCACCGCGGCGCGCAGCTCGGCGCGCGTGATCTGCATGTAGGCCTTGAACGAGGTCGCCCCCATGTCGGCCCAGTACGCGACCTGGCGGCGCGCATCATCGGCGTCCTTCATGTCGCGCATCTGCAGAAAGCTGTTCGGGCCGTTCAGGTACGGCGCCGTGGCGTCAATCGCGGGCCCGGGCTGCTGGCCTTCGTCGATCAGGCGTTTCAGCTTCAGGTCCATGAAGCCGTTCACGTTGCCGCCCGTCCTCATCGTCGTCACGCCGCCCGCCAGATACAGGCGGACGAAGCTCTCGCCCAGTTGTCCGTAGACGCCAGGGCCGGTCGGGTAATAGAGATGCTCGTGCATCATCACGAGCCCGGGAATCACGGACTTTCCCGTCAGATCGACCACCGTCGCGCCGTCCGGCGCTTTGACCCGCGCGGCGTCCCCGGCTTCGGCGATGTCGCCGTTGCGCAGGACGAGGGTCTGATCCTCCCTGGCGGGCGCGCCGGTGCCGTCGATGACCCGGACATGCGTCAGCGCCACGATCGGCGCGTCGACCGTGATGAACGCGCGGACGGCATTGGAGAATTGTGGAGGCTGCGCGCTGCACACCGCGGCGACGAGCAGGACGAAGGCCCGTGCAATCGCTTTCATGGCCGGGGATAGTAACTCACCTGGGCGCGCCGACGGCGCCGCGCAGATCGCCCGCGAACTGTTTTACAGTACTGGCATGTGCCGCAATATTCGTCCGCTCTTCAATTTCGATCCGCCGGTGACCGACGAGGAGGTCCGCGCGGCGTCGCTCCAGTTCGTCCGTAAGATCAGCGGATTCACGAAACCGTCGAAGGCCAACGAAGAGGCGTTCGATCTCGCAATAGACGAGGTGTCGGTGGCGGCGCGGCGCCTGCTGGACTCGCTGGTGACAACGGCGCCGGCCCGCGATCGCGAGACAGAGGCGGCGAAGGCCAGAGCGCGGGCGTCGGAGCGATTCGCGCGTTAGCCGCCCTTCCGAGCCACGCGCCGAGCGCGATCATGAAGCGCAGGTCTTCGGTGGCCGCCCGGAGGGCGCGCGCGCCAATCGTCTGAAGCGTGAGCGGCGGACGATCGGGTCCGCTGGCCTCCATCCGAAAGAGGCGCTGGCCGATGGTGGCCCCCCCGATGCCGCCGAACCAGACGAAGTACCCGCTTCCGAGCAGGACTCCCATCACGCCGAACGCGAGGGCCGACGATCCGAGCGCGGATGGCGAGACGGTCAGCGCAGTCAGCGCGCAAATCACCACGACGAGAAGCAGCAGGCCGACGAGGCAGGCGTCGACGCTCGCGGCGGCGAGCCCACGCCAGCTCGGACACTCGCCCGGCACTTTCGTCAGGAGCACGGTCGGCGAAACGGACCGCGTGCCCGATGGAGGCTGCGATCGCGGTGGAGGGAGCCCGCGAAGGCGCGCGAGCGCGGATATAGGCTCCTCGAGCGGCGGCAGCAGCGGTTCGCACACCGTCAGGATCTCGCTGGGGTCGAAGCCGAACGCGCTCGCAAAGGACCTGATGGCCGCCCGGCCGTAAATGCCGGCGGGCAGATCCGAGAAGCGCCCCGCCTCGATGGCCTGCAAGTGCTCCACTCGCACCCCTATGCGCCTGGCCACCGACGGCAGCTCTTCTCCGCGAGCGTGCCGCGCCCGCCTCAAACGTTCGCCGATCGACTGCTCCGACACTTCAAACTGGGTATCGGCACGGCACGCCGGCTCCTTCACTCAGCCGTAACCGGCTGTCGGCTCCGGGCGGAAGTCCTCCAGACTCAGAACGATCCGCGCGGATCGGGATGGACAACGAACGGCTGCGTGTAGGTCTTGCCGTCGACGGTCAGACGGACCGTATAGGCGCCGAGAAGGGGCTGGCCGCCGCGTCCGCGCCCGCCGCCTCCTCCGCCTCCGCCGCCGCCACCGGCGCCGCGTCCCCGTCCGGCCGCACCGGCGGGCGGCGTCCCGCGGAGATCCCAGACCCAGCGGTGCAGGCCCGGCGTGGCAGGGAGCGGCTCGCCCGCCGGGGCCCACACGGTCTGGACCGCAAGCGTATTGGGATCGCGCGGCTGGGGCCGATCGTCACTCGCAAAGCGCCGAACGACGGTGCCCGCGCTGTCGAGGATCTCGAGCGCGACGGGACCGGCCGGCGCGGCCTTCAGGTAGTAATCGATGATCGCGCCCGCCGGCGGGTTGTCCGCGGACGGCTCGTCTTTCGGCAGCGGCGTGCCTTGCTCGCTCGGTGCCGGCAGGCTGACCGCCGCCGCGGGCCTGAACAGGACGGCATCGGCGATCGCCGTCTTCGCGTCGATCTGCCGCAGCGCCGTCATGTCGTCGATCATCCAGAATCCGCGCCCGTGGGTGGCGACGATCAGATCGTCATCTTTGATAGCCAGATCGCGCATCGACGTCGCCGGCAGATTCAGTTGCAGCGACTGCCAGCGGTCCCCTTCGTCGAACGAGACGTACACGCCGCGCTCGGTGCCGCAGAACAGCAAGCCGCGTCTGACGGGATCCTCCTTGACCGTCTGCGCGTAAATCCCCGCGGGGAGACCAGCCGTAATCGGCTGCCACGTCTTCCCCATATCGCGCGTACGGTAGATATGCGGCTCGTAGTCTTCGAGCTGGTGCCGCTCCGCCGCCGCGAACGCCGTGTTCGCGTCGAAATGCGACGCCTCGATCATGGTGACCTTCGTCCACGGCGTGATCTCGGGCGGTGTGACGTTCTGCCACGTCTGCCCCTCGTCCTGCGTCACGTGAATCAGCCCGTCGTCGGTGCCGGCCCAGATGAGCGGCGCGCGCACCGGCGACGGCGCGAGCGTGTAAACCACGCCGCGCCGTTTGTCCTGCGGCGCATCGGCGGCCGCGGCCGCGTCGAGGTTGCCTGGCACGCCCGGATCGTCGCGCGTGAGATCGTCGCTGATCCTGGCCCACGTCTCGCCGCCGTCGATGGTTCTGTACACGAACTGATTGGCGAAGTAGAGCGCGCGGCGATCCGCCTGCGAGAACACCAGGGGCTGCGTCCACGCGTGGCGATACGTCACGCCCTGCTGCGGCGTTTCCGGCGACACGTTCCTGGCGGCGCCGGTGACGACATTGCACTTTTCGACCGTGCCGCCGAAGAGAATGTCGGGATGCAGCGGGTCCGGCGCGGTGTAGCCGCTCTCGCCGCCGGCGCACAGTCCGGTCCACTCGTGCATCGAGATGACGCCATGGTGGGTCCGCTCCGGCGTTCCGACGGCGCCGCTGTCCTGCTGGGCGGCCGTCAGCCAGTACGGAAACCGGTAGTCAGGCGCGACGTGGTACAGCTGCGCGGTCGGCTGGTTGTACCACGAGCTCCAGGTCTGGCCGCCGTCGACAGACACGATCGTGCCCTGATCGCCGCCGACGATCAGGCGCGACGGGTCGTCTGGCGAGATCCACACCATGTGATAGTCGTCGCCGCCCGGCGACGCCTTGAGCGGCGCGCCCCATGTCTTCCCGCCGTCCACGGACTTGTAGACGCCGGTGTTCGGCACGTAGACGACGTCGGGATTCTTCGGATCGACCGACACCTTCTCGAAATACCACCCGCGTCCCCAGATGCGCTGATCGCTCGACGTCTTCGTGAACGTGGCGCCCGCATCGTCCGATCGGAAGAGGCCGCCCTCTTTCGCGTCGGCCACGATGTATACGCGCCGGGGATTGGCGGCCGAAATCGCGATACCCATGCGGCCGAGGCCGTCGGCGGGCAGTCCTTTCGTCAGCGGATTCCAGGTCTTGCCGCCGTCGCTGGATTTGAACAGCCCGCTGCCCGGCCCGTTCGCGGGAGCGTAAATGAACCACGGCGGGCGCCGGACTGCCCACATCGCCGCGTAGACGGTCTGTGGATTCGACGGATCGAAGGCGAGATCGATCGCGCCGATGCTGTCGCCTTTGAACAGGACCTTCTGCCACGTCGTGCCGCCGTCGGCGGATCGATACACGCCGCGATCGGGATGAGAGCCGTAGACATGGCCGAGCGCCGCGACGTACACGATGTTGGGATCGCGCGGGTGCACGATCACCTTGCCAATCTGGCGCGTCGTCTCGAGGCCGATGTGCTTCCACGTCTTCCCGGCGTCGGTCGACTTGTACATACCATCGCCGAACTGAATCGAGTCGCGCATGTCCGCTTCGCCGGTGCCCACGTAGATGACGTCAGGATTGGACGGCGCCACGGCGATTGCGCCAATGGACGCGACACCCTGGCCGTCGAAGATTGGATTCCACGTCCGGCCGCTGTTCGTCGACTTCCAGACTCCGCCGCCGACCGAGCCAAAATAGAAGGTGTTCGGCTGGCCCGCCACGCCCGCCACCGCGTTCACGCGTCCGGCGCGGAACGGTCCGACCATCCGCCACTTCAGTCCCGAGTAGATTGCTGGATTGATCTCAGCCGCGGACTGCGCCGAGATCCGAGGCAGGACGCCGAAAGCAAGCGCGGCCGCCACGGCGAGCGCCGATCCGGTACGAACGACTGTCATGAAGGCTCCTTGTAGTCCGCATAGTCCGTGGCCGCTAGCGTCCCTGCGACATCGTCGTCGACGACGAGGTTCCGAAGAGATACTTGTCGAACCATTCGAGGTTGTGCTGCATGACGGCGCGGCTCGATTTGGGCTTTGACGGGCCGTGGCCGACGCCCTCGAAGCCCTTGTAGACGATCAATTTCGATGGAACGCCGACGTCCTGCAGCCCGCGGTACAGCTCGAACGCGTTCGGCGGCGGCACGCGTTGATCGGTGGCGCCGTGCTGGATCAGCGTCGGCGTCTTCGCGTTCCTGATGTAGGTGATGGGCGACGTCTTCGCGTAGATCTCCGGGTCGTCCCACGGCGTGCTCTTGAGATATTGCCGCGTGAATGGCGTGATGTCGGTGTTCGCGTAGTACGTCGTCCAGTCGGAGATGCCCGCGCCGACCGACACGGCCTTGAAGCGCGCGCTGTCATGGGTCGCGAGGAATGCTGAAATATAGCCGCCCTGGCTCCATCCCATCGTCCCAACGCGGTCGGGATCGGCCAGGCCCTGCCCGATTAGGTAGTCGACGCCGGCCAGCACGTCCCACGCGTCGCCCACGCCGAGATTGCGCACGTTCAGGGCGCGGAAGGCCTGGCCGTACCCGGCGCTTCCGCGATAATTCGGTTCCAGCACGAGTGCGCCTCTGGCCGTCCAGATATCGATCGGATAGGTGCCCGTGCTCGAGAACAGCGCGGGGCGCGATACGCCCGTCGGACCGCCGTGGATGACGACCAGGAGCGGGTATTTCCTCCCGGCCTGAAATCCAATCGGCTTGTGGAGGACGCCTTCGATCGTCGCGCCGTCCTGGCTCTT
Source organism: Vicinamibacterales bacterium (assembly GCA_035495955.1). GTDB lineage: Bacteria > Acidobacteriota > Vicinamibacteria > Vicinamibacterales > 2-12-FULL-66-21 > JAICSD01. The sequence goes on along the minus strand of DATJFE010000039.1, from coordinate 113,215 downwards.
CCACGAGATCACTTCCAGCCCGCCTCTCGCCCACGCCGACACCTGCGCCGTCATGTCCGTCAGCTTGCGCGGCGCGAGCGTCGGAAGAGGCGACACGTAGATTTCCGGCAGCGTGGAGGCGTCGCCGGCGACGAAGGCTACCGTCTGTCCGTCCGGCGTCATGCTGAACCCGGATCCGATCCACTGCTCGACGGGCCTGCCCTGAGCGGCATCGAAGGGCGCGAAGCGCTTCACCGCGCGCGTCGCCGGATCGATGGTGAACAGATAGGACGCGGTGCGCTGCTGCGCGCTGAAGAAGATCCCGTTGCGCGTCCAGCGGACGATGGAGGGATCTTCGTCAAAGGCGGCGCTGAGGTTCTGGATCGATCCGCCAGCGGACGGAATCACCGCGATCGCGCGGTTCGCATAGAAGTAGAACGGCGTGGCCATCGCCGTCTCGAACGCGATCTTCGATCCATCCGGCGACCACACGGGCCCGGAGTCCGGCCCGTCCTGCGTGACCAACGGCCGGATGACGCCGTCGGCGACCCTGACGATCGAGATATCCGCCGTGCCGCCATTAGCGTTGGCCGAATTGATCCGGTGGTCGAAGGCGATCTGCGTCCCGTCGGGCGACCAGGCGAACTGGCCGACCGTGAACGGCCCGCTGGTGAGGCGGCGCGCCTTCTTCACGGCCATGTCGAAGATCCAGAGGTGCGACATCCGGAACCCTTCCCCGACGATGTCGAAGTCGCCGAACTTCTTCTCGCGCTCCTTGTCGGCGTCCGTCCGCGGATCGACGGACACGAAGGCGATCGATTTGCCGTCGGGCGACCACGCAAAGGCGCCGACGCCTTCTTCGGCCGCGGTCAGCTTGCGCGCTTCGCCGCCGCGCGAATCGATCACGTAGACCTGCCGCTTGTCGTCGCGGTCGGTCGCAAAGGCGAGCATCGCGCCGTCCGGCGACCACGCGGGCGACGTGCTCGACTTCTTCGGGTGGTTCGTGAGCTGCCGCAGGTCGCCAGACTTCGCGTCGGCGAGCCAGATTTCGGTGTGGTACGCGTTCTCATCCCAGTTGGTGTCGCGGACGGTATACGCGACCCACTGCCCGTTTGGAGAGATCGCCGGCGATCCGACGCGCTTCAGCGAGATGAGTTGATCGATTGTCGGCGTGTCGCCGGTCGCGGCTTTCTGCGCCCACGCCACGGGTTGCACGAGGCATGCAACGAAGGCCATGGCTGAACCGACGGTTGCAATACGACGAGGCATTCTGGAGCTCCTTGCATTCGCGAAGATGGTGAGCATACCACCGGCTCGAAGGGCACAAAATACGTACAACACAGAGCCACGGACCACACGGACGGCACGGACGGGACGGACGACGGTTGTCGGGCGAGGCCGGCCAACGGCCGGCCGTTGGAGCGCGAAGCGCGGCTCGCCCGACGATCGCTCACAGTGCGGACATCGGCCCGCAATCACGGTCGCGGCCCTGTCTCCGTGCGTCTCTGCGTGCTCTGTGGCTCCGTGGTTGAAGCGGTCTTCGTCCGTGTCGTCCGTGTCGTCCGTGTCGTCCGTGGCACGGAATCGTCCGTGTGGTCCGTGGCACGGAATCGTCCGTGTAGTCCGTGGCGTCCGTGGCGCGGAATCGTCCGTGGCGTCCGTGGCGTCCGTGGCGCGGAATCGTCCGTGTGGTCCGTGGCGTCCGTGGCGCGGAATCGTCCGTGTGGTCCGTGGCATACTGCCGCGCGGAGGACCCGGATGAGAAACCTCGTCTTCTTCATATCGATGGCCGCGATCGGCGCGGGCGCCGCGATGCCGCAGGCGCAGCAGCAGGCGCCGCGATCGATGGCGGCCGCCGACTATGCGCGCGCCGAAAGGATGCTGGCCGGCAATGTCACGCCTCTCGTCTATCGATCCGGCGTGCGCGCGAACTGGCTGCCCGACGGACGCTTCTGGTATCGCGTGACGACGAGAGCGGAAGCGAGGCGACGCTGGTGGATCCAGCCAAGCCGTCGAAGAGCCCGTGCACGCTCCCCGAGTGCGCCGCGGCCGGGCGCGGCGGACGAGGCGGTGGCGGGCAGGCGGGCGGCGGCCGGGGCGCCACGCGCACCGACGTCCCGTCGCCCGATGGCAGGCGGACCGCGTACATCAAGGATTGGAATCTCTGGGTCCGCGATGTCGCGACTGGAAAGGAAACCAGGCTGACCACCGACGGCGTCCAGGACTTCGGCTACGCGACCGACAATGCAGGCTGGTCGAAGAGCGACCGGGCCATCCTCCTCTGGTCGCCGGACTCGAGGAAGATTGCGACCTTCCAGCAGGATCAGCGCAAGGTCGGGAACATGTACCTCGTGCGCAGCCAGGTGGGCCATCCCGAGCTGGAGGCCTGGAAGTATCCGCTGCCCGGCGACGAGAACGTCGCCACGATCGACCGCGTCGTCATCGACGTCGAGTCGCCGAAAGTCATCCGCCTGCAGATGGCGCCCGACCAGCACCGGTCGACGCTCTGCGATCACATCGCGTGCCGCAGCGGCGGCTGGTCCGACGTGTACTGGAGGCCCGATTCGACGAAGCTGGCGTTCGTGTCCACGTCGCGCGATCACCGCGTGGAGCAGTTGCGCGAAGCGGACGCGTCGACCGGCGCCGTCCGCGACGTGCTCGGCGAAAAGGTCGCGACGTTTTTCGAGTCGGGCAACGGCGCCGTGAACTGGCGCTACGTGCCGGCGTCCAACGAGGTCATCTGGTTTTCCGAGCGCGACGACTGGGGCCAACTCTATCTGTACGATTTGAAAACAGGAAAGCTGAAGAACCCCATCACGAGCGGCGAGGGCAACGTCACGCAGGTGCTGCACGTCGACGAGAAAGCCCGCGTCATTCATTTTCTCGCCGTCGGCAAGGAGAAGGGGCGCGATCCGTACTTCACCCATCTCTATCGCGTCGGTTTCGACGGCCGCAACCAGCAGCTCCTCACGCCCGAAGACGCGACGCACGACATCTCGCTGTCGCCGTCCGGCAAGTATTTCACCGACAGCTACTCGAAGCCCGACGTGGCGCCGATTGCGGTCCTGCGCGACGCGACGAGCGGCGCGCTCCTGCTGGATCTGGAGAAGGCGGACATCTCGAGGCTCCAGGCCGCCGGGTGGAAGCCGCCGACGCCGATCACCGTGAAGGCACGTGACGGGCGGACCGATCTCTACGGGCTGCTCTTCAAGCCGGCCAACCTCGATCCGTCGAGAAAATACCCGATCATCAACCACATCTATCCGGGTCCGCAGACCGGCAGCGTCGGGGGCCGGACATTCAGTCCGGCTCGCAGGGATGCCCAGGCGCTCGCGGAGCTCGGCTTCGCCGTCGTCGAAATCGACGGCATGGGGACGCCGTGGCGATCGAAGAAGTTCCATGAGACGTACTACGGGAACCTGGGCGACAACACGCTGCCCGATCAGGTCGCCGGCATGAAGCAGCTCGCCGAGAAGTTTCCGTGGATCGATCTCGATCGCGCCGGCATCTGGGGACATTCGGGCGGCGGCTTCGCGACGGCCGACGCGATGTTCCGGTATCCCGATTTCTTCAAGGTGGGCATCTCCGAATCGGGCAATCACGACAATCGCGAGTACGAGGACGACTGGGCCGAGAAATGGATGCCGCTCCTGACCAAAGAATCGCAGGCTGCATACGAGGATCAGGCCAACCAGACGCACGCGAAGAACCTGAAGGGGCACCTGCTGCTTGCGCACGGCACGCTCGACAACAACGTGCCGCCGTACAACACACTGCTGGTCGTCGACGCGCTGGTCAAGGCGAACAGGGACTTCGATCTGCTGATGTTGCCGAATCAGCGCCACGGGTACGGCAACGCATCGAACTACATGATGCGAAGGAGATGGGATTATTTTGTGAAGTATCTGCTCGGCATGGATCCTCCAAAGGAGTACGAGATCAAAGCCGCGACGTCGACACCGCGCGACGGCGGGCAGCACTGACAGGACGATCGACATGGAGCGCGAGCCGCTTGTCCGCGACATTTCGGATACGGCGTACTGGGTCGCCCACTACCGCGCGATGGAGACCGACCGCGCCGATGCCGTCTTTCGCGATCCGTACGCGCGCGCGCTGGCAGGCGAGCGCGGCGAGGGTATCGCGAAAGCGCAGGAGCTGACGCATCGGAACGCGTGGTCGTTCACGGCGCGCACCTATATGACCGATCGTTTCATCTCCGACGAGGTCCGCGATGGAGCGGACCTCGTCGTCAATCTGGCGGCGGGACTCGATGCACGCCCTTACCGGATGGACCTGCCGAAGACGCTGCGGTGGGTCGAAGTCGATCTGCCCGGAATCCTCGACTACAAGGAACAGGTCCTGGGAGGCGTGGCGCCCGTCTGCGTACTCGAGCGCGTGCGACTCGACCTCGCCGACGAGACGGCGAGGCGGGCCCTCTTCGCCCGGCTCGCCGCGGAAAGCACCCGCGCCGTCGTTGTCTCGGAAGGACTGATCATCTATCTCGACGCCGGCCAGGTCGCGTCACTGGCGCGCGATCTTCACGCACAGGCGTCCTTCCACACGTGGATCCTCGACCTCGCGTCGCCCGGGCTGCTGAAGAGGCTGAGTCGCGGACGGGGACAGGCGGTGGCCGCCGCCGGCGCCCCATTCAGGTTCGCGCCCGCCGAGGGCCCCGACTTTTTCGTCCCGCTCGGCTGGACGCCCGCCGAAGTTGGATCCCTGCTGAAGACGGCTGCCCGCCTCAACCGGCTGCCGCTGTTTTTGAGGCTGATCGCGAAGCTGCCGGAGCCGAAAACGGTCCGCCCGGATCGCCTCTGGTCGGCGGTGATCAAGCTGTCGAGATCTTCCGCGTGACCGGGTGGCGGATCAGCGATCCTCAGTCAAGTCCTTGTAGAAGATGACCGCGTCGTGCGGCGTGCCGTCCGAGTCGAGCGCGAACCGTGGAATCGTCCCGGCGACGGTCCAGCCGAGACGGCGATACAACTGCTCCGCGGCGGCCCCGCGCTTGGCGTCGAGCGTCAGCAGCGTGAAGCCCGCGCGCTTCGCCGCGTCTTCGACGTTCAGCATCAGCCGCGTCCCGAGGCCGGTGCGCTGGCTTCGCCGATGGACGATCAACTTGGCGATCTCGGCCCGATGCGGCTGATTCGGCGCCCAGGCCGGATGGAGCTGGACGGTGCCGGCGACGCCTGTCTCATCCCTGGCCACCAGAAAGATCGCTCGCCGATCGGATTCCGCGATGGTCTTGCGCCACCACGCCTCCGCGGCCTCGAGGGGAAGAGGCGCACGGAAGCTGACGGCGGCGCCCGAATCCACCGCCTCGACCAGCAGACGCGCGAGCGAGCGAACATCGGCGGGGTCGACGGGCGGTACCAGTCTTTCGATCGTAGGCGTCTGCAAGGGCGTCAGTCGACCAGGGTCAGCCGCCTCCAGGATCTCCGCCGCGCCCGCGCGCGCCGGTCCCCAGCTTCTCGATCTTGCGCGTCTTCATGTTGTAGACGTCGCCTGCCGACAGCACATAGTACGGTTTTTCCCACGGCTGATAGAGGCGCGTGTTGTCATGAACGGCTACTTTCCACGCGCCCATCACTTCGAAGCGATCGCCTCTCACGATGATCGCCGTCGCTTCCGACAGGCCGATGCCAAGCAGGTCCGGCCATTTCCTGATGACCGGAATCAGATCGTCCCATCTGTTCCGCGTATTGATGTGCTGATCGATGGCCGCATGCCGCAGGAACCTGAACGCCCGCTCGTGATTCGGCTCGGGCGTCATGACGACGTCGGAGCCTGAAACGGCGCCGCGGACCAGATAGTCCCCCTGGATCGTCGCGCCCGCGGAACTTCCACCGATCACTCCGCCGCGCTCGAGCACTTTGTGCAACTCGCGGTAGGTGAGGGTGTTGGCGTAGCTGTCGACAATGTTCCACTGCCGGCCGCCGTTGAACCATACGGCGTCGGCGTCGCGGAGCACCTGCGCGAACGCCTCCGTGTCCGCGATCTTCGGATCGGGCGTATGGAGCATGCGCACGTGCTTCAGGCCCAGCTTGAGCCACGGCGCGATGATGCGCTGTTCGTCATACACGATCAGCGATCCGTCCGGGTTGCGGTTCCCTCCCGCGGTGGGAACGATGACGAAGTTCTTCTCGACGCCGCCGGCCAGCTCGATGAATTTCTCGTTGATCCCGGTTCCGTTCAGGTTTCCGCCGCCGACGATCAGCAGCGTCCCCTTCGGCGGACCGTACTCCGGCGCCTCCTGCGCCCGCGGGGCGGAGGCGACGACGCACAGGACGACGAACGCGAGCGAGAGCCGGCCTCGCATTACTGGCGGCGGCTGGAGGGCGGCACGAGGCCCTTCAGGCGGAAATAGGTCACCAGGTTGCCGTAGTGCTCGTCGTCGTGGCCGATCTGGCCGACGAGGGGATTGGCGCGCGGCACCTGCCCGGACCCGAAGGGGGCCGTCACCATGTCGCCGGCGGTGGCGTCCGTGACCGCCGTGAACGCGCCGTCGCAGTACGTAATCGCGTCATTGGTGGCTTTGACGATCGCGGCTTTGGTCGTGGCATTCTGCTCGAAATAGTCTTCGGCGAACGGCGACTTCTCGCCTTTGGCCGCGGCGCAGAACACATAGCTGGCGCCGGCGACGTGCGCGAGAATGGCGCCGAAGCTGCGCACGTCGGCCGTCGGTTTGAAGCCGTAGTTCTCCTCCGGCATCAGCTCGGCCGACTCCCTGATATTCCGCTTCACGCCGTTCCACGAGCTCCGCAGCGAGTCGCTCACGGGATTCTGCGCTGCGGCGCCCGTAACCGTGACCGCCACCATCACGATCGCCCACATCACCTTTCGCATCGTTTGTCCTCCAGATCTTCCGCCTGACCCCTTATGCCCTCATGCCTCGAAGCCTCGCACCTCGCGCTTCGCGGTTGGGTTCGTACTTCCAGTTGCGGCTCTTGCCCGATGCCATCCACTCCACGGCCGTCTCGAGGCGCCGCGCGCGCGTTTCCGAGGTCTTCGCGTCGGCGATCCACTCGATGTACTCGCGCTTGTGAGAGGGACTGAATGCCTCGTACGCGGCAAGCGCCTTCTTGTTCTTCCGAATCGCGGCGAGCATGTACGGCGGCGTCCTCGGGGCCGGCTTCGTCGCCCTTCGCGCGCGCGCGACTTTCACGCCCGCTTCGTTCAGCGCCACGGCTTCCTTCACCATACTGATCAGGGCCCTCTCGTCGGGCATCTGATCGACAGACGTGACGCGGCCGAACTGCGCCACCGTGTCTTTCTTGTTCTCCGCAGGGACCGTCTTCATCAGCGATCCCTTCCAGAAGCCGAACATGCAGTGCGCCTTGAACGCCGCCATCCCACCGAGCACGCCCTTGTACTCGAACGACGGCACGCGCCATTTCAGCGTCTCGACGACATCCGGGCAGCCGGCATGGACGGCCTGGCGAAAGCGGATGAGGATCGGTTTCGCAAAGGGCTGTGCCTTCGCAATATAGGCGTCGACGCGCGGGTCCTTCATCGGCATGGCTACGACTCGTGATTGTGGCGCATCGCGACGGCTTTGCCCGTCGCCGGCCATGGGGCGCCCTGCTTGATCCACTCGGTGAACGCCGCGATGATCTCGTCGCTCAATTTCGGATCCCCCTTGGGCATCCGCGGCGCGCCAGGATCGCGGCGCATCGCCTGGAGCAGCAGGCTCTTGTCGGGATCGCGGGGAACGAGGGCGGGGCCGCTCTCGCCGCCGGCGAGCAGCCGCTCGCGAGAGTCGACGCGCAGACCGCCCTCCTCATCGTCGAGATGGCATTCGCCGCACGTGTCGAACAGGACCGGCCGGATCTTCGCCTCGAAAAATTCGACTTGCGAGGGCGTCGGGACCGGCGCCTTGTCGGTCTGCGACCACGCCGGCGCGGATTCGGCCGCCAGCCTCAGCGCCCCCGCCACGACGAACGCCGCGAGCGCGAAGGCGATCGATCCACGCGGCTTTATCGATGGCATTCGGGGGCCCGACTATTATGCCCCAGTCGACAATCGGCAATCCGTCGATCGCCAACCTCCAATCGGCAAAGGTCTATCGGCAGTCTGCAATCGCCAATCGCCAATAAACTTCCTTCTCCTCCTTTTCGTCAAAGTTCCCATGAGCAGTTTGAAGTTCGCCATGCGTACGCTGTTCAGAACGCCGTTCGTGACGGTTATCGCGATCGTGTCGCTCGCGCTCGGCATCGGGGCCAATGCGGCCATCTTCTCCTGCTTCAATCAGATGCTGCTCGAGTCGCTGGCTGTCCCGCACCCGTCCCAGCTCGTGAACCTGTCGGCGCCGGCGCCGAAGCCCGGATCCCAGAGCTGCAACCAGGCCGGCGACTGCGATGCGGTCTTCAGCTACGCCATGTTCCGCGATCTGCAGAAGGTACAGACCTCTCTCACGGGAATCGCGGCGCACCGGCTGTTCGGCGCGAACCTGTCGTATCAGGGGCAGACGCTCAACGCCCAGGGCATGCTGGTATCGGGGAATTATTTTCAGGTCCTGCAGCTCCAGCCGGCGCTCGGGCGCCTCTTCGACGCCAACGACGATCGTCTCGTGGGCGAAGCGCCGGTTGTCGTCCTCAGCCACGCCTATTGGACATCGCGGTTCGGCGCCAATCCGAACGTGCTGAACCAGGGACTGATCGTGAACGGCCAGACGTTGACCATCGTCGGCGTGGCGCCGCATGGGTTCGACGGCACGACGCTCGGCGCCAAGCCGGACGTGTTCGTCCCGATCACCCTGCGCGGGACGATGCAGCCAGGCTGGCGTGCGTGGGCGAATCGCCAGAACTACTGGGTCTATCTCTTCGGCCGTCTCCGGGCGGGCGTGGCCATCGAAGGCGCGCGCGCGACGCTGAACACGCAGTATCACGCCATCATCAGCGACGTCGAGGCGCCGCTGCAGAAGGGGATGAGCGAACAGACGCTCGCGAAGTTCCGCGCCAAGCCAATCAACGTCGACCCGGGCGGCCTCGGCCAGAGCGGGCTGCACGAAGGCGCGCAGACGCCGCTCTATCTGCTGTTGAGCGTCACCGGCTTCGTGCTGCTGATCGCCTGCGCGAACATCGCGAACCTGCTGCTGGCCCGATCGGCCGCCCGCGCCAGCGAGATGGCGGTTCGGCTCTCCATCGGCGCGAGCCGGAGCCGGCTGATCGGACAACTGCTAACTGAGTCCCTCCTCCTCGCGGCGTTCGGCGGAATCGCCGGCATGTTTGTCGCGCACTGGACCCTGGCCCTCATCATGGCGCTCCTCCCCGCGCAGATCGCCGAAACGATGGCGTTCGCGATCAGCCGGCCGGCCGTCATGTTTGCCGCGGCGCTGACCGTCGGGACGGGTCTGCTCTTCGGGTTGTTCCCCGCGCTGCACAGCACGCGTCCGGATCTCGTCTCGACGCTCAAAGGTCAGGCGGGACAGCCTTCCGGCGCGCGGGGTGCCGCGCGCTTCCGGCTCGTGCTGGCGACCACGCAGATCGCCCTGTCGATGCTGCTGCTGGCGGCATCCGGGTTCTTCGTCAAGAGCCTGTTGAAGGTCAGCCGCGTCGACCTCGGCATCAAAGTCGACAACGTGATCACCTTTGGCCTGTCCCCGCAGTTGAACGCATACACACCGGAGCGCACGCTGGTGCTGTTCCAGCGGCTCGAAGACGAGCTCCGCGCCATTCCAGGCGTCACCGGCGTCACGGTCGCCCTCGTGCCGCTGCTTGGCGGAAGCAACTGGGGCAACGACGTCGCCGTGCAGGGATTCAAGGCCGGACCCGATACGGACAGCAACTCGCGGTTCAACGAAGTCGGGCCGGGGTACTTCGCGACGATCGGCACGCCCTTGATGGCGGGGCGCGAGTTCACGGCGGCCGACAGCCTCGCCGCGACGAAAGTTGCGATCGTGAACGAGGAGTTCGCGAAGAAGTTCGGGCTCGCCCGCGACGCCGTCGGCAAGATGATGGGTTCGGGCAGCGGATACACGAGCAAGCTGGACACCGTCATCGTCGGCATCGCGCAGAACTCGAAATACAGCGAGGTCAAGCGCCAGGTGCCGCCGCTGTTCTTCCGTCCGTACCGCCAGGACAAGGGGCTCGGCGCCGCATCGTTCTATGTCCGGACTGCCTCCGATCCGCTGCAGTCCGCGTCCGCGATCACCGCGGCCGTCCGCCGCCTCGATCCGAATCTGCCGATCGAAAACCTGAAGACGCTGACACAGCAGGTCCGCGACAACACGTTCCTCGATCGCATGATGACGACGCTGTCCGCGCTGTTCGCCGGGCTCGCCACGCTGCTCGCCGCGATCGGCCTCTACGGCGTGCTCGCCTACACCGTCTCGCAGCGAACGCGGGAAATCGGACTGCGCATGGCGCTCGGCGCCGCGCCCGCGCGCGTGCGGACGATGGTGCTGCGCCAGGTGGCATGGATGACGACGATCGGCGCGCTCGTGGGACTCGCGGGCGCGATCGCCGTAGGACGCGGCGCCGGCTCGATCCTGTTCGATCTGAAACCGTGGGACCCGGTCGTGCTGGCGTCCTCGGCCGTCCTCCTGGCGATCGTCGCGATGTCGGCCGGATTCATTCCCGCCAGACGCGCATCGCTGATCGATCCGATGCGCGCCCTGCGCTACGAATGACCGACCGCCCGCCTACTGACTGACGACCGTCACGGTTGGACTCGTCGCCGCCCTGGTGTATCCGTTGTTCGGAAACAGCCGGAACTGGTAGGTCCCTGGCGTTGACGGCATCGTCACGGTCCAGGTCCGTGTAGTGACGCCCGCGCCGACATAGACGAAATTCAGATAGCTCGTGTCCGGCGCGGACGTCGATGCAAACCCCAGCCAGTCCGTGGACCCACCGAAGCCATTCGTGAGCGTCACCGTAACGCTCGAACCGGGCGCGGCGGTCGTCGCGCTCACCGACAGCGTCGGAGTGACTCCGACGTTGAACGGCAGCGCCGCTGACACTCCACCGCCCGGCGCCGGTGAGAACACCGTCACTTGCGCGGTGCCGGCCGCGGCCACGTCCGTCGCGGGGATCGCCGCGCGCAGTTGTGTGGCGCTGACAAAGGTCGTGATGCGGTCGGCGCCATTCCAACGCACGATCGACGACGACACGAAACCGCTGCCGTTCACAGTGAGGGTGAACGACCCGGCTCCGGCCGCCGATGCGACGGGAGAGGTCGACGAGAGCGCCGGCACGGGATTCGGGCCCGGCGTGACCGTGACGGCGGGGCTCGTCGCCACGCGGGCGTAGCCGTTGTTGAGAAACAGCCGGAACTCGTACGTGCCAGCGGTCGACGGCATCGTGACGGTCCATGTCCTGGTCGTCACTCCCGCGCCGACGTACGTCCACAGCAGGTAGCTCGAGTCAGGCGATCCCGTGGCCGCCAGCGCCAGCCAGTCAGTCGATCCGCCGAACCCGTTGGTCAACGTGGCGGTCACGCTTGTGCCCGCTGGCACGGTCGTGGCGCTCGCGCTCAGCGCGGCCGAACCGGCGACGATGCCGAACGGGAGCGGCGAGGAGAGGCCGCCGCCCGGAGACGGGTTGAAAACGGAAACCTGCGCCGTGCCCGCGGCAGCGACGTCGGCGGCCGAAATGGCCGCGCGCAATTGGGTGCTGCTGACAAAAGTGGTGACGCGGTCCGCGCCGTTCCAGCGGACGACCGACGACGACACGAACCCGCTGCCGTTGGCCGTCAGTGAAAATGCGCCGGCTCCCACCGGAGACGTCGCGGGCGATATCGACGTCAGCGTCGGCGCCGGATTCGGGCCTGCCGACACCGTGATGGTCGGACTCGTCGCACCGCGCGTGTAGCCGCCGTTCAGGAACAGCCGGAACTCATAGGTGCCCGGCGTGGAGGGCATGGCAACCGTCCAGGTCCGGTCGAAGACTCCGGCGCCGACGTAGACGTATTGCACATACACAGTATTCGGCGCCGTCGTGGAGGCGAGCGCGAGCCAATCGGCCGGGCCGCCCAGACCGCCCGTCAGCGTGGCGGTCACGCTGGCGCCCGCTTGCACGGTGGCTGCGCTGACCGACAATGCCGGCGGTGGACTGATCGTGAACGCCACGGGCGCGGATGTGCCGCCGCCGGGCGCGGGCGTGAATACCGTCACCTGGGCCGTGCCCACGGCGGCGATATCACCCGAGCCAATCGCCGCCTGCAATTGCGAGGCGTTGACGAAGGTGGTCGGACGATCGGCTCCATTCCAGCGAACGACGGATGACGAGGTGAAATTGCTGCCGTTCACGGCGAGCGTCACTGCGGACCCGCCGACAATGGCTCGCGCGGGAGACAGCGACGTGACAACCGGAAGCGGTCTGAACGTCGTGTCGACGGTTACGGCCGGACTGGTCGCCGCGCGCGTCGAGCCGTTGTTGAGAAAGAGTCTGAACTCGTACGTGCCGGCGGTGGAGGGCATCGTGACGGTCCACGATCGTTCGGTGACTCCCGGGCCGACGTACGTCCACTGCAGATAGCTGGTATCGGGCGAGCCGGCGGCGGCCAGCGCCAGCCAGTCCGTCGATCCGCCGAAGCCGTTGTTCAGCGTCACAGTCGCCGGGCTGTTCGGCCCGATCGTCGTCGCATTCACGGTCAGCGTCGGCGGCGGATCGACGATCACGGGAAGCGACGACGAGATGCCGCCGCCCGGTGCCGGCGTGAATACGGAAACCAGTCCCGTTCCCGCCGCGGCCACGTCAGCGGCCGAGATCGCGGCCCGAAGCTGGGTTGTACTGACGACGGTCGTCGGTTTTGCGGCGCCGTTCCACTGCAGGACGGAGAAACTGTCGAAGCCGGTTCCGGTGACTGTGACGGTAAACGGCATGCCGGCGCGTACGCGAGGCGGAGATACGGACGCCGCCGCCGGCGACGGATTGGTCACCGCGACGAACGTGGCGAGCGCGCGGAAGATACGCACGCGCGGTTTGGTCTCGGTTCCGAACAATCGGGTGTCCGCGATCGGCAGCCCGGTGTCCTGCAGCGCGCTCAGAATCGTGCTCACGCTGGCGCCCGGCGCCGCCTGCCGGAGCACGGCCCATGCGCCCGCAACGTGAGGTGTGGCCATCGAAGTGCCGCTGAGCGTGTCGTACCCGCCGCCGGGAACTGACGACAGGATCGACTCGCCCGGCGCAAACAAGGACATGAACGACGCGACGTTCGAGAACCACGAGACCACGTCATTCTTGTCGGTCGACCCGACGCTGATCGCGGAGGAGATGCACCCCGGCGTCGAGAGGCTCGACGACGACCCGTTGTTTCCGGCGGCGACGACCGTCGCCACGCCGATCGAACGCAGGTTGTCGATGATGGGCTTGTACGGCTGATCGTCGCAGGGCGCCGAGTACGCCCCGCCGCCCAGGCTCATGTTCACGGCGACGATTTGCCGGTCGCCCGCGACGCTGTAGACCCGTTCGAGTCCCGCGATGATGTCGGAGCTGTATGCACCGGCACAGGGGGCGGCGCCGCCGCAGCTCAGGGGACTGAAGATCTCCGAGAACACCTGGACGGCCATCAGGTGCGCGCCCTTCGCGACGCCCGAGAACGGCTGTCCCGCCTGGTCGCCGTTCCCGGCGGCGATTCCCGCGACGTGCGTGCCGTGGATACAGTCGGCCAGCGGGCAGGGCACCGCGGATCCGGGCCCGATCTGTTCGTTGAGGCCATTGGGACAGAACGTCTGACTGCTGCCGGAGACCGTGCTCGAATAGCAGGCTTCCTCGATGACTTTGCCGCTCAGGAACGGATGCGTCGAATCGACGCCCGTATCCAGCACCGCGATCGTGTTTCCGCTGCCGTCGTACCCGCTCGCCCATGCCTGGTCCCCCTCGATGAGCGGAACGCTCTGCGCGAGGACCGGTCTGACGATCGGATCGTCCATCACGCGGATGACGTCCTGTGCGGAGTTGTCCAGGGCCTCGAGGTTCGCCGCGCTGACTTCAAGCGCGATATACGGCACCGTCACGTACTGATGGAGGACGCGATGACCTCCTGACTGCAGTCTCGCCAGCACCCGCGCGGCGGCGGCAGAGATTGCCGCGCGCTGCGCGACGACCGCGGCGGGATTCGACGCACCCTCCGCCACATGCGGTCCGGTCGGGAGCTTCAATTCGACAAGCACGCGCACGCGCCCGTCGAGGGCGGCGCGCTGCCGAAGCTCGCCTGGTATCTGCGAACCGCCCACTGCTCGCGGATCCTGAGCCGCGCCGAAGAGCGCGGCCAACGCGCACACGACGAAGCACGTGGTGAACGCCGCACGGTGACGGGTCATCGGAGACCTCTCGGGTTCGTATGAAAACGCCGGGGTTCAGGGGAGCAGTGTGGCGTCGGGCCCGTTGCGGGGAGTCGAGCTACGGTGGCATCCCGCGAGCGAGGCTGTCAAGGGGATCGGCGCGGATCACGAAATTTGCCGCCGATCCCGGATTTGTTCGTCAGCGGACGACCATCGGCGGGTCGGTGGTCGTGGTTTTCTTCGGCTCGATTCTCTGCGGGTTCTTGACGTATTTGTCGAGCCATGCGGCCCACCGCGCCCACAAGTCCAGCAGCGTCTCTTTCGCGACCGGCCCGTGATCCTCGAGCGGATAGAGGTACAGCGCCGTCTGCTTGCCGAGGCCGTTCAGCGCGTGATACAGGCGCAGCGAGTTGGTCGGGTCGGTGCCGACGTTCTGATCGCCGAGGTTGTGATACATCAGCAGCGCGCCGGTGAGGTTGTTCGCGTACAGGAACGGCGACATCGAAAGATAGACGTCGCGCGCTTGCCAGAGATCGCGGCGCTCGGTCTGGAACCCGATCGGCGTGAGCGTCCGGTTGTACGCGCCGTCCCCGGCGATGCCCGCCTTGAAGAACGGCGTCTGGACCATGGCATTCACCGTCGAGAAGGCGCCGTAGCTGTGGCCGCCGATCGCGAGCCGCTGGCGATCGACCAGTTGCCGGCGATCGAGCTCGTCGATCGTCGCGGCGAGATCGTTCCGCAGATCGTTCACATAGTTGTCGTTCATCTGGCCCTGCGGCCCGACGATCGGCGTGTCGGGGTCGATCACCGCGTAGCCAGGCGAGTGAAATACTCCATCGACCGTGTGCCGTAGCTGATGAAGCCGTTCCTGTTATACGTGCGGTCGGGACGATCGTACTCGTCCTGCGTGGTGTACTCGCGCGGATAGAACCAGAAGATCCCCGGCAGGCGCGTGCCCTTCTGATAGTTCTCGGGCAGCATCACGCGGACGCGGAACTTGAAGCCGTCGGCACGCTCGACGGTGAATCGTTCGATGTGTGCGCGCGTGAGATCCGGATGCGTATCCTGGTTCTTCGTCAGCTGCACGCGCCGGCCGCCGTCGATCAGATAGTTCTGCGGCACCTCGGTCTGGCTGGTGCGCTGGACGACGAAGCGCCGGGCCTCGATGTCGAGCACCGCCGCGACGCGCTCGAACACGTTCGCGTTTTCGCTCTCGTAGATGCGCTCCTTCCCGCCGGTGCGAATCGCGACTTTGTCGATGAAGCTTTTCGGACCGACCTGCTCCGGGTTCCTGTCGTACAGCACGCCCTCGAAGAACACGCTCGTGCCGTCGGCGGAAAGCTGCACGGGACCGGCGCCTCCGCCGCCCCCGCGACCGCCGAACGCCGGCGGGCCGCCGCCCGCGCCACGACCGCCGACGATCGTGCCGCGCGTGGACAGCAGCGTCCCCGGGTTCGCGGTCACGTCGTCGGTCCGGTAGCGCGCCAGCGTGTACTTCGTGACGGGCGCCTCGTTCAGACACACGGCGGACTCCACCGTATTCGCACCGGCGCGCTCACTGAAGAACAGGAACTTCATGTCCGGGGAATAACGGTGGCCGGCAATGCGGGTCGCATTCTCGTAGATCACCTTCTGGCCGGCTGCGCCGAACGGCGGCAGCCACTGGTACACGCGATCCCTGCGGGCCGGCGGCGGCTGCGCGCGTCCGCCACCCTGGCCAGACGCCTGATCGCCGCGTCCGGCGCGTCCATTGCCAAGGCCATTCGCCGATCCCGGCTCCTGTTCCACGTATGTGAGGCCCTGGCCGTCGGCCCGCCACGCAACTTCGCGCTTGCCGGTCTGGTTTCCCCCGCGTCCGCCGCCTCCGCCCGCGGGCGGCGCGTTGGGATCCGGCGGCGGCTGCGTATCGTCCTGCACGCCGAGATTGATCGGCCGCTCGCCGACCTTGGCGAGCGCGTTGCCGTTGTCGTCCCAGATCTCCTCGATCGATCCGAAGCTGCTCACCGGCACGTCGTACGAGAACGGCTTCACCATCCTCGTGACCCGCACGTACTTGCCGTCTGGCGAAACCGAGATGGCGCTGATCATGGCCGGCCGCCCGATCTCCCGAACGGCGCCCTTCGCCACATCGAGCAGCGCGAGCTGTCCCGTCGTGTGCCACTCGAGGAGCTGTTCCTCGTAGGGCGTCGACATCAGGCTCGGGAACGTGCGCAGGCGGTTCTTGTCGGTATCGAGCGCCAGCTTGACCGAGGGACCGGGGGGAACCTGCGGCGGCTCCGGCATCGCCGCCCGGCCGTCGGGAATCTGCACGAGCGCGATCTGCTTTCCGTCCTTCGTGAACTCGAAGCTCGTGACGAGCGTCGCGAGCACGGGCGTCTTCGTGATCGGGCGCGACTGCCCCGTCGCGACGTCCGCCATCCAGATATGCGTCGCGTCCTCGCCGTGCACGTAAAAGGCAATACTCGTCCCGTCGGGCGACCAGGTCGCGTTCGATACGCGAACGCCCGGCGGAAGCTGGATCGTTTTCTTCGCGCCGTCGGCCGCCGAAATCAACTGGATGCCGATGTTGTTGCGCACCGTCAACGGACGCGCCCGGTTCGCCTTGTAATCGACGAACAGCCCGCCCAGATCGTGAAACGGCTTCGAGAACGTCTTCATCACGACAGGCCCATCGCCGATCTCGTCGAGGAACCATTTCCTGTCGGGGCTCGGGTTGGCGAGCGCGACGTTCAAATACCGGGGCGCGAGCACGGCGTCGGCCAGCTCTTTCGGCGGCGTCTGGTACGCTTCCTGTTTCAGGATGTCGTCCGGAGATCGCTGAATGCTGTTCTGCGCCCCGAGCGACATCGGGAGCGCGGCGATCGCGATCGGGACGACGAGGCGCCACAGCCGTCGGCTCTGCCGCGGGGGGATGCGCATTACTTCCTCCAAAACCTTCTGGGTCCGCGGATTATACGCGCTAATCGCGGTTCCGATAGATCGGAGGTATTACGACTCCCGCAGCGTCACCATCGGGTCCACGCGGGTGGCGCGCTGCGCGGGCACGAAGCAGGCCACGAAGGCGATCGCTGCGATGAAGGCCGCGACCGCCGAGAGCGTCGCGGGATCGGTGGGTTTCACGTTGAACAACTGCGCCTGCAGCAGCCGGGTCAGGCCGAACGACGCCGCGAGGCCCGCCACTAGGCCCACGATCGTCAGCCGCATGCCCTGCCCGAGAATCATGCCGAGCACGCTGCCGCGCGTCGCGCCGAGCGCCATGTGGATTCCGATCTCCTTCGTCCGCTCGCTCACCGAGTACGACAGGATGCCGTAGGTGCCGATCGCCGCCAGCGTCAACGCGAGCGCCGCGAAGATCCCCAGCAGTTCGGCCAGGAACCTCGGCCGCGCCGCCGCATCGGCGAACACCTGGTCCATGGTCCGCAGCTTGACGATCGGCAGCGTGGGATCCTGTGCGCGGACGGCGCGCTGGATTTCCTGCGCCAGCGCCTGCTCGGGCATCACCGATCGCACGACGATGTTCATGTTGCCGGGCGAAAACCCGGTGAGCCGCGGCTGCTGCAGGTTCAGGAAATAAAGCTCCGTCCCGGTCTTCTTCGCCATGCCGCCCTGCTTGACGTCGCGGACGACGCCGACAATGGTCAGCCAGGGGATGTTCGGGCCGAACCCGGGCCGCACGCGCTGTCCGATCGGATCGACCCGACGGAACGTGAAGAACGTCTTCTCGAGCGTCTCGTTGATGAGCGCAACGCCGGCACCGGTGGCGTCGGCCGGCTGGAAGCCGCGCCCTTTCGCCACCGGGATCCCCATGGTCGCAAGGTAGTCGAGTGACACGGTCTGGTAGTAGTCGACGTTTTCCGCCGGCCCGTCTTTCGGATCGGGCGGTGAGGTATAGCCGTCGAAATCGGTATCGTTGGCGTTCACATTGCGATTCGGTGGCAGACCGCTCATCGCGGCGACCGCGGTCACGCCGGGAAGCTCGCGCAGCCGCGCGATCAACCGGTTGAAGAAGTCGACGCGCGATTCCGGCTTCTGGTACGACGCGGCGGGCAGCACGAGGCCAAACGTCGTCAATCGCTCGCGGTTGAAGCCGGGATCCACGGTCATGAGCTTCTGGAAGCTCCGCATGAGGAGGCCGGCGCCGACGACGAGCACGACGGCCAGCGCGACTTCGGCCATGACCAGGCCGCTGCGGACGCGGGCGCGCGTAGAGCCTGCGGTCGCGCGCTGACCGCCTTCCTTGAGCGAGATGGTGACGACCTCCTCGCGGAGATGCAGCAGCGGCGCCATACCGAAGACGAGACCCGCGAGGATCGACACGCCGAGCGTGAACAGCAGCACTTTCCAGTCGAGCGTGATCTCCATGGCCCGCGGGATGCTGTCGGGATTCGCGGCGAGCAGCGCGTGCACGCCGCCGAAGCCGAGCGCCGTTCCGAGCGCGCCGCCGGCGAGGGCGAGCAGCATCCCTTCGGTCAGAAACTGCCGCAGGAGCCGCCAGCGTCCCGCGCCGAGCGCCGACCGGATCGCGAACTCACGCTGGCGCGACTCGGCGCGCGCGAGGATCAGATTCGCAAGATTCGCGCAGGCGATGAGCAGCACGAATCCCACGGCGCCCTGAAGCACCCAGAGCGCGGCGGCGATGCTGCCGACCATGTCCCGCTTCATGGGCTGGAGCTGCAGTCGATGGTTCTTGGGATCCGGCGAGTGCTTTTTCCCGCTCAGCTCCAGCCACTGCGCGAGCATCGTCTCGAGATCGGCCTCGGCCTGTCGCGGAGTCACGCCCTCCTTGAGGCGGCCGATGAGATAGAGGAAGTGTCCGCCGCGGCGAGTCGCAAACGTGGTCGGATCGATGGTGAGCGGCAGGAACACGTCGACGCGCTCGTCGTGGATGTCGTAGCCGGGCGGCATGATGCCGACGATTCTCGTCGGCGTACCGTCGATCGGGATGACACGGTCGACGAGGGACGGATCGAGGCCGAAGTCGCTTCTCCAACTCGAATACGAGACGATGCCCACGGCCTCCGCGCCGGGTCGCGCGTCGGCTTCAGTGAACAACCGTCCGCGCAGGGGCGCGACACCAAGCACCGACATCAGCTCCGAGGTCACGAGCGCGGAATTGACCCGGCGCGGCCGCTCGGGCGTGCCGAGGTTCACTGATCCCTCGCGGTACGCCCCGACGTCCTGAAACGACCGGTTGCGCTGCTTGAACTCGACGAATTCCGGCAGCGACACCCAGAAGCGGTCGAAGCCGAGGCCGGGGAACTGGCTGCTGATGAACATCAGCCGCTCCGGCGCCGCGTACGGGAGGGGCTTGAGCATGACGCCGTTCACGACGCTGAAGATCGCCGTATTGGCGCCGATCCCGAGCGCGAGGGTGAGGACCGTGACCATGGCGTAGCCGGGACTTCTGGCCAGCGTCCGCAGCGCGTAGGCAGCATCCTTTATCAGCGTGTGCATGAAGGCTAGTTACCTTAAATAGTTTCGCAACGCAACTATTAGACGTTGACGGACCGTCAAAGGGTTGTAAGAATCATCGGCATGCCCCGGATGGACCTCGGCGACATGGAACATCTGGTCCTGCTGGCCATTCTGCGGCTGGGGTCGGACGCCTACGGCATTCCGATCCTGGAGGAAGTGTCGGCGCGGAGCGGACGGGGTGTGTCGCGCGCCACCGTATACGTCGCGCTCAAACGGCTCGAACAGAAGGGGCTCGTCACGTCGCGGCTCGGCGAGAGCACACCCGAGCG
Organism: Vicinamibacterales bacterium; assembly: GCA_035495955.1. Lineage (GTDB taxonomy): Bacteria > Acidobacteriota > Vicinamibacteria > Vicinamibacterales > 2-12-FULL-66-21 > JAICSD01. Next base: position 93,271 of record DATJFE010000039.1, on the reverse strand, counting down.
CGGCGGACGCGCGAAACGGTTCTTCCGGTTGAGGCCCGCGGGGCTGCGCGCGCTGCGCGAATCGCGGGCGATGTTCCTCCGCCTGTGGCGCGATTACGCGTCGATACTGGATCACGCATGAGCGCCGACCTTCCCCGACCCGCACGCCTGCTGGCGCGGCTGATTCCTCGAGCCGACCGCGAATCGATCGTCGGCGATCTGCTGGAGGACGCCGCCTTCCGCGATTTGGAGGGACGGCGGCGCGACTGGTGGCTGGCCGCCCACGGCGGCGCGATTGGAGTGGGATTCACGCTGCAGCGCGCATGGCAATGGGTCGCGCTGCCTCCGCTCAACGAAGTCGCCGCTGGCGTGCTCGTCGACGGCCGTGGCGCGTTCCGCGGCCACCCCGGAGCCGTGGTCGTCAGGGCGCTGCTGCTCTGCGGATCCATCGCGACGATCGCGCTCGGCGTGGAAGTTCTCGTCAGCAGCCTCTTGTCCGCGGCGGGACTCTGAGGTCTTTCACATCGGGTGTCGGGTGTCGGTCATCGGTCACCATACACATTCACGACGAGGATGCCGGTGAGCACGACGATGCCTCCGGCAATCTGCTTCGCCGAGAGGGGCTCGCCCAGAAAAAACGCCGCGAGAATCGCCGTGCACGGCACCTGCGCCAGCAGGCCGACCGACGTGATCGTCGCCGGCAGATGCCCGAGAGCGTAGACGAGCGCGTAGTACGCGGCAAGCTGCGAGATGAGGCCAAGCCCCGCGAGCGCAAGCCAGGTGCGCGGTGGGAAGCCGCCGAGCGGCAGCCGCAGGACGAGCGCCACCGCCAGCAGCGCGGCGATGCTGCCGCCGATCGCCAGCGCGTTGAACGTCAGCGTATCCATCGACGTCCTCACGCGCTCGGTGGTGACGAGATACGCGGCGAAAAACACGCTCGCACTCAGCGCAAGCAGATCTCCGGACACGGCGCCGGGCCCTGCGGCCGCACCCTGCAGATCGGCGCTCACGATCGCCGCGCACCCGCCGAGCGCGAGCGCCAGCCCGATCCAGAACGACGCGCGGGGACGGCGGTGAAACACCAGCCACGACATGACGCCGACGAAGACGGGCGTGTTGTTGCCGAGGATCGACGCGACTGCCGCGTGCGTGCGCATCACCGACGTGTTCCAGAGCGCGAGATCGAGCGCGAAGAACACGCCGCCACCCGCCGCGATCCACGCGCGGCGCGGCAGGCGGCCCCCGGACCGGGGCCCGGCCGGGGCGGCCTTCGCGAATAGCCTCCAGGGAATCAGGATCGCGCCGGCAATCAGGACGCGATAGAACGCCGACACGGCGCCAGGCACGCCGGCCCATCGCACCAGGATCGCGGACCAGGCGATCCCGCCGATCGCCGCCAGCAGTGCCGCGTAGGCTTTGAGCGCGGCTGAACGATCGGGCGGCACGCGTTATGGATTATGGTTCATCAGCCTCGAGGGCGGAACACGTAGTTCATCGTGCCGATGCCGCGCCGGCCGGCGGCGATCCATGCATCCACATCCTCGCGCGTGACGGCGCGCTCGCCGGTCGGTATGACGGTCGATGCGGCATAGCCTCGCGAAAAGAAAAGGTCGAACGTCGCGGCAAAGTCCGGATTCCGGCCGCCGGGATGGTTCTCGTCGAAGGCGATCTCGACGCTCCAGACCGGCGCCGGGATGCGGGAGAGCGTGCCGGACGCGCCGCGCATCACATCGAACTCTCCACCCTCGACGTCGATCTTGATGGCGAGCGACGCACCGCCGAAGCGCTCGCCGACGATCGTGTCCAACGTCGCCAGCACAATCGGCTGCCGCCAGGGATCGTCGGCGATCGCCCAGCCCTCGACGCGCGATGCCAGGGTATCGCGGCCGTAGAGGGTCCCCGAACCCGCACGCTCCGCGAGCGCGAGCGCGTGCACGTCGACGTCGCTCCAGCCGTTTGCGTCGAGATTGCGCCGAAGCGACTGCACGTTGAGCGGAAATGGCTCGACGGCGACGACCGTTTTTTGTCGTGAGCGCGCGAGGCACGTGAAGAAGCCGACGTTCGCGCCCACGTCGACGAAGACGTCGGCGTCGTGAATGAGCCGCTCGAGCACTCGCACGTGCGCCGCTTCGTCGGGATTCTCCATGTCCGGGACCGCCCCGGCGAACTGAAAACCCCACGACGTCCGCACCAACCTAACGCTGGCCCTCGCCCGCGCATGCCACCAGCAGCGGATCGCCGACGCCAGTCGAGACGGCACCAGCGACTCCGCCACCCTAATCAAGACGTTCCTCGTCGTCGGCGGCACCCCAGATCCACCTCAGCGTCTTCCGCGTCGTCGGCGTCGTGGCTACGATCCCCCAGTCTTGCGCGTGCCGTGCGTCGGCGGCGGCGGTTCTTTCATCAGTCGATCGACGGGCTTCTCTTTCAATTGCCGCATCGCTTCCTGCACGGCGCGCTCGAGCTGCGGATCGTGCCCGGCGACGACCTCCTTCGGCCAGTTCTCGACGTCGATGTCGGGCGCGACGCCTTCGTTCTCGACCGCCCACCTGCCGTCGCGATCGAAGAATCCGCCGCGCGGCGCGATCATCGATCCGCCGTCGACGAAGGTCGGGGTGTCGGCCGTGTGGACGAGGCCGCCCCAGGTCCGCTTGCCGACGAGCGTCCCGATCTTCCGCCGCTTGAACATGTACGGCATCAGATCGCCGCCCGAGCCAGCCATCTCGTTGATGATCATGACCTTGGGTCCCCAGATCCCCGCGGCGGGACTCGTGAATGGCACGCGATCGCCGGCCACGTTGTTGAAATAGCCGTCGAAATCGCGCTGGAGCCCGTCGATGATGTAGTCGGCCGCCGAGCCCCCGCCGTTGTAGCGCTCGTCGACGATCGCGCCTTTCTTGTCCTGCTGCGCGAAGTAGTAGCGATTGAAGCTCGTATAACCCGGCTGCCCGGTGTTGGGCAGATAGACGTAGGCGAGCTGGGCGTTGGACAACTTGTCGACGAGCCGGCGATTGTTCTCGACCCACGCGCGCGTGCGGAGCGTCTGCTCGTTCGCCACTGGCAGCACGGTCACCGCCTTCGCCCCCTCCATCGCGGGACGGGTGTTCACCGCCAGGACCGTCTGCCGGTTCGCCGTGCCGTCGAGGAGGCGGTAGATGTTGTCGGGCGCCTTCAGCTCGGTGCCGTTGATGGCCACGATGAAGTCGCCGACCTTGACGTCGACGCCCGGCGCGGCCAGCGGGGCGCGCAGATCCGGATTCCAGCTCTCGGTGTCGTAGATCCGCGTGATCTTGTAGCGTCCGCCCTCGATGGCGAAGTCGGCGCCGAGCAGCCCGCCGATCGACGGCGGGACGGTCGGCATGTCGCCGCCGCGGACGTAGGAATGGCCGATCGCGATCTCGGCGCCCATGTTGTCGAGGAGATAGTTGAGATCGGCGCGATGGTTGACGTATGGCAGGAGCGCGCCGTACATCTCCTTGTCTTTTTTCCAGTCCGTGCCGTGCATATTGGGCACGTACAGGTAGTCGCGCTGGTTGCGCCAGCCCTCGTTGAAGATCTGGCGGAACTCCTCCTTCGGCTCGAGATACATCCGCAGCGTGACGTTCAGGCGTCCTTGTCCTGCCTGCGGCGGCGTGCGATCCGCATCGACCAGAAAGAGTCCCGGCCCTGCCGCGGCGCCGGCCGCCCCCCGCCCACCGCCGCGCCCACCGGCGCCGCCCGCCGTGCGATACAGCAGCTTGCGTCCGTCGGCGCTGACGGCGTAGTCGGCCGCGCCCGTGACGAACGGCGCCGCGCGCCGATCGCTCAGCCGATACCGCATGACGGTGCTGCCCCCCGTGGGGTTCCCGTTGTCGTCGGCGGCGCCGGTCTCGACGTAGTAGACCGTCCCCGCCACCCCCGGACGCAGCTTCGTGTACTCGCGCGTCGGAATGCCCGGAATCGACACGATGCGCTGCGCGAGCCCGTCGAAATCGATCTGCACGTTCGCCGGCGGCCTGGGCGCGCGATCCGGCTGCGTCGAGGCCGGGGTCGACTGAGCGGGCTCACCGCCCGAGGTATCCGGCGCCGCATCGGTCGGGGCGGCACCGCGTCCGCGGCCGCGGCCCTGACCTGGCGCGCTGCCGGATTCGCCGCGACCGGGGGCGAAGCTGACGCCGGTGTCCTCATCGCTCTCCGGCAGCAGCGGGGAGGGCTCGCTCTTCTTCAACACCGCGAGATAGAGCCCGAAGTTCTCGTTGTGGTCGTATGACGTCATGTCGAGCCACTGCGACTTCAGGCCGAAGTCCGTCGACGCGAAGAACCACAGATACTTCCCGCCCGCGTCGAAGACGGGCCAGACGGCGTCGGCAAGCCCGTCGGTCACCTGCTTCGACTCGCCCGTCTCCGCATTGCTGATGAAGATCGCGTGATAGAGCGTGTTGAGGTGCGCCGAGTACGCGACCCATTTCGAGTCCGGGCTCCAGACGGGATTCACGGTGCGCTGCGGCACCATCCAGGTATCGCGCCCCACCACCTTCGCCTTGCCGCTTTCCACGTCCATCACCCACACGCGCAGATTCGTGTCGGTGTAGACAATCTTCTTCGAGTCGGGCGACCACGACGGCGTGTAGTAGTGCGTCGGGTTCTCGAGCGCGATCTCGCGCGGCGGCGACAGACCGTCCTGCGGCGCGATCAGCAGCGTGTACTCGCCGGACTTGTCGCTGAAATAGGAGATGTATTTCCCGTCGGGCGACCAGGCGGGATCGCGTTCCGCGGATCCGCTCGAGTTCGACAGGTTGCGGACGTCCCCCTTTTCGGCCGGCACCGTGAAGATCTCGCCGCGGGATTCGACCAGGACGCGCTTGCCCGTCGGAGAGAGACCGAGGTTCGTCATCCGCGCCGTCACGTCTTCCCAGCGCGGCATCATCCAGGGGAAGTCGCCCTTCGCGGTGATCGGCACCACGTTGGTCCTGCCGGATTTCGGATCGAGCTCGTGGATGACGCCCGCCTGCTCGAAGACGACCGTGGCTCCGTTCGAATCCATCGACTTCACGTCGAAGTCGGTGAACTTCGTCGTCTGCGCGAGCTTCTTCGTCCTCGTGTCGAACGACCAGATATTCGACACGCCGTCGCGATCCGAGAGGAAGTACACCGTGTCGCCGACCCACACCGGATCCATGTCCTTCGAATCTGTCCAAGGCGGAGAGACGAGATCGTACGTCTTGAGGTCGACGATCCAGATGGGGCGATTCTGGCCGCCCCGATAGTTGCGGCGCTCTTCGTCCCAGGAATTGTTCATGCGATAAGCGACCCGCGTGCCGCTGGGCGAAATCTTCCCCTGATAGGCGCGCGGCAGCGCCATCGGCTCCTCGACGCCGCCCTGCGCGGGCACCGTCCAGAAGCGCGGCGCGCCGCTGGGCGCCGCCGTCGCACGCGCGGACGCAAACACAATGGACTTGCCATCGGGGGTCCAGCCCTGCACCGTGTCGGCGCCGGGATGCCAAGTCAGACGCTTCGGCTCTCCGCCTTCGGCCGCGACCACGTAGACGTCGACGTTCCCGGCGTACTCGCCGCTGAACGCGAGCCAGGCGCCGTCGGGCGAGAAGTGCGGGTTGGTGGTCTGGCCCTGAAAGCTCGTCAGCCGGCGGGCCATGCCGCCGGCGCGGTCCACGATCCAGATGTTATTGGCGTACGCAAAGGCGATCTGCGACGCGCTGACGGTCGGCATGCGCAGCAGCTTGGTTCCTTCGCCGTTCGCCGCAGGGCGGCCGGCCCACGCGACCGCCATCATCGCCGCGGCGACGCACAGAGTTTTGGTGGTCTTCATGGACACCCTCCAGCAAGGGCGGCGATGGTACCATCTTTCGTCGCATGAAAGGCTTCAGGCGGACGCTGTTCCTGCTGATCGTGCTCGCGCTCGTCGGCTACGGTACCGGGGCCGTGTGGCTGGTGGCGCACGAGACGGCGCTGCTCTTCGCGGCCGGACGGCCGCTGGGCGATCTGCGCCCCGCGGCGCCGTTCGAGGCCGTCGCCAGTCCGGGCGCGGCGGGCCCTCGTCGATTGCTGTGGCTCATGCCGGCATCGGCCGGTGCCGACACGCGGCCGTGGATCCTGTTCCTGCACGGCAACGGCGCGACCATCGCGAGCCGGCTCAACATCCTCCACTACGAGCGCCTGCGGGCGATCGGGGCCAACGTCGCCGCGCCCGAGTATCGCGGTTTCGGCGGCGTCGAGGGTACGCCCAGCGAGCCGGGCGTCGACGAAGACGCCCGTGCCGCCTACGATTACCTCCGCGGGCCGCTCCACGTCAGGCCGGATCGCATCGTGATTTACGGATGGTCGCTCGGCTCGGCGGTCGCCGTGGATCTGGCGTCGCAGGTCGAGGAGGCGGCCGTCATTCTCGAGGGCGCGCCTTCATCCGTCGTTGCCGTGGGCCAGCAGCGATACCCGATCTTCCCGATCCGGCTGCTGATCCGGAATCCCTTCGAGTCGATTCTCAAGATCGGCCGTGTGCGATCGCCGAAGCTCTTTCTCCACAGCCCGGAGGACACGATCATTCCGATTGGCGAAGGACGGCGGCTGTACGATGCCGCGCCGGGGCCGAAGGAATGGGTCGAAGTCGCGGGCGGCCATATTTATGCCAGTGAGAAGGATCCTGCGTTTTTTCAGTACGTGCGACGGTTTCTGATCGAGCAGCGGGTGCTGACGATGGTCGATAACCGTTCACCGTAGAGACCCCGCGATTCAGCTATGCCGCTTCACGTCAGCCCGGACCTCTCGATCGACGACGCCGACCTCGAGGAGCGCTTCGTGCGCGCGTCGGGCCCGGGAGGTCAGAACGTCAACAAGGTCTCGACCGCGGTGCAGCTCCGCTTCGACGCCGAGCACTCGCGCGCGCTCAGCGACCAGGTCCGCGAGAGGCTTCGCGTCCTCGCCGGCAACCGCATGACCGACGAAGGCGTGGTCGTGATCGACGCCCGCACGCACCGAACGCAGTCGCAGAACCGCGACGAGGCCCGTGAACGGCTCGCGGATTTGATCCGCCGCGCGCTCGAGCGACCCGCGCGGCGCCGGAAGACGCGTCCCGGGGCGGCGGCCAAACAGCGGCGGCTGGAATCGAAGAAACGCCGCGGCCAGACCAAGCGCGCGCGGGGACGTCCGCGCGGCGACGATTAGACGTCCGGCGAAATTGTGACGAACGCCCCTCCGGCGTGACGAATCACACCTCGGCGGCCGCGAGATCGACCTCCTGCATTACGGACGGGCGATGACACCGGGCGATACGCTCCTGTATCTTCCGGCCGAGAAAATCGTCATCGCCGGCGATCTCCTGATCAACCCCATCACGGACGCGCTCGGCTGTTATCCCACCGAATGGCTGCACACGCTCGAGCGCATCGACGCGCTCGACGCCGTCGTGATCGTTCCCGACCATGGAGAGCCCATGCGGGACAAGACCGTGCTCCGCACGACCATACGCATCCTGCGCGAGCTGTTGAGCGCGGGAAAGACACAAGGGCCCGCGGCCTGGATCCCGACCAGGCACGGGAAGAGATTCTGCCGCGTCTGCACGACCTCATGCTCGCGATGACGCACGACGATCCGAAGTTGAACGACCAGTTCCGGACGTACCTCGCGGACTGGTACCTCCACCGCGTCTATGACGAGCTGGAGGGGCCGCTTTCGGACGCGATCGCGCCGATCCCGCGGAAGTAGCACGGGCGGCCGAAATCCGGCGAATTTGTTGACTTTCGTGCGGGGATCTCCCTACACTGGCGGCGTTTCAAGCTCAGCGCGGGGGGCCGGTCCCCCCGGCGCGTGGGTCGCGGCGAGACACGGCGTGGTTGGTGTTCTCCTGCGCTCGGCTTGTGAGCCTCCGGGATGTTCCCGGGGGTGCCGTACATCGGAGGACAAGGGGCTATGCCAACCGGGACGATCGCTCGACTCCTGATCGACAAGGGGTTCGGCTTCATTCGCGACGAGGGCGGGATCGAACACTTCTTCCATCGCAGCTCGGTTCGCGGCGCGGTGTTCGAGCTGCTGCGGGAAGGCCAGCGCGTCGAGTTCACGCCGGAGGAATCCGGCAAGGGCCCTCGCGCGGGCGAAGTCCGGCTGATCGAAGGCTGACCCGCTCCTGCTTCGTCTGGCCCGGTGCGGGGCGCCGTGCACCGCACCCGGGTCCTCTCCCGCCCTTCCTCCCGACCGACACTGACCTCGGATGATCGCCGTCCTTCGCGCCACGCGTGCCGTGCGCCGGGCTCTTGCCGGCGTGCTGCTGATCTGCGCGATCGGGATCGCCTGGTTCGTCATCGACGGCGGCCGCGCGCTCCAGCACGAGGACCCGCTGCGTCGCGCCGATGCGATTTTCGTGCTGGCCGGCACCAGAGCCGAGCGTCCGCTCGAAGCCGTCGATCTGTATCGCGAAGGCTACGCCCCCTGGATCGTGCTGAGTCCCGGACGCCCGGAGCCGAGCGAGATCCGGCTCGCGCGGCAAGGCATCCGCTTTCCCAGCGAAAGCGCGCTGATACGCGACGTGATGGTTCAGCTCGGCGTGCCGGCGTCGGCAATCATCGTGGAGGGCAGCACTATCGACAACACGGCACAGGAGGCAACGCTGCTGCGCACCCTCGCGCGCGATCGCGGGTGGCGCACCGTGATCATCGTCACCTCGAAATACCACACGCGCCGCGCCGGATTCGCGTTCCACCGCGCCCTGAAAGGGACGGGCGTGGAGCCCGTCATCCGCGCCACGCGCTACGACATGTCCGACCCGGCGCATTGGTGGCGCAGTCGCGGCGACATCCGGTTCGCGGGCAGCGAGTGGCAAAAGCTGGTCCTATACTGGATGGGTCTGGGCGATTGATGCTTGTGGCGCGACGCACAGAGCGGAGCGAGCGGCGACGCGCGAACGGAGCGACGTGAGCCAGGCGGGGTGCAGGGGCCCCGCCGATCCAAAGAGGAAGCGAACAAAGCGGAGCGAGCGGCGACGCGCGAGCGGAGCGACGTGAGCCAGGCGGGGTGCAGGGGGCCCCGCCGATCCAAAGAGGAAGCGAACGGGGCCCGGTGGCCCTCCCGGTCTTCAAAATCGGCTGTGTCCCGCGTTGAGCGGGATGGCTGGGTTCGACTCCCAGGCGCTTCCGCCAGCCTTTGGCTGGGCCGGCGAGCCGCTCACGCAAAGACTGTCTCGCCGAGCGCGCCGCGCGAAGGCTGACGTCTGCCGTGAGCGACGTCGAAGGGTGGACCTCAGATCAATCTCAAGAAGGCATCCGTGTCCGAGAGATCGTCGAAGACGATCTCCGCGCCGCTGTCGCGGAGCTGATCGACGGTGTAGCTGCCCGTGGCAACGGCGATGGGCGTCGCCCCGGCGGCCCGGGCGCAGGCAACATCGTGCGGGGTGTCCCCGACGACCATCACCTCCGACGAGACGACAGGGGCGATCCCCGATTCGCGGGCGCGCTGGATCGCGACCGGAACCAGATCGTTTCTGTCCGCCGAATCGCCGCCGAACGCGCCGAAGCCGAAGTACTTCCAGAGGTCGAAGTATTCGAGCTTGATCCGCGCGCCCTCGAGAAAATTCCCCGTGAGCAGTCCGAGCGAGGCGTCCGTGCGTCCGCGCAGCGTCTCGAGCAGCGCGCGAACGCCCGGCATCATGTCCTTGACGCCTTTGCCCGGCAGTTGGATCTCCTCGACCAGATGTTGAACGTATCGGCGGCGCAGCTCCTCGAGCCGCGCGGCGTCGAGCGCCATGCCGTGGCGGGTCAGGACGTCGTGCAGGATGATCCAGTCGGTGCGGCCCGCGAGGGCCACGCCCTTCAGCGCGTCGCCGTGGCCGACCAGATCCTCGCAGGCGCGGTTCATCGCGCGCATGCCGGCGCCGCCGGTGAGGACGAGCGTGCCGTCGATATCAAAGAGGATGAGGCGCATCGGCGATCTCAGAATCCGAATATACGGCGCCGCGGCGGTCTCAGCTCGCCCGTGGCGGCGTGGAGCGCAAGACGGCGCGTGGCGGCGGCGACCGTAAAGTCCACGTCTTCCGACACGATCAATGTCGTCAGCCCCCGCGGCTGCGCCACGCGGGCGACGGCTTCGCCGTACGCCTGGCCGTCGGGCGGATCGAGTCCGACGGTCGGATGCTCGAGGAGCAGCAGCGCGGGATCGAGTGCGATCGCGCGCACGAGGTGCGCGCGCGCCTTGACCGCGGCCGGCAGGGCGGCGATCGGCTGCGGCAGCCACCGATCCTCGATCCCGGCTTCACAGGCGAGCCGCGCGGCGGCCTCGGCCATCGCGGGAGGAATGGGATCGATCGCCAGCGTCATGGGCATCACGAGGTTCTGCAGGAGCGTGGCGGCGTCGAGCAGCACGGCTCGCGGGCTCACGATGCCGAAACGGTCGAGCGAGGCGAGCCACGCGTCCCCATCGGAGATGGCCGTCGTCGCGCCGCCGAGGACGCGCACTTCCCCTTCGTCCGGGACCGACGCCCCCGTCACGAGGTTGACCAGCACTTCGGCCGCCCCCGCGTCGAAGCCGGACAGTGCGACACGTTCGCCGCGATCGACGGTCAGCTCATTGATGCGCAGGGGCCGAAGCGACTGGTACTGCTTGCGAACGCGCACGAGGTGGAGCACGCGCTCCGGCGGCGCGGTCATCCGTTGCTGAGCCGGCGGCGAGCGGCGGCCGCGCGAAGACGATCCAGGTCGTCGGACGGCAGCGTCACCGACCCCAGCGCCGCCGCGCCGTGTTCTCCGCCGCCGTGAAAATCGGATCCTCCGGTCACCAGGAGACCCAGCTCGCCGGCCAGCGCGCGGTACTTCGCCTCGGCCGCCGCGTCGTGATCCACATGCCGCGCCTCGAGCGCGTCAAGGCCCGCGCGCGCGAGCGCCGGGATCAACTCGTCGCGCCGCGCCGGTCCGGGATGCGCGAGCGACGCGACGCCCCCCGCTCCATGGACGATGCGGACGACCTCGCCAGGCGCCGCGCCGAGGCGCGGCACGTACGCGGGCGCGCCGAACTCGAGAAACCGATCGAACGCCTCGTCCAGGGTGCCCACGTGGCCCGCGCTCAGGAGCGCGGCGGCGATCTGCGGACGGCCGACGCTCTTCCCGCACCGCGCGGCGTCGAGGATCGGCTCGACGTCGACGGGACAGCCGAGGGCGGCGAGCCGATCGCGCATCTCGCGCACGCGCCGCAGGCGATCGTGCCGCTGTCGGGCCAGAAACGCCTGCAGTACGGGCGCGTCGGGATCGATGAAGTAGCCGAGCACGTGGACATCGCGTCCGTCGGCGACCGCGCTGATCTCGATTCCCGGAATGACCTCGATGCCTCGGGCGCGTGCGGCCGCCGAGGCGGCGGCGAGGCCCGCCGTCGTGTCGTGATCGGTGACGCTGACAATGGAAAGGCCCGCTGCGCGGGCCATGGAAACGAGATCCGGCGGCGCGAACGCGCCGTCGGACGCCGTCGTGTGCAGATGAAGATCGATCAGACGCTGAACGACGACCCGCAGCCGCAGGTCGACTTGGCGTTCGGGTTCTTGATCGTGAAGCCGCCGCCGGTGACGTTGTCCACGAAGTCGACTTCCGCGCCGCGCAGATAGCGCGCGCTGATCGGGTCCACCAGCAGCTTGACGCCGTTCGATTCGATGACCGCATCCGTGGACGCGTCGCCCTCGCCTTCGTCGATCATCAGGCCGTACTGGAAACCTGAACAGCCGCCGCCCTGGACGAACACGCGCAGACCCGCGTCGGTCTTATTCTCTTCCTGCAGCAGCTCGGCAATCTTCGATGCGGCTGTCGGGGTCACATTGATCATCGCTTTTTCTCCGCTTTTTTTTCCACGCGCGGCCGTGCCGCTCTCGGGGGCGGCCGCGGGCGCGTCGGTATCCTTCGATTATACACTGGGGTCGTGGGCCACGACCTCCGCGACCAGTCCGCCCGGGGCGCCCTCCAGGCGCTCCTCGACCAGCACACTATTGGACGCATCTGGCGCCGCGACGTCTCCGTCTGGGGCGCGGATGCGGCAGACGAGGTCGGCCAGGCCATCGCGAATCGCCTGGGCTGGCTCGACGTGCCGACGGGGATGCAGCCCGAGCTGGATCGCGTCGAAACGCTTGCCGACGAGGCCCGGCACGACGGCATCTCGAGGGTTTATCTGCTCGGGATGGGCGGCAGCAGCCTGTGCGCCGAAGTGATGCGCGTCTCGTACGGCGTTCGTGACGGCTACCCTGACCTGGTCGTCATGGATACGACGGATGAAGCGGCGATCAGTACCGCGCTCGCGCGTCTCGATGCGCCGCGCACGCTCTTCCTCGTCGCGAGCAAGAGCGGCGGCACGATTGAGCCGGCGTCGATGGAAAAGCTGTTCTGGGAGCACGTGTCGCGCGCGCGCGGCGCCGATGCCGGCCGCCAGTTCGTCGCCGTCACCGATCCGGGGACCGGGCTGGCGCAGCTCGCCGAGTCGCGCGGATATCGGCGCGTCTTTTTCAATCCGCCCGACATCGGCGGTCGTTTTTCGGCGCTCTCGCTCTTCGGGCTGGTGCCCGGTGCGCTCATCGGCGGGCCGGTGCGCGAGCTGCTCTCGGCCGGCGCGGACATGGCCTCCGGCTGCCGGCAGGAGCGCCACCAGAATCCCGGCCTCGAGCTCGGCGCTTTCATCGGCGCCGCCGCCGCCGAGGGGCGCGACAAGCTGACGGTTGTTCTGCCCGCGTCGCTGCGCGCGCTCGGATTGTGGATCGAACAGCTCGTCGCCGAGAGCACGGGCAAGCACGGAAAAGGCGCGCTCCCCGTGGTCGATGAGCCGCTCGGCACGCCCGAGGAGTACGGTAGCGATCGGGCCTTCGTGACACTCTCCACCGATCGCGACGAGCCCGACATGGCGCGCGTCGAGGCGATCGAAGCGGCCGGGCATCCGGTGCTGCGGCTCACCACTCGGCTCAGCGCTCTGGGCGCGGAGTTCTTCCGGTGGGAATTCGCCACGGCCGTCGCCGGCGCGATCCTCGGCATCAATCCCTTCGACGAGCCGAACGTCGCGGAAGCGAAAGAGAAGACGAAAGCGATCCTGGCCAGCCAGGATTACGCGGGGGGCATTCCCGTCGCCGCGGCATCGGGGATCTCGGCTTTTTCGTCGACGTTCCGAGGCGCGTCGCCGAAGGACGTCGTCAGCGCGGCCGTGAGATCGCTCGGGCCCCGCGATTATGCAGCCTTTCTGTCGTACCTCCCGGCGGATCCCGGATTCGAGGCGGCGGTCGCGGAGATTCGAACCTCCCTGCGCGCTCGGACGCGCGCGGCGAGCACGTTCGGCGTCGGTCCGCGCTATCTCCACTCGACCGGCCAGTACCACAAGGGGGGACCGAACACGATCGTCGCCTTCGTGGTGACGGGTGAAGACGCGACGGAAACGGCGATCCCCGGCGCGCCGTACACGTTCAAGCAGTTGAAACGCGCGCAGGCGGTCGGCGACTTTCAGACGCTGGAAGCTCACGGCCGCAGGACCGTGCGCATTCACTTCGATCGCGGCGTCGATCCGATCGCCGCGTTGCGCGGGCTGTTCGATCTGTGAGGGAGTTCCAATGGTTCCGAGGGTTCCGGAACGTGCATCAGAACCCTGGAGCCAACGGAACCGTTGGAACCCTTCCCGCCTCGACTTCCGTTCAACCGCCGACGGTGTGCAGGCGATCCCCTGATGCCTCTTCGATCTCCCGGTGCAGGCTGTTGCCGTGCGCGTCCATCGTGACTATGGCCGGGAAATCGGTGACGTCGAGGTGCCACATCGCTTCAGGCGTGCCGAACTCCATCAGCGACACGCCGGCCACCCGATCGATGCAGCGCGCGTAGAACTGCGCGGCGCCGCCGATGGCGTTGAGGTAGACGGCGCCCGACTCGTGTAGTCCTGCGAGGGTCTTCGCGCCCATCCCCCCTTTTCCGATGACGACGCGCACGCCATACCGTTTGAGAATCTCCGCCTGATACGGCTCCTCTCGGATGCTCGTCGTGGGCCCCGCGGCCGTGACCTTCCAATTCCCCTCGCCCGTCGCGGTCCCTTCCTTCACGACCACAGGACCGCAGTGATAGAGGACGCTTCCGCGCAGGTCGACCGGGGGCTCGTGTTTCATCAGGTGCGCGTGCACCGCGTCGCGTCCCGTGAACATGCGGCCGGAGATGAGGACGACATCGCCGACCGTGAGCGATCGGATTTGCTGCTCCGCGATCGGCGCCTGGAGGCGCACCTCGCGGCCGGTCCGCGGAAACCCCGCCGCCACCTGCTCCGGCGTCAGCATCGGCGCCGACGGCTTGTCGCCGTCTCGATACAGCCAGCGGGTAATCGCGCCGGATCGAGCGTCGAGCGTGACGCCCAGGCGGCGGAACGCCCAGCAATCGTACGCGACAGATACGAAGAAGCTTGCGGGCAGCCGGTTGAGCGCGCCGATCTTGCAGCCGATGAGGGACGTCTTCCCGCCGAATCCCATCGGACCCACGGTCAGTCGATTGGCGGCATCCATCACCGCGCGCTCGATCTCCGCGAGGCGGGGATCCGGATTCGTGTCGTCGAGCGTGCGGAACAGTTGCTCCTTTGCGTGCAGATACCCCGACGTCCGGTCGCCGCCCACGCAGACGCCAACGGCGCCGGGACTGCAGCCCTTCCCCTGTGCCTTCCACACGGCGTGCAGGATGCACTTGCGGACGCCCTCGAGCGTGCGATCCGCGCGCCCGAGATGATCCAGATCCACGGGCAGCGCGTACTGCGCGTTCGTGTTCTCGCAGCCGCCGCCTTTTAGGATCAGCTTCACTTCGATCGCGTCGTGGTCCCACTGCTCGAAATGAACGATCGGCGTCCCGGGTCCGAGGTTGTTGCCGGAGTTCTCGCCCGTGATCGAGTCGACGGAATTGGGGCGCAGCTTGCCGCGGCGTGTCGCTTCGGCGATCGCGTTCCGCACCTGATCCTTCATCCAGATCTGGTTTGCGCCGATCGGCGTCTTGATCTCGAACGTCGGCATCCCCGTATCCTGGCAGATCGGTCCTTCGCAACCCGCGGCCTGATCGATGTTCTCCGCGATGATCGTCAGCGCCTGCGCCGCGCGGGTGGCAGGCTCTTCCGCGCCGAGCGCCATGCCCATCGCGGCGCGCACGTCGGGCGGCAGATCCGTCGAGGTCCGCGCGATCAACTGGACCATGCTGTCGAAGAAAGAGGGAAGCATACCGAGCAGTATAATTGAGGCGAAATGGACACGCGGGTCGAGCGCGATCCCCTTGGCGAGCTGCGCGTGCCCGCCGACGCGTACTACGGCGTGCAGACGCAGCGCGCGGTCGAGAACTTTCCCATCAGCGGCCTCAAGGCGCCGGCGCCGCTCGTCACCGCGACCGTGCTCATCAAGCAGGCGTGCGCGCGCGCGAACGCGGCGCTCGGGCGCCTCGACGCGGCGATCGCCAACGCGATCGTTCAGGCGGCGGATGAGATCCTGGCCGGACGCCTCCGCGATCAGTTCGTCGTCGACGTCTACCAGGCTGGCGCGGGCACGTCGCACAACATGAACACCAACGAGGTCCTCGCCAATCGCGCGGCGGAGATCCTCGGCGAGCCGAAGGGCACCTACACGCGCGTGCACCCGAACGACCACGTGAACATGGGACAGTCGACCAACGACGTGTTCCCTACCGCCACGCGGCTGTCGATTCTGCTGGCGCTGCCCGAGCTGCTCGGAGCCTGCACGGCCCTCGCCGACGCGCTCGACGGGAAGGCCCGCGCGTTCGCGGACGTCCTCAAGACCGGCCGGACGCACTTGCAGGACGCCGTGCCGATCACGCTCGGGCAGGAATTCGGCGGCTATGCGGCCAACGTCCGCCACGCCGCGGGCGAGCTCCAGCGCGGCGCCGCCAGCCTCCACGAGCTGAACCTCGGCGCAACCGCGGTCGGAACCGGCCTGAACGCCGGCGAGGATTTCACGGCGCAGTCGATCGCGAACCTGTCGCGCGCGACGAGCATCGATCTGCGCCCCGCCGCGAACCGGTTCCGCGTCACGCAGAGCATGGGCGACGTGCTCGCGTTTTCGGGCGCGCTGCGCCGCCTGGCGGTCGAAGTCGACAAGATCGCGTCCGACCTGCGTCTGCTGAGCATGGGACCGCGCGCGGGAATCGCGGAGATCCAACTGCCGGCCGTCCAGCCGGGCTCATCGATCATGCCGGGGAAAGTAAACCCCTCTGTCCCGGAGATGGTCAACCAGGTGTGCCAGCAAGTGTGGGGATGCGACGCGGCGATCCTCGCCGCGGCCGCGGGCGGGCAGCTCGAGCTGAACGTGATGATGCCGGTGATCGCCTGGAACGCGCTTCACGCGACGACCATTCTGGGCCGCGCGATGGCCGTCCTCGCCGATCGCTGCGTAACCGGGATTCGCGCCGACGAAACGCGGTGCCGCGAGCTGCTCGATCGCAGTACCGCCGTCGCAACCGCGCTCAGCCCGTACATCGGCTACGCCGCCACTGCGGAGATCGCCAAGGAATCGGTGAGGACCGGCCGGTCGATCGCCGATATCGTCCGCGAGCGAAAACTCGTTGCAGACAACGAGCTGAAAGAGATCCTGTCGCCTGAGGCGATGACCACTCCGGGAATTCCGGGAAAGAGCACGAGGTGAGACGGATGGCGGCGGCCTGCGCGCTCGCCGTATGCGTCGGAGGTATCCTCCCTGCCGTCGCGCAGCACACACGCCTGTTTCCGCCGGAAGATCTCGCGCAGCTCGAGGGACCCGATCGCGACGCCTGGCAGCGTCCGGATCAGATCATGGATGCCCTGCTCATTGGCGAAGGGAGTACCGTCGCCGATCTCGGCGCCGGCGGAGGCTGGTTCACGGTCCGGCTCGACCAGCGGGTCCGTCCGAACGGACTCGTGTATGCGGAGGATATCCAGCCGGAGATGATCGAAGTGATCCGCCGCCGTGTCCAGCGGGAGGACCTGAAAACGGTCAGGACCGTCCTCGGCACGCCCGAGGATCCCAAGCTCCCGCCGCACGCCATCGACGCCGTCCTCATCGTCGACGTGTATCAGGAGATCGAGCAGCCTGCGAAGCTGCTGCGCAACGTGGCCGCGTCACTCAAACCCACCGGCGTCATCGGCATCGTGGAGTTCAAGAAGGACGGCGGCGGGCCGGGACCGAGCATGTCGGTGCGCGTCGATCCGGAGAAGGTCATCGCCGACGCGCGCGCCGCCGGACTGGAGCTGCGCAAGCAGGAGAGCTTCCTCCGCTACCAGTACATGCTGATCTTCGGCGCCCGGCCGAAATGAGCGCTCTTCCGGCTGGCTTTGAGGAACATCAGCGCCGCGCGGCCGCGGAGCTCGCGCGGCTTGTTCCCGCCTCCGGCGGCCGCGTCGAACAGGCGATGGCGTACACCGCGCTGGCCCCCTCGAAACAGGTTCGGGCCGTCCTGGTGCTGCTCTGCGCTGAGCTGTGTCGAGGCGACGCCGACCGGGCCGTCTCCGCCGCGGCGGCTATCGAGCTCGTGCACGCCTCGTCGCTCGTCCTCGACGACCTGCCGTCGATGGACGATGCGCCGCTCCGGCGCGGGCGGCGCGCGAATCATCTCGAATTCGGCGAGGCGACGGCGATTCTCGCCGCGTTCGGCTTGTTGAATCTGGCTTACGGGACGCTCGCCAAATCCTACGAACCGCCGCTTGCGTCGCGCATGTCGGCGCTGCTGTCGGACGCGGTCGGGTCTGATGGCTTGATCGGCGGGCAGTCGCTCGATCTCGCAGCGACCGACCGGGAGATCAGCTTCGAGATGCTCGAGCGCATCCACCGGGGCAAGACGGGCGCGCTCTTTGTCGCCGCGGCGATGTTCGGCGCGCTGATCGCCGGCGCGCCGGCCGACGCGATGGCCGCGCTGGCGTCTTACGCGAAGAATCTCGGCCTCGCCTTCCAGATCGTCGACGACGTGCTCGATGTGGCGGGTACGACGGCGGCAACGGGAAAGGCCGTCCGGGCCGACGCGCGCAAGACCACGTTCGTGTCGTTCAGCGGCGTCGACGGCGCCCGGCAACTGGCCGCGGAGCTGTGCCAGACGGCCGATCGCGCGCTGGCCCCCTTTGGCGCGAAGGCCGATCCGCTGCGCCAACTCTCGGCATTCGTGGCTGCGCGGCGGCTGTAACCGCGAAGGGCGGTCGGATGAACGAGGAACGGATCGACGAGTTGCGCCAGCGGCTGCGATCGCTCGGCTATCTCGACGCCGGCGTCGCGCGGTTCGTCCTGGCGCCGGCGCGGGAGACCCGCGGTCCTCTTGCGCTCGCGGCCCGCGCGAGTATCCGCATGGGCCTGCTCGGAGGGGCGCTTCTCGGGCCATCTGCGGCACTGGGGCTCGGCGCGCGTCTGCCCGGGCTGGTGAGCGGTGTCCGCGACGCGCTCGTCCTCGCGCTTTACCTGTCGATCCTCTTCTTCGCCGCGGTCGCGGCCGCGGCGTTCGCAATCAGTACCGCGGCGGCGGCGTTCGTGCGCGTTCGCGATGCGCGGTTTCCCGCGCGCGCCCGCACCGTATCGGCCGCCGCCGGCTGGTGCATCGCGCTCGGGTGCCTCGCCTACCTGACGTTCTGGTGGCGGAACGCGAACGCGGGATTCGGCTGGAGCGCGCCGCTGTGGACGACATTCGCGCTCGTCGTCGCCGTGTCGATCAGTTGGTTGCTCGGCTACGGGCTGCGGATGGCCACGCTGGCGGTGCTCGCCGCGGCGGCGGCCGGATCCGGAGCGCAACTCCCCGCCATCCCGTCGACGTCGTGGCGCGTTGTCGTCGGCGCCGCGGCGATGGCATTCTGCGGCGCCGCGGCGCTGTTGATTCTGACGGCGCCCACCGCCACGGCGAGCGCGCGCGCACCGCTTGCCGTGGTCTCGAGCGGCAAGCGGCTGCTCGTGATCGCCATCGACGGCGTCGATCCGTCGACGCCGCTATCCGTGCTGCGCGGGCGACGCGCAGCACTCGCGGCGCGCGACACCGGCGATCCCGCGCGCGGCTGGACGACGATCGCGACGGGCGAGCCGCCCGAGGTTCACGGCGTGCACGGCCTCGAGACGCGCCGGATCGCGGGGCTGCGCGGGATCCTGGCGGCCGACGGCGGCCGGTTCGAGCGGCTGCTCGGCGCGGGCACGGATCTCGTCCGTCTGACCAGGCCGTCGATCGCCAGCCGCGAGGAGCGCCGCGTCAAGACGGTTTGGGAAATCGCCGCTGACGCCGGACTGAGGACCGCCGTCGTGAACTGGTGGGCGACATGGCCGGCGCCCGCCGGCGGCGGCATCGTCGTCACCGACCGGGCGGTCCTGCGTCTCGAGCAGGGCGGGTCGCTGGACGCGGAAATCGCCCCCCCGGAGCTGTATCCAACGCTGCAGCAGGGCTGGTCGTCCATTCGCGCGCGCGCTGCCGAAGCGGCGGCCCGCCATTTCGCGGACGTCAGTGACGGGACTCTCGTGAAAGTGCTGCGTCGATCCGCCGAGCTCGACGCGACGGTGATCGGACTCCTCCAGGCGCTGCCAGGCCCGGCGCGCGATCTCGATCTGGTTTATCTGCCGGGACTCGACATCGCGCAGCACGCGCTGCTCACGGGCAGCGGGACCGCCGCGCTCGTGCCGTCAGCCGTCACCGCGCGCGTCGATGGACTGCGCGCCTATTATCGATTCCTCGACGCAACTCTTCTGCCGCTCGTCTCGGCTCGCGATCCCGAGGTGCTGGTGATGGTGCTCGCGGAACCCGGACGCATCGATACGCCGACCGATGGCTCGCTTTCGATCGCCGGCGATGCGTCGTCGAACGGCGGCGTTTCCCGCGCAAGCCCACTCGACGTCGCGCCGACGATTCTCTATGCGCTCGGCCTGCCGCTCAGCCGCGAGCTGCCGGGGCACCCGCTGAGAGATGTGCTTGGATCGGCCGTCGCGAACGCCCCGGAACGCTACGTACCGACATACGGACGTCCCTTCGCGCCCGCAGCCGCGCGGAAAGGCACGCCACTCGATCAGGAGATGATCGACAGACTGCGAAGTCTGGGGTATGTGAAATAGGTCAGCGCAGAACGCGCCAGGTCGTCGGCAGTACGGCGGCCGCGAGAAAGACCTTGACGATGTCGGCGAGGAGGAACGGAAGGAGGCCCGTGCGCACGGCGCCGGTCAGGCCCGCGTGAGGCACACCGACGGCGAGCCAGGCGACGCCGCACGTGAAGATGATCGCGAGACCGGCGGCCATGGCCAATACTGATGTCAGATACCGCCGGTCGAGACCGCGCTCGGCGAGATACCCGACGGCGAACGCGGCAAACGGATAACTCATCAGGTAGCCGCCGGTCGGACCGAGAAGACGCGCGAGACCCTGCGGCAGCACCGGGGACGCGGCGAACACTGGAAGGCCGGCGAGACCGAGCGCGAGGTACACGACCTGGCTCGTCATCCCCAGCCGCGAGCCGAGCGCGGCGCCGCCAAGGAGCACGACCATCGGCTGCAGCGTGAACGGGACCGGCGTGAACGGGAGTGGAATGCTGACCTGCGCGGCCACGATCGTGAGCACCGCCACGAACAGCACGGCGGCGGCGCGCTGCGCGGTCGAGAGATCGGCGCCGGCGGCAATCGCGTCCAGCACCGTGCCGCTCTGGTACCGCTCGAGGCGGAAGTTCATGGTCTGGAATTCTACTGTATGCGTGTAGCACTGACAATCGCGGGCAGCGATTCGAGCGGCGGCGCGGGCATTCAGGGCGATCTGAAGACGTTCGCCGCGTGCGGTGTGTACGGTACGACCGCGATTACCGCCATCACGGCGCAGAACTCGCTTGGCATCACCGCGTGGGAAGCCGTCTCCACGGAGTTGGTGATCGCGCAGATCGAAGCAATCGCCGCCGATTTTCCGCCTGACGCCGTCAAGACCGGGATGCTCGCAACGACCGCGATCGTCGAAGCGACGGGCGCGGCGATCGCGAGCCTCGCGCTGCCCAAGCTGGTCGTCGATCCCGTCATGATGTCGACCTCCGGCGCGCGCCTGCTGCCCGAGGATGCGGTGGCGTCGATGATTGCGGAGATCTTTCCGCAGGCGGAAGTGGTCACGCCGAACCTCGCCGAGGCGGAGGCGCTCTCCGGCTGCGCGATTCGCTCCGTCGCTGACATGTGGACCGCCGCCCGCCGGATCCGCGAGCTCGGTCCGCGCGTCGTAGTCCTCAAAGGGGGACATTTGCCCCCTCCGGGGTCGGATCTTGATTTTCGACGAGCCGACGAGATCGTCGACGTCGTCTGCTCAGCCGACAACGAGTTCGAGTTGCGCGGGCCAAGGATCGCAACCCGCGACACACACGGCACGGGATGCACGTTCGCGGCGGCGATCGCCGCGTATCTGGCGCTCGGCCAGCCTGTTGACGACGCGATCCGCGCGGCCCGCACCTATCTGGAAGGGGCCATCCGTTCGGCGCCGGGACTGGGAAGCGGGCACGGACCGCTGAACCATTTCTGGCGGGTATACTGAAGGGATGGTGCGTTTCGCCGTCAGCGCCGCGCCCCTCGATGCCGCGGCCGCCGCGGCGTCGGTGGCCCGCGACCGCGACGGCGCCCTCGCGACGTTCATCGGCCTGGTGCGCGAGCACAATGCCGGTCGACGGGTGCGGTGGCTGGACTACGAAGCCTACGCGCCGCTCGCGGTGAAAGCGTTCGAGCGGATCGGAGCCGAAGCGGCTGCCCGCTGGCCCGACGCGCGGATCGCGATCCACCATCGCACCGGACGGCTGGCGATCGGCGAGGCCAGCGTGGCGATCGCGGCCGCTTCGCCGCATCGCGCCGACGCGTTCGCCGCGTGCCGCTACGCGATCGAGCGCGTCAAGCAGATCGCGCCGATCTGGAAACACGAGCACTTCGAGGGGGGCGAGGTCTGGATCGAAGGCGCGACCGCCGATCCAGCCGACGATCGGGCCCGCACGCTGGCGCTGGAGCGCGCGTGCTCGTAACGATCCGGCTGTTCGCGCGGCTGCGCGAGCTGGCCGGCTCCCCGGAACTGACGCGGCACGTCGCCAGCGGGGCCGCCGCCGGCGACGTGTGGCACGCGCTGGTCGCGGAATTTCCCGCGCTCGGCGACTACACCGGTAACATATCGGTCGCGGTGAACGAAGATTACGCGCGGCCGTCGACGGCGCTGCACGAAGGGGATGAAGTCGCGTTCCTGCCGCCGGTGTCGGGTGGGTAAAGCCTCCGCGAGCGAGCGTATGGGAGCTCGGGGGCGCGGCTCTCGATAAGTACGACCATGCTGGAAAAACTTCGGTCGGTAGAAGCGAGATACGAGCAGTTGACGTCCGAGATGGCGGATCCCGCCGTCCAGGCCGACAACGCGAAGTTCCGCAGCCATTCGAAGGCGCTGGCGGAAATGCAGCCGCTCGTCGACCGTTTCCGGGAATACAAGGACGTCGAGGCGCAGATCTCCGCCGCTGAGGAGATGGTGAAGGACCCTGACATGCGCGAGCTTGCGCAGGAAGAGGTCGCCCAGTTGTCGATCCGCCGCGACGCGCTGATCGCCGACATCAAGGTGCTGCTCGTCCCGAAGGACCCGAACGACGCCAAGAACGTCATCCTGGAAATCCGCGCGGGAACCGGGGGGGACGAAGCGGCACTGTTCGCGGCGGACCTGTTCCGGATGTATGCCCGCTTCGCGGAGCGCCAGGGATGGAAGATCGAGATTCTGTCGCAGAGCGAGAGCGGCGTCGGCGGGCTCAAGGAAGTCATCGCGATCATCGCGGGCAAGAACGTCTACAGCCGGCTGAAATACGAGAGCGGCGTGCATCGGGTGCAGCGCGTGCCGGCAACCGAGGCGAGCGGCCGCATCCACACGTCGACCGCGACCGTCGCGGTGCTGCCCGAGGCAGAGGACGTCGACATCCAGATCGATGCCAAGGATCTGCGCATCGACACGTTCTGCTCGAGCGGTCCCGGCGGCCAGAGCGTGAACACGACGTACTCGGCCGTCCGGATCACGCATCTTCCCAGCGGTCTCGTCGTGTCGCAGCAGGACGAGAAATCGCAGATCAAGAATCGCGCGAAGGCGATGAAAGTCTTGCGGTCGCGCCTCTACGAGATGGAGATGCAGAAGCAGCAGGACGCCATCGCGAAGGACCGGCGATCGCAGGTCGGCAGCGGCGACCGCTCGGAGAAGATCCGCACCTATAATTTCAAGGAAAACCGGGTCACCGACCATCGCATCGGCTTCACGATGCACCAGCTCGACGCGGCGCTCGACGGCGATCTCGGCGAGCTGATCGACGCCGCGGTCAGCCACTTCACCTCGGAGAAGCTCAAGGAAGCGACGGCCGCCGAAACCTCGGCCTGATGACGCTCGGAGAGCGGATGGCCGAGGCGCGGCGGACGCTCGTGGCCGCCGGTATCCCCGACGTCGAAGCGGCGCTCGATGCCGACGTCCTCGCC
This sequence comes from Vicinamibacterales bacterium, assembly GCA_035495955.1. GTDB lineage: Bacteria > Acidobacteriota > Vicinamibacteria > Vicinamibacterales > 2-12-FULL-66-21 > JAICSD01. Next base: position 69,915 of record DATJFE010000039.1, on the reverse strand, counting down.
CGCCACGTGCTCGGCTTCGATCGGGCCGCGGTCCTGACTCGGATGCGCGAGCCGGAGCTCGACGGCTTCGCTCCCCGCTTCACCGCGCTCGTGAAGCGCCGCGCGCGGCGTGAGCCCGTCGCCTACATCACCGGCGAGCGCGAGTTCTGGGGCGTGCCGTTCGAGGTCACTCCCGGAGTCCTGATCCCACGGCCCGAAACGGAGCTGATCGTCGAAGAGGCTATTGCGGCCTTCGCCGCCGCGCCGCCAGATCCGATCATCGACGTCGGCACGGGCAGCGGCTGTCTCGCGGTCGCGCTCGCACGGGAATTCGCGCACGCGCACGTCATCGCCACCGATATCTCCGAAGCAGCGCTGGAGGTCGCGCGCCGCAACGCAGCGCGCCACGGCGTCGGCGGCCGGATCCATTTCCTGCGTGCGGATCTGCTCGAGGGGATCGCGGCCCGCGCCGACCTGATCGTGTCGAATCCTCCGTATGTCGCCTCTCGCGACGCCGACACGCTGCCACCCGACGTGCGCGAGTACGAACCGCACGTCGCTTTGTTCGCCGGCGAGGAGGGCCTGGAGACGTACAGAAGGCTCCTGCCTTCCGCCAGGGCCCGATTGAAACCTGGCGGCCGCCTTGTCGTCGAAGTCGGCTACGATCAGCACGCGCGAGTCGAAGCCCTGGCGGCGGGCTCTGGTTGGCGCCTGATCCATTCGCGAAAAGATCTGCAGGACATCACGCGAACCCTGTCGTTCACAATTGATGAGCCATAAGTCATAGCCATAAGCCCATCCTCATGTCTGACTGTCTGTTCTGCAAAATCGCCAAGAAGCAGATTCCCGCTGCGATCGTCCATGAAGACGACGAGATGTTCGCCATCAAGGACATCAACCCACAGGCGCCGCTGCACGTCCTCGTCATTCCGCGAAAACACATCCCGACGCTGAACGATCTGTCCGCGGCGGACGAAGCGCTCGTCGGCCGGATGGCGCGCCGCGCCGCGGCCATCGCGGCCGAGCACGGCTACGCCGCCCGTGGATTCCGCACCGTGTTCAATACACAGGCCGAGGCCGGGCAGAGTGTCTTCCACATCCATCTGCACGTGCTCGCGGGACGCTCCCTCACGTGGCCGCCGGGCTGAGAGGCGTTCGGGGTCCGGCGCGATGCTGATTCGACCGGTGACGACACTCGACGAGTGCCGGCAGGTGGCGGAGCTCGAGAAGGATATCTGGGGCTACACCGACGCCGAAGACGTCGTACCGCCGCCGGTGCTGATCGTGTCCGTCAAGCGCGGCGGCGTGCTGCTGGGCGCGTTCGACGACGCGGGCGCGATGAAGGGATTCGTCTATTCGATTCCGGGCATCAAGAACGGCGGTCTGATCCAGTGGTCCCATATGCTCGGGGTCACTCGTGACGTTCGCGATTCCGGCCTCGGCCGGCGGCTCAAACTCGCGCAGCGCGAACGCACGATCGCGATGGGTATCGATGTCATCGAGTGGACGTTCGACCCACTCCAGGCGCTCAACGCGCACCTCAATTTCGCCAGACTCGGCGTCGTCGCCGAGGCGTACGAAGAAAACCTCTACGGCGGCTCCAGCAGTCCCCTGCACCGCGGCACGCCGACAGATCGTCTGATCGTCGAATGGCGGCTGACGGCGCCGCACGTCGAGCGGCGAATCGCGTCCGACGGCGTGGCGCTGATGCGCGACGCCTCGATCGCGGCCGCTCCAGTGCTGAATCCATCGATCGATCGGGGCGCGAGGCTGGCGCCCGGGCCCGCAGATCTCACGCTCGATGACCCACGGCTGCTGGTCGAGATTCCGGTTGATGTCTCGGAGATGATGGCGGCCGATCCGGCTCTGGCGCTGCAGTGGCGCCTCGCCACGCGAACGATCTTTCAGCACTGCTTCCGCAACGGCTACCGCGTCGTGGATTTCTTTCTCTCGCGCGCATCCGGCCGCGGCCAGTACCTCCTGGCGCGCCGCACGATGGAACCGTAGGGACCAGGGACCCGGGACCCGGGACCTACAGGTGATCCCGCAGCTCGCGGAGCGTCTGGATGACGGGCACGTCGGCGGGCGCCCCGGTCGACAGGCCCGAGCGCGCGACGAGAATGCCGCGCATCCCGAGGCGCCGGGCGCCTTCGATATCGTGCGCGACGCTGTCGCCGACCATCACGGCCTGATCGGCCGACACCCGCGCGCGCCGCAGCCCTTCCTCGAAGATGCTCGGATGCGGCTTCATGTAGCCGTGATCGGACGACGAGATCGCCACCGAGAACAAGCCCTCGAGCGCGAAATGGCGCTCGAATTCCGCCAGGGACCGCTGGGTGTTCGAGATGAGGCCAATCGTGTAGCCCTCGTCGCGCAGTTCGCGAAGCACGTCCGGGACCTCTTCGTACAGAGTGAAATGATGGCAGGACGGCCAGGCGTCGTAGAGATCGCGCGCCGCCGCCGCCACACCGTCGCCTGTTCCTCCCATCGCCTCGATGATGCGGCACGTGTACTCGATGAAGACGGCGGGATCGTACTCGCCGCCCGTCACGTGCAGCGCCGACGAAGCCGCCGCGACGGCCTCGGCGAACCGGAGCGGATCGACGACGACCCCGTGGCGCGCGCACGCCTCGGCGTAGCCCGAGCCCTGGAACGCGGGACCCGGATGGATCAGCGTGAAATCGACGTCGAAGAAAATCGCTCGAATGCTCATGGCTCGGCCCCGGCGACGGCCGGACCGGCCACGGCGACCGTCGCGCGCGCCGGATCGAGCACCGCGGCGGCTGCCGCGTTCACCTCGTCTCGTGTGACCGCCTCCAGCAGTCCCGGCAGGCGACGGTCGTAATCGAGGCCGAGGTCGAAGAACTCTACCGTCTGCAGGAAGGTCGCGATGCTCTGATTGGTCTCGAGCAGCCGTGGTATCGATCCGATCAGGAACCTGCGCGTTTCCTGCACCTCGCGTTCAGTCGCGCCGTCGCGTCCCAGCGTGCCGACCTCGACGTCGATCGCGGCGATGGCGCGCTCGACATTCTTTGGATCGACACCCGCGCGGACGACGAGCGGTCCGGGGCCGAGGCTCGGATCGAACGAGCTGAATGCGTAATACGCCATCCCCTGCCGCTCGCGGATGTTCTCGGCGAGCCGCCCGCCAAGGCCGAATTGCCCGAGGATGGTGTTCATCATCCAGTGGCTGTAATAGGCCGGATCGAGCCGGTTGATGCTCGTGAATCCGTACGCGATGTCGGCCTGCGGCTTGTCGGGCATCGCAATGACGACCTGGCGCCGCGCGACAGCGCGCGGTACGGGCGGGACGGTGCGATCGCCCGAGGCTGTCGCGCGCCAGCCCGCGAACGCGCGATCGACGTACGCGATCGCATCGGCGCTTCGGATGTCTCCGGCGATCACCGCGAACAGCGTGGCCGGCGTGACGCGGGCGGCATGCTGCGCGGTCAGATCCGACCGGACGAACCGCTCGACGGTCTCGATCCGGCCCTTCGCGGGCCGTCCGTAAGGATGATCGTCGCCGTACAGGAGCGCCTGCAGCGCCTCGCTCGCGCGAATGCCGGGATTGTCCTCATCCTGCTTGATCGCCGTGACGGTCTCCGCGCGGCGCTTTTCGATTTCCGCGTCGGGAAAAACCGGATTGCGCACGATGTCGGCGAGCAGCGCCAGCAGTTCGGGGAAGTCTTCCGACAGACACGTGCAGGACAGCGTGACGACGTGGCGATTCACCGTCAGCTTCAGTACGACGCCACGGTCGTCCAGCGTCTCCGCAATCGCCTCCGCGGACCGCGTCGTCGTCCCTCTGTCGATCACGCGGCCGGTGAACCAGGCCAGGCCCGTGCGATCGGAGGGTTCGTAGAGGGAGCCGGCGCGGAAGACGAGATTGATCGTGACGGCGGGCGAAAAGGCGGTCTCCTGCACGATGACGGGCACGCCGTTCGACACGACCTGGCGGACTGGCGTGAGTCCTTTGGCGACGGCCGTGCTCATGCGCCCGATCTCACGGGCCGGAACCATCCGACCGTCCGCTTGTCGGCCGCCAGGCGCCGCGAGGCAACGTCGGCGACTTGCGCTGCCGTCACCGCCTGAACGCGCGATCCGATCGTGTCGAAATACCCGGCGCCGGCGACTGTCTCGAAATATCCGAGCTGGTGCGCCACGTTCGTGACGCTGTCGTTCTCGAACACGAGCCGCGCGCGCAACTGCCGCTTGGCGCGCGCGACCTCGGGCTCGGTCAGCCCGTGCTTTCTCACGCGCTCGATCTCCGCGAGCGCGGCGTCTTCCAGCGCAGCGAGCGGCACGCCGTCGGTCGCCGTCAGCGACACGTTGTAGAGAAACGGCTGGCTGGTCGGCAGCAGCGAACCGGAGACGACTGAGGCGAGTCCCCGCTCGACGAGCGCGGTGTAGAGCCTCGCCGTCCGCTGGGGCGGGGCCCCTCGGAAACTCGTCCAGATGTTGAGGCCCTTCGCGCCTGTCAGCGCCGCGTCGAGCACGAGCATCGGGTAGAAGTCCGTGTCGTTCACATCCGGCGCGTGCCACGCGCACTTCAAATATGCGGTCGTCCCCTCGCGCTCCACGAGCACCCTGCGTTCGCCGATCTGCTGAGGCTCCGCCGGCCGGTCCCGCGAGGGCGGCGCGCTCGGTGCAATGCGGCCAAAATGCGCCTCCGCCCGCTTCACCACATCGTCTGTGTCGACGGCGCCGACGACGACGAGAGTGGCGTTGCCGGGAACGTAATGCCGTTTGTAGTGGCCGACCAGATCGTCGCGCGTCATCGATCGGAGATCGTCGATCCAGCCGATCGTGGGATGTCGGTAGGGGTGCGCGCGGAACGCGGACGCCGTGACCTCGGTGTCGAGGAGCTGGTCCGGATCGTTGTCGCCGCCCTGCAGCTCGGAAATGATCACGGTGCGTTCCGATTCGCAGTCGTCGGGCTCGTAAAGGCCGTAGGCCATCCGCTCGGCTTCGATGAACAGCAGCGTGTCGAGCGCGTCGCTCCCCGCCGTCTCGAGATACGTCGTCTGATCGATCCACGTATAGCCGTTCCACGCTCCGCCGAAGCGCTCGACGATGCTCTTCATCTCGTCGCGCGGAATATGGGCGGTGCCTTTGAAATTCATGTGCTCCACCCAGTGCGAGACGCCGGTGCGGCCCGGCGCCTCGTCGCCGGAGCCGACGCGGTACCAGCACCAGACCGACACGAGGGGAGCCGTGTGTAGCTCCTTGACCAGAATCCTGAGCCCGTTGTCGAGATGGAATGTCCGAACCGGAGAATGTGCAAGGGTTTCCGGCACGGCCATTCAGCAATTATATAAGCCGGCGCTGGCCCGGCGTTTGCAGTCGAAGACTGCGGATTTCGTGTGCTTATGGAGGAACTCAACATGTGGAAGCAGACGGTTCTCAGCGCGTCCTGCGCCGCGCTACTGGTCATCACCGCCGTCGGCTACGCGCAGGAGAGCGCGACGCTGACGTTGCGGTCGGGCGAAAAGGTGAACGGACAGCTCGTCGACCTCGGCGGCGTCGGCTATACGATCGCGGTCAACGGCACCAATCGGCAGATCCGGCAGAACGACGTCGCCGTGATCGACTTCACGGGCGGAACGATGACGGATGCGGATTGGGCGAAGTTCACCGGCACGTCGCAGATCGTGCTGCGCAACGGCCAGACGATTGACGGACAGTTGTACGACATCGGCGGCACGAGCCCGCTGAGACTCTCGATTAGGACCGCCAGCGGCGATCGCGAGATCGGCTCGAACGAAGTCGCGCGGATTGTGATCGCGCGGCCCGAGAACGCCGTCCCCACCAGCGGCGCGTCGCCGGCAATCGAGGCGACGCCGGCCGTCCCCGGCGCGATCACCGTCCAGGCAAATCAGCCGTGGACGAGCACCGGCTTGACCGTGCGGAAGGGGCAGCGCATCCGATTCACCAGCACGGGCAACGTCCAGTTGAGCGACGACATCAACGACATCGCCGGTCCTGATGGAGCGAAGAGCGGCCGCATGGCCGCCAACGCACCCATGAAGCAGGTGCCTGCGGGCGAGCTGCTTGGCAAGGTCGGCGAGACCGGTCAGCCATTTCCGATTGGCAGCAACGGAACGATTACCATGCCGGCCAATGGAATCCTCTACCTGGGCGTCAACGACGACGGGTTCGGCGATAACAGAGGAAACTTCCAGGTCCTGATCAACAGGTAGTCCGCGTCCGAGGCCTGAGGCGCTTCGGCCTGAGGGCCGGCCCTTTCCGGGGGCCGGCCCTGTTTTCTGTACAATTAATGGATATCCATGGCCGACTGGAAGGACACGTTGAATCTCCCCCGCACGGGGTTCCCGATGAAGGCGAACCTCCCGGCGACCGAGCCCGAGGCGCTGGCGCGCTGGGCGGCGATGGATCTCTATGGCCAGATCCGGCGTCGGCGCCGCGGAGCGCCGAAGTTCGTCCTCCACGACGGTCCGCCGTACGCGAACGGCCAGATCCACCTCGGCACGGCGCTGAACAAGATCCTGAAGGACTTCGTCGTGAAGTCGCGGTCGATGGCCGGCTTCGACGCGCCGTACGTACCCGGCTACGACTGCCACGGGCTGCCCATCGAGCTCAAGGTGGACCGCGAGCTCGGGCCGAAGAAGCGCGAGATGAGCATGGCGGACTTCCGCCGGGCCTGCCGCGCCTACGCGGAGCGCTTCATCGGCGTCATGACCGGGGAATTCCAGCGGCTCGGGATCTTCGGCGACTGGGGTCATCCGTACCTGACGATGAACTTCAAGTATCAGGCGGCGATCGCGCGCGCGCTGGGGAAGTTCGTCGAGCAGGGACTCGTCTACAAGGGCAAGAAGCCGGTCCACTGGTGCATCCATTGCCGGACGGCGCTCGCGGAAGCGGAAGTCGAGTACGAGGAGCATGCGTCGCCGTCGATCTACGTGGAGTTTCCGTTGGCCGACGAGAGCGCCGGCGAACTCGCGAAGCGGATCCCGGAGCTGGCGGCTCGAAGCGTGTCGGTTCTGATCTGGACCACGACGCCGTGGACAATTCCATCGAACCTCGCGATCGCGTTCCACCCGGATTTCGATTACGCGGCGTATGAAGTCGACGATCGCGCGATCATCGTCGCCGAGGCGCTGGCGCCGAAAGTCGCGGAGGCGGGCGGACGCACGTTCGCGGAGCCGCTTGCGCGGTTCAAAGGCAGTGAGTTGGAACACATCCGGTTCCAGCACCCGTTGTACGGCCGTATTTCGCTCGGCGTGCTCGGCGACTACGTGACGCTCGACGCCGGTACCGGCGCGGTGCACACGGCGCCCGGGCACGGCGCGGACGACTTCGCCACCGGCGTGCGATACGGGCTCGATATCTACGCGCCCGTCGGTCCGGGAGGCCATTTTCTCGACACGGTCGATCTGTTCGCGGGGCAGCGGGTGTTCGATGCCAATCCGAACATCGAGCAGGCGCTCAAGGCGCGGTCGCGCCTCTGGCACCGCGAAACATTCACGCACCAGTATCCGCACTGCTGGCGCTGCCACAATCCGGTCATCTTTCTGGCCACGTCGCAGTGGTTCATCCGCATGGACGGCGAGTTGAGAACCCGGTCGTCCGGGGCCCGCGGGCTCCGCGCCGCCGCGCTCGAGGCCATCGATCGCGACGTCCGCTGGATTCCGGCGTGGGGACGCGATCGCATCTACAACATGATCGCGAACCGGCCCGACTGGTGCATCTCGCGCCAGCGCGCGTGGGGCGTACCGATTCCAGCCGTCGACTGCGCGAAGTGCGGCGAAGCGATCCTGACGGCTGACCTGGTCGAGCGCGCGGCGTCGGTCTTCGACGAGTACGGCGCCGACGCCTGGTACGAACGGCCGATCGAGGAATTCATCCCAGCGGGACTGGTCTGCCCCTCTTGCGGAGGGGCCGCATTCGAGCGCGAGCGGGACATCCTCGACGTCTGGTTCGACTCGGGGTCGAGCCACGAAGCCGTGCTGCCGTTCAATCCCGAACTGCGGTGGCCCGCGGACATCTATCTGGAAGGGAGCGACCAGCACCGCGGATGGTTCCAGAGCTCGCTTCTCGTCGGGCTCGGGACGCGCGGACGTCCGCCTTTCGAGCAGGTCCTCACCCATGGGTTCCTGATCGACGTCGACGGACGGAAGATGTCGAAGTCGCTCGGGAACACGATCCTGCCGCAGGAGGTCATCAAGGAAAGCGGGGCCGAGATCCTGCGCCTGTGGGTCGCCATGAGCGACTTCCGCGAGGAGCTGCGCGTCGGCAAGCAGATCCTTCAGCGCGTGGTCGAGGCATATCGAAAGTTCAGGAACACGCTGCGCTACCTCGCGTCGAACCTGTACGACTTCAACGCCGGCCTCGACGAGCTCTCTCGTGAGTTCCACCTGACGGACCAGACGCTGCAGGAAGTCGACCGCTACATCCTGTCGCGCTACGGCGCCACCGCGGCCGCCATCATCAGGGCGTACGACCGCTACGATTACCCGACGATCTTCCAGACGCTGAACCAGTTCCTGACGGTGGATCTCAGCGCCTTCTATGCCGACGTGTCGAAGGATTGCCTCTACACGTTCGCGGCGGGATCTCCCGAGCGGCGCTCGGCGCAGACGGCGATGCTCATCATGGCGGACGGCCTGGCGCGGCTGCTGGCGCCAATCCTGCCGGTGACGGCCGACGAGCTGTGGCGCCATCTGCCGGCCTTCGGCGAGACGACCGTCGGCAAACCCAGCGCGCGAGGCGACAGCGTCCATCTGGCCCTGTTCCCGTCGGATTGCGCGTCGCTCGTCAATCCGGATATTGACGCCCGCTGGGATCGCCTCCGCGCGATCCGCGACGATGTGAACCGGGCGCTGGAGGCGGCGCGGCAGGAGAAGACGATCGGCACGTCGCTGCAGGCGCACGTCCGGCTCACGACCGGGGGCGAGACTGCGGCGCTCCTCCGGCGCCACGAAGCGGACCTGCCAATGCTGTTCATCGTCTCGCAGGTCACGCTGGATACCGCGGACGCCGAGGGCGTCGGCGTCTCCGTCCTGCGCGCGGAGGGCGACAAGTGCGATCGGTGCTGGCGCGTCGTCTCCGAGCGATCGTCGGATCCGAAGTTCGCGGGCATCTGTCTGCGCTGCGTGGATGCCCTGACGGCGGGCGCGGGCGGACGGGAGGTCGCATGATTGCGGGCGAGCCGACGCCGCCGCCCGTAGCCGGGGAGCCGGCGCATGCACCCGTCGCCGGGGAGAGGCAGCCCATCGTCCGTCCTGCCGAGATTGCCGCGATCGGCCTCATCATCGCGTGCGACCAGGTCAGCAAGCTGCTCGTCCGCTCGACGATTCCGCTCTACGCGAAGCGGACCATCATCCCGCACCTGCTCGACTTCACGCACGTGCAAAACACGGGCGCGGCGTTCGGTCTCATGAACGCGGCGGACTTTCCCTACAAGTCCGCATTGATGATCGCCATCGCCGCCCTGGCGCTCGTCGCCATCTCGCTCTACGCCCGCCAGCTCGGCACGCACGAGCGCCTGTCGCGCTACGGACTCGCGCTGATTCTCGGCGGCGCGTTCGGCAACCTGATCGATCGCGCCATCGCCGGGTACGTCATCGACTTCGTCGACGTCTACTGGGGCGACGCGCACTTCTGGGCGTTCAACGTCGCCGACGCGGCGATCACGATTGGAGCGATCCTGGTCCTGCTCGAGATGATCGGAATCGGGCGCCGGCATGCATCCCATCCTGTTTGAGGCCGGTCCCCTCACGCTGTACTCGTACGGCGTGCTGCTGGCCGCGGCGTACCTGCTGGGCCTGCAGTTCGCGATCGTGCGCGCCCGGACGCGTGGGCTCGATGCGCGCCGCGTCATGGACCTCGGCATCTGGATCATCGTCAGCGCCTTGCTCGGCGCGAAGCTGATGCTGCTCGTCGTCGATTTTCGCCGCTTCACGCAGAGTCCGCGCGATCTGCTCGAGCTGGCGCGGTCGGCCGGCGTGTTCTACGGCGGCCTGATTGCCGCAGTCGTCGTCGCGGTCTACTACCTGCGCCGCCACGGGCTGCCTCTGTGGACGACGACCGACGTCTTTGCCCCCGGCATCGCTCTCGGGCACATCGTCGGCCGGCTGGGATGCCTCATGGCGGGCTGCTGCTTCGGGCGGCCCACGTCGGTCCCGTGGGCGATTACGTTTCACAATCCGGTGGCGGCCGCGAACGTCGGGACGCCCCTCGGCGAGCCGCTTCACCCGACGCAGTTGTATGAGGCGGGCGCGGAGCTCTTGATTCTGGCGTTCCTGCTTCGGCTGGAAAAACTGGGACGGCCGTTCCCCGGCCGCACGTTCTGGAGCTACATCCTCGTGTACGCGATCTCGCGCTTCATCATCGAGTTCTACAGGGGCGACAGCCGCGGCATGATCGGACCGCTGTCGACGTCGCAGTTCGTGTCCGCGATCCTGGTTCCCGTCGCGATCGTCATGCTCGTCGTCCTGGGCCGGCGGTACGATCCGACGCGGCGCGTCGCGGCGCAACGGATCGCCGCGTGAGGCAGCCCTCGCACGAGGCCGCGGCGGGCGACCGGGAGCCGGTCCGGGACGTCGAAGTCGCCGCCGAACATGACGGCTCGAGGCTCGACACGTTTCTCGCCGCCGTCCTCCACGATCGGTCGCGGTCGCAGATTCAGAAACTGATCAAGGATGGCCGCGTGACGGCCGCGACCGGCGCAGTCCGGGCCAGTACGCCTGTGAAGACCGGACAGCGGTTCCGCGTCGCCGCGCCGCCGCCGGAACCGTCCACGGCGCTGCCGGAGGATCTGCCGCTGGCGGTCCTGTACGAGGACGCGGATCTCGTCGTGCTCGACAAGCCGGCCGGGATGGTCGTGCACCCGGCGGCCGGACACGCGAGCGGGACGCTCGTCAATGCGCTGCTGCATCACGTCGACGATTTGAGCGGGATCGGCGGCGAGCTGAGGCCCGGCATCGTGCACCGCCTCGATCGCGGCACGTCGGGCGTGATGGTCGCGGCGAAGAACGACGCGGCGCATCAGGAGCTGGCGAGGCAGTTCCACGACCGCGAAGTCGAGAAGGAATACATCGCCCTCGTCTGGGGCGTCGTGCAGCCGGGCAAGCGTATCGACGCGCCGATCGGACGCGATCCCTCCGACAGACAGAAGATGTCGACGCGGGCCCGGCGTGCGAGGAGCGCCGTCACGCGCGTCACCAGGGCGGAGCATCTGCGGGGCGTCTCCCTGCTCCACGTCGCGATCGCCACCGGCCGGACGCACCAGATTCGCGTCCATCTGAGCGCCATCGGCCACCCGATCGTCGGAGACCCGACGTACGGAGGCGTCCGCCGTCGTGTGGCCGACGACGTGCGCGCCGTGCAGCGGCTGGAGCGGCCGTTTCTCCACGCCGCGCGGCTGGCGTTCAGACATCCGTCGGACGGACGGCGAATGGAATTCGAGTCGCCGCTGCCGTCCGATCTGCAGGCGGTACTCGATGATATTCGCGAGCGTCAGGCGGAGGAACCAGGGGCGGAGCTCTAGTCTGGAGAGAGACGATTGCGAAGGCACGCGACGACGTACACCACAGAGCCACAGAGGTCACAGAGACGCGCGGCGTGTACTTCGGCAGATGCGAGCGGTCGTATCGTCAGGGTCGTCCGCGGCACGAATTCTCTGAGCGTCTCCGCGTTCTCAGCGGCTCTGTGGTGATCTCTTCTTGAACCTCGAGCAAGTCCGCGACAGGAGTCAAACCGTGGCTGATACCGAACGACTTTCGAGCGAGCGCGTTTTCAGCGGCAAGGTGTTCTCCATCGATCGCGATCGCGTGCGGATGCGGAACGGCCGCACCGTAGCGGTCGACGTCGTGCGGCACCCGAAGTCGGTCGTGCTCGCGCCCGTCCCGGAACCCGGGCGCGTCATCCTCGTGCGCCAGTACCGCTATCCGATCGACAAGGACCTCTGGGAGCTGCCGGCAGGCAGCGTCGACGAGGGGGAGACGCCCGAGCAGGCGGCGCGCCGCGAGTGCCACGAGGAGGTCGGCCTCGTTCCATCGACGATCGTCCGGCTCGGCGCGATGTATCCGACGCCGGGCTATTGCGACGAGGAGATGGTCTTCTTCCGGCTTTCCGGTCTCGAGCGGACCGAGGACAAGGCGGCGGTGGACGAAGACGAAGACATCGAGGTCAGGACGTTCGAGCTGCGCGACGCGAGGGATATGATCCGCCGCGGCGAGATCGTCGACATGAAGACGCTCGTGGGCCTCACCTTGATCTGATTATTTCCTCAGCGCGAACGCGACGAGCTCGGCGTCGGCGCGCGCGCCGACGGCGATGACGACGTACTGGACGCCGTTGCTGGCACGGTAGGTCATCGGCGTAGCCGTCGACCGGCGCGGCAGCGCGCCCCTCCAGAGATCGCGGCCGCTGTCGGTATCCACGGCGTGCAGCGCCGCGTCGCCGCCGCCGACGAAGAGCAGACCGCCGGCCGTGCCGATCGTGCCCGGTGCCCCGGGCGCGCCGAGCACGTCCGGGAGCGCGACGCCCTTGAGCGCCGGATGCTCTCGCAGCGACGGCAGGTCTCCGAACGGCACGCGCCACGCGATCGATCCGCGGTTGAGATCGATCGCGGTCAAGTGCGCGTAGGGCGGCTTCAGCAGCGGTAGGCCGTTCATGAACTCCGCGGTCGTGTCGCCGGCGCGCGTGTAGTCCGCGTCGACCTCCGCGGCGCGCGGATTGTTCGCCGATCGATCGGGCTTCGACAGACGCGCGACGTGCGGCTGGTTCGACGTCTTCACGAACAGACGGCCCGACGCGGCGTCGAACGCGGCCCCGCCCCAGTTGGCGCCGCCGATGATCCCGGGACGCTGCAGCGTCCCCTGCGCCGACGGCGGAGTGTACAGCGGACCGAGCCGCAGCTTCCGCAGCTCGGCGAGAGCCTTCGCGCGCAGCTCCGGCGTGAGGTCGAAGGCATCTTCTTCGGACACCCCGGCTTCCTCGAGCGCGGGAGGCCGCGTCGGAAACGGCTGCGTCGGCCACGCGTGCTCACCCGGCATGTCGCTCGCCGGCACGGACCGCTCTTCAATGGGCCATACCGGCTTTCCCGTCAGCCGATCGAAGACGAACACCAGGCCCTGCTTCGTGAGCTGGACGACGGCGTCGACCGATCGGCCGTCGGGCCTGATCGAGACCACGTTTGGCGGAGACGGCGGGTCGTAGTCCCACAGGCCGTGGTGGACGATCTGGAAGTGCCACTTGCGTACGCCCGTGGCCGCGTCGAGGCACACGATGGAGTCGGCGTAGAGGTTCTGGCCCAGACGCCGGCCGCCGTAGAAGTCGTTGCTCGGCGTGCTGACGGGCAAGTAGAGCAGGCCGCGGCGCTCATCGAGCGTCATCGGCGCCCATACGTTCGTGTGCCCGGTGATCCTCCACGAATCCGCTTCCCATGTCTCGGTCCCCGGCTCGCCCGCCTGCGGCACGGTGTGGAAGATCCACGCCCGGCGCCCGGTGTGCGCGTCGAACGCCTGCACGTCCCCGGGCGGATCTTTCGTGAAGGCAAGCCGGTCGCCGACGCCGTTGCCGACGATCACCAGATCCCGGAACACGACGGGCGGCGACGTATTCGTGTACTGCTTCGGATCGACGGTCCATTTCAGGCCCTGCACCAGGTCGACCGCGCCTTGCGATCCGAACGACGCGACCGGCTGTCCGGTCGCCGCATCGAGGCAGATGAGGCGATGGCGCGAGTTGATGAAGATGCGCAGCCGGCCGCGATCGCGCCAGGCGGCGACGCCCCGGTGAACGAAGCCGGTTCCGTTGGGCGGCTGGCCGTCCTCGTACGCGTGCGGGTCGTAGGTCCAGATCTCGCGTCCCCTCCCGGCGTCGAGCGCGACGACGCGGTTGTACGGCGTGCTGACGTACAGCACGTTGTCGATCATCAGTGGAGTGTTCTCGAACGAGCCGGGCTGCGTGCCGAACTGAGGCAGCGGCTTTTCGTCGGGCTTCCACGTCCACGCGACGTCGAGCCTCGAGACGGTCCGGCGATTGATGTCGGAGGCGGCGGACCACTTCGAGCCCGCCTGATCGCCGCCGTAGAACGGCCACTCGATCATCGCCCTGTCGGGGGCGGCTCCCAGCGCCAGACCGGCCGCGAGGACGCCGAACGTGAGTCGTCGCATGGCAGGGACAGTGTAGCCCCGGCGGAGGCGGGTCAGACGGAAGATCCGATCATCGCCTCAATCGTGGCGAGATGGATGTCGACGGTATCGTTGACATCGGCGGCGTAGCCGCCGGCCAGGACGGTGACGAGCGGCACGCCCGCGCGCCGCGCCGCGTCGATCACGAGCCGGTCGCGTTCCGCCAGACCCTTCTTCGTGAGCTCGAGTCCACCGAGCCGATCCTTCTCAAACGGATCCGCGCCGGCGAGATACACCACGAGCTCGGGCGCGTGCGCCAGCACCGGCGGGAGCGCGCCTCGCAGCGCGGCGAGATACTCGTCGTCCCGCGCGCCGTCCTGGAGACCGACGTCGAGATCGCTGCGGGGCTTGAAGAGCGGGTAATTGTGCTGCTGGTGAATGGAAAGCGTGAAGACGGTGCGATCGCGCTCGAAGATCATGGCGGTGCCGTTGCCGTGGTGGACGTCGCAGTCGACGATCGCCGCGCGGCGGATCTGCGCCCGCTGCAGGACGCGGATGGCGATCGCGACGTCGTTGAACGGGCAGAAGCCCTCTCCGTGATTCGCGAACGCGTGATGCAGGCCGCCGCCCAGATGCGCGGCAACGCCGTCCTCGAGCGCCGCCGCCGCGGCCAGGCACGAGCCCGCGACCATCCGCCGGAAGCCCGACGTGAGTGCGGGCACCCACGGCAGCTCGAGCGTCGCGATCTCGTCCGCCGAAAGCGTGTCGTTCCGGATCTTGTCGAGATATTCGGGGGTATGGACCAGGGCGAGATCGTCCCACGAAGCTTCGGACGGCTCGACGAACGTGACGGCCCGGCCGGCGAGTCGCTCGGCGATCAGCCGGTACTTCGACGTGGGCCAGACGTGGCCGGGCAGCAGGACTTCATACGCGGCGCTGTAGGCGACTTTCACTCACGTCGAGCGGCGCCGGCCGCCGCCGACGGCTGCTGCGTCTCGCGCGGCATCGGCACGCTGGTCTGCGCCGAGCGCGGCTGGAGCGCGATCGCGACGGCTTCGGTAATTTCGCTGACGTAGTGAATCGTCAGCTCCTTCCGCAGATCCTCGGTCAGATCCTCCTTCACGTTCTTCTCGTTCTGGCGGGGCAGAATGATTTCCGTGATCCCGTGTCGACGGGCCGCGAGGACCTTCTCCTTGATGCCGCCCACGGGCAGGACACGGCCCGAAAGCGTGATCTCGCCCGTCATCGCGATATCGCCGCGGACGGGGCGGCTCGTGAGCTGCGACGCCAGCGCCGATACCATGGTGACGCCGGCCGACGGGCCGTCCTTCGGGATCGCGCCGGACGGGACGTGCAGATGGATCTCCGCGTCCTTGTAGAAGGACGGATCGACGCCGTAATGCTCCGCGTGCGCCCGGAACCACGACAGCGCCGTGCGGGCAGACTCCTTCATCACATCGCCCAGATGCCCCGTGAGCGTCAGCGAGCCGCCTCCCTGCATCCGCGAGGCTTCCACGAACAGGACCTCGCCGCCGGCGGGCGTCCACGCGAGCCCGACGGCAACGCCCGGATCCTTCGTGCGATTCTCGATCTCCTCGTCGAGGAACGACGGCGCGCCGAGCATGTCGACGATCATCGGCTCGGTGATGACGACTTTCGCTTCGTCCCCCTCCGCGCGCCGCCGGGCGACCTTCCGGCAGAGCGCGCCGATCTCGCGTTCCAGATTGCGCACGCCGGCTTCGCGCGTATACCCGCGGATGACGCTACGGATCGCCGGCTCGGTGAACTCGACGTGCTCGGGCGTGAGCCCGTGGTTCTTCACCTGCTTTGCGATGAGGTGCTCGAAGGCGATCTTCAGCTTTTCCTCTTCGGTGTAGCCGGCCAGCTCCAGCACTTCCATGCGGTCGCGCAGCGCGGGCGGAATCGGATCCAGCACGTTCGCCGTCGTCAGGAACAGCACCTCGGACAAATCGAACGGCACGTCGAGGTAGTGATCGCGGAAGGAGTTGTTCTGTTCCGGATCGAGCACCTCGAGCAGCGCCGACGCCGGATCGCCGCGGAAATCCGACCCGAGCTTGTCGATCTCGTCGAGGATGAAGACGGGGTTCTTCGATTCGGCCCGGCGCAGCCCCTGAATGACCTGTCCCGGCAGCGCGCCGATGTACGTGCGGCGGTGCCCGCGTATCTCCGCTTCGTCGCGCATGCCGCCCAGCGACACGCGGACGAACTTCCGGCCGATGGAATTGGCGATCGAGCGAGCGAGAGACGTCTTGCCGACTCCGGGCGGGCCGAGGAAGCAGAGAATCGGACCCTTGACGTCCGGATTCAGCTTCCGCACCGCGAGATACTCGAGAACGCGATCCTTGACTTTCTCCAGTCCGGAATGGTCGTCGTCGAGCACCTGCTTGGTATGCCGCAGGTCGATCGAGTCCTCGGTCCGCTTGGACCATGGCAGCGCCACGAGCCAGTCGACGTACGTCCGGGAGACCGTGTACTCGGCGGCGGCGACGGGCATCTTCGAGAGCCGGTCGAGCTCGCGCAGCGCTTCCTTCTTCACCGGCTCGGGCATGCCGGCTGCTTCGATCTTCGTCCGCAGCTCGTCGATTTCCTTGGCCTGCTCGTCTCCCTCGCCCAGCTCCTTCTGGATCGCCTTCAACTGCTCGCGCAGGAAGTACTCGCGCTGGTTCTTACCGACCTCGGACTGGACCTGGGACTGGATGCGCGATCCGAGCTCGAGGACTTCGTGCTCCTTGATCAGGATCCTGTTCAGGCCGTCCATGCGCGCGCGGACGTCGAGCGTCGACAGGATCTCCTGCTTCACGGGCGTCCCGATCGTGGCGAGGCTGGACGCGATGAAATCGGCGAGCTTGCCGGGATCGACGATGTTGGCCGCGAGCGTCTGGAGATCGTCGGAGAGCAGCGGCGACAGCGAGACGACCTGCTGGAAATTGCTCTTGATGTTCCGCTGCAGCGCGTCGATCTCGAGCCGGTCCTCGTCGCGGAGCTGGTCCTCGGCAACCGTGACCGCGGCGCGCAGGTAGGGCCGCGCCTGGACGACGCGATCGAGGGTGACGCGCGCAAGGCCCTGGACGATCAGCCGCAGGCTGCCGTCTGGAAGCTTGAACATCTTGTGGATGTGGGTGACGGTGCCGACCGGATAGAGGTCCTCCTGCATCGGCTCTTCGAGCGCGGCCTCGCGCTGGGTGAAGACGCCGATCAGACGGCCGGACGCGTTGGCTTCCTCGACCAGGCGCACCGACGCCTCGCGGGCGACCGCGAGCGGCATGAATGAATTCGGGAACAGTACCGTATCGCGGAGCGGCAGCACGGGCAGCTCCGGCGGAATCTGTACCGGCCGCTCGATCTCGACCCCGGGATCGGGCGTCGCAGGCTCCTGGGCGTGGTCGGTCATGGCTCGAAAATGAAAACGGGTAATCGGGTAATCAGCGGATTCGATTACCCGATTACCCGTGGGGAGATTACTCGATTTCCGGTCAGCCCTGCATATCGATGAAGAGCGAGGCGGCGCCGCGGCGCTGCGCCATCAGGCGCTCCCGCTGCTGCTTGACCTCACGGGCCTCCTCGCAGTCCTTGCAGCGGACGGCGAAGGGCAGCGCGCGCAGGCGGCGCTCGCTGATTTCCTCGCCGCACTCGAAGCAGTAGCCGTACGTGCCCTCTTCGAGGCGCCGCAGCGCTTCGTCGATCTTATTGAGCGTTTCGGCCTTCATCTGGATGAGCGCGAATTCGATCTCATCCTGGATGTCGGCTTCGGAACTCTCGGCCGCATCGAGGACGCCCTGGACGGTGCTGCCCGCACCTTCGGCGCGCACGTCGCGCATCCGTTCCTGGACTTCGCTCATGATCTCGCGGCGGCGCTCCTCGAGAATGTCCTTCAGCTCGGCGTACCGCCCGCGATTCATCTGTTCCCGTGAAGCGTTATGACCGCTCATATGAGTTCCGACTCCTTTCCGTCTCGCCCTCTGGCGCCCGCCTTCAAGTTGGGAGCCATCATGCAATGTATTTGCCAGGTATGAAGCCCTGCAGTTTAGCGCATCTCCCGCCCTTTGTGCAACCGGGATACCGTCGCTGATGGGGGTTTAGACGCCGGAAGAGGGTGTTTCGGTTCTCCCGGCCGTCTCAAAAAAGGGACGTTCCTTGAGGCAGTCCGGAGGCTTTTCAATGGCTATTGTACGAATTTCTTCCCGATGGAGGCGTTTGGGGCAATCCCCCGATCCGCCAGCCGCTGACCGTCGCGGGCGCTGCCCGTTCTCAGCCACTTCTCGTACAGGCGCAAGACGTCCCCGCTCGACGAGCCGCCCGTGTGTTCGCTCACGTCGGACAGCACGTCCATGAACGGGACGAACTTACGCGCCAGCTCCGTAAACACCTCGCCGAACGCATCTTCGTCGCGTCGTCCGAGCGACGAGTACGCATACTCGCCCATCGACACGTAGTAGTCCACGTCCACGACGCGCCTCCGGAGGCTGTCGGAGAAATAGCCCGACGTGAACAGCGAGAAATCTCCGAGGTTCCGGAGCCGGGCGCGCTGTTCCATGCCGCCGCTCTCCAGGGCTCGGGCCAGGCGGAGCGCGAGGGGCTCGCCGGTATCGTCGTTGAAAGGGATCCGCTGATCGGGCCGCACGAAGCGGCAGAGGAGATCGACGAGGTAATAGGACGTCAGCTCATTCGCGCGGAGGTGCTGCCGCGCGAGCGCCGATTCGATCAAGTCCCGGAAGTACTCGGCCGGCGATTGCCCCTGTAGGAGCAGATCGTCCATCTTTCCTCCTGCTGCGTGTGGACTGCAAATCGTATACCTCGCGATTGCGGGAAATTGTGCGCAATTATACGGAGAACGATCGGAATTGCAACCGGCCGATGACAAATCCGTACTGGGGTGTCCTGGATGAAACGCGCGTGTCCTCTGTGTTCGGCGCGTAAACCGAAGCGTGCATGCCCGGCGCTCGGGCGCGACATCTGTCCTGTCTGCTGCGGGACGAAGCGGCTCACGGAAATCGCATGCCCGCCGGACTGCGGCTATCTCTCGGCCTCGCGTGCCCACCCGCCCGCTGTGGCGCTGCGGCAGCACGAGCGGGACATGGGGTTCCTGCTGCCGCGGATCGGCGATCTCTCGGAGGCGCAGTACCGCTTGTTCCTCTTCGCCGCCGCGATCGCCCTGCGGCACTCACAGCAGGCGACACCTGCGCCGCTCGACGCGGACGTCGCCGACGCGGCGGCCAGCGTGGCCGCCACGCTCGAAACCGCGCACAAGGGGATCATCTATGAACATCGGGCCCCGTCGATGCCGGCGCAGCGGCTCGGCGCGGAGATCTCCCAGGCCCTCGGGGAGGCCGCGGGACGCGCCGGCGCGGACGCCGCCCGCCTCGAACGCGACGCCGCCACGGCGCTGCGGCGCCTCGAGGACGCGGCGCGCGCCGCGAGAACGGACGTGCCTGACGAGACGCGGCCGGAATCATCGTGGCTGGCGCTCTCGGATCGGCTCATGCAGCCGCAGGCGCCAGCGTCCGCCCCGGAGCCGCCCGACTCTAAACTGGTGTTATAATTAGCGTTTTGTCCGGCCAATGGAGTGCTGAACATGGCGAAGCGCTGCGAAGTCTGCGGAAAGGGCCCGGTCGTCGGGCGGAACATCAGCCACGCGCACAACGTGAGCTCCCGGCGGTTCGAGCCGAATCTGCAGCGGGTGCGCGCGATGGTGAACGGCGGCATCAAGCGCCTGCGCGTCTGCACGCGGTGCCTCCGGTCCGGCAAGGTCGTCAAGGCCGCCTGACGAAAACCGAACGCCGAACGCCGAAAGCCGAAAGCCGAATGCCTATCTGGAAATTAGGGCGTCAGGCGATTTCGACGCCGAACGCCCCGGCCGCGATCGGGCCGTATTCACAGGCCATCCGGGCCGGAAACATGCTCTTTCTCTCTGGTCAGATTCCCATCGATCCGATCACCGGCAATCTGGTCGAGGGCGGGATCGCGGCCCAGACGCATCAGGTCTTCAGGAACATCGGCGCCATCCTCGACGCCGCCGGCGCGTCATTCGACAACGTCGTCACCGCCGGCGTCTTTCTCGCGGACATGAATGACTTCGGGAAGATGAACGAGGCCTACGCGACGTACTTTTCGGCGCCCGCCCCCGCGCGCGCAACCGTGCAGG
Organism: Vicinamibacterales bacterium; assembly: GCA_035495955.1. Taxonomy (GTDB): domain Bacteria; phylum Acidobacteriota; class Vicinamibacteria; order Vicinamibacterales; family 2-12-FULL-66-21; genus JAICSD01. Next base: position 49,674 of record DATJFE010000039.1, on the reverse strand, counting down.
TCGCGCGGCTGCCGAAGGACTGCCTGGTAGAAATCCAGGTCACGGCTGTCGTATCGATCTAACAGGAGATCAGGTGCTATCCTGGTTTTGCTGATCTGGTCCTGAGTTCTCCTGACCTCCTGTTAAAGAGTCAGCGACTCGCCCTCTCTACATCCACCACGCCATCGACGCTCTTCAGCGACTTGATCACCTTCTGCAGGTGTTTCAGATCGCTGATTTCGACGGTCATGTCGATGCGACCGCGCGAGTCCGTGTCGGACGTCGCCTCGACGTTGCGGATGTTGGTGTTGATGCCGGCGATCTTCGACGTGACGTCGGCGAGAATCCCCTTGCGATCCTCGACCTGCAGGCTCAGCCGCACCGTGTAGTGGGACGCATCGGTCCCCTTGTCCCACTCGACCTCGATGCGGCGCTCGGGATCGTAGAGCAGATTCATCACGTTCGGACAGACGGCGGCGTGCACGGAGACGCCCTTTCCGCGCGTGATGTAGCCGACGATCTTTTCGCCGCGGATCGGATTGCAGCAGCGGGCGCGGAACACCATGAGATCGTCGAACCCGCGCACCTTGATCTTGTCTTCCGACGGTCCGAGCACGCGGCGCACGACCGACGCGACCTGCGCGAGCCCAGTCTCGGGCGGCGCTTCCTTGAGCGCCTCCTGCGGCACGAGCTTGGCCAGCACGCTCTTGACGGCGAGCTTGCCGTAGCCGAGGGCGGTGAAGAGCTCCTCCGCCTTGGAGTACCCGTAGTCGCTCAGCGCCGCGGCGAAGGCGGGCCCATCCGTCAGCGACTTCAGATTCAAGCCGTACCGCCGCGCTTCCTTTTCGAAGACTCTGCGGCCCAGTTCCAGGCTGCGCGCCTTCTCCTCGGCGTGGATGTAATGCTTGATCTTGTTCTTCGCGCGCGAGGTGACCACGAAGTTCAGCCAGTCCCGGCTCGGATGATGGCCGGGCGCCGTCATGACTTCGACGATGTCCCCGTTCCGGAGTCGCGTTCTGAGCGGCACCATCTTGCCGTTCACGCGCGCGCCGACGCAGCGGTGGCCCACGTCGGTGTGGATCGCGTACGCGAAGTCGATCGGCGTGGCATCGCGCGGCAGCGCCTTCACCTCCCCCTTCGGCGTGAAGATGTACACCTCCTCGGGATACAGCTCGATCTTCAGGTTCTGCAGGAACTCCTGCGGATCGCGGACTTCCTGCTGGAATTCGAGGAGCTGCCGCAGCCAGATGAAATACTGCTCGTCGCGGTTGGCGCCGTGGCGTCCCTCCTTGTACTTCCAGTGCGCTGCGATGCCCTCCTCCGCGACGCGGTGCATCTCGGCCGTGCGGATCTGCACTTCGAACGGAAAGCCGCGATCGCTGACCACCGACGTGTGCAGCGATTGATAGCCGTTGGGCCGCGGCATCGCGATGAAATCCTTGATCCGGCCGGGCACGGGCGACCACGTCTGGTGGATGATGCCCAGCGTGGCGTAGCAGTCCTTGATCGAATCCGTCACGATCCGGAGCGCCATGAAATCGTACACCTGATCCAGATCGATCTTCTGCCGCTTCAGCTTCTGGTGGATGCTGAACAGGCGCTTGATGCGGCCGTCGATGTGGATGACGGGCACCTGCGCCTCGGTCAGCTTCGCCGAGATCGTCTTCGTCAGCTCCTCGATCAATCCTTCGGTCGCGCGGCGGCGACCCTCGACGCGCTTCCGCAGCGCTTCGTACGGCTTCGGCTCGAGATATTTGAACGCCAGCTCCTCGAGCTCGTTCTTCACCTTGCTCATGCCGAGCCGGTTCGCGATGGGCGCGTAGATGTCGCGCGTCTCCTGCGCGATCTTCAGGCGGCGCTCCTCCGGCAGGTGGTGCAGCGTCCGCATGTTGTGCAGGCGATCGGCGAGCTTGACGAGAATCACGCGGATGTCGTCCACCATCGCGAGCAGCATCTTGCGGAAGTTCTCCGCCTGCCGCTCCTCGCTCGACGAGAACGGGATCGCGCCGAGTTTGGTCACGCCTTCGACGACGTGGGCGACGTCCGCCCCGAAGAGCTCCCTGATGCGGTCGATCGGCGTCTGCGTATCTTCGACGATGTCGTGCAGCAACCCGGCGGCGACCGCGACGACGTCGAGCTTCATGTCGGCCAGGAGATCGGCGACCTCGAGCGGATGGACGAGATACGGCTCGCCCGAGTGGCGCACCTGTCCCTTGTGCTCGAAGGCGGAGAACACATACGCCCGCCGGAGCAGCTCGACGTCCGCGTCAGGGTTGGTGGCGCGGACCTTTTCGATGAGGTCCTCGAACCGGATCATGCTCGCTGGTGTCTAACCGAGAAAAGGGTGCGGTTGACGGCCTGTGGGGGGCGTCAATATACTGACCCCTTGTTTCATTGTAATCGGCGCGAGAAGGGGACAGCATGACCATCCGATTTCGCGCGGCTTCGGCGGCGACCCTGGCCCTCGTCTGCGGGCTCAGCATCGCGTCAGCGGGCTGCGGCAAGTATTCCATCGGCACGCTGAAGGCGATCAAGGCGTTCAAGGACGGCAACCTCGCGTACGCCCAGAAAGACTGGAAAAAAGCCGCGGATCACTACGAGGCCGTCGTCGTTCACGAAGATTCCTTCGACAGGTATCCGCAGCTCGCGACTGCCTATTTCTTCCTCGGCAACAGCTACGATCAGCTCTACAAGCCGGCCAAGCAGGGCGACCCGACCAACGACGCGTACATCCAGAAGGCGATCGCCAACTACCGGAAGGCCGCCGACAAGAACACCGACAAGCAGTGGAAGAAGTCGGCGCTCGAGTACCTCGCCGCCGCGTACGGATCCGACAAGCTGAACGACCCGGCCAAGGCCGAGCCCATCTATCAGGAGATCATCGCGCTCGACCCGAACGAGCCCCAGAATTATCTGGCGATTGCAAAGCTGTATGAAGACGCGGGCCGCTACGACGATGCCGAAGCGCAGTACGCCAAAGCCGAGGCCGTCAAGCCGAACGATACGGCCGTGCTCGCAGCCAAGGCCTCCTATTACAACCGCCAGGGGGATTTCGCCAAGACGATTGACGCGCTGGAGAAAGCGGCCGCGCTCGAGCCGAACAACCCCGAGGGCTACCACCGCGTGGCGACGTTCTACTGGGAGAAGGCGAACAAGGATTACCGGCTGTCGCCCGCCCAGAAGAAAGACTACATCCTGAAGGGCGTCGCGATGGAGGACAAGGCGCTGGGCCTGAACCCCGATTACATGGAAGCGATGACCTACAAGAACATCCTGCTCCGCATGCAGGCGAACACGGAGAAGGATCCGCAGAAACAGAAGGACCTGCTCAATGAAGCCGACCGGCTCCGGAACAAGGTCATCGAGGCGCAGAAGCGCAAGCAGACCGGAAAAGGCTGATAAGTGGCGACTGCCGATTGGCGATCGCCGATTGAATTGGCGATTGACGGTCGGCGATCGACGGATTGAGGATTGCTGATCACGAGGCCGCTCGAAAGGGCGGCCTTTTCATTTGGTCGCGCGTACGTAAGAAAGCCGCCCTCTCGAGCGGCTTTCCAATCGTCAATCTGCCGATCCGTCGATCGACAATCGTCAATCCTCAATCGTCAATCCCTCAATCGCCAATCGTCAATCGCCAATTCTAAATCGCCAATCGCCAATCGGCAGTCGCCAATCAATTCCCTCCTTTGCCGACCGCCTCGTTGCGCATCCCCATCGTGACGATGCCGACCTTCTCCACTCCCGCGCCCTTGGCGGCGTCGATGACGGTCACGATGTCGCCGTAGCGCAGCGACGGATCGCCGACGATGAACATCGTCTTTTCCTTGCGCGCTTCGAAGATGTCCCGGAGCTTGGTCTCGAGCTGTTCGAGCGAAATCGGCTGGTGGTTGACGGCGATCGACTTGTCGGCGCCGTACTCCAGCACGATCTGATTGTCGTTCGGCGTCTCCTTCTGCTTGTTCTCGGCTTCAAGCGGCAGGTTGACGTCGACCCCCTTCTGCGTCAGCGGCAGCGCGGCCATGAAGATGATGAGCAGGACGAGCAGGACGTCGATGAGCGGGGTCACGTTCATGTCGGAACTGGCGTGCGGGATCGATCCCGTGACGACCTTTTCCGCGCCGTGGTGCTTGTGTGCGTGGTGCATTACCGCCCCCCTCCCGACGTGCCGGGCTTGTTCTTCGGCTCGGTGATGAGGGCGATGTTCTCGATCTGCGCCTTCCGCATGGCGTCCATCGCGTCCATGATCGCGGCGTACTTGGCGTCCTTGTCACCCTTGAGATAGACGATCTTTTCCTTCTTGTCCTCGAGCGCCCGCTGGACGCGCGGAATGAGATCCTCCTGCGTGACCGGAATCGCGTTCACATAGAAGTGGCCGCGCGAGTCGATCGCGACGACCGTCTGATCCTGCGTGTCGGGCTTGTCGATCGAGTTGGCCGCCTCCGGCTTGTTCACCGCCACGCCCTGCTGCAGCATCGGCGCAATCAGCATCATGATGATGAGCAGCACCAGCATGACGTCGACCAGCGGCGTGACGTTGATGTCGGCCTTGAGCGACCCTTTGGCGCCGATATCCATTGCCATAACAGAACCCCTGACTTGATCGGGTAATCTGAAGATCTGGTGATCGGGTAATCGATTACCAGATTACCCGATTGCGCGATTACCCGATTACCCGATTACGCGGTCTTCTTGATGAAGTAGTCCACCAGCTCCGACGAGGAGTTGTCCATTTCGACGTTGAAGTACTCGATGCGGCCGGTGAGGTAGTTGTAGAACCACACCGCCGGAATCGCGACGAGGAGGCCGAGCGCGGTCTCGACGAGCGCTTCGGCGATGCCGGCGGAGACGGCGCCCAGCCCGCCCGACCCGGTCGCCGCGATGCCCTGGAACGCGGTGATGATGCCGACGACCGTGCCGAGCAGTCCGACGAACGGCGCCGTCGCCCCGATCGTCGCGAGCGCGGCGACGCCCTTCTTCAGGTCGTTCGCGGTCAGCGCGGATGCGCGCTGGATCGCGCGCCTGACGGTATCGACGAGATCCTCACGGCTCAGATTCCCGCCCGCTTCCTGCTGAAACTGGTACTCCTGCAGCCCCGCCAGGACGACCTTCGCGAGGTGGCTGTAGCGGTAGTTCTTGGAGGACGAGATCGCACTCGCGTCCTTGAGGCGGCCTTCCTTCAGGTGCTTGGCGACCTGCGGCGCGTAGAGCTTCGACTGCTTGCGGGCCTGCGTGAACGTATAAATGCGTTCGATCGCGACGCCGAAGGAGATCATCGACATGATGACCAGCACCACGCCGATGCCCTTGGCCATCGGCCCCATCTGTGCCCACATCTCAATAAAATTCATTCCATCCTCCGAAGGAGTGCCTCGTTGTCCGGATCCGTAAAATCCGCGCGTCCGTGGCCCGTTTTTACTGCAGCGTGAAATTGACCGTCACGGTCATGATGACCGGCACCGGCACGCCGTTCAGCGTGGTCGGCGTGAATTGCCACTGCTTCACCGCGTCGAGCGCCGCCTGATCCAGCAGCGGGATCGAGCGGAGAACCTTGGCTTCCTTGACCCGGCCGTCGGCGCCGATGACGGCTTCGATGATGACGACGCCCTGGACGCGCGCGGACTGCGCGATCGGCGGATAGACCGGCTTGACGTCCTTCGTCTTGTTCGGCTGCTTGATGTTGCCGCCGACGCGGACGGGCGCGGTCGGGGGCGGCGGTGGCGGCGGGGGCGCTGACGGAAGGCCGCCGACGACGCCGCCGATGACGCCGCCCGGCACGCCTCCCTCGACGCCGCCCGGCACGCCTTCGCCCACGCTCGGGACGGACACCTCAGGCTTGATTTCCTTCGGAGCCTCGATGGGAGCGGCGTTGGGATTGACCTGGACGGGCTGAACCTTGGGCTGGGCGACCGCCGGCGCGGGGGGCGGCGGCGGCGGCGGCGGCGGCGGCGGCGGCGAGGCCACGAACGCCATCATCGAGGGCGGCGTGGGGAGCACGTCGGTCGCCATCAGGGGAATGATGATGATCGCCGCGAACACGAACACGTGAGCCGCAATCGAAAGGGGGACCGTATACCACTTCTGGGACCCCACCTTGATTGACGGATCCACCACGTCGCCGAACATGTCACGCGGCACGGCTCACTCTCCTAACGCCTGAGTTGCGGCGGCAAGACCGCGAATTATAGTCAGAGCCAAAAACGGGTGTCAACGAAGCTCCTGTGGCGATTAGACACCGATTTTCCGGCTCCGGCCATCGGATTGCCTCACTTTTAACGCCCCGTTTTGATACGCATCGCGTAAAACGACCGCCAGACGAAAATAGCCGAGCCGAGGAGAAATGCGCCGGAGAGCAGGTGGCTCATCCCCATTCCGTAATCGCGTGCCAGTTGCACGCCAAGTTCCACCGCCAGCAACCCGAACAGCGTGGTGAACTTGATGACGGGATTCATCGCCACCGACGAGGTGTCCTTGAACGGGTCCCCCACCGTATCCCCGACCACCGTCGCGGCGTGCAGCGGCGTCCCCTTTTCCTTGAGCTCGACTTCGACGATTTTCTTGGCGTTGTCCCAGGCGCCGCCCGCGTTCGCCATGAAGATCGCCTGGTAGAGGCCGAAGAGCGCGATCGAAATGAGATACCCGATGAAGAAGTAGGGCTCGAGGAACGCAAACCCGAGCGTGCCGAAAAACACCGCGAGGAAGATGTTGAACATTCCCTTCTGCGCGTACTTCGTGCAGATCTCGACGACTTTCTTCGAGTCCTCGACCGACGCCTTTTCGACGCCCTCGAGGCGGATGTTGGCCTTGATGAACTCGACGGCGCGGTACGCGCCGGTCGTGACGGCCTGCGTCGAGGCCCCCGTGAACCAATAGATCATCGCCCCGCCCGTAATGAGCCCCAGCAGGAACGGCGGGTGCAGAATCGACAGCTTGCCGAGATTCTCGGTCAGCCCGTGCGTCAGCACCACGATGATCGAGAAAATCATCGTCGTCGCGCCGACCACCGCCGTGCCGATGAGCACGGGCTTCGCCGTGGCCTTGAACGTATTTCCGGCGCCGTCGTTCTCTTCGAGCAGATGCTTCGCGCGCTCGAAGTTCACCTCGAATCCGTAGTCCTTCTTCAGCTCCTGCCTGATGTTGGGCAGCGACTCGATGACCGACAGCTCGAAGACCGACTGCGCGTTGTCAGTCACCGGGCCGTAGGAGTCGACCGCGATCGTGACCGGGCCCATGCCGAGGAAGCCGAACGCCACGAGGCCGAAGGCGAAGACGGGCTCGGCAATCATCAGTTGCGCCAGCCCGTGCGAGCTGACGATATAGGCGGCCGACATCAGCGCGACGATGCTCACACCCAGCCAGTAGGCGCTGAAATCGCCGGCCACCAGTCCCGAGAGGATGTTCAGCGACGCCCCGCCTTCGCGCGACGACGTGACGACCTCGCGCACGTGGCCCGATTCCATCGACGTGAACACCTTGACGAGCTCCGGGATGATCGCGCCGGCGAGCGTGCCGCAGGTGATGATCGTCGACAGCTTCCACCAGAGCGTCGGGTTGCCGCCGATGTTCGGGATCAGCACGCGGGAGACCGCGTAGGTCATGGTGACCGAGACGATCGACGTCAGCCACACGAGCCGCGTGAGGGGCGCCTCGAAGTTCATCTTCGGCGCGCCGGCGTACTGCGCTTTCGAGATGGCTTCGTTCAGCAGATACGACACGCCGCTCGCGACGATCATCATGACGCGCATCACGAAGATCCAGACGAGGAGCTGCACCTGGAGCGACGGCGTGCGCACGGCGACGAGGATGAACGAGATCAGGGCGACGCCGGTGACGCCGTAGGTCTCGAACCCGTCGGCGCTCGGGCCGACCGAATCGCCCGCGTTGTCGCCCGTGCAGTCCGCGATGACTCCCGGGTTCCGCGCGTCGTCCTCCTTGATGTTGAAGACGATCTTCATCAGGTCCGACCCGATGTCGGCGATCTTCGTGAAGATGCCGCCGGCGATCCTGAGCGCGGCGGCGCCGAGCGATTCGCCGATCGCGAATCCGATGAAGCACGACCCGGCATAGTCGCCGGGGATGAACAGCAGGATGCAGAGCATCATGAAGAGCTCGACGCTGATGAGCAGCATCCCGATGCTCATGCCCGCCTGGAGCGGAATGGCGTAAATCGGATACGGCATCCCCTTCAAGCCGGCGAACGCGGCGCGCGAGTTGGCGAACGTATTCACCCGAATCCCGAACCACGCGACCCCGTAGCTGCCGGCAATGCCGATCAGGCTGAAGAGCAGGATGATCGCGACCTTGATCGGCGCGAACTGCTGAAGGACGCCGAAATAGAACACCATGATCACGCCGATGAACACCTCGAGCAGCAGGATGAACTTGCCCTGCGTGATCAGGTACGTCTTGCACGTCTCGTAAATCAGCTCCGACACCTCGAGCATGGAGCGGTGCACCGGCATGTTCTTCAACCGGGCGAAGATCACCATCCCGAACGCGAGGCCAAGGACGCAGACGACCAGGCCGCTCATCAGCAGCGTGCGCGCGTTGATCCCCCGGAACGATTCCGTGCTCAGATCCGGCAGCACGAGGTTGGCCTCGCCGCCGGGATGCGCCTCGGCCTGCGCCGCGGTGTCGGGCGCGGGCGCCTGGGCGTGCGCCGAAGCCGTCAGCGCCAGCGGCACCGCCGCCAGCGCGGCGAGCAGGAGGAGGATTCGGAAGCGGAACTTGATCGTTGGAGAGAACATGCTCATGTCTGAATCGTTGTCAGAAGTCAAAACACCGGATTATACCCGGAAATCCCCGACACGGTCGTCGCCGCGGCGCGCGCGGATGCGCCCGCCGATCGCCATCCCGCCCGTCAGAAAGATCCGGATCCCCTGCTCGACCGTGATGTCGGGGAACGACGCGCGATCGCGCGGGCAGATGATGATGTCGCCCAGGTACAGGTGGTTCGTCGGCACGTAAACCGCCACCATCGGCTCGGGCCCCTGCCCTCGATCGACGGTGAACTCGCGCGTCAGGAATCCCAGAAGGAACCCGCGGTGCGCGTCCTCGACGAGAGCCACCTGCTTGAAGCCGTACTCGTTGTCGGGGGAGAACGCCACGACGAGCTGCTTGACGGGCGCGTAGATGCTGCGGAACAGCGGCACGCGGAGCAGGATGCTCTCACCGCGCTGCAGCACGCGCTTGCCGACCACGTTGGTCGCGATCGCGCCGACGAGCACCACCGCGAGCGCCGTCGTCAGCAGCCCGAGGCCGGGGACCCGGAACCCGAAGTACCTCTCGTAGATCGGACTGACGAAGCCGTCGACGAGCCGGAACAGCCACAGCAGCGCCGCCACCGAGATGAACAGCGGCACGGTGACGAAGAATCCGGCGATGAAGCTGCGGCGCAGCCACTGCATATCAAGACGGAAGACGGAAGACGGAAGACGGAAAGCGAATCATAGCCAGTGCCCCGCCAGCGCCGCGATGATCAGCAGCCCTGCGGCGATGCGATACCACGCAAACGGCGCGAACCCCGATCGTCGCACGACGGCGAGAAAGGGTTTCACGACGAACGCCGAGGCGATGAACGCCATGACGAAGCCGATCGCGATCTCCTCCGCGCGGCCGGCGCTCAGATCATGCCGCGCCTTGAACAGATCGTGCGCGAACGCGGCCGTCATGGTCGGCATCGCGAGGAAGAACGAGAACTCGGCCGCAGCCGGCCGATCGAGGCCGAGCAGCATCGCCCCGACGATCGTCGCGCCCGAGCGCGAGACGCCGGGGATCAGGGCGAGCGTCTGGCAGGCCCCAATCGCGAGCGCGCGGCCGAGCGGCGTCCGGTCCGCGTTCAGCACGCGCGGGGCGGGCCGATACCGCTCGGCGATCAGCATCACGATGCCGCCCGCGATGAACGACGCCGCGATCACCGTCGGCGTCGTATAGAGCACGCGCTTCACGTAGCTCGAGAAGAGCGCGCCGGCGATCGCCGCCGGCAGGAACGCGACGAAGATCATCAGCGCGAAATGCCGCGCGTCGGCGTCGGAGGGAAGGCCCCGGAGGACGTGCACGATCTTGACGCGATACAGCCACATCACGGCGAAGATCGAGCCGAGCTGGATCATGACGGTGAAGACGCCGCCGGGATCGTCGAAATGCAGCAGCCTCGCTCCGATGATCAGGTGCGCGGTCGACGAGACCGGCAGGAACTCGGTGAGGCCCTGAAGGATGCCCAGCAGCGCAGCGTCGACCCAATTCATTTCCGCGACGCGAGCGAACGACAGTGCGCGAGGTGCGCGCGCGGCGCGGGACCGGGATCCCCGGTAGCCCGCGTGTCGGGGGATCGGGCGGGGCCAAGCCCCCCGGCAATCATGACGCGCGCGCGCGTTTGCCGGCTTTCGAAGTGGCCGCTGGCGCGGCGGGGGCGGCCTTCGCCGGCGCGCGTCCCTGCCAGATAAGCACGATGGCCGCCGCGATGAACACGCTCGAATACGTGCCGGTGATGATCCCGACGATCATCGTGAACGCGAACCCCTTGAGCACTTCGCCGCCGAAGAAATACAGCGCGATGACCGACAGCATCGTCAGCCCGCCGGTGATCATCGTCCGGTCCAGCATCTGGTTGACCGCCGCATTGACGATCGTCGCCAGGTTGTCACGGCGCATCGACCGCATGTTCTCGCGGATCCGATCGTAGATGACGATCGTGTCGTTCATCGAGTAGCCGGTGATCGTCAGCAGCGCCGCGATCACGTTGAGGCTCATCTCATATCGGAAGAAGGCGAGGAACGCCAGCGTGATCAGCAGGTCGTGAATCGTCGCGACGACGGCGCCGACCGCGAAGCTGAACTGGAAGCGGAAGGCGATGTAGAGAAGAATGCCGGCGAGGGCGAAGACCGTCGCCAGCAGGCCGCGGCGCTCCAGCTCCTTGCCCACGGTGGGACCGACGATCTCCCTCCCGGTGATGCAATTGAGCGGATGCTGGGCGGTGCACATGCTGCTGCTGATTGGCATCCCCGCTCTGTTGAGCGCCGCGACGACGGCGTCGGCCGTCGAGCTCAGGGAGGCGCCGGCCTCGGCGCCGGCCGAGTGCACGCGCACCATCGCCTGGTTGGAGGCGGGATCGCCGTACGACTGCACGATCGCGTCGGCGCCGCCGCCGGGCAGCGCCGTCCGGATCCTGTCGAGATCCGGCGCGCGATCGAACTTGAGAATGACGATCGTGCCGCCGGAGAACTCGACGCCGCGCGGCAACCCGTTCTTCCAGATGTAGCCCGCGCCGGCGAGGATGATCAGCCACGACAGCCCGATCGCCTGCCACTTCCAGCGGACGAAATCGAAGTTGGGATTCTTGAAAATATGCATCTCAGATACTCAGCGCCGGCATCTGGCGCTTGGAGAGCTCGAGCTCGAAGATCGTCTTCGACACGAAGATCGACGTGAAGAGGTTGACGAAGAGGCCGACCGACAGCGTCGTCGCGAAGCCGCGGATCGGGCCGGTGCCGAACTGGAAGAGGAACGCGGCCGCAATCAGCGACGCGACGTGCGTGTCGAGCAGGGTCAGGAAGACGCGGCTGAAGCCCGCGTTGATCGCCGCGCGCACGCCGCGCTGGGCCGCGATCTCCTCCTTGATGCGCTCGAAGATCAGCACGTTCGAGTCGACGCCGACTCCCATGGTCAGCACGAAGCCGGCGATCCCCGGAAGCGTCATCGTGGCGCCCAGGTACGCCATCAGCCCGATCAGGATGACCAGGTTGGCGACGAGCGCGACGATCGCGTTCAGCCCCGACAGCTTGTAGTAGATGAGCATGAACATCAGGATCAGCAGCAGGCCGACGATCGACGCGGTGACGCCAGCGCGGATCGAGTCGGCGCCCAGCGTGGGTCCGACGACGCTCTCCGAGAGCGACGTCAGCGACGCCGGCAGCGCGCCCGATCGCAGCGTCAGCGCGAGATCGTTCGCCGACTCCGCCGTGAAGCCGCCGCTGATGCGCCCCTGGTCGGTGATCCGTCCGTCCAGCCGCGGAGCGGAGATCACGCGGTTGTCGAGGACGATCGCCAGATACCGGCCGATATTCTCGCCCGACAGCTTGCCGAATTTTGGAGCGCCCTGCGACTTCAGCTCGAAATGGACGGCCGGCTGGTTGTTCTCGTCGAGGCCCGGCTTCGCGGCGCGCAGGTCCTGTCCCGTGACCGGCGCGATCTTCCGGACCACGTAGTACACCGGCTCGCCGCCGCCTCCCCGTTCGGACGAACCCGGAACGACTTCCATGTCGCCGGGAAGCTGACCGTTGTATTGCTTCAACAGGTCTTCCTTCGACGCGTTCGGGCCCGCTTCGACCAGCTTGAACTCGAGCTGCGCCGTCTTGCCGATGATCTCCTTGGCGTGCGCAACGTCGGTCACGCCCGGCAACTGGATTAGGACTTCCTCGCCGTTGGACTGGCGCGAGATGCTCGGCTCGGTCACGCCGAGCTCGTTGACGCGCCGATCGATCGTCTGGATCGTCTGATCGACGGCCTGATCGCGGATGTCACGTTCGACGATCGGCTTCAGCCGGAATTCATAGAGGCCGTTGGGCAGTGGATTCCGATCGTACTGGGTGCTCGACACTTCGTCGGCCGCGGTGCGGAACGCCGCGTCTCTGTCCGGCGGCACGCCCTCGACCCGGAAGGTCTGCGGCGTGGGCACCGTGATCGCGCCGACGTTGATCCCCGCGGTCTTCAGCGAGTCGCGCAGTTGCTCGCTGACGCCCGTCGACGTGATCCGGAGCGCGTCGTCGGTATTGACCCGCAGCTGCAACTGCACGCCGCCTTTGAGGTCGAGGCCGAGCTTCAAGTGATTGGCCTTGACCCAGTCGGGATTGGGCAGGTGAAAGCGCTCGGCGAGGAGTGGATAGACGCCGATCGTGAAGAACACGGCCAAGACCGCGACGATCGTCAGGGTTTTCCAGCGAAGGTTCTTGTACATGTCTTTAGAGATTCCCGGCGTCGGCGACGACGGGGTCCTGCCCCTGATAGCCGCCGACTGCCGCGCGTGCCACTTCGATGCGGACCTTGTCGGCGATCTGCACCTGCACGGATTTGTCGTTCACCTTGGTGATTTGTCCGTAAATGCCGCTGGTGGTGACGATCTTGTCGCCGACCTTGAGCGCCTCCTGGAATTCCCGGACCTTCTTCTGCCGGCGCTGCATCGGCATCAGGATGAGGAAATAGAAGATCCCCAGAATCAGGGCGAACGGCAGGAACTGAATCAATCCGCCGGCGCCCTGGCCCGCGCCTGCCATTGCGATCATGTCGAGCATTGTCTTCGAGAGAAGGTTTGACGAAACTCCTGGCGGAGTTTTCCAAACGAACCGAAACCGATAGCGTCCCTAATCCTGCGCATTAAGTCAAGGTAAAAGTAGAGGTTATGGACGGTGAGCAGCGTCGCCGCCGTCATCTCCTGCGCCGTGTAAAGGTGGCGGAGGTACGCGCGCGTGAACGATCGGCACGTGTAGCAGCCGCACGCCGGATCGGGCGGCTGCCCGTCCTCCGCGTACCGGGCGTTCTTGATGACGATGACGCCGTGCCGTGTCAGGAGCTGCCCGTTCCGCGCGTTCCTGGTAGGCAGGACGCAGTCGAACATGTCGATGCCGCGCGCCACGCATTCGACGAGATCGTCTGGCATGCCCGTCCCCATCAGGTAGCGCGCCTGCCCGGCAGGCAGTTGAGGCGCGGTGTGCGCGACGAGGTCGTACATGACGTCCGTGGGCTCGCCGACGCTGAGCCCCCCGATCGCATATCCCTCGAAGCCAATCTCGACGGTCGCCTGGACGCTTTCGGTCCGGAGCGTCGGGTCGAGGCCGCCCTGGACGATGCCGAACTGGGCCTGTGCCGGATTGGTGATCAGAACGCCGGGCGCCGACGCGGGCTCGTGGCGCAGTTGGAGCATCCGCGCGCGTCCGCGCGTCGCCCACCGGACGGAGCGCTCCATGGCGGTCCGCGCGATGTCCGATGTCCGATGTTCGATGTCCGCGGCAGCCACGCACTCGTCCAGCACCATCGCGACGTCCGAACCGAGCCGCGCCTGGATGTCGGTGGCCGTCTCGGGGCTCAGCGCGCAGAGCGCGCCGTCGAGATGCGATCGAAACTGGACGCCATCCTCGCTGACGGTGCGTCTCGACGCGAGACTGAACACCTGATAGCCGCCGCTGTCGGTCAGGATCGGATGCGGCCAGCCGATGAAGGCGTGCAGGCCGCCCGCGCGGGCGATCGGCTCGTCGCCGGGCCGCAGGTGGAGATGGTACGTGTTGCCGAGAATGATTTCGGCGCCTGCGTCCTCCAGATCGCGATGGGTAATCGCCTTGACCGCGCCACGCGTGCCGACCGGCATGAACGCGGGCGTCTGCACGGTCCCGTGCGGCGTCAGCAATGTTCCGCGTCGGGCGGCGCCTTCGGTGGCGGTGACGCGGAACGCGAACGGCTCATGGCTCATGACTTATGGCTCATAAGCCGTAGGCCATGGGCCATGAGCCGTCTTTACTGTATTCTGAAATCGTGAAGCGGCTGCGGGTCGGCGTGCTCTACGGTGGACGGTCGGGCGAGCATGAAGTCTCGCTCGCCTCGGCGGCGTCGGTGTTCGCGCATCTCGACCGGGCCAGGTACGAGCCCGTGCCGATCCGGATTGAAAAGGACGGCCGCTGGGCGCTGGCAGACAAGCCGCCCGCCGTGATGATCGCCGGGGAAGTCATCGAACAGGCCAGGCTGGACGCGGCACGCCCCGCGCGCGAAGGACGCGAGGTGCACTTCATCGCGCGCCCCAGCGCGGAAACCATTCTCTCGATCGATCGCTCCGGCTCGCGCGACGACGCGGTGCCGGCCGCGCTCGTCACCGGACTGTCGCTCGACGTCATTTTTCCGATGCTGCACGGCCCCTACGGAGAAGACGGCACGATGCAGGGCCTGCTCGAGCTCGCCAACATCCCGTACGTCGGCGCCGGAGTGCTCGCCTCCGCCGTCGGCATGGACAAGGGCATCATGAAGGTGCTCTTCGCGGCGCGCGGCCTGCCCGTCTGCCCCTATCGCGTCGTCCTCAGACACGAATGGGAGCACGACGGCGACATCATCGCCGCCGACCTCGAGCGGACGCTGCGATATCCGATGTTCGTGAAGCCCGCGAATCTCGGATCGAGCGTCGGCATCTCGAAGGCGAAGGACGCGCACGGCCTTCGCGACGCGATGGGGCTCGCGGGCGCGTACGACCGGAAGATCGTGATCGAAGCCGCCGTCCCCGGAGCGCGCGAAATCGAATGCGCGGTGCTCGGCAACGACGCGCCCGAGGCTTCGGTGCCCGGCGAAGTCATTCCATCGCGGGAATTCTACGATTACGAAGCGAAGTACATCGACGAAGGATCGAAAACCCTGATTCCCGCGGACCTTCCGGCGGAGACGGCGGACGAGGTCCGGCGGCTGGCGATCGACGCCTTCAAGGCCATCGATGGCGCCGGCATGTCCCGAGTGGATTTTCTGCTGGCGCGCGACAGCGGCAGGCTGTACGTCAACGAAGTCAACACCATTCCGGGTTTCACCACGATCAGCATGTACGCGAAGCTGTGGGCGGCCTCGGGGGTTCCGTACCCGGCGCTGCTCGACCGGCTGATTGCTCTCGCACTCGAGCGCCACGCCGAGAAACAGCAGCTCCGCACAAGCGTGACATGAACGTCCGCCGCAGCCGCGCCTGCATCGCTTTCGTCGCGGCCCTGTGGTTTGTATTCTTCGCGCTGTCGAACCTCTCCGCGCACCCGGCGCCCGCGTCCGCCGGCGACCTCCGAGGCGTCGACGGTCTCGTCCGCGTATACGACGACATCCTGGATGCGCGCTTCGATCAGGTGGACGCCGATCTCGTCCGGGCTTGCGGGCCGGCGCCGCGCGAGGCGTGCGACGTCATGGCCGCCACGGCGACGTGGTGGCGCATCCTGCTCGATCCCGACGATCGCGCGCTGGATCAGCGCTTTTCCACGGAAGCGGACCACGCGATCGACTCGACCGAGGCCTGGGCGGACCGCGAGCCCGACAATGCGGAGGCGCAGTTCTACGCGGGCGCCGCGTACGCCGTGCGCGTCCAGTGGCGCGTGCTGCGGGACCAGAAACTCGCCGCCGCCCGCGACGGGAAGCGAATCAAGCAGGCGCTGGAGCGCGCGACCACCCTCGATCCCGGACTCGAGGATGCGTACTTCGGGATAGGGCTGTATCAGTACTACGCGGATGTGGCTCCGACCGCCGCCAAGGTTCTGAGATTCCTGATGATGCTTCCCGGCGGCAACAAGAGCGAGGGGCTCGCCCGGATGCGGCGCGCGCGCACGCAGGGCCGGCTGCTCCAGGGGGAAGCGGACTTTCAACTCCAGATCATCTATCTCTGGTACGAGCGGCGGGCCGATCTGGCCGTCGAGCTGCTCGAGTCGCTGCGCGATCGGTATCCCGGCAATCCGCTCTTCGCGGCGCAGTTGGCCGACGTGCAGGACCGGTATCTGCACGATGTCGCCGCCAGTCTCAACACCTGGCGCGATCTGCTGAGCGACGCGCGCGAGCAGCGGACGCACGAGGCCGTCCTGGCCGAGGGTCAGGCGCGGCTGGGCATCGCGCGCCAGCTCGAAGCGCTCTATCAGACCGACCGGGCGCTCGAGCAGCTGCGCGCCGTGATCGAAGCGAGAGGCAGCAGGCCGTACGGCGCGCTGGCGGCGGCGTACCTCGGACTCGGCGAAGGTGAAGACCGGCTCGGGCATCGCGACGCGGCCGTCGCCGCCTATCGTCTCGCGATCACAAACGCGCCGGCGCCGGATCCGCACAACATCAGCCAGCGGGCGTCCGACCGCATGCGGCGCGCGCCCGACGGCGTCCGCGCGGAGGCGTACCGGCTGTCGCTCGAAGGGCTCCGCAAGCTCGAGAAGGCGGACGCCCCCGGAGCCGAGGCGCTCCTCGCGCGCAGCGTGCGACTCGATCCGAAGGATCCGGTCGCGCGCTACCGCTACGGGCGCGCGCTGCAGGCACAGCGCGACGACGAGGCCGCGCTCGCCGAATTCGAGATCGCCATTCGCGGGGCGCGCGACTGCCCGCCTCCGATCGCCGCGTCCGCGTACCTCGATGCCGCGCGCGAGCACGAGCGGCTCGCGCATCGCCAGCAGGCGATCGACTACTATCGCGCCGCGAGCACGTGGTTCGGCGGCGGCGCGGACACGCGCGCCGCCGCGCGCCGCGCGCTGACGCGCCTTCGCGCGCCGAAGTGATCTACAGTTCTCCGCAACTCGCTCCGACACTCTCTGCAGGGTGACGTTTTTTTGACTTTCGCAGCACTTTGTGCTTGACACTGTGAAGTTCTCATCCATAATCTACATCTTGTATGAGGGTGGATCGCTCAGCCCACCTGTTGTAACCCCTGGTCACCGGTACGAGCTGAGCAGCCACGTTCCAAGGAGGAACTAATGGCGAAGAAGAGTGCAAAGGGCGGCAAGAAAAAGGGCGGAAAGAAGCGCTAACCGCCGCCGACCGGTCTGGGGGGTGTCAAAGAGCAACTTTGCACCCCCGATTTTTTTGCCACGGACCTCGCAGAGATAGTTTTTGCCACGGACGACAGGAACGCGCAGCTGGTTTTTTTGGACCGACGACTCTCCTCAGCGCACGAGCGACAGCGAGCGCGCGTGCAGGAGAGTCCGAGGGCCGAATCCCTCGGGTCCTAACGGAGCGACGAGCGGCGTATAGACGCACCGCCAGCGTGCCGGTGGCAGCGGCGCTGCGATACGGAGAATGCTCTTCGCGATCGAATCCCATACGAAGGGGGGGATAAAGCGCAATGGCGAAGAAAAGTGCCAAGGGCGGGAAGAAGAAGGGCGGCAAGAAGCGGTAACTGCCGCGTCCCGCCAAAAACGGGGGCGTCGGTCGCCCCCGATTTTGAATTTCCCACTCCCAGTTATTTCAGTTCTTTCCCATCCCAGATCCTCACGCGCTGGATGACGTCCAGCGGCTGAATCCGATCGGCCACCTCCATCCCGCTCACCACGCGGCCGAACACGGTGTACTTGGCGTCGAGATGCGGCTGCGGCGAGTACGCGATGAAGAACTGGCTGCCGCCGGTGTCGGGTCCCGACAGCGCCATCCCGACGACCCCGCGGAGGTACGGCTTGTCGTTCAGCTCGTCGCGGATCGTGTAGCCCGGACCGCCGGAGCCGTCGCCGCGGGGATCGCCGTCCTGCACGACGAAGTGCGGCACCACGCGATGGATCTGCAGCCCGTTGTAGAACCCCTTCCGCGCGAGCGCGATGAAGTTGCGCGCGGTCTGGGGCGCGTCGAGCACGGCCAGCTCGATCTCGATCGTGCCCTTGGCCGTCTCGATGAACGCGTGCGGCGACACCTGCGGATTCACGAGATCGGGCGAATCGTACGGCGCGATCGGCGGACCGGGCGCGGGGCGGATCGCCTGCGGGGCCTCGAACGCCGGATCGAGCCCGTGCAGCAGCGTCCCGGCCCGCAGCCGGATCGACCAGTCCTTGTCGGCGAGCGCGGCCTTGAGCGTGTCGGCGGCCTCGGCGGCGCCGTATTGCGCCAGCGCCGCGAGCGTCGACTCGCGCGCCTCGTCCTGCCAGGCGCGGTACGCGTCGCGCAGCGCGGCGGCGCCGCCGGCAGGCTTCGTTCGTCCGATCGCGCGCGCGGCGGCGGCGCGGATCCCGACGTCGGGATTCTTCAGCGCGGCCAGCAGCAGATCGTCGATTCCCGGCGCTTTCAATCGCACCAGCGCGTCGAGGACCGCCGGAACGACCCGCTTGTCCTGATCGTCGAGCATCGGCCGCAGCCGTCCGATCGCCGCCTCGGCCGGAACGGTCGCGAGCGCGTCGGCGATCGCCGCGCGAACCATCCAGTGCGGATCCGGTTCCAGTCCTGAGAGCAGCGTGAGGAATCCGTCAGGATCTATCGCGGCGGCCGCACGGACCGCCGCGGCGCGCAGGACCGGCGAATCGTCGATCAGCAAATCCTGGACGGGGATCAGGGCCTCGCGGCTCTTGAGGGCCGTCAGCGCGGCCACCGCTTCGAGACGCACGTTCAGGTCGGCCTTGTCGGCGGCGAGCGCCGCGAGAATCGGCGCCGCGCCCTCGGGCGCGCCTATCTGTCCGATCGCGTGGATCGCGGTGAACGCCATCGCGGGATCGCTGGTCGATTGCTGGAGCAGCGCGACGAGCGCGGGGACTGAAGCCGCGTGCTTCAGCGCGCCAAGACCTCGCGCGGCGAAAGCACGGGTATATCGCCCCGGCCCGTTCAGCAGCTGCTGAAGCGCCGGCACGGCGCGGGCATCGCCGATCCGCTGCAGCGCGTAGGCAATCGGCCACCAGGCGCTGACCGGCCGTCCCGAGGAATCGAGCACGGCCGCCGCGAGCGGCTCCCACGCCTTCTGCCGCACCAGCGCGAACACGCCGAGACGCACCGCGTCGGCTTCCGCGGTTTTCGGCCACTGCTCGTCGTCAGGGGCGATGGACGCGACGGCGCCCTGCTGGATGTAGCCGGCGACCATTTGACCGACCAGCGCCGCCGATCCCGCGTCGCCCATGAGGCCGAGCGCTTCGGCCGCGCGGCCGCGAACGCGCGGCTCGGCATCCTGCAGCGCGGCGGTCAGCGCGGCGACGGCGGACTTGTCGCCCAGCAGTCCCAGTGCGAAAGCCGCCATCTGCCGGACCTCACCGTCCGGATCCGTCAAGAGCGGCAGGAGCGGGGCCGCGCCCTCGGACAGACCGACGCGGCCGATCGCCAGCGCCGCCCTCCGGCGGATCCGCGGCTCGGGATCGGTGATGAGCGTCGTCAAATCCGGAGTGACAACGGGCGGCGGCGGCGGCCCCGGCTTCGCTTTCGGCGCCTTCCTGCCCGCAGGCACGACCGGAGCGGGCGGAGGCGGCGGCGCAGGCACGCGCAGAATCCGCTGATCCTCCATCTGCAGAATCCAGCTCATCTTCTGATCAGCCGGGATCGCGGGAGCCTTCGGCGCGACCGGCGGCGCGCTCGCGCAGGCCGCGCTGATCGCCGCGATCGTGGCGGGAACCCATAACCGCGTCATTCGCATGTCTGAACTCAGTCTAACGACAGTGAACCGTTAACCGTCAATCGCTAACCGATGGCCGATGACCGTTCACGCCCGGACGTCATAGGTCTCGACCGTTGCCGCAGTCACGCGATCCCAGTCGACGTTCACGCCGATGCCGGGAGCGACCGGCACGGCGACGGTGCCTTCGCGGCTGACGTCGATCGGCGGATCGATCAGATCCGGTACGAAATACCGCCGGCTCGCCGCGATGTCTCCGGGCAAAGAGAAGTTGGGCAGCGAGGCGAGGTGGACGTTGTGCGCGCGCCCGATGCCGCTCTCGAGCATGCCTCCGTGCCAGACGGGGACGCCGCGCGCCGCGCAGACGTCGTGCACGCGGATCGACTCGGCGTGGCCGCCCAGCCGGCCCGGCTTGACGTTGACGATTCGGCACGCGCCGCGATCGATCGCATCCTCGGCCGCGCGCGGCGAATGAATCGACTCGTCGAGACAGATGGGCGTGCGAATCCGCCGCTGCAGGGCCGCGTGATCGCGGATGTCGCCGTAATCGAGCGGCTGCTCGATCATCATCAGATCGAACGCGTCGAGCGCGCCGAGGCGCGCAGCGTCCCCGATCGCGTACGCCGCGTTCGCATCGACCATGAGCGGGATCCTGCCGAAGCGGGCGCGCACCATCTCGACGGCTGCCAGGTCCCAGCCGGGCTTGATCTTGATCTTGATCCGCTGGTACCCGGCGTCGAGCTCCGTGCGGATCTTCGCGGCGAGCTGCTCGAGCGAGTCCTGGATCCCGATCGAGACGCCGGAGGCGATCGCGGCCCGCGTGCCGCCGAGCAGCCGCGACAGCGCGACGCCGCGCGTGCGCGCCTCGAGGTCCCACGCCGCCATCTCGATCGCCGCCTTGGCCATGTTATGGCCGCGGACGCGCGCGAGCGCCGGAAACACCTCGCGCGGATCGTCGAAGCGTCGCCCGAGCACGAGCGGCGCCAGAAAATCCCTGATGACGTGCCATGCGGTCACGTTCGTTTCGGGACTGTAATACGGATCGGCCTCGGCGACGCATTCGCCGAGACCTTCCAGACCGCCGCCGTGAAGGGTCACGAGAATGAAGGTGCGATCGTAGATGCGGCCGAAGCTCGTCTCGAAGAAGGCGACGAGCGGCAGACGGACGAGGCGAAGCTGGAGACGATCGATTCGGATCACGGCTCAAGCCTATCAGCCGTGGATGCGCGCGGAAACCGCGCTGTATACTCCATCCGACCCGTGATCGATTTTCGTTACATCGCCATCGAGGGGCCGCTCGGCGTCGGCAAGTCGGCGCTCGCCGACCGTCTCGGCACGCGGCTCGATGCGACGATGGTGCTCGACGAGACGGAGAATCCGTTTCTCGCGGACTTCTATGCCGGTCGGCCGGGGGCGGCCTTCCAGACGCAGCTCTTCTTCACGCTGTCGCGTCATCGGCAGCAGTCCACGCTCCGACAGAGCGATCTCTTCAGCCAGCTCACCGTCTGCGACTACCTGTTCGAGCGCGACAAGATCCACGCGTACTTGAACCTGGACGACAACGAGCTGTTCATCTATCAGCGGTTGTACGAGCTTCTGGCACAGGACATCCCGGCCCCCGACCTGGTGATCTATCTGCAGACGCCGACCGATGTCCTCCGGAAGCGCCTGCGCGACCGCGCGCGCGCCAATCCGGACGCGCCGTCGCTGGGTGATGAGTACATCCGGGAGCTCAACGAGGCGTACAACCATTTCTTCTTTCATTACAACACCACGCCGCTGCTGGTCGTCGAGACGTCGCAGTTCGATCTCGCCTGGGGCGACGAGACGCTCGACGATCTCGTCAGGCAATTGAACGGCATGGGGCGCGGGACACGCTACTACGTGCCGCGCACGAGGTAACTCGCGACTCCCAACCGCCAACGGCCAATTCCCAACCTCCAACTCTCATGGCGATCCGATCCGGCCGACCGGTCAGGTCCGGGCGCGTGTGGAGTTGGGAGTTGGAGATTGGGGGTTGGAGGTTGATATAGTCCACCCGTGGCCTGGTTCAAGAAGGTCCGCAAGCCCATCGAGCCGCAGTCCGACAAGCCGAGCCGCGTGCCCGAAGGGCTCTGGGTGAAATGCCCGTCCTGCGGCGAAATCATCTACAACAAGGATCTTGCCGCCACGCTGAGCGTGTGTCCGAAGTGCGCGCACCACTTCCGTCTCGGCGCCGCGGATCGGCTCCGCATGCTGTTCGACGGCGAGTGGCAGGAATACGACAACGGCCTGCGGTCGACCGATCCCCTCACGTTCGTCGACACGAAGCCGTACCGGAAGCGGCTGGAGGCGAGCATCGAGGCCAGCGGCCTGAACGACGCCGTGATCTGCGCGACGGGCCGCATCGAGGGGATCGACACGTCGGTGGCGGCGATGGAGTACGGCTTCATCGGCGGCAGCATGGGCGTCGTGGTCGGCGAAAAGATTACGCGCGCGATCGAACGGGCTCTCGAGCGCCGCCTGGCCCTCGTCATCGTGTCCTCGTCGGGCGGCGCGCGCATGATGGAAGGCGCGCTGTCGCTGATGCAGATGGCGAAGATCAGCGGGGCGCTGGGGCGGCTCGATCGGGCGCGGCTGCCGTACGTCTCGGTGCTGACCGATCCGACAACGGGCGGCGTGACGGCGAGCTTTGCCATGCTCGGCGATGCCAACATCGCGGAACCGAAGGCGCTGATCGGGTTCGCGGGACCGCGCGTCATCGAGCAGACGATTCGCCAGAAGCTCCCGGAAGGCTTCCAGCGCAGCGAGTTCCTGCTCGAGCGCGGCATGCTCGACATGGTGGTGGATCGCCGCGAGCTCAAGGCGTCGATCGCGCGGGTGCTGAGGTTCGCGCTCGCGAGCGAGGCGCGCCGCAGACCGGTCGTCGCCGTCCCTGGCATCTCCGCGCCGGACGCGTTCGTCCCGCAGCCGTGAGCCCCTCGACGCCGCTCGAGGGAGGCAGGCCCGCGGTCGATTTCCTCATCAGCCTCGAGCGCTTCGGCATGAAGTTTGGCCTCGCCAACATCGCGAGGCTCTGCGAGGCGCTCGGCCATCCCGAACGATCGTTCACGTCACTCATCGTCGGCGGCACCAACGGCAAGGGCTCGGTGACGGCGATGGTCGACGCGGCGCTGCGCGCGGCCGGGCATCGCTGCGCCCGGTATACATCGCCGCATCTGCTGCGCCTCGAGGAGCGGTTCGTGATCGACGGCGCCGAGGTGGCGCCCGCCGCGCTCGACGCCGCGGCGGCGCGGGTGCAGCAGGCGGCGACGGCGCTGGTGGCGTCCGGCGCTCTCGAGTCCCTGCCGACGTTCTTCGAGTGCACGACCGCCGTCGCCTTCGAATTGTTCCGCGGCGCGGACGTCGAGATCGCGGTTCTCGAGGTCGGCCTGGGCGGCCGGCTCGACGCCACGAATATCGTGTCTCCGGCCGCCGCGGCGATCGTCTCGATCGACATCGATCACGAGGCGCAACTGGGCGACACCATCGCGTCCATTGCCGCCGAGAAGGCCGGCATCGTCAAGCCCGGCATTCCCGTGGTGTGCGGTCCGCTGCCGGACGAAGCCCTTCGCGTCATCTCGGCGATCTGCGTCGAGCGGGGCGCCACGCTGATTCGGACCGACCTGGACCGATCGCTGGCTCAAAGGGTGGCGGCGATGCGGTTGTCCCTTGCGGGCGCGCACCAGCGCGCGAACGCCGCGGTCGCCGTGAAGCTGCTCGAGACGATCGACGCCGACGCGTCGCGTCGGATCCGCGTCGATTCCGACGCGATTCGCGAGGGTCTGGCCGGGACCGTCTGGCCGGGACGCCTGGAAACGTTCGACACGAAGGGGTGCCGCGTCGTGCTCGATGCCGCGCACAACCCGGCCGGCGCCCGGGCGCTTGCGTCTTATCTCCAAGGCGTCGCGCCGGAAGGGGTGACGCTCGTGTTCGGCGCGATGAAGGACAAGGCGGTCGTCGACATGCTCTCGGCGCTTGCGCCAGGCGTCCGCAGGGTGTTCTGCACCACCGCTCCGAATCCGCGCGCGGCGCCGGCCACCGAGCTCGCCGCGATTGCGGAGCGGATCGGCATGAACGCCGAGGCGGTCGAGGATCCGCTGGCCGCCCTCGATCGCGCCTGCGGCCTCGGCGCGATGGTCGCCGTCGCCGGCTCCATCTTCCTGCTCGGCCCGGTCCGCGAGCGGCTGGCACGTGATATTCTTCGGTGATTCAGCGATTTCCGCGGAATCCTCTCGCATGCGCCGCATCGCCTTCTTGGCTCTCATCGTCTCCGCGGCATCGGTCGCGCCGGCGCACGCGCAGACGCTCGGAGGGTGCAGCAGGAAATGGGAGGTTTCCAGCCTGCAGGCTGAGAATCTCAACTCGACCCACACGCTGCTCTACCGCAACGTCCAGGTTGACTGCAACGACATTCAGCTCTTCGCCGACGAGGTGGAGCTGTTCACCGACGCCGATCGCCTGCGGGCGACCGGCAACGTCGTGTTCGTGTCGAGCACGAATCGCATCTCGGCCGAGCGGATGGACTTCAACACGCGGACGAAGACCGGCACGTTCTACGTCGCGTCGGGCATCGCCAATCTCGAGGGACGCGGCATCGATCGCAGCTTCTTCGGCACGCAGGAGCCGGACGCGTACTTCTGGGGCGAGACGATCGAAAAGCTCGGCCCGGAAACGTATCGCATCACGCGAGGCGGATTCACGACGTGCGTGCAGCCGACCCCGCGCTGGGAGTTCGTCGCGAACTCCGTCACGATGACGCTGCAGAAGCACGCGCTGTTGAAGAGCGCGCTTCTGAAGGTCAAGGACGTCCCGGTGTTCTACCTGCCGGCGATGTACTACCCGATCAACAAGGAGGATCGGGCGACCGGCTTTCTGATTCCGGTCTACGGCTCGTCGTCAATCAAAGGCCAGACCATCGACAACGCCTTTTTCTGGGCCATCAACCGCAGCCAGGACGCGACCTTCTATCACAGCTACTTTTCGAAGACCGGGATGTCGTTCGGCAGCCAGTACCGGTACCAGCAGCGAGCCGGGTCCGGCAACGCCGAGTTCGTCACGGTGCGCGAGCACGAGGCGGACTACGACCAGCCCGACGGCACCGTCAGGGCTGTCCCCGGGATCGACAGCTACAAGTTCAGCGGGACGCTCTCGCAGGCGCTGGGGACGCACCTGCGCGCAACGGGCAGCGCGAATTACTTCTCCAGTCTCATCGCGGAGCAGCGGTATCAACAGAACATTGTCGCCGCGACGAACCGCACCCGGAACTACGGGGGCAACCTCATCGGCACCTGGGGCGCAAACACGATCAGCACGACGCTCGAGCGCAATGAGATCTTCACGAACCCGACCAACGACGATTCGATTGTCAGCGGCTCGCTGCCGCGGGTGAACTACAGCCGCGGCGAGAAGAAGATCGGTTCGCTGCCGGTGTACTTCGGCGCGACCAGCGAGTTCGTGACGCTGATCCGCACCAACAACACCGCGACGGCCTCGACCGACAACGGCCTCTCGCGCGTCGACCTGTTTCCGACGATCCGGTTTCCATTCACCAAGCTCCCGTATCTGACGTTCAACTCGTCACTCGGCTTTCGCGAAACGTACTGGACGGGCAGCCAGGTCAGCGAGACGGACGCGACGCGCGTCCCTGAGAGCATCTTCCGCCGCTACTTCACGATGGGGACGACCATCACCGGCCCGGTTTTCACGCGCGTGTTCAACACGCCGGAGAGCAGCTATGCGCAGAAATTCAAGCACGTGATCGAGCCCACGTTCTCCATTCAGCGCACCACGCAGTTCGACAACGCCGGACAGATCGTGAAAATCGAAGGCGCGGACTACGCGGTCGGCGGCGTGACGAGCATGACGTATGGCCTCAACAACCGCTTCTACGCGAAGAAGCAGAGCGCACGCGAGATCTTCACCGTGTCGCTCAGCCAGACCTATTACAGCGTCGCGAGCGCGTCCACCGTCGACCAGAACTATCAGAGCAGCTTCAACGGAAACATCGCGCCGACGAATTTCTCGCCGGTCGCGCTCCAGGTGCACGTGAGCCCGACGCCGGTCACCGACGCGTCGCTCAGGATGGAGTACAACGCCCACACCCATTCCATGCCCAGCCTGTCGGCCAACGGCGCCGTCACGCACGGATGGGTCACCGGCAACGCGCAGTGGAGCGTGCAGCACTCGACGCCGACGAAGATCACCGACCCCATCGTGACCACGTCTCACTTCATCAACGGCGGAACCACGGTGCGAAAGCCGGGCAACGCGTTCGGCGGGACGTACCTGTTCAACTACGACATCAAGGACGCGGCATTCGTCAATCAGACGATCATCGCGCACTACAACAGCCAGTGCTGCGGGATCGCCGTCGAGTACCAGAAATTCAATTTCGGCACGCACGCCGGACAGGTCGGCGTGCCGAAGGATCATCGCTTCAATCTCTCGTTCACGCTGGCCGGCATCGGCACGTTCTCGGATCTCTTCGGGGCGTTCGGGGGCCAGCAGGGACGATGAAGGGGCTCATCCTGAGCGGCGGCAAAGGCACGCGGCTGAGGCCGCTGACCTATACGAGCGCCAAGCAGCTCGTCCCCGTCGCGAACAAGCCGGTCCTCTTCTACGGCCTCGAGGCGCTGGCCGCCGCCGGCATCCGTGAAATCGGCGTGGTCGTCGGCGATACGCAGGCGGAGATTCGGGCCGCCGTCGGGAACGGCTCGCGATGGAACGTCTCGATCACCTATATCGAGCAGGACGCGCCGCGCGGCCTGGCGCACGCCGTCCTGATCAGCGAGCCGTTCATCGGCGCGGATTCGTTCGTGATGTACCTCGGCGACAATCTGCTCAACAAGGGCATCAACGGGTTCGTCGAGGAGTTCGTGCGCGAAGCGCCGGCCGCGCAGATCCTCCTGACGCGCGTTCCGGATCCGCAGATGTTCGGCGTCGCGGAGCTCGAAAACGGGCGGGTGGTCCGGCTCGTCGAGAAGCCGGCCGTCCCGAAGAGCGACCTCGCGCTGGTCGGCGTCTACATGTTCTCGCCCGCCGTATTCGACTCCGTGAAGCGGATCCGTCCCAGCTTCCGCAACGAGCTCGAGATCACCGATGCGATTCAGGACCTCATCGATCGCGGCCTCTCCGTCCGTCCGCACCTGGTCGACGGGTGGTGGAAGGACACGGGCAAGCTCGAGGACCTGCTCGAGGCGAACCGCTTGATCCTGGATACGATCGATCGGCGGATCGACGGCGCCGTCGACGCCGAATCGCGGATCGAAGGCAAGGTGATCGTCGAGGCCGGCGCGACGATCGAACGGTCGGTCGTCCGCGGGCCCGTCGTCATCGGCCCCGACGCGCGCCTGGTCCACGCCTACGTGGGGCCGTTCACGTCGATCGGGCCGTCGGCGGAGATTCGCGATTCCGAAATCGAGCACAGCATCGTGCTCGAGGGCAGCGTCATCAGCGATCTCGCCAATCGCATCGAGGACAGCCTCATCGGACGCAACGTGAAAATCTACCGGCTCCCGGTGAAGCCGTCCGCGTATCGTTTTATGCTTGGCGACAACTCGGAAGTGGGGTTCCGATGGTAACCGTGCCGACCAAGTTTGCGACCGGCTCGAAAGAGCGGATCCACGACGTGAAGACGAAGACGCTGCGCGTGCTGCCCGACGAGCGCGGCTGGCTGATGGAGATCCTCCGCGCGGACGACGCGGAGCTGTTTTCGAAGTTCGGCCAGGTGTACGTGTCGGCCACCTATCCCGGCGCGATCAAGGCCTGGCACTACCACAAGGTGCAGGTGGATCACTTCGCGTGCGTCAGCGGGATGGTGAAGCTCGTGCTCGTCGACACGCGCGAGGACTCGCCCACGCGCGGCGCGGTGAACGAATTCTTCATCGGCAGCCTCAATCCGCTGCTCGTGCGCGTCCCGAATCTCGTCTACCACGGCTGGAAGTGCATCGGCGCCGAGCCCTCGCTCGTCGTCAACGTCCCGACCGAGCCGTACCGCCACGCGGATCCGGACGAATACCGCGTCGCGCCGCACGACGTGCTCTCCTACGATTGGACGCGCAAGGATGGTTGAAGTGCTGGTGACCGGCGGCGCCGGCTTCATTGGATCGAATTTCGTCCGGCACGCCATCGCCGCGCACGACGACTGGCGCGTGACGACGCTCGACAAGCTCACGTACGCGGGGCGGCTCGAGAACCTCGAGGGCGTCATCGATCATCCGCGCCATCGTTTCGTGAAGGGCGACGTCGCCGACGCCTCGACGGCCGCGCCGCTCGTCGCGGCGGCGGATCTGGTCGTGCACTTCGCGGCGGAGACGCACGTCGATCGATCGATCGCCAGCGCGGGCGATTTCATCACCACCGACGTGTACGGCACGTTCGTGCTGCTCGAGGCGGCGCGCCACAACCCGACGCTGCGTCGGTTCGTGCAGATTTCGACCGACGAGGTCTACGGCAGCGTGCCGGCCGGCTCCAGCAAGGAGACGGACGAGCTGAAGCCCCGCAATCCGTACTCCGCCAGCAAGGCCGGCGCGGACCGCCTCGCCTACAGCTACTGGGCGACGTATCGCGTGCCCGTCGTCATCACGCGCGCATCGAACAATTACGGCCCGAACCAGTTTCCGGAAAAGATCATTCCCCTGTTCATCACCAACCTGATCGACGACATTCCGGTTCCGCTGTACGGCGACGGACAGCACGAGCGCGACTGGCTCCACGTGAGCGATCACTGCCGTGCGATCGATCTCTTGATCGAGCGCGGCGAATCGGGCGAGGTATACAACATCGGCGGCGGCAATCAGATCAGGAACGTCGATCTCACCCATCGCATTCTCGAGCTGACGGGCAAGCCCTCATCCCTTGTCAGGCCCGTGGACGACAGGCCGGGGCACGATCGCCGGTATTCCCTCGACACCGCCAAGGTCGAATCGGCCGGCTGGCGGCCGAACGTACCGTTCGATCGGGGGCTCGCCGAGACCGTGTCGTGGTATCGCGCCAACGAGCGGTGGTGGCGCCCGATCAAGGACGAGGACCCCGAATTCCGCAAGTACTACCAGAGCCAGTACGGCACCCGCTGAGGCGGCGGTGGTGACAGGCCTTCCGCTGATCACGGGCGCGACCGGGTTCGCCGGCGGCCACCTCGTCGAACATCTCACAGGAGCGGGCGCCGCCGTACACGCCTGGGGACACCGCGACGGCCGATCGCCCGCGGTCGCGAACGTCCACTGGACCGCCGTCGAACTGCTCGATCGACGCGCGGTCCGGTCGGCGCTGGCCGCCGCCCGGCCGTCGGTCATCTATCATTGCGCGGGAGTCGCCGACGTCCGCGGCGCGTGGACCGCGCCGGCGCGCGCGCTGGAGATCAACGTCATCGGCACGCACAACCTGCTCGAGTCCGCGAGAGCGCTCGGCCTGCGCTGCCGCGTGCTGGTGACGGGTTCGGCGCTCGTGTACCGTGCGTCGACGCGCCAGATCGAAGAGGATCACCCGCTCGGTCCTGCCAGTCCGTACGGCGTGAGCAAGCTCGCGCAGGAGATGGCCGCCGATGCGTCGCCGCTCGACACGCTGCTCGCCAGGCCGTTCAACCACGCGGGGCCCGGTCAGTTGCCGGCCTACGCGACGTCCGCGTTCGCGCAGCAGGTGGCCGAGATCGAGGCGGGCAGGCGCGACGCCGTGCTTCACGTCGGCAACCTGGACGCGAAACGCGATATCACCGACGTCCGGGATACGGTACGCGCGTACCAGGCGCTCGTCGATCGCGGCCGTCCCCACCGGCCGTACAACGTGTGCAGCGGGCGCGCCTACACGATGAAAGCGCTGCTCGAGATCCTGCTCTCGCTCGCCCGCGTCCGCGTGCGCATCGAAGTCGATCCGGAGCGTCTGCGGCCGAGCGACAATCCGGTCATTCACGGCAGCCACGCGCGGTTGACCGCCGATACAGGATGGGTTCCCCGGATTCCGATCGAACAGACGCTCTCGGATCTGCTGGATCACTGGCGTGCCAGGTCCACGTCATGATGCAGGCGGACCTGTCTCGCCGAAGCGTCGGAGCCGCGAGGGCGGAACACTCCGAGACGGCGCGGCAAATCGTCCACATGTCGATGGGCGCGTTCGCGGTCCTGCTTCGCTGGATCGCGTGGTGGCAAGCCCTGGCGCTCGCCTGCGCCGCGCTCGCCTTCAATCTGTTCGTGCTGCCCAGGATTGCGCGCTCGCTCTATCGTCAGGGCGATCGAGACCGCGTCGCCCACGGCATCGTCTTCTATCCGCTGTCGGTCCTCCTGTTGATCCTGGTCTTTCCCCGGCGCCCTGATATCGCGGCCGCCGCCTGGGGGATCCTGGCGGCGGGCGACGGCGTCGCCACGCTTGCGGGGCGCGCTCTGGGAGGAAGGCGGTGGCCGTGGAACCGCGAAAAGACCCTCGCCGGAAGCATCGCGTTCGCGATCGCGGGTGCGTGCGCCGGCGTCGGGCTCGCCTGGTGGTGCCGGCCGGCTGTCACGCCGCCGCCGTTTATCGCCTTCGTCGTCGCTGCGCCGATCGCGGCGGCCGCCGTCGCGGCGCTCGTCGAAACGATTCCCATCCGCCTCGATGACAATCTCTCGGTCGCGGCGGCGGCGGGCGCCGTGTTGTGGATCGGTGCGCTCATCTGCGCGCGATACGAGCCGACGCTCGACGCGTTTTCAGGAAGCGGCAATTCCTATCAGTCGTACGCCGAGGTCTCCTTCTCACTGATCGCGATCGGTACCGCCGTCGCCGCAAACCTCGCCGTCGCCGCGGCCGGGTATGCCGCACGAAGCGTAAACCTCTCGGGCGCCGTGTGCGGCGCACTGATCGGCGTCGCGATCTTCAGCGCGCTTGGGTGGCAGGGCTGGACGCTGCTGCTCGTGACGTTCCTCGCAGCGACGATCTCGACGCGGACGGGACGCACGCGGAAACAGCTGCTCGGGATCGCCGAGGAACGCGGCGGACGCCGGGGCGCTGGCAACGCGATTGCGAACACCGGCGTCGCCGCGATCGCCGCGATGCTCGCCGGCCTCGACGTGCACCCGGCGGCGGCGCGGCTCGCGTTCGCCGCCGCGCTCGTCGCCGGCGGCAGCGACACAATCGCGAGCGAGATCGGCAAGGCCTTCGGCCGGAGGACGTGGTCGGTGACGTCATTCCGGCGCGTCGCGCCAGGCACCTCCGGTGCGATGTCGATAGAGGGCACTGCGGCCGGCCTGTTCGGCGCCGTCGCGCTTGCCGGTCTTGCCTCCACCCTCGGCATTGTCCCCAACCGTGCGCTCCCCGCGATCGTCGTCGGCGCCACGGCCGGCTCGCTGCTCGAGAGCTGGCTGGGGGCGACGTTCGAAGCACGCGGGATTCTCAACAACGACACGCTGAACTTCATCAACACGGCCGTGTCGGCGGGAATCGCCATCTGCCTGAGCGCCTGGATCGTATGACGACGGGAACGAGCAAAGCGAGTGAGCGTGTAGGCGGATCCGGGGGGGCGAAGACTCCGCGGATACTATTGGAGTTTTCACGGCCCTTCACCCTTGTGGCGCCGGCGCTGGGATTTGCGTCGGGCGCCGCGACCGCGGCCGGCGCGTATCCGCGCGAGGCATGGAGCCCGGATCTCCTCATCTATCCCGTGATTGGCCTGACGATGGCCGCCGTGTTGAACGCGGCATCGAACGCGCTCAATCAGATCTACGACCTCGAGATCGATCGCGTCAACAAGCCGAAGCGTCCGCTGCCGTCCGGCCGGCTGACGATGCGCGAAGCGTGGACATTCACGTCCGTGGCGTATGCGGCAGCGCTGCTGCTCGCATGGCTCGTCGCCCCCGCGGGACGGCACGAATGCTTCTGGATCGTGCTTGCCGCGACGGCGATTACAATCTTCTACTCGGTGCCCCCGTTTCGAACCAAGCGCCTCGGCATCTGGGCGAACGTCACGATCGCGATTCCGCGCGGCGTGCTGCTGAAG
This sequence comes from Vicinamibacterales bacterium, assembly GCA_035495955.1. Taxonomy (GTDB): domain Bacteria; phylum Acidobacteriota; class Vicinamibacteria; order Vicinamibacterales; family 2-12-FULL-66-21; genus JAICSD01. The sequence goes on along the minus strand of DATJFE010000039.1, from coordinate 17,674 downwards.
GTCGCCGGCTGGTCGGCGGTCAAAACCATCGCCGGCGTCGAACCCTGGTACATCGGATTGATCTTCGGCCTTTTCCTGCTGGGCGCATCGACGACGAAAGACTTCGCCGACATGGAGGGCGACGCGCGGGGCGGCTGCCGTACGCTGCCGATCATCTACGGCGTGCGCCGAGCGGCGTGGATGATCTCACCGTCGTTCGTCCTGCCGTTTCTGATGATCGCGGCGGGCGCGTGGGCCGGCACCCTCACCGGCAACTTCGTCCTGCTGCAAGCGCTCTCCCTGGTGATGACGGCGTACGGCATCTACGTCTGCTATCTGATGCTGCGGCGGCCCGAGGACCTCGCGGTCGAAGAGAATCACGTGTCCTGGGCGCACATGTATCGCATGATGTTCGTCGCGCAAATCGGCTTCGCGATTGCATATTTGTTGTAGAGCCGACAAATTTGATTTTTTACCGCCGTTCATCGACGTGGTCTAACGGTGTAGAAGCGCCTGACCGAACGGAGGAGAATCATGAAGCTCGCTCGCCTCGCTACCATCGTGTCGCTCGGCCTCACGCTGTCGAGCGCGCCGGCCTTCGCGCAGAACATCAACAAGCGCCAGGCCCGGCAGCAGCACCGCATCGCCGAAGGCATCGAGAACGGTTCGCTCACGCCGAGAGAGAGCGCGCAGCTCGAGCGGCAGGAGGCGCGCATCGCCTCGCTCGAGGCGAAGGATCGCCGTAGCGGCGGCGGGCTCAGCCCGAAGGAACGCGCCGAGCTGAACCGGCTGCTCAACTCCGAGAGCCACAAGATCTACCGCCAGAAGCACGACAATCACGGGAAGTAATTGCGGAATTGCGGAAATCGGGGAATTGCGGAATTGGAGTTTCCGCAATTTCCAGTTTCCGCCATTTCCAAATTGGCGAGAGTTTCGCTAAACTTTCGCCTATGAGCTCCCTCTTCGATCTCGGCCCTAAACCACCGACAACAAAGATGATTGCGCTGCAGATCCGCGACCACGGATCCGCCTCGCTCGATCAGGCGCAGCGGCGCGCCGACGAAGCCAGGTACCAGGAAATCACGTGCCGCTCGGCGCTCAACCCCGTCAAAGGGATGCCGTTCAACTGGACGTTGAACCCCTATCGCGGGTGCACGCACGGGTGCCATTACTGTTTCGCGCGCCGGTATCAGACGCAGTTCGAGCTCGGTCCGGACGACGAGTTCTCGTCGCTGATTTTCGTGAAGGTGAACTTCGCAGACGTGCTGAAGCGCGAACTCGACAAGCCATCCTGGGCGCGCGAACAGGTCGCGCTCGGCACTGCCACCGATCCGTATCAACCGATTGAAGGGCATTACAAACTGACGCGGCGGTCGCTCGCAGCGCTGGTCGCCGCCCGCACGCCCGTCGGCATCGTGACGAAGGGTCCGATGATCGTCCGCGACAGAGATCTGCTGGTCGAGCTTTCGCGCACGGCAGGATGCACCGTCTGCATGAGCGTTCCCACCGTGGATGAAGACGGGTGGCGATCGCTCGAGCCCGGAACGGCGCATCCGATGCAGCGGCTGCGCGCGGTACGGGCGCTGCGGGCAGCGGGCGTGAAAGCGGGCGTGCTGATGATGCCGGTCGTGCCGGGATTCACGACGCAGTCATCGAAGCTCGAGGCGACGATCAAGGCCGTCGCGGATCACGATGCCGCGTTCCTCGGCGCGAACGTCATGTACCTCAAGGGCGGCACGAAGGATCACTTCATGGGCTTTCTCGCCCGCGAGTTCCCGCACATGGTGGAGCGCTACGGCCGGCTATACGCGGGGGCGTATGCGGCCCCCGCCTACGTCAAGGAAGTCCGCGATCTGATCGAGATGTTCAAGAAGCGGCACGCTCCGGCGGCGAACAATCGCGACCACGACGAGCGCGGGCCTGACGAGACGTCCGGCCCGGGCGAACCGGAGCAGGAGACGTTCGCCTGGTGAATCTGGAAGTCTGAAATCGGGTAATCGGGAAACCGAGCCTGCACGCGCTACCGCGCGTGCGTCAGAGCGCGGCCGGTAGGCCGCGCATGCACGATTACCCGATTACCCGATTTCCGAATGAATCACCGCTCGCCGGCCGTCGTTGTCTTCGCCGGCGCGTTCTTCACGTACTTGTCGAACCAGTTGAGCCGCTCCCACAACACGTGCAGCAGCGTCTCACGTGCGGCATAGCCGTGCGCCTCGTACGGAAGCGTCACGTAGCGCACGGTCGCGCCGTGGCCCTTCAGCGCCATATAGAGGCGTTCGGACTGGATTGGGAACGTGCCCGAGTTGTCGTCCATCTCGCCGTGCATCAGCAGGATCGGATCCTTGATCTGGTTTGCGTACCAGAACGGCGACATCTTCGCGTACAGATCCGGCACTTCCCAGAACGTCCGGCGCTCGCTCTGGAAGCCGAACGGCGTGAGCGACCGGTTGTACGCGCCGCTCTCCGCGAAGCCGGCGCGGAACAAACGTGAATGCGCCAGCAGATTCGCGGTCATGAACCCGCCGTAGCTATGGCCGCCGACGCCGATATGATCGCGGTCGGCGACGCCCATCGAGACGACCTGATCGATTGCGGCTTCCGCGCTGGCGACGAGCTGCTCGACATAGTGATCGTTGGCCGTCTCGCCGGGGCCGACGATCGGCATGGTCGGATTGTCGAAGATGGCGTAGCCCGACAGCAGCAGGAACATGTGCGAGTAGCCGCCGATCGTCGTGAAACGGTTCGGCGACCCGGTGACCTGGCTCGCCGTGTCCGCGTCGCCGAATTCGCGCGGATACGCCCACATGATGACTGGAACCTTCGTGCCCTTCTGATAGTCCGGCGGCAGATACAGCGTGCCCGACAGCGTCACGCCGTCCTTGCGCTTGTAGGTGACGTACTGGCTGGTGATGCCGCGGATCTGCGGCTGCGGGTCCTTGAACGCCGTCACCGGCCGCCTGGTCGTCGTATCGCGGTTGCGCGCGTAGTAGTTCGGCGGATCTTTCGGCGTCTCGTAGCGGACGAGGAAGCGGTTCATGTCGTCGCTGAGCGGCGCGACGAACGTTTCGAGCGCGTCGCCGCCGGACCTGAAGATGCGCTCGGTGGCGAGCGTCTTGACGTTCACCCGATCGACAAACGGACGGTCGCCTTCGGGTGACGCACCCTCGCCCGCCATATAGATGAAGTCGCCGTTCTGCAGAATCGGCGTGGCTGACACGCCGCCCCGACCACCGCCGCCACGTCCTCCTGCCGTGGCGCCGCGGGCGACGGGAGAGCCGGGATTCTCGTATGCCGCATCCTGCTTCCGATCCCATATCTTGCGCGGCTGCGCGCCCGGCTCCATCAGCCAGCTTCGCACACGGCGGGACGCACGATCGCTTTCGGTGAGGAGCGCCAGTCCCTTGTCCGTGAACAACACGCTGCCGAAACGCCATTCCGTCTTCGCGAACTCATGCGGCTGCGCCGTGAAGGGCGCCTCGAGCGCCATCACCTTGTCGCGGAACGGGACGCTGTTCTTCAGATCGCCGCCGTCGAGCGCTTCGATCCACATGATCGTCGCCGGCTGATCGGCGCGCCACTGGTGACTGCGCGGGCCGGGCTCCACGCCCGTCAGCGGGGTGCCTTCGTGCGTCGGCACGTCCGCCAGCTTCGTCATCGCACCTCCGCGGCGCGCCCGGATCTCGACGTCCTGCGGGAAACCATTCATTGGAATCAGATGCGAGAACGGCCGCTTGATCGTCGTCACGAGCATGTACTCGCCGCTCGGCGACGGCGTCACGTTCGAGAAGATCGCGGGACGGCCGAACGGCGTCTTCGCGCCGGAGACCGTGTTGATGGCGACGAGCTGACTGGTGAAGTAGTACTCGAACAGCGCATCGTCATGCGGCGTCTTCAGAAGATCCTCATAGGTCGGCGCCGGCGCGGCCTTGCCGTAGTTCTCGTGGACGTTGGGACCCGGAGGCACCGCGGGCTCCTGCGGCGCCGGGCCTCTGTCGGCGGGCACCATCTCGCAGACGAGCGTCACGTTGTCGTTCAGCCAGTCGCAGGGATCGCCGGTGGTCGCGTTCGCCCGGTCCGTGCCGCTGACGAGTTTCGAAGCGCCGGACGCCACATCCGCCACCCAGACCTCGATGGCGGCATCTTTCGTGTTGAGAAACGACAGATGGGCGCCGTCGGGCGAGAACTTCACGTTGGAGACGCGCGGCTGCGGCGGCAGTGTCACTTTCGTGTCCGCGCCGCTCGCGATGGCCTTCAGCGTGATGGCGTAGACGTTCCCGCCGACGCGCGGGCCGTTCGTCTTCGGGTTCACCCGCGTGCCGGCCAGACGCAGCATCGGCTGCGCGAGCTCGGCGATGGAAGGGTGCTGCCGCGCCGACGTGAGCGCCAGGACCTGATGATTGGGGCTGACCATCGCCTGCGGCAGCGGCTCCGCATCGAAGACGTCGACGACGTTCTTGGGCGGCAGCATGTAGCGGACCGGCTCCGGACTGCCCGGAACCTGGGCCGCGAGCGCGGGTGCGAGCAGCGCCGCGAGTGACACCGCGACGCGGAGCGGACGGCGAATCGGCATGACGGGGCTCCTCCGGCCCCGATTCTACTCAATTGGTGAATTGGTGGCTTGGTGAATTGGCATGGGCGCGCTACCGCGCGCCCATTAGAGAATGCGAATTCACCAATTCACGAATTGTCAGGCTGTGGCCGCGAGCGCGGGATACTCCCCCTGGACGTCGACGACCTGGATCTCGAACTGTCCGTCGACGGCGTCGGCGACGAAGGTCCTGCCTTCCGTCCACCGCTGGCTGATCGGCAGCTTGATGCGCGTTTCGATGACGCGCTTCAGGAAGCGGGCGCCGAAGGCGAGACTGTACCCCTCGGTGACGAGCTGCTCGAGCGCCGCGGGCGTGACGGTGAGGCTCCGTCCGCTCCGCACGAGCGTCTCTTCAATCTTCTCGATCTGCTGCAGGGCGATCTGCCGAACTTCGTCCTTGGCCAGCGGCGAAAAGACGATCACTTCATCGATCCGGTTGCGGAATTCCGGCGAGAAGCGCCGCTCGACCTCGCGCATCACGTCGCCCTGCACCTGTTCGATGCCGACCTGCTTCGAGTAGAAGCCGAGCGGATTCGTCAGCTTCCGGAAATGCTCGCAGCCGATGTTCGACGTCATGATGACGATCGCGTCGCTGAGATACACGCGCTTCCCGCGGCCGTCGGTCACCCATCCTTCATCGAACGCCTGAAGGAACAGGTTCAGCATGCTCGGACTCGCCTTCTCGACTTCGTCCAGGAGGACGACCGAGTAGGGATTGTCCTTCAGTTGATTCGTCAGCACGCCGCCGCGCTCCGATCCGACGATGCCGCGCGGCATGCCGATCAGTTTGTCGACCGCGACGGCGCCGTCCTGGTATTCGGACATGTCGACGCGAATCATCTTCTTCTCGTCGCCGAAGAGGAACTCGGCCACCGATTTCGCGAGCTCCGTCTTCCCGACGCCGGTGGGACCGAGGAACAGGAGGACGCCGTCCGGACGATCGAAGCCGTCCTTCAGCGGGCCTTTGTTGAGGACCAGCCGCCGCGCGACCGCGTCGACCGCATTGCGCTGGCCGATTACGCGGTGGCCCAACTGCGTCTCGATGTCCTCGAAGCGATCCGTCACTTCCCGGAAGACCATATCCGCCGGGATGCGGGCGACCTGCGAGATGACCTGCACGACGTCCTGGCCGCCGATCTCCCAGCGGCGGTCGATCTCGGCTTTCACCGCGGCCGTGTCGAGCCAGCCGATCACCTTGTCCGGGAGCTGCAGATGCCGCATATAGCGCGGCGACATCTCGAGCGCGGTTTCGATCGCTTCGTCCTTGATGCGGACCGAATAGTTCCGCTCGAGCCGCGGGCGCAGGTTGTAGAGAATCACCCGCGTCTCGTCGATCGTCGGCTCGTCCACGTGGACGCTGCGGAAGCGGCGCGCGAGCGCCTCGTCCTCCTGCATGAACTCCTTGTACTCGCTCAAGGTGGTCGCGCCGATGATCCGGACCTCGCCCCGCGCGAGCACCGACTTGAACACGTTGGCCGCGTCGGACGGCGCGCCGAGCGCGGAGCCCGCGCCGATCATCGTGTGCACTTCGTCGATGAACAGGATCAGATTCGGGCGCTCCTTGATCTCGCGGATGACGTTCTGGATCCGATCCTCGAACATCCCCCGCAGCATCGTCCCGGCAACCATCGTGTTCATCTGCAGGTTGACGATCTGGCAGTCGCGCAGGCGGACGGGCACCGTGTCGGGCGCGAATTCGATGCGCCGCGCGATGCCTTCGGCAATCGCCGTCTTGCCGACGCCCGGCTCACCCAGGAGCAGCACGGAATTGGCGCGCTCGCGGTGGCAGAGAATCTCGAGGACCCGATCCATCTCCGCGTCGCGGCCGAAGACCGGCGGGATCTTGTCCTGCCGCGCGAGCTGGTTCAGGTTCGTCGCGAAGTGCTTCAGGAACGGCGGCAGCTCGAAGCGCTTCTTGAGCCGCTCCTCGGTCAGTTCGTGGTCGCGCATCCGCGCCGACAGGCGGGCGCCGATCGCCTCGGGCTCGATGCCGTGGCGCCGGATGATCGAGACCGGCACGCCCTGCGTCTCCTCGAAGATCGCGGAAAACAGGTCCGTCGCCTCGATCGCGTGCCGCCCGCAGCGGCTGGCGTGGAGCAGGGCAAGCTTGAAGAGCAGCTTGGTCGACGGCGCGACGCGCAGCGTCCGGCCGGGCACGCTGGGCAGCAGCCGCAGATGTTCCTCGAGCGCCTGGAGGATTTCGTGTGGGTTCAGATCGAGGTCGCGCATGACCTGCCCGAAGATGTCCCACTCCGTCTGCGCGAAGGCGAGACAGACGTGCTCATTCGTCAGCAGGGCGTGCTCGCGACGCCGGGCTTCCTCGAGGGAGCGATCGACGACACGCTCGGCCGATTCGGCCAGTTTGTTCTGCGGAATATCGAAGTCGTCCACGGCGCCCTCCACGCGTTATCGCTGCGACCTTCACACAGCAATTCGCGCGCCGTGATCCGACAGACTGCTGAGTATGGTCTAAGTGGCTGTCGGACAATAACAAGGCGGGATGCGAGGAAGAAGCGTGGCGCGCAAGCCACAGCGCAAGGGCGGACAGTCCAGCCGCCCCTTCCCTTCCTGTGGAGCGCCGCTACCCTCCTAGATGCCTCCGAGCAGCGCGCGAATCCGCGCCTCAGTCGGAGGATGGCTGCTGAATAGCGACCCCAGGCCGCCGCCGGTAAAGGGCTGGACGATGAACATATGGGCGGTGGCCGGGTTGGCGTCGAGCGGTACCTGCTTCGCCGCGGCGTCGATTTTCCGTAGTGCGTCCGCCAGCCCGTACGGGTTGCCCGCGATCCGGGCGCCCCCGGCGTCCGCGGAGTATTCACGCGATCGGGAAATGGCCATCTGGATGAGCATCGCGGCCAGCGGTGCGAGGACGATCATCGCCAGAAGCGCGATCGGATTATTGCCGCGATCGCGGCCTTCCCCGCGGCCGCCGTACCCGCCGAACATCGCGGCAAACTGCGCCTGGCGCGCGAGCATCATGATCGCCGCCGCAATCGTGGCCGCCACCGAACTGATGAGAGTGTCGCGGTGCTTGACGTGCGTCAGCTCGTGCGCGATCACCCCTTCCAGCTCGTGATCCGTCAGGATCTGCAGAATGCCTTCGGTCGCGGCGACGGCGGCATGATCCGGATTCCGGCCCGTCGCGAATGCATTGGGCGAGGGATCCGGAATCACGTAGACCTTCGGCATCGGCAGGTCCGCCTGCCGGGACAGCCGCTCGACAATCGTATGGAGCCGATGCCCCGCGCCGACCGGCTGCGCGCGATACATGCGGAGGACGATCTTGTCCGAGAACCAGTACGCCCCCAGATTCATGATCGCCGCGAACATGAACATGAACACGAGTCCGTTGGCTCCGCCGACCCACTCGCCGATGGCGAGCAGCAGACCGCTCAGCAGGCCGAGCAGCAGCGCCGTTTTCAGTCCATTGGGCATGACTAAATTCTAGCGTGTTCCGTCCCGAGCGATCGTATCAACCCCGCCACGAGCGCGCAGCGCCACGGCAGCGACCCGATCTCTACGTGTTCGTGCGCCGCGTGCGCGCCGTCGCCGATCGGTCCGAGGCCGTCCAGCGTCGGCACCCCCAGCGCCGATGTGAAATTGCCGTCGGAGCCGCCGCCCGTCGCCCCCTCGCTCAGCTCGCGCCCCAGAGAGACGGCCACCTCGGAGGCGAGGCGGAAGAGCCGGACGCCGGCGGCGGTCCGTTCCATCGGGGGCCGCTCGAACCCCCCCTGGATAGTGAGACGCGTGCCCGCCCGCGTAGGTTGCAGGGCGCGAATCGCGGCGTCCACGGCGTCGGCGGTTTCGCGCGACGGCGCGCGGACGTCGACGATCGCGTGCGCTTCCTCGGCAACGACATTGGGCCGGCTTCCCCCGCCGATGACGCCCACGTTGACGCTGACGCCGCGGGACAGATCCTGGAGCCGCTCCACCGCCGCAATCTGCGCCGCCAGCTCGTGAATCGCGCTCGCGCCCTTGCCGGGATCCACACCCGCATGGGCCGCGACGCCGCGGATCCTCAGCTCGAATTGGCCGCAGCCCTTGCGTGCCGTCTTGAGCGCGCCGCCCGGGAGCGCAGGCTCCAGCACGAGGACAGCCGCCGCGTCACGCGCGTCCGCTTCGATCGCTTCGCGCGAGGTCGCGCTGCCGACCTCCTCGTCCGTGGTCCAGATCATCGTGACGCCCGGATACGGCGTGCCCGTCGCGCGCAGCGCGGCGATGGCCGTCAGCGCGATCGCGACGCCCGCTTTCATGTCGAACGCCCCGGGGCCGTACAGGCGCTCACCGTCGCGGCGCAGCGGCATCCGCTGGAGCGTGCCCACGGGCCAGACGGTGTCGAAATGGCCGAGGATCATCACCGGCCTGCCGGCTCCGGACAATCGGGCGCGCAGATGATCGCCGCGCTCGATCCGCTGCAGCGTCTCGACGTCCGCGCCGGCCGCGCGGAGCCGGGCGGCCAGCTCGCGGCCGCAGCGATCGACCGCCGCCTTGTCCGTGCTCGGCGACTCCAGCTGAACGAGCGCTTCGATCGTCTCAATGGTATCGGCGGCGTGCTGTTCGCAGTAGTCGAGCAGCGTTCTCATCTCTATAATCTTGGCATGGTGCATCTGATCGCGCTGTGCGCCCTTCTCGCGCAGACGCCGCAGCCGTTTCCGAAACCCGGCACGGCAAAGCCCCCGACGCCGCCCGCGGCGCCGCCCGCGACGCAGACGCCCGTGCGCCCGGCATTGCCGCCGCCAGGACAGCCGTCAAGTGGTCCAGACGAGGCGCCGTCGGAGACGACGCTCGGCGTTCAAATCTATCCCGGTGCGGAATTCCTCGGTTCCTTCGATGCGGGCAAGGGCCAGCGCTACTACCTCTTTGGCACCAACACGCCGTTTCTCGAGATCGTCAACTACTACAGGACGGTGCTGAAGGAGAAGGGCGAGCTGGTCTTCGAGGAGCCCGCGATCCATCAGTTCGATCTCGGAAAGTTCAAGGAAGAAACGATGGCGTTTCCGCCGAGCGTGACGGTGAAGGACTACGCGTGGGGTGGATCGGCGGGGTATCTGAACCCCAAACGCGGAAAGCAGCCCGCGCGCTTCCGGACGATCATCCAGGTCGTGCCCAATCCCCCGATGTGAGCCGCGGAGTAGCGGCCGCGGAGTACGCGGAGTACGCGGATCGTTACTTGGGCGCGTCCTGCTTCTTCAGAAACGCGGCAACCTCGGAATTTTCCGGAAAGTCCCTCGCGATCTGGCGCGCGACCTCGGTCGCCTGGGGGATGTTCTTGTCGCGCAGCAGGATATCCCACAACGCGAACTGGGCCTCCGCGTGGCTGAACGGATCGGTGTCCATCGCGGCGGCCTCGCGCACCATCGCGAGCCCCTTCTTCTTGTTGCCGCCGCCGAGGACCCACCGCGTCCCCCACGGCATGCGCGTGTTGACGATGAAGTCGATCCAGCCGCGCGCGACGCGGGCGCGCACGTGCCGGGGGTTTCGCTTCAGCACCGCGTCGAGCGAATGGCGCGCCTCCCAGTATTCGTCCCACCCGGTCTTCCGGCCGAGCAGTCCGAGCTGCAGCCACACGTAGTTCAGATCGAGCTTGCCCAGGTAGAACAGCGTCGTCTCGTCGGCCGGCGTCTGCTTGAGTCTCACCCGCGCGAGCGCCTGACCGTGGTGCAGATCGGTCTCGAATTCGGAGAGGATTTGCGGGCACGGGCCGCAGCGTTTGAGGGCCTCCATCTTGTCGCCGTCACGCGCATCCTGCCCGTTCAGCAGGCCGCGCAACTGGAACAGCAGCGCCGTCGTCCGTACCTCGTCGTTCGCCAGATCCTGCTCGCCGATCGCCCGTAGCGACAGGGCCAAGTCGGCCGCCGCCTGATAGTGCGCGTTGTAGAAGAGCGTCTGCGCGCGCGCGAGCGTGCGCGGCTCGTCCTGACGGCCCGCGACAGCCGTTCCCGCGATCGCCACGGCCACCGCGCAGCCGGTGACGCGTTCCTGCAGGTGATTCATGATTCCCGGATCCCCGAGGGCATCGTCTGAGATCCATCATGGCACGGTTCCGGCGGGGTCGACGGATCCGCCGATCAGTTTTTCGACGATGATCACGTCACGCCAGTTCCCGTCGAGCTGCGCGTGCCTTTCGTAAATCCCCACTTCACGAAATCCCAGGTTCTTCAGCAGCGCGCGGCTCGCGGTGTTTTCCACGAACACGCGCGACACGAGCTTCCAGAAGCCGGCGCGCGCCGCCGCGTCGAGGAGCGCTTCCATCGCCGTGCGTCCGTAGCCGCGTCCACGGCATGTCCGCGCGACGTACACGGAGAACTCGGCGATCCCCGCGTAGCAGTCGCGCGGACGGTACGCGCTGGTCGATGCGAAGGCGACAATCCTCCGTTCGTCTTCGACGACGATCGCGGGGAAGCGGCCGTCGAACCAGGCCTCGATGTCCTGCAGCGTGCGGTGACGGGTTTCGAACGTGGCGATCCGGTCGTCGATCCCGTCGTTGTAGATCGCGGCTATCGCCGCGGCGTCCTGCCGCGCCGCCGGCCGGGTTGTCATGCGAGGGGGGAATCGGCGAGGGCGGTCATTCCTGTTTGAGGTAGATCGCGCCGCCCTTCTCGCGAAATTCGGCCGACTTCTCGTCCATGCCCTGCCGCGCCTGCTCGCGGAGCTGCTGGGTCAGTTCCATGCTGCAGAACTTCGGGCCGCACATCGAGCAGAAGTGGGCGACCTTCGCGCCGTCGGCGGGCAGCGCCTCGTCGTGGTAGGCGCGCGCGGTCACCGGATCCAGCGCGAGCGCGAACTGATCCTGCCAGCGGAACTCGAACCGGGCCTTCGATAGCGCGTCGTCCCACGCCTGTGCGCGCGGATGGCCCTTCGCGAGGTCCGCGGCATGCGCGGCGATCTTGTAGGCGATGACGCCCGCCTTCACGTCGTCGCGGGTGGGAAGGCCGAGATGCTCTTTCGGCGTCACGTAGCACAGCATCGCCGTGCCGTACCAGCCGATCATGGCGGCGCCGATGGCCGACGTGATGTGGTCGTAGCCTGGCGCGATGTCGGTGGTGAGGGGACCCAGCGTGTAGAACGGGGCTTCCGCGCACCATTCGAGCTGCTTCTCCATGTTCTCGCGAATGAGGTGCATGGGAATGTGGCCCGGGCCTTCGTTCATGACCTGGACGTCGTACTCCCACGCGACGCGCGTGAGCTCCCCTTGCGTCTTCAGTTCGGCGAACTGCGCTTCGTCGTTCGCGTCGGCGATCGATCCGGGCCGCAGCCCGTCGCCGAGCGAGAACGAGACGTCGTAAGCCTGCATGATTTCGCAGATCTCGCGGAAGTGCGAGTAGGTGAAGTTCTCCTGATGGTGCGCGAGGCACCACCTGGCGAGAATCGATCCGCCGCGCGACACGATCCCGGTGACGCGGCGCGCGGTCATCGGGATGTAGCGTAGCAGCACGCCGGCATGGACGGTGAAGTAATCGACGCCCTGTTCCGCCTGCTCGATCAGGGTATCGCGATACACCTCCCATGTGAGGTCCTCGGGACGGCCGCCGACCTTCTCGAGCGCCTGATAGATCGGCACGGTGCCGATCGGCACGGCGGCGTTGCGGACGATCCACTCGCGGGTCTGATGAATGTCCCTGCCCGTCGAGAGATCCATGACGGTATCGGCGCCCCAGAGCGCCGCCCAGCGCAGCTTGTCGACTTCCTCGTCGATCGACGAGCTCACCGCGGAGTTGCCGATGTTCGCGTTGATCTTCACGGCGAAGTTGCGGCCGATGATCATCGGCTCGAGCTCGGGGTGGTTGATGTTCGCCGGAATGATCGCGCGGCCGCGCGCCACTTCCGACCGCACGAACTCGGGCTCGAACCCCTCGCGGATTGCGATGAAGTCCATCTCGGGCGTGACGACCCCGCGGCGCGCGTAGTGAAGCTGCGTGACGGCCGTCGATCCGCGGCGCGGCGCGAGCCACGGCTCGCGCAACTTCGGCAGGCCGTCGCGGACGTTGTGGCCCTGCGGCCCGCTCGCGTCGTAGACCCGCAGCGTCTCGCCGTTGGTCAGCGCAATCTCCCGCATGGGCACGCGCACGCCGCCAGGGCCATCCACGTACACCTTTCGGGAGCCGGGAAACGCGGAGCCGAAGTCCGACGCGGTGAGCGGGGTGTATGCAGCTCGGTTGCTCATGGAATTGATTATGACCGGTTTAGGAAGAGCAATTGTCGTTTCCGGACACCCCGGAATCCCGCGGCGGCAGCCGCCGCGGGTAAGTGGCCGGTTCTCCACACGTTACTCTCCTGTGACTTGTGGCACAACTCTCGCCTGACTTCGCGCCATGGAAAGCCTGCTGAACGACCTCCGATACGCGGTGCGGATCATGCGCCGGGCGCCTGGGTGGACGTCCGTCGCGCTGCTGACACTGGCGCTCGGGACCGGCGCGAACGCCGCCGTCTTCGGTCTCGTCGACGCGCTCCTGTTCCAGCCGCCGGCCGGCGTCAGCGCCCCATCACGCGTCGTCACGGTGTACACGAGCGACTTCAGCAGCGGTCAGTACGGGAGCTCGTCGTATCCCGATTTCCTGTCGATCGCCGCTGGCGTGCCCGCCCTCGAGCGCGTCGCTGCCGAGGATGGGTCTCTCGTCGCGCCTGTGCGCGCGAGCAACGAGGTCGAGCGCTCACGAGTGTCTCGTGTCTCGGGCGGGTTCTTCTCGCTGCTGGGAGTCGCAACGCCGATCGGGCGTGCGATTACGGAACGCGACACTCTGCCGGGCGCCGCGCCGGTTGCGGTCGTCAGCGATCAATTTTGGAAACGGCTGCTCGGGGCGCGGCCTGTGGCCGGCGCGACGATTACGATAAATGACAAGCCTTTCTCCGTGATCGGCGTGGCGGCGGCCGGCTTCACCAGCCTGGATCTCGGCCATGCGACGGACATCTGGATCCCCCTTGTTCCGCCGATGGATTCGCCGGAAGCTCGCGGCGATCGCGGTCTCACGATAATCGGGCGGCTGACGCCCGATGCGAATCAGCCTGAGGCGCAGGCGCAGCTCACCGCGCTCGCGGCTTCGCTCGCGCGTCAATACCCGGCGACCAACCTGGGAACATTGAGTCGCCCGCGCGATCCGCGACCGATGATCGCCAGGCCGTTGACGCGGATCCCGCAGAAATTCCGCGGCGACGTCTCGTCGCTTGCACTCGTGCTGATGGGTGGCGTCGGTCTCGTGCTGCTGCTCGCATGCGCGAACGTGGCGGGACTGCTCCTCTCGAGGGCGACGGCGAGGAGCCGCGAAACAGCGGTCCGGCGCGTGCTTGGTGCAGGCTCGCGAAGGCTGCTCCGCCAGTCGCTCACCGAAAGCGCGGTGCTGGCGGTGGCGGCGTCGGCGCTCGGGCTACTCGTCGCGGCGTGGACGTCCGGACTCCTGCCGTCGTTCTTCCCGGCCGAACAGGCGGCCTTGCTCGACGCCGGTCTCGGCTGGCACGTCTTCGCGTATGCAGCCGGACTCGCGGCGCTCGCGTCGCTGCTGACCGGCGTGCTGCCGGCGGTGCGTGCGATTCGTCCTCCGCTCGCGACGGCCCTGCGCGGACACGGCGACACGGCGGATCTCGGGGGCGCCCGGGCGCGAACCGTCCTCGTCAGCGTGCAAGTCGCCATCGCATCGCTGCTGCTGACCGGCGCCGCGCTTCTCGCGCAGAGCGCGACGCGATCGCTCAACGCCGATCTGGGGATGACGACCCGGCAGGCTGTGCTCGCGTCGGTGGAACTGCCCTCGTCGTGGACGCGCGCAGACGGACTGTCGTACTACGACGCGGCCCGCGATCGGGTCGCGGCGATGCCGGGCGTGGAATCGTCGGCGTGGGTGCGGACGCTCGTGCTGGCGCGGACGTCGCGCCGCGGCTTCCGGCCGGACGGCTATGCGTTCAGCGCCGGCGAAGACCGCGAGCTCAACGTCAACTACGTGTCCGCCGGGTACTTCGAGACCCTCGGGGTCGCGCTGCGTGCCGGACGCACCTTCACCGCCAGGGACTCGATTGATCGTCCGCGCGTGGTCGTCGTCAACGAAACGCTGGCGCGCAGGTTCTTCGGCGGCCGCGCCGTCGGAAAACGACTCACCGAAAGCAGCAACGCGGCGCTCGAAATCGTCGGCGTCGTGGAAGACACGAAATACCTGACGGTGGGAGCGCCCCCACCGCCGCTCGTGTACTATCCGCTTGCCCAGGCGTACTCTCCGGCGATGACGCTCGTCGCTCGTACGCGCGCCGCGCCCGAAACGCTCGTCCCCGCCATCCGCCGCGACCTGCAGGCGATCAACGCCGAGGTGCCCGTCTTCGGCGCGCGCACGCTCCGATCCCACATTGAAGAGGCGCTGGGCGCGGAGCGGCTGAGCGCGTCGCTGGTTTCCGTGTGCGGTCTGCTTGCGCTGGTTCTGGCGACCGTCGGCCTCTACGGCGCGATCGCGTATCTGGTCGCGAGACGTACACGCGAGATCGGCGTCCGCATTGCGCTCGGGGCGACACCGGAGCGGATCGTCGGACTCGTCGCGACGCAGGCGCTCCGCATCGCGGGATTTGGCATCCTCGCGGGGCTGGGCGTCGCGGCCATCGCGCTGCGTGCGCTGCCGCTCGTGCTCTACGGCGTCACGCCGCTCGACGCGCGAACGTACCTCGCCGTCCTGGCGCTCGTCGCGCTCACGGCGGCGATTGCCTGCGCGATCCCCGCTCGCCGCGCGGCGCGGATCGATCCGGCGCGCGCTCTGAGCGCCGAATAATTAGGGACGTCGTGGGGTCTGACCCCGGTTTACCCTACGGTAACTTTCTGAGAATAAAGCACTTAAGATAGTGGGTCTCGGGGACGTTGACCAGGATCGGGTGGTCGCGGCCCTGCGAGCGCTTTTCCACGAGCGAAACCTCCGCGCGCGCGTCGGCCGCGGCGCCGGCGATGACATCGAGGAACATTCCCTCGCTGACGTTGTACGAGCAACTGCACGTGACGAGAAACCCGCCCGGCTCGAGCAGCTTCAGCGCGCGCAGATTGATCTCGTTGTAGCCCGAGAGCGCCTTCGGCACCGACGCCTTGTTCTTCGCGAATGCCGGCGGATCGAGGACGATCGTGTCGAAGCTCGCGCCGACCCGCTCGAGCTCGCGCAGCTCGTCGAACACGTTCATGGCGCGCGCCTCGACGTGCGCCAGGCCGTTGCGCGCGGCGTTCTCGCGGATCCGCGCGACGGCATCCTCGGAGATGTCGACCGCCAGCACCGACGTGCAGCGCGGCGCAAGCGCCAGCGCGAATCCGCCGTGATAGCTGAACGCGTCGAGCAGCCGGCCGCGCGCGTAGCGAAGCGCGGCCTCCCGATTCTCGCGCTGGTCGAGAAACAATCCCGTCTTCTGTCCGCGCCAGGGATCGACCTGGTAATGGACGGCCCCTTCGCGCACGTCGATCCGGTCCGGGACCTCGCCTCGGAGGACCGTGACCTGCGGCTCGAGGCCTTCCAGCAGCCGGACGCGTGGATCGTTCCGCGCGAGAATCCCCGCCGGGTTCACCAGCGTCGTGAGCGCGCCGGCGATCGCATCCACGCGGCGATCGATGCCCTGAGACAGGGCCTGCAGCACGAGATAATCGCCGTAGCGATCCACGATCAACGAAGGGATGCGGTCGGCTTCGCCGTGAACCAGCCGGTAGGCCGACGCGTCGAGCCCCAGCGACGTTCGGAACCGTATCGCCGCCTCGAGGCGATCGCGAACGAAGTCCGCCGGCGGCGGCGCGGGCCCGACGCTGATCATCCGGAGCGTGATCTCAGATCGATCGCTGAAGAGCGCGTAGCCGACGGTGCGGCCGTGCGCGCCGATCACCTGCACCAGATCACCCGCGGCCGCGTCGGGCCTGGCGACGTCGCTGCGGTAGATCCACGGATGTCCGGCGCGCGCGCGCTCCTCGCCGCGCGGGCTGATGCTGGCGGTCGGCATCGTATAATCGCATTCTATGCGAGTCGCGATCGGCGCCGACCACGCCGGGTACCCGCTGAAACAGCACTTGATCGCGACGCTCGGCCGTCTCGGCCATCAGGTCGACGATCGCGGCACGCACAGCGAGACGCCGATCGACTATCCTCCCATCTGCGCCGACGTCGCGCGCCTCGTCGTCAGCGGAAAGGCCGACCGGGGGATCGTGATTGGCGGCAGCGGACAGGGCGAGCAGATCACCGCCAACAAGGTGCACGGCGTGCGCGCGGCGCTCTGCAACGATCTGTATACGGCGCGCATGTCGCGCGAGCACAATGACGCCAACGTCCTCGCCATCGGCGGCCGGGTCGTCGGATCGGGACTCGCCGATGAGATCGTGGCGCTGTGGCTCGCGACGGCCTTCGAGGGCGGCCGGCACCAGCGACGCGTCGATCAAATCATGGAGATCGAACGGAGCGAGCGATCGCGGCAGTGACGCAGGAGTCGAGACTGGGGAGTTGGTAATTGGCAGCGAAGGAACACGAAGTGACCTCGACCACCACCGATACGCCGCTCCGCTGGCGCTCGCTCGCGGCAACGGATCCCCAGATCGCGGACGCGATCGCGAACGAGCTGCACCGGCAGAACAGCGGGCTCGAGCTGATCGCGTCCGAGAATTTCGTCAGCCAGGCGGTGCTGCAGGCGGCCGGCTCGGTGATGACGAACAAGTACGCGGAAGGCTATCCGGGCAAACGCTACTACGGCGGATGCGAGTTCGTGGACGTCGCCGAGTCGCTGGCCATCGCGCGCGCGAAGAAACTCTTCGGCGCGGAACACGCCAACGTGCAGCCGCACTCCGGCGCGCAGGCCAATATGTCGGTCTACTTCACGCTGCTCAAGCCCGGTGACACGGTACTCGGCATGAACCTGGCGCACGGCGGGCACCTGACGCACGGGCATCCACTGAATTTTTCCGGCAAGCTCTACACGATCGTTCCCTACGGCGTCCGCAAAGACGACGAGCGCATCGACTACGACGAGCTCGAGAAACTGGCGCACGAGCACAAGCCGAAGATGATCATGGTCGGGGCCAGCGCGTACCCGCGCGTCATCGACTTCGAACGCATCGGCGCTGTCGGCAGAGCAATCGGCGCGCCGGTCGTCACCGACATGGCGCACATCGCCGGGCTCGTCGCG
>DATJFE010000038.1:0-35054 GCA_035495955.1 Vicinamibacterales bacterium | reverse complement strand
CGTTGTTTGGATTTGCGCTCCGCCCGCTCACGTTGTGGTGGAGCTGGCGAAGGGATTTGAACCCCCGACCGGCTGATTACAAATCAGCTGCTCTACCGGACTGAGCTACGCCAGCCCAGACAAAAGAGTATTAATAGCACGGGTCGTGCCAGACACGCAAGCACACCAGTGCTTCGCCTCCCAGCCTCTCCCTGTAACACCTAGACCCTGAAGAGCTTACGGCTTTTCACTGCGCTGCCGGACAACCTCGTATAATACCACGCCCGCCGCCACCGACACATTCAGGCTGTCCACAGCCCCGCGCATCGGGATCCGCACCAGCCGATCGCACCGTTCGCGCACCAGACGCCGAAGTCCGGTGCCTTCCGCGCCCAGCACGATAGCCGAGGGTAAGGTCCAATCCACGTCGGTATACAGGTCGGGGGCATCGCCGGCGAGCCCGATGGTCCAGACCCGCGCGCTCTTCAGCTCCTCGACGGCGCGGGCGATGTTGACCACCGTCGCGATCCGCACGTGCGCGAGCGCTCCGGCGGAGGCCTTGCCGACGATGCCATCGAGCGCGGCAGAATGGCGCGCCTGACGTATGACGCCGGTCGCGCCCGCCGCGTTGCAGGTTCGCAGGATCGCGCCGGCATTGTGCGGATCCTCGATCCCGTCGAGCACCACGACGAGTGGGGTTCCGATGGTTCCAAGGGTTCCTGGGGTTCGGGGGAGGAGAAGTTCTGCGATCGAATAATCGCGCGCGTCCTCGATGTCGGCGACGACGCCCTGGTGCACGCCCCCTCTTGCGGCGCGGTCGAGCGCCTGGGGATCCACGCGCTCGACGGCAACGTCCTGCGTCGCGGCGAGCGCGATCACCTCGTCAATTCGCCTGTCGCGGCGCGGACTGATTCTGAGCCGCCGGACCTTCCGCGCGCGGAGAGCTTCGAGGACCGGGTTGATTCCATAAACGATCACGGCCGAGGGCTCCGCTTACCTGACGGCCGCAGCAAAGGCACGGGCTCGATCGCGGGCGCTGAGGATGCGCGCGACGCCCGCATCCGCCGACAGGAGCGCGCCGCGATCGATCGCCGGCACAGCAAGATCGAGCTCCGGTCCGCCCCTTTCGCCCGTCAGCGCGACGCGGATCGGATGGAACAGCGCCTTGCCCTTGCGTCCGGTCTTCTCCTTCACCCGCGCGGCCATCGCGCGGAACGAGTCGCGATCGAGAAGCGGCCCGTCGATCGCCTCCGGCAGCGCCGCGATGACTTCGGGCGCGCCCGTTTCGTGGAGCACCTCGGCGACGCCGGGGCGCTCGATCGCGGCGGCCGCGTCGTACTCGAACAGAAATGCCACGCGATCGGGAATCTCCTCCAGGCGATCGACGGACGCGACGGCCATCGGCAGGAGCGATTCGACATACGCCAGCGCCGCGTCCGTCTTGCGCTTCACAAATCCCCTGGACTGAAAGTACCGCGCGCTCTCCGCCGCAATGCGCGCCGGCGCCGCCACCTTCATATAGTGGCGGTTCATCCATGCGAGCTTCTCGGGATCGAACACTCCGGCGCTGTGCCCGACGTCCTCCAGCGCAAAGCGCCGCGCCAGCTCGTCGATCGGCATCAGCTCCGCGTCGTCTGCCGTCTCGCCGCCGCCCGCGCGCGGCGACCAGCCAATCAGCGCCAGATAGTTCGTCAGCGCCTCGGGCAAATACCCACGCTCGCGGAACTCGGACACCGACGTGGCGCCGTGGCGCTTCGAGAGCGGCGTGTGGTCCGGACCGAGCACGAGCGAGAGATGCGCGAAACGCGGCGGCGCAAAGCCGAGTGCCCGATACAGCAGCACCTGCCGCGGGGTGTTCGAGATGTGATCCTCGCCCCGGATCACGTGCGTCACGTCCATCAGCGCGTCGTCCACGACGACGGCGAAGTTGTAGGCGGGACGCCCCTCGGAACGAACGAGAATGAAATCGCCGATCACGTCGGTGCTGAAGGTGACGTCGCCGCGGACCAGATCCTGGAACGAGACCTCGGTGCGATCCGGCACGCGGAAACGCACCACCGCGCGCTCGCCCGCCTCCAGACGGCGCCGCGCGTCGTCGGGACCGACGGACCGGCACGTGCCGTGATATTTCGGCGGTCGCCCCGCCGCCAGATCTTTCCGCCGATCGTCCTCCAGTTTCTGGGGCGCGCAAAAGCAGTAGTACGCGTGCCCGCCGGCGAGCAGCTCGTTGGCGTAGGACGTGTAGAGGTGGAGCCGCTCGGATTGCCGGTAGGGGCCGCATCCGCCGCCGACGTCGGGTCCCTCGTCCCACTCGAGTCCCAGCCAGCGGAGGTCCTCGAGTATGCCGTCTTCAGACTCGCGCGTGGATCGCTCGGCGTCCGTGTCTTCGATGCGCAGGATGAACGTGCCGTCATGACCACGGGCGAGGAGCCAGTTGAAGAGCGCCGTCCGCGCATTGCCGACATGGAGCTGCCCGGTCGGGCTGGGCGCGAACCGCACCCTCACGATCGCGACCTCACGAGCGCAATCGCGTGCGCCGCGATCGCCTCGCGGCGTCCGATCGCGTCGACGCCCTCGTTCGTCTTCCCCTTGATGCTGACGCGCGACGGGTCGACGTCGAGCGCCTTCGCGACTCGCGTGCGCATGTCGTCGATCGCATCCTTGATCTTCGGCGCCTCGAGGATGACGGTCACGTCCACGTTGCCGACCTCGTAGCCCGCGTCGGCAAGCATGACCGCGGCCCGCGCGAGCAGATCGAGGCTGGACGCGCCTTTCCACCTCGCGTCGGTGTCGGGAAAATGCCGGCCGATGTCGCCGAGGCCGGCGGCGCCGAGGATCGCATCGGTCGCGGCATGGCACACGACGTCCGCGTCGGAATGTCCGAGGGCGCCCCGATCCGACTGGATCGTGACGCCGCCGATGACGAGCGGCCGCCCCTCGACGAGGCGGTGCAGGTCGTAGCCGGTGCCTGCGCGCCCGGTCCGCGCCGGCTTGCCCCTCGTCGCCGTGCGCATCCGCGCGGCGTCGAGGTCCTCCTCGGTGGTGATCTTCACGTTGCCCGGATCCCCATCGACGACGTGGACGCTGAAGCCTGCGCGCTCGGCGAGCATCGCCTCATCAGTCGCCTCGACGCCGGAGCGGCCGATCGCGATCGCCTTCGCGAGCACCTCGCGGCGGAAGCCCTGCGGCGTCTGCGCGAGATAGATCTCTTCGCGCGGCATGGTGGCGCTGATCGCGCCGCCGGGCCCCACGCGCTTCACGGTATCGCGCGATTGAAGCGCGGCGATGGCCGCGCCATATGTCGCCGCGGCGTCGATTGTGCGGTCGATGAGGTCCGGGGTCACGAACGGGCGGGCCGCGTCGTGGATGAGGACGACGTCGGCCGACGGGCCGACGGCGTCGAAACCGTTGGCCACGGAGTCCTGGCGTCGCTCGCCGCCGGCGACCGTCCGAATCGGCGGTAGCGTCCGCAGATCGCCGGTCATGGCCGGGCTCGGTGAAAACGCCGTCCGTTCCGGCGGCATCACCACGATGATGTCCGAGATGCGGGGGTGCGCGGCAAATGCCTTCACGCTGTGCTGCAGGATCGTCCCGCCGCCGATGTCGAGCATCTGCTTCGGCGTGGCCGATCGCAGCCGGCGTCCGGCTCCCGCGGCGGCAATGATGACGCTGACGCGCATGGGCGAAACGGGAATTATACTGCGCGCATGCTCACCGGTGCCCTCCTCGCCTCCCTGCTCGCCCAGCACGTGGTCCAGTACGAACCGAAGGAGAGCGACCTGAAGTACACCTTCGGGATCGCGGAGCCCGTGGCGCGCGTCAAGCCGGGCGACGTCATCGACGCCAAGACGTTCGACTGCTTCGTCGACAAGATTCGGAAGCCGGGCGACACGCTGGCGAAGGTCACCGGCGACAATCCGCTGACGGGGCCGTTTTTCATCGAAGGCGCCGAGCCGGGCGATACGCTGGTGGTGAAGATACTGCAGCTCGACGTCGACAGCGATCAGGGCGTCGGAGCCCTGGCGCCTGGGTTCGGGGCGCTGAACACGACGAACTACACGCCGATGTTGCACGCGCCGGTGCCGGAGAAGATCTGGTTCTACGCGATCGATCGCGCGAAGAACGAAGCGACGTTCAGCGCGCTCGACTCGAGCTTCTCGACGCGGATTCCGCTGCGCCCGTTTCTGGGGTGCCTCGGGGTCGCGCCCGGCCTGGAGTCGCGCAGCTCGGTCGTCCCGGCCGAGCACGGCGGCAACATGGACGCGCCGGAAGCGAGCGCCGGCAACACCGTTTACTTCCCCGTCAACGTCCGGGGCGCGCTGCTGTACCTCGGCGACGGCCACGCGCAGATGGGCGACGGGGAGATCGCGGGCACCGCGATCGAAGTGCCGATGCACGCGCGGCTGCAGGTCGACGTCATCAAGGGACAGAAGATCGCGTGGCCGCGCTTCGAGAACGCGCGCGAGATCATGGCGCTCGGCGCTTACCGTCCGCTCGACGACGCGCTGCGGATCGCATTCACCGAGCTAATCAAGTGGATCGCCAGCGAAACGACGATGTCGGAGCTGGACGCCTATCAGCTGCTGTCGCAGGTGGGCAAAGTCCACGTCACCGAGATGGTCGACCCCAACTACGTTGTCATCGCGTCGGTCGACAAGAAATATCTTCCACCGCGCAAGAATGGGAAACCCTGGTAGCGGGACGCCGTCTCAGATGTCACCTACCGATGACGGTGGGGTCGGATCTTGATTTTCGACGATCGGCGCGAATCTTGTGCCAAGCGTCGAAAATCAAGATCCGACCCCAGTGTCACCTGACGGCGACAGCGGTCACGCCGCGCCGCTCGACACCACCCCACGGACACGGTCCGCAAACTCCCGGACGGCATCGCGGGGCACGCCCGCCGTCTCGATCGGATCGTGGACGATCAGCGAGACCTCGCCGGGCCGCACCGTGACGCGTCCCTTCAACATCACGTGACGGCTGCCGACAAGGCTGAGCGGCACGACCGGGAGTCCGGCCTGCAGCGCTATCACGAACGAGCCTCCCTTGAACCGCGCGACGGCGCCGTCGAGGCTGCGTGTTCCCTCCGGAAACACGATCAGCGAATGCCCCTCGGCCACCAGCCGGGCCATCTTCTTCACGACGCCCGCGCCCGGATTCGAGCGATCGACGAGCACGTGGCCCGTGCGCTGCAGGTGCCACCCCAGAAATGGAATCTTTCCGATCGACGCTTTCGAGATGATCCGGAGCTGGAAGGGGAGCGACGCGAACAGGATCGGGATGTCGTAGATGCTCTGGTGGTTGGCCGCGAAGACATAGCTGCACGTCGGATCGAGCCGCTCGAGCCCGACGACCTGAACGCGCACGCCCGTCGTCTTCAGAATCAGCCACGACCACGCGCGCGCGCAGCGGTGGCCGGCGTCTCCGCTGCGATCGAACAGCGTCGACAGCAGCGATGCCGTGCCGAACACGATCGTATAGACGCTAATCGCGGGGATCAGGAACAGGACGGTGCGCCACTGGTCGTAGCTGCCCATCCGTCATTTGGCATTGGTCATCTTCGCGGCGCTCATCGGCGCCGGGGGCGCGACGGGCGCCGCGGCTGCAAGCGTCGCCGGCGCCGGCGTCTCGATATACCGGCCGAAGATCATCTTCCCTGCCGTCGTTTGCAGCACGCTCGTGACGACCACGTCGATCGTCTTGCTGATCATCCGGCGCGCGTTGTCGACGACCACCATCGTCCCGTCGTCGAGATACGCCACCCCCTGGTTGTATTCCTTGCCTTCCTTCAGGATGAAGACCTTCATGAACTCGCCCGGCAGGACGACCGGCTTGAGCGCGTTGGCAAGCTCGTTGATGTTCAGGACTTCGACGCCCCGAAGCTGCGCGACCTTGTTCAGGTTGAAATCGTTCGTCACGATCTTTCCCTGGAGCGTGCGTCCGAGCTCGATCAGTTTCAAGTCGACCTCGCGCACTTCGGGGAAGTCGATGTCGGAGATCGTGACGTCGACGCCGGACATTTTCTGGATCTTCTGCAGGATGTCGAGGCCGCGCCGGCCGCGGTTGCGCTTCAGCGAATCCGCGGAGTCCGCGACGAGCTGCAGCTCCTTCAGCACGAACTGGGGTATGACCAGCGTCCCATCGAGGAATCCCGTCTCGCAGATGTCGGCGATGCGCCCGTCGATGATCACGCTCGTGTCGAGAATCCGGTAGCGCTTCTGCGGACCGGTGTTCCGGAAGAGGCTGACCAGCCGCTGCGGCTCGAGCCACTCGCCCTTCCGCGCTCCCATGACAATCCCAAGGTAGGGAAACACGAGCAGGATGAGGCTGTGCAGGAAGACGATCCGGTTGTCGGATGTGTCGGCCCAGAACAGCGCCGCGCCAATCGTCTTCGACAGCCCGAGGCCGATTGCGCCGCCGATCAGCGCGCCCAGCAGATCGGTGACTTCGGCGGATCGCAGGCGCGTCTCGAGGAAGACGATGATGCCGCCAAGCCCAACGCCGACGGCGACGTTCGGCAGGGCCTGGGGATCGAAGGGCCGCGTGAGCGCCGCCGCCCAGGCGACCGCCGCTACGAAACAGGCGCGAGTCACGACGTACCAAGGCATGGGGTATGACTCCGGGTATAAAAACCCCTTCATCATACCCCCACCTCTATTTCGGCCATCCCGTCTGTGGCAGCCCCGGCTCAACCCGTAATGCGTTCTGGAAATACAGCTTCTTCAGGACGGCGTCGGACAAGCCCATCCCATTGAGCTTCCAGAACGCGTGATAGGGCCGGTAATAATCGAAGTACTCGTCGTGCGTCTCGAAGACCCTCCAGTAGGACGGATACTCCGACGCGTCGTACACGTCCTTCCCGAACATGATGCGGTCCTGGTATTTCGTGAAGAACTGTGCAGCCGCGTATGGCTGACGGCCGAACTCATAGAGCACCGCGGCGACGTCGAAGACGACATTCGGCAGCGCGTCCAACAGACGCGCCGCACGCGGCAGATCATTGCCGCACCAGCCGAAATGCGCGGCGATGAAGCGCGTCCGCGGATGTTTCGCGAACATGTGATCGCGTTCCTTCATGAGCTGCTGGAACGTCGGATACCGATCCGGCGGACGGTATCGATCGCGAAAGATGTTCAGCTCGAGCCAGCGCTCGTTGTGATAGTCGAGCGGCGAGAAGAACTCCTGCGGTTCCGCCGTGTGGATGATGACGGGAATATTCAGCTCGCCGGCCAGGTCCCACACCGGATCGAGGTCCGGATCGTCGACAGCCAGCCGCGAGCCGTCCGCCTTCCGATTGGACAGGCCCAGTTCCTTGAACACCTTCAGCCCGATCGCGCCGTTCTGCACCGCCTGACGCAGGTTCGCGATCGCCCGCTCCCGCCAGCCGCTCCCGCCGGCGCCGCTCCATTCGACGTTGGCGAACACGCGAAACCGATCCTTGTACGGGCTCGCGTTGATGGCGTCGACTTTCCGTTTGATGACTCCCGGATCGGTCCCCCCTGACAAATCGACCAGCACGCGCAGGTTGAGCGCATCCATTTCTCTGATGCGCTCGAGGTTGTTCACGAAGCTCGCGCTGCCGTGCGTGTGGACGTCGACGATCGGGAATTTGGCCTTCGGGACGAGGTGCACCGGGGCGACGACGGTCGATCGCGGCCGGTAGTCGAGAATGCTCGGCGGCGGGCTGTCGGGAGGTGCGCACTCCAGATGGCGCGCCTCCGTTGTCCCCGGCGGACATTCCTGTCCCTCCGAGATCGCGATCCAGCCGGCGCGCCCGCGCTGCGCCACCAGCGCGGCGCCGGTCGCCACCGCCGTCGCCAGAATCCAGGCTGTCGTCCGTCGAATTGGCATGCCGGGAAGCTTATCGCGGGATAGTAGAATCCGCGCACGACGGAGATTGAGCCGGGCAGGCGGTCCCGTTTTTCGTATGCTCGACGTCACGCAGGAACTGATACGGATCGGACGGCGCTTCGATGCGCGCGGCTGGGTGCTCGGCACGAGCGGCAACCTTAGTGCGGTCATCGCGCGCGATCCGCTCCGGCTGGCGATCACGCGCAGCGGCACGCACAAAGGAGAGCTCGGTCCGGACGACATCCTCGAGATCGGCGCGGACGGCGCGGTCCGGGGCACTGGCGCGCCATCGGCGGAAACGCGACTCCACGTCGAGATCGTCCGCGCGCGCGGCGCCGGCGCGGTGCTGCACACGCATTCCGTGTGGAGCACGGTGCTGTCGGGCCGGTTCGGCGATGCACGGGGCGTCGAGATCACCGGCTACGAGATGCTGAAGGGGCTCGCCGGCGTGACGACGCACGAGCATCGCGAGTGG
Source organism: Vicinamibacterales bacterium (assembly GCA_035495955.1). Lineage (GTDB taxonomy): Bacteria > Acidobacteriota > Vicinamibacteria > Vicinamibacterales > 2-12-FULL-66-21 > JAICSD01. The sequence goes on along the minus strand of DATJFE010000038.1, from coordinate 26,746 downwards.
CTGCCGGTGCTCGAAAACGATCAGAACATGACGCGGCTGGCGGCAGAGGTCCGGAAGACCCTCGACACCTGGCCGGACGCGCACGGATTCCTGCTCCGGCGCCACGGGTTGTACACTTGGGGAGCCACACTCGCCGAGGCCGCCCGACACGTCGAGATCCTGGAGTTCCTGCTGGAAAGCCTCGGCCGCGAGAAGGAGGCCGCATCATGGCGCTCGTAAGACTTCGGGAGTCAAGTGCCGGGAGTCGGGAGACGGACGTGCTGACCGAGGGCGCGGAGGTCGCCGCGTTTCTCGCGCGCTTCGGCATCGACTACGAGCGCTGGACGCCTGACCACGCCATCGCGGCCGACGCGCCGGCCGACGCGATCCTCGCCGCCTACGGACGCGAGATCGATGCGCTGAAGACCCGGGGCGGCTACGTGACCGCCGACGTCATCGACGTCAAGCCGGAGACGCCCAACCTCGACGTGATGCTGGCGAAGTTCAGTCGCGAGCACTGGCACGACGAGGACGAAGTGCGGTTCATCATCGAAGGCCGCGGGCTCTTTCATGTCCACCCGGCCGACGGTCCCGTGTTCGCGATCGAGGTCGAAGCCGGCGATCTGATCCGCGTGCCGCGCGGAACGCATCACTGGTTCGATCTGTGCCACGATCGGCGCATTCGCGCGATCCGGCTGTTCCAGGACACCGCGGGCTGGACGCCGCACTACACCGACAGCGGCGTCGACAAGGGGTTCGAGCCCGTGTGCTTCGGGCCGGCGTACGTCGCACGGCGCTGACGCGAGTGAGCGCCGTCGAACGAACCACGCGAGCGTTCCTCCTCGACGTCGAAGGCACGACGACCCCGATCGCGTTCGTCTCGCAGACCCTCTTTCCGTACGCGCGCGCGCATCTCGCCGCCTTTCTCGCGGGCGAAGGCCGGGAGGGCGACCTCGCCAGGTACCTCGCGCTGATGGATGAAGACAGCAAGGCGCCCGAGCTGAAAGCGCTGCAGGGCCGCATCTGGGAGCAGGGCTACCGCGACGGGTCGCTCATCGGACAGGTGTTCGACGACGTTCCGCGCGCGTTCGCCCGCTGGCACGCGGCCGGCGTGCCGGTCGGGATCTTTTCATCCGGCAGCGTGCTCGCCCAGCAATGGCTCTTCCGACGGTCGTCAGCCGGCGATCTCACGCCGTTTCTGCGTTGGTACTTCGACACGGCTGTCGGCGGAAAAAAGGACTTCGCGAGCTACGCGCGAATCGCCGACACGATCGCGCTCCCAGCGGGCGGCATCACGTTCGTCTCGGATGTCATCGGCGAGCTCGACGCGGCGCGCGCCGCCGGAATGGAGACGATCCTCACGGAGCGGCCCGGCAGCGCGCCGCAGCCGCCGCACGATCATCGGACGATCCGAAGTTTCGACGAGCTCGCGGATTATTCGGACTGACGCTCAGGCTCCGTCGTCCAGCGCGCGGTGAAAAAGAGGGCGGCCATCGCGAGATACGCCCATACAAACGGCCATGCGGGCACGAGCTTCAGCGTCGTGTCGGCGAACGACCACGCGTAGGAGTGCATCAGGCCTGTCGCCGACAGCAGCGCTGCGCAGACGCACCATCCCGCGGCCGCGGTCCAGCGCCGTTCGATCACGCCGACCACCGCGGCCGACAGCAGCATCGCCGTGAACAGGAAGCCCTGCTCGATCGCGAACGCGCCGGTTATCCACGTGTCGTTTTTCTGGAACCCGGCCACGAGCGCGTCCGTGAACGGACCCGCGGGACCGCCGAGCCCCGCGGCGCGAAGGCCGTTCTTCGCGAGCAGGGCGCCCCACGCGCCGATGCCCGGGAGCAGGCCGACGACGACCGCCGGCGTATGGGCGCGCGGGACGGCGTCGAACGCCTGCGTGACGATCATCATGCCGATCCACAACACGATCGCCATGCCGGCATCGATCGGAATCGCCCACGCAATCCACGCGAGCGTCCCGGTCAGGCCGATCGCCGTGACGAACGCGCCGTTCAGGATCGAATAGCCGGCGCGCGCGCCGAGCGCCTTCCACCCCGGGTGCCCGATATACACCGTCGTCGGGAACGCGGAGCCGAAGAGGGCCGCTGCGACGCTGCCGATGCCGTTGATCGTCAGCGAGCGGCGCGTGTCGTAGCTGTCGCCCGCCGCCTCGGCCGACTCGATGTTCTGCAGCGAGCCCATCACGTTGAACAGGCCCATCGCGACGATCACGGAGAAGTAGGGCCATAGGTGCCCGCCGCGCATCGCCGCGATCAGATCGGAGACGACGGGCACGGGCAGGTGGAGCGCCGCGGCGGACGGCTTCGATCCGACAGGCGCGATGCCGGTCATCCAGGCGATGGCCGTGCCGAGGCCGACGGCGAGCACGCCGCCGGGCAGCCGCCCCTTGAACCGTACGCGGCCGAAGTAGGTCAGCATCACGATCGCCAGCGTCGTCAGGCCGACGAGCGGTCGCGCGAACGTCCGGTACAGAAAGCCGAGCGAGATGAAACTGAGCGCGATGCCCGCGAGCGTCGACAACAGGGCCGCGCGCGGCGTCGCCTTGCGAACACGATCGGCAATCGGCGCGGCGGCGAGCTCGATGATGCCGGCGCACAGCGTCGCGAAGAGGCCAGCCTGCCACGCGACGCGGGCAGGATCGTCAGCGCCGGCGGCCGCCGCGAGCGCCTTCGCCGGCAGCATGATCAGAAACACGTGCGCGAACAGCGAGACCGTGTTGATCCCGTACGGCAGCGCGCAGACGTCCGTGCGGCCCGTGCGTTCCGCCAGGCGTTTCGCCTGCAGGCTGTAGGCGAAGTTGCCCACGAGCACGGACACCGCCGCGCCGGGAAGGATGCGTCCGTAGACCAGTTCCGCCGGAAAGCCGAGGACGCCGCGGCACAACGCGTCGATCAGCAGGAGCTGGACGAGATTGTCGATCGCGAGGCCGAAAAAGCCGTCGATGTCACCGCGAACGATCCAGCGCACGGGCTCGCAGGATAGCACTAGAATCGAAGGATGGTGCTCCTGGTGGCTCTGCTGATCGCGGGCCAGCCCCCGATCAAGCCGAGTCAGCACGGCTCGGTGTCGCAGCAAGTCGCCGAGACGAAAATCTCGATCGAGTACGACCGGCCGGTGGCGCGCGGGCGGGATCTGTTCGGCGCGCTCGTGCCGTACGATCGCGTCTGGTGTCCGGGCGCAAATGAGTGCACGACGCTGACGATTTCAACCGAGGTGAAGCTGAACGGACAGACGGTGCCGGCCGGCACCTACACGCTGTGGGCGAAACCGGGCCCCGCGATGTGGACGATGATTCTCAACCGCGCGCATCCCACGTTCCACACGCAACATGCGCGGGTCGAGGACCAGGACTTCCTGAAGATCGACGTCGCGCCCAGGAACGGGTCGCACATGGAAACGCTCGCCTACTACTTCCCCGTCGTGGACGGCCGGCACGCGGAGCTCGTCCTGCACTGGGGCACCGTCGTCGTCCCGCTCTCCATCGACGTCCCATAGTTTCGGCCGTCTGGCGGACGTTCAGTCGCGTGCAGGCGCTGCGCGGTGCCCGAGATCGCCAGTGCGGCATCGTGGACGGCGCGCTTGAGCGCTTCGGCGAGCATTGCGTCCCGCGCGTTCGCGACCGTGTGCGCGCCGGCAGCGGCGAGCGGCAGCGGGAGTCCGCGGAGCAGACCGAGGAGCGCCAGCCCTCCGGACTTCCGCGTCCCCGTACCCTGGCCCGACCCCGTCGTCACGATCTCGCCGGTCCGGACGTCAACGATGCGGAAATTGACCGCGACGGCGAGCTGAGAGCGATTCACAGACACGACGCCGAGACCACCGGCGGCATGCAACGGCAGGATGCCGCCGCCGCGGTTGCCCGTCTGCACCATCGAAAACGCCGTCACGCTGCCGAGCACGAGGTAATCGACATGGCGCTCCGCCGCAGCTTCACGGAGGTGGGCGATATTGGCGCGCCCGCCGATTTCGTCCTGCGGTACGAGCCACTGCCCGTCATAGACGTGAAACTGCTGTGAGGTGACGAGCTCGCCGAGCAGCAGATCGATGATGGCAGCGCCCATCTGCGGCGGCGGCAGCGTCCAGCCACCGGGGCTGACCGCGATGTCGGCGATCGCCAGCGTCGGCCGGGCCGGCCCGTCCTGCGCGATCGCCGGTCTGACGGGTTCCTGCGCGAATCCATTCGCCCCCGCGCCGACGATCATCGTGATGCCAAGTACCGCTGCCGAAAGTCCACCGCGCTTCATGACGCCTCCCCGCTCGGCAGGTAAGGCGCAGAACAACGGCGGCGCGGGTCAGACGCCGGCGGCGGAAGGCTTGGGGAGCGTGATCGAGTCGAAGGTGTCGGGCTTCAGTCCAATCAACGCGCCGGAACGAGGCGCTTCAGCTCTTCTATCCAGTTCACGACGACTTGCAGCTCAGGGACCGTCACGGTACCAGCCGGCGCCGGAGGCGCTACGGCATCAACCACGCGAATGAATCTGCTGCCGTCTCGGGTGGCGTCGTAGTTGCGTTCGTAAAACGGCGCCTCGAACGGGCTTTCTTCCTTCTCGAACTCAGGCTTGTTTCGGCCGCCGGCGACGGCGACGACGGGAGTGGGACGAGTAGACGTAAACGCCGGCTGGAAGCTGACGTGAACGCTCGAGAACTGTCGAGGACCCGGAATGTAAAAAAGTTCCTGCCCGTCGCGCGACCACAGCGGATGATGACCGTCGTCGTCGGCGGACACCTGATACTTGGCCCCCGTGGCTGGAAATGGCTCCACGAACACGACGCAGTGGGGGGCGTCGCGCGTCGTGCGCGTCGCATACGCAATCCAGCGTCCGTCAGGAGAAAAGACCGCGCCCGGTGGAACGGCATCCGGTCCGCCCGAGGCATGAGGATCGCCGATTGGGGTGGCCTTCCTGTCGCGCAACGAGAGCGTCCACAGCGAGATCTTCTGTCCGCTCGTGACGCTGAAGAGCAGGAGATTGCCGTCCGGCGACCACGACTCGGGGACCTGCACGGCGTCCTTCATGACCGGCGTCAGGCGCTCGGCGACACCTCCGCCGTCCGCGCGCTGCCAGAAGATCCCACGATCCCCTTCGCGATCCGATTGGAATGCCAGGCGCTGTCCGTCGGCCGACCAGACCGGGAAACGGCTGCGTCCGGCAAAGGTGATGCGCAAGGGCGAGGTGGCGCCGGACAAGGAGTACACCCACACCGTCGCGTCTTTTCCGCTGTCGGTGTCGTACGCGACGCGGGTGCCATCGGGCGACAGGCGCGGACACTCGTACCCGGCCGGCGGCAGCTTCAACGTCTCGGCACCGCCCCGGCGATCCATCATCGACAGCTGGTGCAGCGACGACCCAGCGGACGCCGCCTGCGACACGTACACCAGGGATCCCGTGTCCGACACGCTGAAGTGCGCCGATCCGAGCCGGATCATCGACGTATTGCGGCCGACAATGAAATCCGTGCGCTTCAGGTGCTCCAGAACAGGGACGGCAGGACCGGTGAGCGCGTGGCGCTTCAGATCGAACGGAGCGGCGAACAACGTGCCTCCCACGACGTACAGAAGATGACCGCTTGGGAGATAGTGCGCCGCACTGCCTCCATCCAGGATCGTCGTGCGCGCGCCGGACTCCAGCGGCTGCACGACGACGCGGGCCCTGTCCCAGAACGTTTCGTCGGTCGACGCCTCTTCCAGATGGAAATTGGACGCGAATGTAAACAGGATCGCGTCCCCGCGGGGCAGCATCTGCGGGTCGAGCGCCACCTCCCCGGCCTTGAGCGCGAGCACGAGTTGGGGCGGCGCCCCACCTTCGGGCGCGATTCGCATGATCCCCTTCCCGAATTGACCGGCAAGGATGCCCGACGCAGTCCAACTCATACCCGACGGAAGGTCGGCGTGCGCGATCGTCACGACGGGGCCGCCCGTCACGTCGACCCTCCTGATCTCTCCCGACGTGGCTTCGCCCGACCAATAGACGAGTGACCTTCCGTCCGGCGAAAAGACCGGCTCGGCGATGTAGACATCGGCGTTGCCAGACTCGGTCCCGCGCACCGGGCTCGCCGACGGTTCGGAGAGGCGCCGGAGGTAGATCTGATTCTTTTGGACGTACGCGATCGCGGTGCCGTCGGGTGAAATGGCCGAGAACCGCGGGCCGCTGATCACCTCGTCGTTGAGCGCGATCGAAAAGCGGACGACACCGCCGCCCGCACGTGCCGGCGTGGACCACCACCACGCACCGGCAAGGACGGCGCCGGCGATACACGCCGCGAGCGCGATCCATGCCCTCGAATGACGCGAACCCGCCCGGGCAGCCGACGAAGAAGCGGCATCCGCGCCCGCTTGATCCTCTTGCGCGAGCACGTACCGCACCGTCGACATGTCCGCGACGCGCTGCCGCGGATCCTTCTCGAGGCACCGCCGCACGAGCGTGCGGACCCGCGCTGGAGCGTCCGCGGGCAGGAGCGCCCAGTCGGGTTCGCCGCGCAGCACGGATGCGAGCGTGTCGCTGACGTCCTTGCCCGTGAAGGCGCGTGTCCCGGTCAGCATCTCGTACAGGACGCAGCCGAATGCCCAGACGTCGCTGCGCTTATCGGCCGCACGCCCCTTCGCGTGCTCCGGGCTCATGTAGGCCGCGGTGCCGAGAATCATGCCTGCGCCGGTCGTCATCGCCGGCGTCGTGATGGTGGCCAGGTCGAGCATGCCATTCGTGGCGGCGGACTCAATGGATTTCGCCAGGCCAAAGTCGAGCACCTTCACCTCCCCGTCAGGCGTCAGCGCGACGTTGGCGGGTTTGAGATCACGGTGGACGATGCCTCGTTCATGCGCGGCCTCGAGCGCGTCCGCAATCTGCCTCGCGATCGCCAGCGCGTCGTCTGGCGGCAGACGGCCCCGCGCCAGCCGCTGCGCCAGGTCTTGCCCTTCGACCAGTTCAAGCACGAGGAACTGCGTGCCGCCCGATTGCTCGACGCCGTAAATGGCTGCGATGTGTGGATGATTCAGGGAGGCGAGGACCTGGGCTTCGCGCCGGAAGCGCGCGATCTTCTCGGGATCGTGCGTGACGCTGCCGGGGAGGACCTTCAGCGCGACGTCGCGACCGAGCGTCGTGTCCCGCGCGCGGTACACCTCGCCCATACCGCCCTTGCCGAGCGGGCCGAGGACCTCGTAGCGCCCGAATCGCGCGCCGGCGGCGAGAGGCATCTGAATTCTGCGCGGTCAGCGAGAGCTTGGAGTCTACTACCAGTCCATCAGTTGATCGAGCGCCTCGCCGACGTTCTTGACGGCGATGAGCTCGCATCCGGCCGGGGCGTCGGCAGGAGCGACGTTGGCCTCGGGGACGATGATGCGGGTGAAGCCCATCTGCGCCGCCTCGCGCAGTCGAAGCGCGGCCTGCGACGTGCCGCGAATCTCGCCGGCGAGGCCGACCTCGCCAAAAACGGCCGTCCTCGCGCGAATCGGGCGATTGCGCAGGCTCGAGGCGACAGCGGCGACGATCGCGAGATCGGCCGCCGGCTCGTCGACGGTCATCCCGCCGGCAACGTTGATGAAAACATCCTCGCCGAGGAGATTGAGTCCCGCGCGTTTCTCCAGGACCGCGAGCAGCAGCGACAGCCGGTTCTGATCGATCCCGCTCGCCATGCGGCGCGCGTTGCCGTAGGAGCTGGTGCTGACGAGCGCCTGTACCTCCACGAGCAGAGGCCGCGAGCCTTCCATGCAGCAGAGCACCGCCGATCCGGGCGCGTCTGCGGGACGCTCGGCCAGAAACATCTGCGACGGATTGGGCACGGCGGCGAGACCCTTGCCCGTCATCTCGAACACACCGAGCTCGCTCACGGCGCCAAACCGGTTTTTCACGGCGCGCACGACGCGGTGGGCATGGTGCTTCTCGCCCTCGAAGTACAGCACGGTGTCGACGATGTGCTCGAGGACTTTCGGTCCGGCCAGACTGCCGTCCTTCGTCACGTGGCCGACCAGGAACGTCGGGATGTTCTGGCCCTTCGCCGCGAACAGCAGTTGCGTGGCGGCCTCGCGCACCTGGCCGATGCTGCCGGGTGCCGACTGGAATTTGAGCGAGAAGATGGTCTGCACCGAATCGACGACGATCAGGGCCGGCCGCAGGCGGGCGATCTCCTCGAGGATCCGTTCGAGACAGGTCTCAGCGAGAAGATAGAGGGGCGCCCGCTGCACGCCGAGGCGTTCGCCGCGCGATTTAATCTGGTGCTCGGACTCCTCGCCGGAGCTGTAGAGGACGGGGCCGGTCGCGCGCGCGAAATGCGCGGCCGCCTGCAGCAGCAGCGTCGATTTGCCAATGCCAGGCTCGCCGCCGATCAGGACGAGCGAGCCCGGCACGACGCCGCCGCCCAGGACGCGGTCGAATTCGTCGATACCCGTCGACAGCCTTGTGGAGACGACGCTGTCAATCTCTTCGTACAACTGCGGACCGGCCGTGGCTGCCAGCGCGTACCGCGCGCCGGCACTCGCCGCCGCCGCGCCGCCGCCGGCAATCGCCGGCACCGGCCGTTCTTCGACGAACGAGTTCCACGCCTCGCACTCGGGGCAGCGCCCGAGCCACTTCGGCGACTGCGCGCCGCACTGCTGGCATGCGTAAACGGTCTTCGTTTTCACGTTTCTGGATTACCCGATTACCCGATTACCCGTTTCATATTGCCGTTCAATGCGCGTGCCAACGCGGCAGAGGAGCTCGTACGGGATCGTTCCGATAGCCGCCGCGATTTCGCGCATGCCGATCGATTCGTTGTCCTGATGCCCGACGATGACCACCTCGTCGCCGGTGGAGACATCCATGCCGGTGACGTCCACGATCGTCATGTCCATGCAAACGGAGCCGACGATCGGTACGCGCTTTCCGCGTACGAGCATCCAGGACCGTCCCGCCATGCGGCGATCGAGTCCGTCCGCATATCCCGCCGGCACGATCGCGATCGTCGTCGGACGGTCGACCACGGTGTGGAGGCCGTAGCCGGTGCCTTCGCCCGGGCGCATGCCCTTCACGTGCACGATACGGCTATGGAGTGACAGGGCAGGTCGCAGCGGGAGCGTCGCCGCGAGCGGCGGAGGGACGATGCCGTAGAGGAGGAGGCCGGGGCGGACGAAGTCGTACCAGACGCGCTGGTCGCGGAGCAGCGCCGCGCTGTTGGCGGCGTGGCGGTATTTCGGCGCGATGCCGAGGGTGGGCAGCAGAGTGAGGGCGTGTTCGAAGCGCTCGCGCTGCGAGGCGAACGCCGGGTGCTCGGGGTCGTCGGCGGTGGCGAAATGCGTGTAGACGGCGTCGATGTCCAGTCGCCCCCCGCGCGCAATTTCCGGCAACGTCCGCCCCAAATTATCATGGCGAAATCCGAGACGGTTCATCCCCGTATCGATTTTCAGGTGGCACCGCAGCCGACTTCCAGCCGAATTAGGGATGGAATTCCAGCTCGGGGTCTGACCCCGGCGAACGCGCGGGGAAGCCGGATCGCGCCTTTTGCCGACTGCGGACGCCAACGCGGCGGCGGCAGACGGCGTGGAGACGGTCGGGATGAGATCGTAGTCAAACACGCCATCCAAATCGCTGATACCGAGCGCCCCGAAGACGAGGATCGGGATCCTGACGCCGGCGCGACGCAGGACGATCCCTTCTTCGATGTCGGCGCAGGCGAGCATCGCCGCCCCCGCGCGCTCGAGCGCGAGGCCGACCTCGCTCGCGCCGTGGCCGTACGCATTCGCTTTGACGACGGCGATAATGCGGGGCGCGGGGAGCGTGGTGCGCGGCGCGGCGCTGAGGAATGCGGAGATCGCCGAGAGATTGTCTTCGATAGCGGCCAGATCGACACGAGCAACAGTCGGCCGGATCATGCGACGGTGCCGCGAGCGATCCGAACGCGCGCCGCGCGCCTCGCGTCCCGCGCCTCACGCCTCGGACCTCGCGCCTCGCTCACACTCCGCCCTGCGCCAGATTCTCGAAGCGCGTGTGCTCCTTGATGAACGCGAGCTTGACGGTGCCCACAGGGCCGTTGCGCTGCTTGCCGACGATGATCTCGGCGATGCCTTCAGCCTCCTGGTTGGGCTGGCCTTCGGCGTCGCGATATTGCTCCTCGCGGAAGATGAACATGACGACGTCCGCGTCCTGTTCGAGCGCCCCCGATTCGCGCAGATCCGACAGCTGCGGCCGGTGATCCGATCGCGTCTCCGGCGCGCGCGAAAGCTGGGAGAGCGCGACGATCGGCACCTTGAGCTCCTTGGCCAGTCCCTTCAGCGACCGCGAGATCGACGCGAGCTCCGTCTGACGGCTCTCGAACCGGCCGCGCCCCTGCATCAACTGGATGTAATCGATGATGAGCAGGTGCAGGCCGTGCTCGGCCTGGAGGCGCCGCGCCTTGGCCCGCATCTCGAGCACGCCGATCGACGCCGAGTCGTCGATGAACACGCGCGCGTCGGCGAGCGTCCCGAGCGCGTGCGACAGGCGCCCGTAGTCCTTCTCGTTCAGATAGCCGCTGCGGAACCGGTGGGCGTCGATACGCGCCTCGGACGTGAGCATCCGCATGAACAGCTGCTCCTTCGACATCTCGAGGCTGAAGAAGCCGACCGTCATTTCGGTCTGCGTCCCGATATGCTGCGCGACGTTCAGGACGAAGCTGGTCTTGCCCATCGACGGCCGCGCCGCGACGAGCACCAGATCCGACGGCTGGAGCCCTGCCGTCATCTCGTCGAGATCCACGAAGCCGGTCGGGACGCCCGTGACGAGCCCCTTGTGCTGCTGGAGCTTCTCGATCGTCGCGAAGCTGCTCTGCACGAGATCGCGCAGCGGGACGAACCCTTCGCGGATGCGATCCTCCGCGATGGCGAAGATTGCCTTCTCGGCGCCGTCGAGAATCAAATCCGCGTCGTCCTCCGCCTGGTACGCGTCGGCGAGGATGCGGTTCGCCGAGTGAATCAGGTTCCGCAGCGTCGCCTTTTCCTTGACGATCCGGGCGTAGTGCTCGACGTTCGCGCTGCGCGGGACGCCGTCGGCGAGCGACGCGATGTAGGCGGGGCCGCCGACTTCCTCGAGCTCGCCCGATCGCTGCAGCTCCTCCTTGAGCGTGACGAGATCGATGGCGTCGTTCCGCTCGCTGAGCGCCACCATCTTGTCGAAGATCCGCCGGTGGGCGTCGCGGAAGAAATCGCGCGAGTCGATCAGCTCCGCGGCGTGATTGAACGCCTCGTTATGGATGAGGATCGCGCCGAGCACGGACTTTTCGGCTTCGAGATTGTGCGGAAGCGTGCGGTCGGCCGCGGGGGCAATCGTTTCGGGCATCGGCGGGAGACAGAAGGATACAACAAACGCTCAACTCCCAACGCCACAACTCCCACGGAGGCGATTGGGGATTCTTTGGGCGTTGGGAGTTGGGAGTTTGAGGACTTTATTTCTTGTCCGCCACGACCCGCACCTTGACCTGGGCGATCACCTCGCGGTGGATCTTCACGGGCACGGTGCTCTCGCCGAGCGCCTTCAACGGCTCCGGCAGGTGGACCTTGCGCTTGTCGATCTCGAATCCCCTCGCCTGGAGCGCCTGCGCGACGTCGGCTGACGTCACCGAGCCGTAGAGCGTGTCGTTCTCCCCGACGCGGCGCGGGATCTCGATGTCGAGCTCCGCGAGGCGGGCCGCAACCGCGTCGGCAGCGGCCTTCTCCTCCATGTCGCGCGCCTCGGCCAGCTTCTTCTCGCGCTCGATCTGGCGCTTGTTGTTGTCGTTGACGGGCAGCGCCAGCTTGCGCGGCAGCAGGAAATTGCGCGCGTAGCCTTCGGCGACCTTCACGACGTCGCCGCGGCGGCCCAGATTATCGACGTGTTCTCTGAGTATCACTTCCATCGCTTGTCCTGTGACGGGCCGACGGCTGCGGGCCGTCGGCGCGTGCGGCTAGTCGGTCACGTACGGAATCAGCGCCAGCTGCCTGGCGCGCGAAATCGCGGTCTGCAGTGCACGCTGGTGCTTCGCGCACGTGCCGGAAATCCGCCGCGGCTGGATCTTCCCGCGCTCCGGGATGAACGGCGACAGCAGCCGCACGTCCTTGTAGTTGATGTAATCGATTTTGTCCGCGCAGAACTTGCAGACCCGCCGCCGGCGGAAGAATCCGCCGCCGCGCGGACGCTCCCCCTTGCCCTTGTCCTTGTCGTCCTTCTTGCCGCCGCGGCCGCGGCCGCCCCCGCGTTCTCCGCTCATCGCTGAACCTCCGAGCCTTCCAGGCCCAAATCATCCGAGTCGTCGTTGTCGCGATCGCCGCGCCGCTCGGTCGGCAGCGGCTCCGGCGGCAGCCCGCGGGCCGTGCGCCGGCGCGCCTGCGTCGCCTTCCGCTCGCTCCGCAGGCGGTCGGCCACGCGGAGATCGTCGTCCACCCGGACGATCAGGTGCCGGATGATGGTGTCGGTGACGCGCAGCCGGCGGTCGATCTCCTTCACCATCTCGCCCGATCCGCTGATCGTCTCGACAACGTAGGTGCCCTCGCGGGCGTGGCCGATCTCGTAGGCCAGCTTCCGCCGGCCCCAGTTCTCTGTCTTGTCGAGCGTGCCGTTGTAGCGCTGCGCGATCTGCTCGACCTGCGTGTGCAGCTCGGCGATCGCCTGCTCGCTCGCGTCTGGCGACACGATGTACACGAGCTCGTACTGTCTGATCTGACTCATGACTCTCCTTCTGGACTGTGCGGGAACCTGCGAATCAGGTTCCAAGGAGACAAGGATTAGTTGTCTTCGTTTCCGCCGTCTGCCGCGTCGTCCTTTCTGTTGTACCGGTTCATCGCCGCGACGATCCCTTCGTCGATGAACATCTCCGCCGCATCCGCCGCGCGGGCGATCGCCTCGTCGATGACGGCACGCTCGTCCGCCTCGAATCTCGCCAGCACGTGGTCCGCGAGATCCCGCCGATTGTCGCCCCGGCCGACGCCGATACGCAGCCGCGGAAACTGTCCGGTCCCGAGCGACGCGATGACCGACTTCAAGCCGTTGTGCCCGCCGGCCGACCCTTCCGGCCGCAGCCGTGTGCGTCCGGTTCCGAGCTGCACCTCGTCGACGATCACGAGCGCGTCGGCGAGCTCGATCTTGTAGAACTGCAGCAGCCCGAGGATCGCCGTGCCGCTCAGGTTCATGAACGTCAGCGGCTTGGCGAGCACGACATCCGGCGCCCGCCAGCGGCCGATCAGCGCTTCGGTGCCTCGCGGCGCGGCCTCCCATTCAACGTGGTGCCGCCTGGCCAGCAGGTCCACGGCCGCGAAACCCACGTTGTGCCGCGTACCCTCGTACTTGGGACCAGGGTTGCCGAGACCCGCGATCAACTTCATTGGTGAATGGGGGAATTGGGGAATCGGGGAATTGGGGTTCGGATCCAATTCACCAACCTCACCAATTCACCAACCCGCCAATTACTTCTTCTCTTCCTTGTCCTCTTCCTTCTTGCCCTTCTTGATGACTTCCGGCTCCGCAGGCGCGGCCGGAGCCACCCCGGCGACCGCCGCCGCCTCCGCCGGCGCCGGCGCCTCCTCGACCTTGATCGTCACGACGTGGACGATCATCATCTCGGGCTCGCTGACCGGCTTCACCTTGTCGTTCTTCGGCAGATCGCGCACGCGGATGCCCTGGTGCAGCATCAGCTCGCTGATGTCGATGTCGATGTGCTCGGGGATGTCGCCCGGCAGGCATTCGACCTCGATCTCGCGGTTCACGAAGTCGACGATGCCCCCCTGCTGCTTGACGCCCTTCGGCTCCCCCTTGATGACGATCGGCACGGTGACCACGATCGCCTTGTCCATCGCGACGGCGTAGAAATCCGCATGCAGCAGACGGTGGTCGATCGGATCGAGCTGGTACTCCTTGACGAGCACCTTGCCGCCGACGGCGAGACCGGCGCCCTCGAGGCCGATGAGCGTGTTCACGCCGGACTCGGAGTGGAGGATGCGCAGCAGCGTGCGAGGATCGACGGCGATCTCGGTCGCCTTGTTCTTCTCGGATCCGTAGACGACCGCCGGGATCTTCCCCGCCGCGCGCAGGCGCCTGGCTTCGTTTTTTCCTCGGCCTTCTCGTTTTTCTGCCTGAAGTGTTGCGTCCATAACGGTTCACAGTCCGCGGTTTACAGTTTACGTCTACACGAACAGCGAGGAGACCGACGTTTCCTCGTGAATACTTCTGATCGCCTGTCCCAGCAGCCGCGCGACCGAGAGCTGCTTGATCTTGCGGCAGCTCCGCGCGCGGTCGGTCATCAGCGGAATCGTGTTCGTGATGATGACCTGATCGATCGGCGCTGCCTCGAGGCGCTCGATCGCGGGCCCGGAGAGCACGCCGTGGACCGCGCACGCGAACACGCGCTCGGCGCCGTTCACCTTCAGCGCGTTGGCCGCCTTCACGATCGTGCCCGCCGTGTCGATGATGTCGTCCTGCAGGATGCACGTCCTGCCGCCGACGTCGCCGATCACGTTCATCACTTCCGCCGTGCCGTCTTCCGTCCGCCGTTTGTCGATGATCGCCAGTTCGGCATCGAGGCGCTTCGCATACGCGCGTGCGCGCTCGGCGCCGCCCGCGTCCGGCGAGACAATCGTCAGATTCGGACTGTCGAGGCGCGACAGGTAATCGATGATCACCGGCGCGGCGAACAGATGGTCGACCGGAATGTCAAAGAACCCCTGAATCTGCGCCTTGTGCAGATCCATCGTCAGCACCCGGTTCGCGCCCGCGGCGCTGAGCAGGTTGGCGACGAGCTTCGCGGAAATCGGGACCCGCGGCTTGTCCTTGCGATCCTGCCGCGCGTAGCCGTAATACGGAATCACGGCCGTGATGCGTGATGCCGACGAACGCCGGAACGCATCGATCATCACGCAGATTTCCACGAGGTGCCGATCGACGTCGGCGCACGTCGGCTGCACGATGAAGACGTCGGTCCCGCGGATGTTCTCGTCGATCTGGAACGAGACCTCGGTGTCCGGGAAGCGCTGCAGCCGCGCGTGTCCCACGGAAACCTGCAGGAACTCGGCGATCTCCTCGGTGAGCGCCCGGTGCGCGCTGCCGGAAAAGATCTTGAGCTGCCCGCTGGCCATCGTCGCCGGTAACGCTCCAGTCGTGATCACGCAGGCACCACCAGAAGCATGGTTGGGGCGGGAGGATTCGAACCTCCGAATACGGGATCCAAAGTCCCGCGCCTTACCGCTTGGCCACGCCCCAGGAACATATGGAAATTTGGAAATCTGGAAATCTGGTAATCGAGCGCTTCCAAAGCGCCGGCGGTATCCGGCGCAAGCAAGATTATCCGATTACCCGATTTCCAAATTTCCAAATCCCCTAGGGGCCCCCGAGAGGCCAGCTACAAAAGGTCAAGTGTAGCGGATCCGGGGGAGACGGGCAACTCTTCGACGGCGCTCAGGGTTGTCCTGCGCGCCGCGAGGTCGCATGCCGAAGGACAACCGGTTTGCCGCGTCTTTCGTGCTCGGCGCGCGTCAGCGTGCGGGTCACCAGCGCCCGTGCGCCGTTTCTAGACAAAGGCTTGACAGCGCGCTCGGCCGCGGCCCTGCTCCGGAAGAGCCCGAAAACCGCCGAGCCGCTGCCCGACATCGCGGCCGCCATCGCACCGGCGTCGCGCAGTTGCTGCTTGAGCGGACCGATCTCCTGGTGCCGCCGCATGACCGGCGGCTCGAGATCGTTGATCATCTGGGCGGCGCGGCTGGGCCATGGAACCGGCAGCATTTGAAGCTCCCGATTCTCGCGCAGGCCCGCCGCGCGATCCTCGTCGTACCAGGCGTATGCCTCGGCGGTCGACACGCCGAAGGGCGGACGGACGACGACCACGAAGTGCGGCGGCAGATCGACGAGCGGGTAGATCTCCTCGCCGCGGCCGAGGCCCAGGGCGGTCCCGCCGGAGAGAAAAAACGGCACGTCCGCGCCGATCGCCGCGCCGACATCCCGCAGCAGCGTGATCGGCGCGCCGCCCCACAGGCGTCCCAGCGCCATGAGCGCAGCCGCCGCATCCGCGCTGCCGCCTCCCAGTCCCGCTTCGACGGGGATTCGCTTGTCGATCCGGACCACCGTGTCGCGCACGCGTCCACCCCGGCCGAGCGCCGTCCACAACGCCGCCGCCGCCTTCCAGATCAGGTTGCTCTCGTCGAGCGGCACGTTCGGCGTCCGGCATTTGAGCGTGAACGCTCCCGGCTGGTCCGCGCACACGAGCGTATCGTGCAGCTCGATCGTCTGAAACACGGTCCGGAGTTCGTGATAGCCGTCGGGATGAACCCCAAGCACCCGAAGATCCAGGTTCACCTTCGCATGCGCGCGAACGGTTAATTTCATTCTCTTAGGCACGAGCCGACTCGCGATTGCCACTTGAGGCCGCAGTCACAATCCGCCCCCGCCCAGTGGACCTGCCCGGCGAAGTTCTTCGAGCGTGAGCGTCACCGGGTGCTCCGGCAGGTCGACTTCGAAGGTCCTGGGATCCAGCGTCGTGTTGAGGTCGACGTTCGACAATCTCACCGTCAGATCCGTCGTCGTACGGCCCTGGCTCTCGGCGCGAAAGCGGATCGTCGACGGCCGGCCGGCGGCGTAATCCGCATACGTGATCGTGACCGGACCGCGCGTCGCCGCTGCGACGCGCCAGGCGCCGTTTTCCTGTCGCAGGTAGACGGTCGAGTCGCCGGACGCACCCGATACCCATCCGTTGGAGAAGGACTGCCCTTCGGCGGGCGATGCGCCATCGAGCCCGCAGCCGCTGACCGCCGTTCGCAGGGCCTCGGGACCAAGAGGCACGCCCGCCAGCGCTTCGACGATGCGATCCGGCGGCGCGTCGCGGAGAACGCGATCCTCCCGCGGCAGCACCAGCGTGCCGCGTTCGCCATCCGCAACGAGGATGAAGACGGGCTTGCCAAACGGCGCGATGCCCTCGAGCCGCGCCCGGGCGGGCGGCGCAAAGCCAGCGTCGATCCGTCCTCGCAGCTTGCTCGATCCGGCGCGTCCGGTAAGGGCGAACGTCGCGGTGATCGTCTTGATCTGCTCGCACGCCGCCGTCGCCTGACGGTACGCCGAGGGAAAGTCTGGAAACGGCGCACCCGCACCCGACGGGAGCAACGGTTGCCGCGGCGCGCAGGAACCCATCAGGGACGCCGCGACGGCAATTCCCAACACCCAACTCCCAACCTCACACGGTACGCGCCTGGTGAAGCCGGACGTCATTCGCTTTGCGGAGTTGGGAGTTGTGGAGTTGGGAATTGTGGCTTACCTGCTCTTCCTGGCCACATCGATCTTCTTCTGAATCTTCGCGCGATCGATGGACTCCCCGTCGCCCTCGAGCGCACGCTGCCAGGCGGCAATCGCGTCGGCCCGACGGTTCTGTTTCAGGCGCAGATCGCCCAGATGATCCTGAATGACCGAATTCTTCGGCAGCTTCTCGGCGGCGGCGCTGAGCGGGGGATCGGCCTGGGCGAATTTGCCCTGCTGGACGTACGCCCATCCGAGGCTGTCCAGATACGACGGATTATCGGGTTCGACGCTCAGCGCGCGCTGGATGAGCGTGACGGCCTCGTCGAGCGACGTGCCGTGCTCGGCCATCATGTAGCCGAGATAGTTGAGCGCGCCGGCATCGAGGGGATCCCGCGCGATCACGTCCCGGAAGATCTTCTCGGCGTCCGCCTGTCGCCCGGCGCGATCGAGCGCCGCGCCGTACTGAAACAGCACTGTCGTGTCGTCCGGAGCGATCCCTATCGCATCCTTCAGGACGCCCAGCGCCTCGTCCTGCCGCTTCAACTGGACGAGCGCGGTACCCTCGGCCGCGAGCAGCATCGCTACCTGCGGCGCCCTTGCATTCGTCGCGCGCAGCTTCGCGATCTCCGGCTTCAGCAGATCCACGACATCCTGATAGCGGTCGCGCGCGGCCAGCACCTGGCCCAGCAGGTAGGTCGTGCGCACATCGTCGGGATGGGCGGCGTGCAGCGCGCGCGCCGTGGCTTCCGCGCCTTCGACGTCGCCGCTTTCGCGCTGCGCCTGGGCCATCAAGTACGACATCCGCACGTCGTCCGGCGCGGTCTTGAGCGCGTCGCGCAGGATGTCCCGCGCGTCGGCGGCGCGTCCGGCGTTCAGGAGCGCGGAGGCGCGGTGCGCGGCGATCTCCGTATTGGCCGGATTGATCGCCTGGACGCGCGCCCAGGCGTCGGCGGCCTGGGCCCACCGACGCTGCCGATCGTAGAGCTCGGCGAGCTGCACCCGGCCGCGGAAGAACTGCGGCTGTTCCTGGAGGAGCGTCGTGAGGGTCTCGATCGCCGCCTCGGGCGCGCCGGAGGCCTCCTGCGCCTCGGCGAGCAGCATGGCGCCGTCGGCGTACTGCGGCTGCTCGAGAACGATCCGCCGCAGCAGCGGGACGGCGTTCGCGGGACGGTCCTGGTCCAGATACAAGCGCGCGAGCGCGAGGTCGATGGACAGATCTCCGGTCCCGTCGCCTCGCGCGATCTCGAGCGCGGCGATCGCGCGTTTCGGGTACGCCGCGACATCGTCGCCGGGACGGCCCGCCTGGCGCTGCTCGGCAAGCGCGGCCAGCACGGTACCGAGAATGCGATTGGCTTCCCTGTTCCTGGGGTCGACTTTGAGGGCATCTTCCGCGGCATCGAGCGCCTCGCGCGCCTTGTCCTGCCGCGCGTAGAGGGCAGCGAGCTCCGCGCGCGGTTCGGCGCTGCGCGGATCCAGCTCGATTGCCTTCTTGAACGCCGCGACGGCATCGTCGACCTTGCCGGCGCCTTCGAGGTAGCGGCCCATCAGGAAATAGAACTCCGGGCCGTCGCTCTCTTGTCCTTTGGTCCCTTGTCCTTTGGTCCCTTGTCCGTCAGTCTCAGGTCCCTGGATCGATTGTCGCTCGGTCGCGGGTCGTCGAGCAGCGGATCCAGAGGTCGCAGGCCGCCCCTGATTCGAGCTCGCGACGATCGACAGACAGAGCGCGAAGACGATCGACATATCCTGCTGACTATAATAGCCGTACGACGCACATGACTCAGGACCCAGGGACCGGGGACCGGAGACTGACCTGAGACCGGGGACCTGAGACCAGGGACCTGGGACCATGGACGTATGGACGAGGGACACACATGCCCGTAGATCCGGAGCTGCTCGAGATTCTCGCGTGCCCCAACTGCAAGACGAAGGTGGAGCTCGTCAAGGGCGGGACGGCGCTCAAGTGCCCCCAGTGCCGGCGCGTGTATCCGATCAAGGACGACATTCCCGTGATGCTGATCGACGAAGCGACGATCGAACCTTGATCAGGGGCTTCGCGAGCGAGAGCGAGTGAAGATCCTGCTGGTGCGCCTCCGGCTGATTGGCGACGTCGTGTTCACCACGCCGCTCATCCGTGGGCTGCGGCGCGCGTATCCAGGCGCCCGGCTGGTCTACGTCGTCGAAGCGGAAGCGGCGCCCGTAGTGCGAAACAATCCCCATCTGAACGAGGTCATCGTGGCGCCGCGGCGGCGGGGCGCGGGGCGGCTCTTCGCAGACGTCGGGCTGGCGCGCCGGCTTCGACGCGAGCGGTTCGATGTGGCCATCGATCTTCACGGCGGCCCCAGGAGCGCGCTGCTGACCTGGGCGAGCGGCGCGCGCGAGCGCATCGGCTACGCGATCGCCGGCCGGACGTGGATGTACACGCGCGTGGTCGGGCGGCCGCGCGCGCTGCGGGCCCGCCACTCGGTCGTGAATCAGTGGGACCTGCTCGAGGCGCTCCCTGGATGGCCGGGAGGCGCGCCGCGTCCCGACAGCGACGCCGTGGAGATGCCGCTCGACGCGGACGCGGACGCGCGGATGGCGGCGCGGCTGGCGCGCGCCGGCGTGGGCGAGCAGGACGAACTGATCGTCGTTCACGTCAGCGCCGGCAACCGGTTCCGCCGCTGGCCCGAATCGAGTTTCGTCACGCTGATCACGCAGTTGGCGACGCAGGACCCGCGTCGCCGCATCGCGGTCAGCTCCGGCCCTTCGGACCGCGAGGCCGCGTCGCGCATCGCGGCCGCGGCGCGCGCGGCGCTCGGCGAGGGCGGACGCCGCATCAGCGATCTCGGCGAGTTCGATCTGCAGGAGCTGCGCGCGCTGATCGGACGCAGCCGCCTGTTCATCGGCGGCGATACGGGTCCGCTGCACATCGCCGCGACCACGCCGACCGCGATCGTCGGCATCTTCGGTCCGACGCTGTCCGCACAGTCGGCGCCGTGGCGGGCCGGACCACCCGCGGAATCCATCGAAGTGATGGACCTGCCGTGCCGGCCGTGCGATCAGCGGGTCTGCGTGCCGGGGGACTTCCGATGCCTGACGCGCCTGGCGCCCCACGCGGTGATTGAGGCGGCGGAGCGGGCGATGGCGGCCGCGAGACCGCCGGATCGCGCATGACCACAGACGCCAGCGCCGCTCGCGAATGGGCCGCGCGCGAGGACACGACGCCGGCGCTGCCTGCCGCGCCTCTCGAGCGTGCCGCGTGCCTGGTCATGCTGGCGTTCGTAGCCGCGCTCCAGGTCTCGATCGCGGCCGCCGACATCCTCCTGACGATCGTCGTCCTGCTGTGGCTGGTGCTGCTCGTCAGGAACCGCGAGCGGATCAGCGTCCCGGCGATGTTCTGGCCGCTGGCGGCGTACGCCGCGGCGACGCTCGTCGCGGCGGCGTTTTCGGTCGACCCTCACGTGAGTTTCATCCGCTCCAAGCAGCTCGTGCTGCTCGTGATCGTGCCGCTGGTCTATCGACTGTTCCGCGGCCGCCGCGCCCTGCTCGCCACGGATGTCATCATCACCATCGGGGCGCTCAGCGCGACGTACGGAATCATCCAATACCTGATCCTGAACTACGACAACCTGGGACGGCGCCCGCAGGGCACGCTCGGGCTCTACATGACGTACTCGGGCCTGCTGATGCTCGTGAGCTGCGCCGCCGTGTCGCGGGTGATGTTCGCCAAGCACAATCGCGCGTGGGCCGGGCTCGTGCTCCCCGCGCTGCTGCTCGCGTTGGGCTTCACGTTCACGCGCAGCGCGTGGGTCGGCGCCTGCGTCGGCATCGGCATTCTGTTCCTCCTGCGCGACTTCCGGCTGCTCGGCCTGCTGCCGATCGCGCTGGGCGGCTTCCTGATGCTCGCGCCGGCCAGTCTCACGACGCGCCTCTATTCGACCTTCAGCCTGACGGATCCGTCGAACGCCGACCGTCTGGCGATGATGCGATCGGGCTGGCGGATCATCAAGGATGATCCGCTCACCGGGGTTGGGCCCGACATGGTGATCCAGGTCTACCCGCACTACCGCGACAAGGCCGCGGTCAACCAGTTGAACCCGCACCTCCACAACGTGCCGCTCCAGATCGCGGCCGAGCGCGGACTGCCCGCGCTGCTGGTTTGGCTGTGGTTCATCGTCACGCTCGTCCGCGATTTCCTTCGCCGGCGTCGATCGGACGTTCGATCGCTGTCCAACGCAGGGCTCGCGGCAATCGGCGCGATGCTGACGGCCGGGCTGTTCGAATACAATTTCGGCGATTCCGAGTTCCTGATGCTGTTCCTCGTACTCGTCACGCTGCCGTACGCCGCCGAGCCCGCGGATCGGGCATGAGCGGCACGAGCGATCTCCGCGCCCTGCTCGCGCGCGCCCGCGGCGGCGGCGTGCTCGTGGTCGGCGATCTGATGCTCGATCACTTCGTGATGGGCCGCGTCGAGCGCATCTCGCCCGAGGCGCCGGTGCCGGTCGTCCAGTTCGAGCGCGAGAGCTACCGGCTGGGGGGCGCCGCGAACGTGGCGCAGAACGTGGCCGCGCTCGGCGGCGCGGTCGAGATCGCCGGCCTCATCGGACCGGACGACGAAGGCACGCAGCTGCTCGCCGAGCTGCGGCGCGCCGGCATCGGGACGGACTCGATCGCCACCGATCCGGAGCGGCGGACCACGCGCAAGCTTCGCGTGGTGACGACGCGGAACCAGCAGGTGGCGCGGATCGACTACGAGTGCGAGCGCGACGCCGCTGGCGCGATCGGCCAGGCGCTGGTCGACAACATCCGCGCGGCGGCTGCCCGGGCGGACGTCGTGGTCATCTCGGACTATCAGAAGGGCGCGATCACCCGGGCGACGGCGCAGGCGGCGATTGAATCGGCGCGCGCGAAGAAGATTCCCGCGCTCGTCGATCCGAAGGTGCCGCACATCGACTATTACGCCGGGGCGTCATTGATCACGCCGAACCATCACGAAGCGGAGGCCGTGACGCTGCAGCGCATCCGCACCGCGGACGAAGCGCGGTCGGCGGCCGTCCGGTTTCGCGAGCGCGCGCGCTGCGAAAGCGTGCTGATCACCCGCGGCGAGCACGGGATGTGGCTCCTGGGCCCGCAGGGTGAATTCGATCTGCCGGCGGAGGCGCGCGAAGTGTCGGACGTCACGGGCGCGGGCGATACGGTGATCGCCGCCATGGCGCTCGGCCTCGCCGCCGGCGGATCGCTGAAGGACGCCGCCCGCCTCGCGAACCGCGCGGCGGGCCTCGCGGTCGCGCGGTTCGGTCCCGTCGCGATCACCCACGATGAGCTCCACGCGACGCTTTAGTCTTGGTCTAGAACGCTAGTTCAAAGAGATCACCACGGAGACACAGCGATCACAAAGACGCGCAGAGCGTACTTCGACGGGTACGCGCGGTCGGCGTCGCGACCGCCGTCCAATCGTGTCAGTGCCGTCCGCGTCGTCCGCGGCCCGTGTCGTCCGCGGCACGAATTCTCTATGCGTCTCCGTGGACTCCGGGTCTCTGCGGTGTACGTGGCCGTCGTCTAGCGCCGGAGCCAGCGCCGCAGTTTCTGGCCCGGGCCGGGGCGCATCTCGGCGGGCAGATCGATCGGCCGCGCCCGATAGTCTTCGACCGCATCCCTGACCGAATCGCCCCGCAGGAACGCGTCGGCCAGCCGGCGCGCGATCTCGGCGTCATAGCCGCGTTTATTGCCCCAGTAGTGGACGAACCAGGTTTGCGCGGCCTGCAGCTTCCCCGTCCGACCGAGGACCACGCCGGCCGCGAACTGCTCGAGGGCGAAGTGCCGCACGCCGCCCTCGACCATCGCGTCGTACAGCCTGAGCGCGTCGTCCAGCAGCGGCCCGGCCTCGGAACCGACCGCCAGCACCCCCGAGTTCCACATCCGCTCGTCCCCCATCTTCCATCCACTGAATGTGGCGCCCGCGAGCGCGCGCAGCAGAGGCTGGTCGCCGGCCCGCTTGCGGCGGCGCAATTCGTACTCGCAGGTATGCATGAACACCGCTCCGTCGGCGAGCTGCTTCACGAACGGCCGCAGGTCCGCGATCGCGAGGGTGTCGGCGTCAAGGAGCGCCAGCGGCCGTCCATCCGGTTTGAGCAGCCGCGCGAGCTCGAGCTTCTCGCGGAGGGAGACGGCAGGAGTCCGCCGCCAGCCGGCAAGCCGCTCGGCCGTCAGAAATTCCACCTCGATTCGCGTCCCGAACCACACGAAGCGCTCGGGCCGATCGGTCGCGACGACGATTTCATACGGCGGCGGCGCATGGGCGATGAGCGACACGATCAGCATCACCGCCTGGCGGTACACGCCCGGCTCGTCCCCATACGCCATCGTCACGAAACGCGGGTTCAACGGGTTCAACGGGTTCAACGGGTTCGGGTTCCCAGACACTCGTTCGTGATCAGCAGTAATTCCGGCGGCGGGTCGCGGCGGAGGATGTTTCCGAGCCGGACGTCGAATGTCGGCCGGCGCTCGATCACGCAGGTCGGGCGGGCAATCCGGGAGCGCAGCTCCATATAGTCGGATTCGCGCAGCACGCCGTACACGCGGCGCGGCGCCGCCATCGCGTTCTGGAAGGGCTCCGCATCGGCGTACACGTTCACGTGCCGTCGAAGATAGTAGACGAGGCTGGGCACGGCTTCGCGATAGACCGCGACGACGTCGCCTGGTTCCAGTCGGGAGCGGAGCGCGTCGCTCAGAGCCGGAACGGGCTTGTATCGCTCGAAGTCCGGAAGGACGCGGACGACGAAGATCCAGTCGAGCGAGACGATCGCGATCAGCAGGACCAGGCTTGCCGCGATCGGCTTCCGGAAGATCGCGCAGGCGAGAGCTGCGAGGCCTCCGCACACGCCGAGGATGCCGACCCCCGTCGCGCCGTTCAACACGTACACCCGACCGCTCGTCTCGAACAGGTACAACACCGCGGCGCCGCACAGCGCGAGCAGCGCTCCCGCGGCTCCCGCCGCCACCCCCGTCCATCGTCCGTACCGCGATCGCGAGTCGGAGTCCGCGCCGGCGACGATGGCCCCGCCAAGCGCGCAGACGGCGGGGACGATTGGATAGATGTAGAGATCCTGCTTGCTCGCGGAGAAGGAGAAAAAGAGCACGATGACGGCGATCCACGACCACAAAAGCGTCTGGATCCGGCGTTCGCCCACCGTCGCCCCCCGCCACCACGCTGCGGCGGCGAAGAGCAGGAAGGACCAGGGAAAGGAATCGGTGAACACGATCGGCACGTAATAAAGGATGCCGCGTGACTGGGGCGAGCCGACGCCCGATCGATAGCGCTCGAGATTCTCCCCGATGAAGAACTGCTGGATGTACGTCCATCCGTGCTGATGGTGCAGCGCAGCGTACCAGGGGACGACGATGGCGGCGACGATCACGATGCCGAGCGGCAGCATCATCTGCGAGACTCGACGCCACTCCCCGTGCACGAGCAGATAGACGCCGAACGCGAGGGCGGGCAGGACGATCGCGACGGGTCCCTTCGTGAGCGTTCCCAGGCCCACGCACACATACATGAGGATCAGCAGCAATCGGCGACGCCGCGGATAACGCTCGGCGAGCGCGAAGCACACGAGCGTCAGGGACATGAACGCCGTGATCCAGACGTCGATGAAAATGCGCCGCGCGAACATGACGAGCCGGGGTGAAGCGGCGAGGCCGAGCGCGGCCCACAGAAACGCTGAATCCCTGATCGCTGATCCCTGATCCCGAATCCCTAATCCTGCATCTCCCGTCAGCGTGCGCGCGAGGACGGAGGCACTGAAGATGATGAGCATCGCGCCGAGGGCGATCGCCAATCGCTGGACGCCGACGGAGACGCCGAACAGCCGGTAGAATCCCGCGACAATCCAATAGCTGAGGACCGGCTTGTTGAAGCGCGGTTCGCCGTTGAACGTGGGATTGATCAGATCGTGCGAGGCGAGCATCTCGCGCGGCGTTTCGACGTAGAACGCCTCGTTGGCGTCCCAGATCGACGTCCCGCCGAGATCGACGAAATACAGCACCAGCGTCACAGCCAGCAGAACGAACAGCAGTCCGTGTGGTCCGCGTGGTCCGTGGCTGAACAGTCCGCGTCGTCGGTGGCGCAGGGCGTCGTCCTGTCCGCGGCTAGTGCCGGAAATGGCGGCGCCCCGTAAAGACCATCGCCAGGCCCCGCTCGTCCGCGGCGGCAATCACCTCGGCGTCCTTCACCGAGCCGCCCGGCTGGACGACCGCGGTCGCGCCGGCGTCGGCAATCGCATCGAGGCCGTCGCGGAACGGAAAGAAGGCATCCGATGCGGCGACGCTGCCCTTCAGCGACACGGGCGGCTGCGCGTCGCGCGCCTTCATGACCGCCACCTTCACGGCGTCGACGCGGCTCATCTGGCCCGCGCCGACCGCGAACGAGCGGTCGGCCGACGTGAACACGATCGTGTTCGACTTCACGTGCGCGCAGAGCCGCCACGCGAACCGCAGCGCGGTCCATTCCTCCGTCGTCGGCTGACGTTTCGTGACGACGCGGATGCTGGAGGTTGGGGCGGATGTGTCAACCGGCCACGGGATCTGCGCCTCGGTGACGCGGTCCGCGTCCTGGGTCAGCATGCCGCTCAGAATCGATCGAATGTCCTGCGCGCTCGCATTGCGGATGAATTCGAAGTCCGTCGTCACGATCCGCATGTTGGTCTTCTTTGCGAGAATCTCGCGCGCCGGCGCATCGATCCCCGGCGCGATCACCGCTTCGATGAACGTCGACGTGATCGCCTTGGCGGTGTCGGCGTCGATCGGCAGGTTCAGCCCGACGATGCCGCCGAACGCCGAGAGCGGATCGGCGTCGCGCGCCCTGACGTAGGCCTCCGTAATCGTCCTGCCGGTCGCCGTCCCGCAGGGATTCGTGTGCTTGATCACAGTCGCCGCCGGTTCGGTGAACTCGAGAACGACGCGGAGCGCGGCGTCGAGGTCGAGCAGATTCGTGTAGGACAGCTCCTTGCCCTGGTGCACGACCCATTCCTGCGGCTCGCCCTGCCGGCCCCACTGCAGCCATTCGGCCGCCTGGTGCGGATTCTCCCCGTAGCGCAGCGCGCGGCGATTCTCCTCCGGCCTGGACAGGCCGATGGCGGGAGGCAGGCTGCGCGCGAACGTTTCCCCATCGCACCGGATGTTACGCAGGGTTTCCGCAATCAGCGCGTCGAACTGCGCGGTGTGCGCAAACGCCTTTCGCATCAGCTCGAACTTGAACTCCAGCGACGGCCCTCCGGGCCGCGTCATCTGCTCGAGCACGCGCGCATAGTCGGCGGGATCCACGACGACCATCACGTCGCGGAAGTTCTTCCCCGCGGCACGGAGGAGCGACGGCCCCCCGATGTCGATCTGCTCGACCAGCTCGTCGAACGGCGTGTCGGGATTGATCGCCGCCTTCTCGAACGGATAGAGGTTGACGACGACGAGATCGACGAGCTCGACGCCCTGCGCCTTGATGGCCTCGAGATCGTCGGGACGGTGCCGGCGGGCCAGGATGCCGGCGTGGATTTTGGGATGGAGTGTTTTCACCCGCCCGT